>DUMC01000016.1 GCA_012840075.1 Clostridiaceae bacterium | reverse complement strand
TACCTGTTCAATGAATTCTGTACTGTATCGCTTTTTAGCCATTTACTATAACCCCCTGTTTCTTCTGTAATTATAACTATAACATATTGTATGTTTTTCTCCAAACCCAATAGGGGGCTAAATAGTGTTCCCTATTATAATGCTGTAGGAATTGTTGTAATGTAATAATATTGCGTTAATATAATGCAGTAAAAATTGATCAATAATATGAATTTATAAAAATGTGAATTAATATAAAATAAAATTAAAATGGAGTGAATTAGTACGAAAAAATTAAGACAAAGCAAATTAATACAAAATGAACTATTATTGGAATGAATGAATTAATGTGAAGTTGATTAATGCAAAATGAATCGAAACAAAATGCATATGGGCTAGTGCAATGAATTGCAATATAAATTGCAATATGAATTTAAATGATTTAATTAATTTGAATTAATAGATTTTTGAATGTACAATTAATAATGTGAATTAATGAATTTTTGAAATTAGAATAAAGTAAATTTAAATTATTATTAACTTTTAAGTTTAATTTTCATTTTTATTAAATTTTAATACGAATTAGAATTAATAAATTTTGAAGTAAAGTTTAGTATAAAGCTTAGTTATGCAAAGGGAGCGACTATAGTATGATCATTAAGAACCATGACATGGATGTGAACAGTGGCCCGCTGTTCACTAAAATTTTAATATTTGCATTGCCAATTATGGCAGTGAACATTTTTCAACTTCTGTTTAATGCTGCTGATATGATTGTGGTAGGACGCTTTTCTGGAAGTAAAGCGCTGGCTGCTGTAGGTGCTACAGGTGCCCTCATTAATCTTATTGTGAATCTATTTATGGGTCTTTCGGTTGGTACCAGCGTTGCCGTGGCTCAAGATTACGGTGCTGATCAGCCGGATGAGGTGAGCAGATCTGTTCATACTTCCATTATTGTAAGTATAATAGCCGGGCTATTAGTTATGGTAGCAGGTCTGATTCTTTGTGAACCCTTATTGAAAATAATGGGAACTCCTGAAGACATTTTAAATTTATCTGTGTTATACATGAGGATTTATTTTATTGGTATTCCTGCATCCATGGTATATAATTTCGGTGCAGCCATACTTCGTGCTATAGGTGATAGCCGTCATCCTATGTATTATCTTACAATTGCCGGTAGTATAAATGTTGTACTTAACTTGTTTTTTGTAATTGTGTTAGGAATGAGTGTTGACGGTGTAGCGTGGGCTACTATTATATCTCAATATATTTCTATGATGTTGATTATGATTTGTCTTTACAGGAGCGAAGGTGCCATACGTTTCATGTTTTCTAAGATGCGCATTGATATGAATAAGTTGAAGAAAATCGTCAAAATCGGTTTGCCTGCCGGAATTCAGAATTTATTGTTTTCTATTTCCAATGTATTAATCCAATCTGCGGTTAATTCTTTTGGTTCAACAATGGTAGCTGCAAGTTCCGCTTCAGGTAATGTAGAATCTTTTCTTGGCACAACTATGAACGCATATTACAATGCAGCTATTACTTTTACGGGGCAAAGTATGGGTGCAAAAAAATATGATAGAATTGATAGTGTTGCAAAGGTATGTACCGTTCTAATTTTTATTACATGGATTTTTCTGGGAGGTTTCATATTAGTTTTTGGCGAAAAGCTACTTGGTTTTTATACATCCGACCTTCAAGTTATTGAACTCGGCATGATACGCATGAAAGTGATGATGATAGCGTATTTTACATGTGGAATAATGAATGTGTATCCAGGATTAATCCGTGGAATGGGATATTCCATATTGCCTATGCTTTGCACGCTTATAGGGGCTTGCCTTATGCGCATAGTTTGGCTGGCTACGTTTTTTAGATGGTACCCAACAGTAATGATGCTTTTTGTATGTTATCCGGTTACTTGGGCTTTAGCAGGGCTTGGACAGATTGGTAGTTTCTTCTATGCACGTCATCAAGTACGTAAACGTGCTGCTTTGGAATCTGAGTTTATGGAAGAGCAGCCAAAGTCAGAAGAGAAACCAAAGTCAGAAAAACAAATAAAGTATGAAGATCAAGCAAGGTTAGATGGGCAAGAAAAGCCAGAAGAGCAAGTAATGTCACAAGTAAAGTCACAAGAGCAAGGAAATTTACAAGAAGAAGCAAGGTTGCAAGAACAAGCAAGGTTACAAGGGCAAGCAAAGTCAGCAGAGGGGCTTTCAACGGAGGATAGATCATTATCAACCAATAGACCATTATCGGTAAAGGTAGTATCATCAACTGAAAAGTCAGAGATCATTAATTGAAAAGTAAGTCAGAGGTCATTAATTTAAAAGTCAAACATCATTATAATTGAAAAGTCAAACATCATTATCAAACATCATTAACTGAATCATTAACGGAAAGGAAAGACTGTCAATTTTCAAGTTTATCAAGATAAAACTTTTAAATTAATTTTCCAATAAAGTAGCTGGAAAATTAATAGAGCAGCTTTAACCAAATTCCATATGATAGTCAAGGGTGAAAGGCACTGCTCATCTATGCTGCTATTCACTATCGTATGGAATTTCACTATCATATGGAATTTGGTGCAAAAAGCCATGTTAATAAAGCTATGTTAATAATAGAAAAATAAACTAATATAACTAAAAAATGTAAACACTTACTTTTTATTTTAATAAAAGAATTTACTCTCAAAAAACGAATATCCTTAACGAAGGTTCATCTTAACGGAGGAATACCAAACACCCTTAGAAAGGCTCTTTTTTAGCGAAATAATATCTTAAAAAAGCTTACTTTGCGAAAGATCATTTTTGGTAAAGGAACATCCTTAAGAAGACCCATCCTTAGCATAAGGACAACCATTAGTAGAAGGATTATTATTTAAAAAAGGATTGCCATTAATAAATGGACCATCATTAACAGAGTGTCCATTATTACATCATTAAAATTAATAGACTAGTCACGAATAATAGGAAAAACATTATCAATAGAACTACTATCATTAGTGGAATTACTATCATTAACAAATTACTATCATCAATAGAACTATTATCTGTTAATGTCACTCTAAAATTATGCCACATACCGGCAAAAAAATAGGCCACGTACTTCACGTACTTGCAGTAATTATCCCTTGATTACCTAAATATCCAAATCCATATTTTGAATGTCAATGACTTGCGTAGCAAGGGCTTTAGCCTTTACCATTGACAGCAAAAAAGGATTTGGATAAAATTCTACCGGGATAATTGTGGTACAATATTATTCAACCAGTATATGGTACAAATTCTCACTGGCATTAACAATTATCATCAGTAAAATTAATATAACTAACAAATTCCTATCATCAATAGAAATACTATTATCATTAGAATTACTCTCGTTGACGCATTACTATCATCAGAATTACTACCACTAAAATATTACTATTATCAACATAATTTCTATCATCAGCAAAAGAACTATCATTATTTATAGATTAAGGATTTGGATTATTTTGGATTAAACTTGCTATTTTAATTTACCATACTAATAGTGTAGAATGATTAATTTCCCAATAGCTTACTTGGTTATGTCTATATTTATTTTAATCGATAAAAAAGATTAATAAGGTTGGATATGGCAAGTAGAGCATAAAGCGCATTCTTAGCAGTTCATCAAATAGTATTATGATTATTAGTAATGCAATTATATTTTGTTTATCAGTCAATTCAATTATTTATCAATTAACCCTTATTTATCAGCTAATCCAATTATTTACCAATTAATCTAATTACTTATCAATCAAACTATTAATTAATCTAATTATTATTAAAGCAATTATTTATTAGCTTTTCTTAATTAATTAACTTAACTAATGTAAGTATTCCCATCAAGAGGTACAAGCACCTGTAAAGAAGGAATACCGACTATAAGCCCTATGAAATATATAGTATAAAATCTATCACTTGCCAGTCTAATATTAGGTACATATAAAATTCTTTGTCCTGTACCGGCAACCATAATATTAAAAGTATACGTGCCAGGGTCTACAGGTAAATATTGCGTTACACTTCCATATCCAACATTTCTAAAAATTGTTACATTGTTTTGAATTACAACATCTACATTAGGAGCATTAGGTGAAAGGTGAACAAATCTTAACATTAACTTTCCGGGAGGTATGGGCATGCGAGGATCTTCTACCAGTAACAACGCCACATTAGGAAGTAAACCTGTTACACTGATAGAAAAAATTGAGCCTCCTGGGATATAGATAATAGTATTTAAAATAGCATTAGCCGTTTGACCGGCAGGATATACTATTACATTATAGTTTCCTTCAGGCACAGCAAAATACTCGGTGAATTGCCTATAACTTAGATTTCTAGCGACCAAATTACCATTTGCATAGATATCAACAGCAGGAGTATTCGGTGAAGCATGCAACAATCTGATATATGAAGGTCCCAATGGCTGCCGCGGATAAAAATTGTAATGATAATTATATAAATAATTATACATAATTGTCACCTGCATCTCTAACTTTGATTTTATATTGCATTATATTCAAAAACAACCAAGAAAGTTCACATAAAATTGAGAAAGACTAAAATGGGGACAGTCCTGCTAAATTTGTAAATTTGCAAATTACAAATTTAAACATGAATTAGAGTCCAGTTTTAATATGAGTGGAAACATGAGTGAAAATGTGAGTGTGATGTGAGTGAGATAGTCCTATTAATATCATAATTCAAGACATCGATGAAACAAGAAATTTTAAACTAACATTTTACAATTTGATTTCTTTTAGATAACTCATGACTTATTGATGCTAAGTAGTAATAAGTAGTAATAAATAGATTTATTAAAATTTATTAAGATTTGTAAAAAAGCAGGAGTGTCCCTTAATAACTTTTCATGAAAAACAGGAATGTCCTCTAATGCTCCTATTCTCTATGTCCTTAATGCTCATCTACGCTCGCCTTAATGATTCGTCTTAATGATAATGCTTGTCTTATGATCTATAAAATTTCTAAAAAAAGAAGGACTGTCCCCTTATTCATCTCCCTTTATTCATTCAAGACAGTCCTTCTTTGTCTTTTCCTAATTGCTAGTTATTAGTTATTAGGAAACAATGGCAGTTTTTCAAGGTAAATTATGTCGTTACGATTTGCTGCATCGCCCTCAGCTAGGATAGCTGCTTTTGCAACTACGATTCCACCGGCTTTTTCTACTAATTTTTCTACTGCATTTATAGATTCACCGGTACTAATGACATCGTCAATTATAGCTACTCGTTTTCCCTTTATTAATTCGGCATCTTTCTTATCAAGACACAATATTTGTTTCTTTTGAGTTGTAATAGATACTACTTCATTAACTATAGGTGAATCCATATAAGGTTTTATGCTTTTGCGGGCAACTACATATCTTTTCATGTTCATCAATCGTGATATTTCAAAAATCAGAGGTATACCTTTAGCTTCTGCTGTTATCAAAATATCTACTTGAGGGAGCCGTTTGACTATTTCGGGGGCGGTAGCTAAAACCAATTCAGTATCACCAAGGATGACAAAACTTGCAATGCTTAGGTCATCACTTATTTTTACGATGGGAAGTTTCCTTGTCAACCCAGCTACAGTTAAAGTATAATATTTTTCCAATGCTATTACCTCCAGTAGTTATTCTATTGTTATTACCTTTGATAATTTCCTCACATTTATACAACCACTAGTTATTCTAAAACTAATTTATAAACCCATCCTAAATGAATTTTTTGACTACAAATGATTTTTACAACAATAGATATTCAGCAAAATAGTTGATTTATAAGCCTACAATACCGGCAAATAATTTTAATATTAAACCTGCTAACATACCGAGGAACGGATCGGTAATGGCAGTAACTGCTATGGTTATACCTCCAACTGCCGCTCCACCTGCAACTTCTGCAGTCAATGCGGTAGCTGCATTACCTGGGACTGTTACTATTGCACCGAGTACAAATAAGAATCCTGCTATGGATTCGCTTGGGATATATTTTCCTATCTTGGGCAGAAGCCCTGAAAGTAATATAATTGCCATTAAGGTCATCATCAATACTCCGGAAAAGAGAGGATGAGGAGCGCTACCTGTAGCGGATATTATGGATTCCAACGGACCTCCTCCAAATAGAGAAGATGCAATATCTGCTAAACTGCTGTAAATTGAAAGATAATCGATATTTACATCTCTGTTTGCAATAGAACCTGTTATTTTCCCGAAAGCAATATTAGCACCAATATTTAAACACACCAGTGCTAATGCACCACGTAGTATCCCAAGGTTAAACGTAGGTTTTTGAAATTTTATCTTCTCACGTTCTGTTACTTTTACATCCAGCTTTTGTTTTAAAATTATCGCAAGCAAGCTTGACAATATTACTGAAATTGTAATTGTGTAAACAAGGTCTTTCGTCACCATATAGGTAATAAATCCTAAAGCTATGGAAGTATAACCTACAGCTTGATTTCTTCTTGCCATGTCTATGGCAACTCTTGCCAGCATTATGCCTACTCCTGCCATCATACCGCTGGTAATTGCAGGTCCTATAAATTCAACTATTTTTTCCATAAGACCAAAAGCACTGATAATTATAACCCCAATACCACCGAAGAACACCATCGAAAGGCGTTCCTTCATATTTTTTCCCATGGTTCCCGCAAGAGTAATTGTTTCGGCCTGAAATGAAATTGGAGCTACAGTGCCGAAAATCAAACTTCCGGCTGCACCTACAAAAAATCCAAATGCAGTGGGAACGGATGCAAAGCCAAGAGACAATGCTAAAAGACCCTGCGGAAGACCGTTTAGAATAACGCTAAGAGCTGCTAATAAATCTTTAATGTAATCCATTTTATAAATGACTCCTTTCGCAATTCCCCTCATGTCATGGAACGAGTCATTACATAAATTAATGAACTCATAGTCAGGTGATTTACGGTCACCTGGTAGAAACTCCTGAACCATATTATCAGGATTATATGAGGGTTAAATTTCTTAAATTTTTATATACGGAAATATATCAGATGATAATAAAAAAATCAATTATTATTAATATTAAAAAGTAAAAAAAATTACTGTTTGATTATAGTAAAAAAGTAAAGAAAATTGCCATTAATATAATTATTATTAATATAATTATTATACTAATTGTGCCAATTATGTCAGTTATGCCATTAATGCCAATAATTCTAATAATGTGGATTTTAGCTTTATTTTTTAAACTTTAATATTAATTTACAATCTTAATCTATAAATTTAATATTCAAAATCTATAAATTTAATATTCAAACTTTAGTTTGTATCTTTAATTAATCCATGACACAATAATTCAAATCTTTTTCTTAAATCTTTTATTTTTTAAGACTAACAAAGGTGACAAAGGTGACTAAGAACTTTTCATATATAGAATTTGGTGATATAATTTATTAAGTATGATAATTTATGATCATTAAAGCAGAATTATTTATGATAATTAATGTAGAATTATTAAGGTAGAATTGATAGAATAAAATATTTTGAACAAGTAGGATTATAACATTTTATGTAAGTTATTAATTTTGTGTTGGTTTGCTTATAAATAAAAGTTTATTTTTAGTTAATGCAATATTTTATTATTATTTTTATTCTATTTACCATATTACAATAAGTTTATTTAGTTTGTATATAGGGTAGAATTGGAAAATTATCTTGTATATAGGGTAGAATTGGAAAATTATCTATACAAGCTAAAGAAAAAAGAAAATGTAAATGTGAAACATATATATATTAAATACGAAACACATGCATATGTAATATTACAAAGGATGAAGAGTGTAAATTAAAAAATATATAAAATTAAATTTATAAAAATTAAAGATATTAGAACAAAAAATATATAAACTAAAACTATCGGGTAAAGGTCTGAGAGAAATATGAGTATGTTTATGAACGAAGATAATTTATCAATGTTAACAGATTTTTATGAATTAACCATGGCAAATGGTTATTTAAAAAATGGTTTAAAAGACAAAATCGCATATTTTGATATGTTCTTCAGAAAAGTCCCCGATAATGGTGGATTCGCCATAATGGCAGGTGTTGAACAGCTAATACAGTACCTGGAAAATTTAAAATTTGATGAAGAAGATATTGAATACTTGCGGAGTCTTAAAATATTTAGCCCTGAATTTTTGCAATATCTTAGAGATTTCAAATTCAGTTGCGATGTTTGGGCCATTCCCGAAGGGACGCCTATTTTTCCAAATGAACCTGTAATAACAGTAAGAGGACCTATTATTGAAGCACAGCTTATAGAGACGATGGTATTGGTAACAATAAATCATCAGAGTCTAATAGCTACAAAAGCGAATCGCATGGTAAGAGCTGCACAGGGACGGGGTATAATGGAATTTGGTGCTAGAAGAGCTCAGGGATATGATGGGGCTATTTATGGTGCAAGAGCTGCTTATATAGGAGGATGCATTGGAACTTCTTGTACTATTGCAGGACAGAAATTCGACATTCCGGTTATGGGAACAATGGCTCACAGCTGGATTCAAATGTTTCCTACAGAAGAAGAGGCATTTCGTGCATATGCAAGAACATATCCCGATAACTGCGTATTTCTTGTAGATACTTATAATGTATTAAAATCAGGTGTTCCAAATGCAATAAAAGTATTTAAAGAGGAATTGGTTCCAAGAGGAATAAGACCTGTAGGTATTAGAATCGATAGCGGAGATATAACATACCTCTCTAAGAGAGCTAGAAAAATGTTAGATGAGGCAGGATTTCATGATTGCAAAATTGTAGCATCCAATTCTCTGGATGAATATTTGATCAGAGATATCATTATGCAAGGCGCACAAGTGGATTTATTCGGAGTTGGAGAAAGACTCATTACTTCACGGTCAGAACCGGTATTTGGAGGAGTTTATAAATTAGCAGCAGTTGAAGAAAACAATAAAATAATACCTAAAATAAAAGTCAGTGAGAATGTAGAAAAAATCACTAATCCTGGTTTTAAACAAGTTTGGAGATTTTATGATAAGGAAAGCGGAAAAGCAATAGCTGATTTACTAACTACCAACGACGAGATTATAGATGAAAATAAACCTTATGAACTATTCGATCCGCATCATACTTGGAAAAGAAAAACAGTAAGGAATTTTTATGCACGAAGACTTTTGACCAAAATCTTCGATAAAGGAACTTGTGTATATAAAAGCCCGAACTTAAAAGACATACAACGCTATTGCCTCGAACAAGTAGATACCTTATGGGACGAAGTTAAAAGATTCGAAAATCCTCATAGATACTATGTAGATCTATCAAAGAAATTATGGGACATAAAACACGAATTATTGAAAAAGTATTCTTATTAAAGATAAGGGGCAAGAGAAGAACAAAGAGAAGAGGGACATTCCTGTTAAATTTTAAAAAATGGACATTCCCTCTTGTAAAAGTGACACTTAAAGGGACACTTCTGCTAAATTTATAAAAAAGCCCCCTAAAAAGTGGGGGACATTTCTGCTAAATTTGGATTTTCAAAATTAATAGAAATACTTCTATTAGAATTTTAGTAATAAAGTAACCTTTTATGATTTTAGTTATTCATTTGGTTTTTAATAAAATAGCAGAAATGTCCCCATTACATTCCAACCTAAAATTAAAACGTTGCAGGAATGTCCCCAGAATGTCCCCATAAAATTGAAAGGAGAGGATATTTATGTCTTATCAGGATGGAATGTCTGCTATAAATTTGGAAATGCCTCCTAGAGTGCCTCGTACCGAATATTCTGTTGAAAATCATTGGGAGCTACTAAGTGTTGTAACGGGAATTAATGTTGATAACGAAAGTCCGGTGGATTTAAAGATTACTGCCCAGAAGGAATTTAGAAAAATGTGGAATTATGATTTTATATGGAACACTTATATACATGCTGAAATATTTGGTGACTTGAGGACAAGTATGGGCCATGCAGTATATCAAGCCGATGGAGTTGACTATAATGATAAAATTTACTGTCCTTTCAAAGAAGTCGAGGAAGTACTGGAATTCGATCCCTTGGAGGCTTTCGGTGAAAAGGATATAGAAAAATTAACATTGGATTTTGAAAAAAATTATCAATATCGGATAGAATTATTTTCAGATGCTGTAAATGTGACTGGCATATATGTCACATGCATGTCAGGACTTATTGATTTATTTGGATGGGATATGATGCTTATTAGTGCCGGAACTGATCCAAAAAAATTTGGTGAAGTTGCAAATCGCTATACTTCCTGGATACAGCAATATTTTAATGCTTTGGCAGAAGCCAGAGTACCGGTAGTTATGATACATGATGATATTGTTTGGACTGAGGGACCTTTTTTGCACCCTGAATGGTATAGAAAATATATTTTCCCGAACTATAAAAAACTATTTGCTCCACTAATAGAAAGCGGCAAAAAGATTATCTTTACATCTGATGGCAACTATACTTTGTTTATTGATGATATAGCTGCTTGTGGAGTTCATGGTTTTGTACTGGAACCAGTTACAGATATGAAATACATAGCAGAAAAATACGGCAAAACTCACGTTTTTATTGGTAATGCAGATACGAGGGTATTGTTGAACGGAACAAGGGAAGACATATATTTGGAGGTTAAACGTTGCATGGATATAGGCAAAAACTGTCCTGGATATTTTATGGCAGTTGGCAATCATATACCTTCAAATACACCCGTCGAGAATGCGTTATATTATAATGAAGTTTATGAAAAACTAAGCAAAAGGTAAGTTTATGGGAAATTAAGCAAAGATAGGTATATTAAGGATTAAGAAAAAGATAAGGAAAAAGATAAGTATATTGAAGATTGAGCAAAAGGTAGATATATGGAAGAATGAGCAAAAGACAGGTATGTGAAAATTTAAACAACAAAAAATTTAAACAACAGATAGAGAAATTTGCATGAAAAGCTTTCTTAATGGTTAGAGTAGCTGCCTTTTTTGTGTCCATTATTAGGTTATTTAGTTTTGGTTATATTTAGTTTTAGTTATTATTTCAGTTATTTATTATTGGGTATATTAATACTACTATGTTGATTTACAAATAATCTAGCTTGTTGTTGCGAATAAAAAAATTCAACCCCCTATATAAAAGAGTTTTAAGAAGATTTTAATCTATCTATTTGATATTTAACATAGTTAATATTAAGTTATTAAGAATATTTTTGGTTATCCTATGATAACATATAATGTTTTATACATATTAGTATAAAGATAATAAATAAAATAAATAAATAATAAGAAAGGAATAGAAAATAAAAAATAAGTATAAATAAAATACAAAAAAATATAAATAAAATAAAAAATGGGTGCATGGAAATTAATAAAAAATTGATAAACAAATTAATAAACAAATTAATAAATAAATTAATAAACCGCACCCTTTCCTTTTCTTTTATTTCTTATTTGAACCCTACTCTTAAATAGCAAGTAACGATTGTACGCTCTTGAAATTTCTTTAATTTCCTAACCATATAATAATTTCCTAATTAGGAAATATATAACTAAAAAATCTCGATGATTATAAATTTCTAGTAAATAGGAATAACTAGGATTTTTGCTAACCTGGAATAACAAGGAATTTTAGATAACCATAAATAACAAGGAAATTTAAATAAACCAAAATAGCCATGAAAAAAATATGGCTATGAAATTCTCACTATAAAATTCCGGCTATAAAATTCGGATAAACATAAATATCCTTGGAATCCTAATAACCGTAAATCACTGTGAAATCCAAGCAACCAGAAGTAGCCGCAAAATTTCAACAATTACAAAATTCCAACCACTAGAAATTCTCCAAAAAACCTAATTCTCCTAGTTATTCTAGTTATCCTAGTTTTCCTAGCTTTCTTAGTTCTCCTAGTTTTGAACAACTTCCATTGCTATTTCCGCCCATTTTGTCAAACGCTCCGGCTGGAAGCGAACTGTGGAAATATCTTTAAGAATTATTTCCAGATTCACATTATTTGCTTTGGCAAGATCAACAGTTAATTGGAGATCTTTCCTAATAGTGTCCCAGTCTGGTGAACTGTCTGCGAGAAACGCCGGTGAAGGTTTTGCGGACATTATTAAATTATCGCCAATCTGCTCTGCGAATCGTTTCCTATCACTCCAAGGACTGCAAGAAACCTTCTTTAAATTAGGGATCTTCTTTACCAAGTCAAGACGATCATCCAAGCGGTCACAGCAGCCATAATAAATCATCCCAAAATATTCTGCCATGCGAGAAATGTATGGAATCTCAAATTCCTCTGTAATTTTAGGAGAAACTGAAGTGAATAGCTGAGCCATGCCAAATGCCCAACAATTGTTTGAAACCGGTCCTTTACCTGCTCCAAAATCAGGAAGTAGTTCATCCGTATATACATATGAACAGTGGCATGTATTTGCGATATCATTATGAACTTTTAATTCATTGGCTTTTTTTATACCTGAAATTGTAGCTTCGGTAATTCTTTCCATACAGGCATGAATAAATTCCGGACGATCCATAATATCAAAATAAGCACTTTCTACACTCATAAGCTGTGTAAGATAATCCCATACACCAAGATGAAATTGCAAGCCATGTCCCTGAATAACTGGTGCTATTCCGTCAAATATTTCTTCTGCTTCCTGCAAATATTGCTTGCTTAATTCTTCATCCACAGTTATCTCCATGTCTTTTATTTTTTGAATATCATTATAGTCTTTTAGTAGATTTGCGTACTTTTGCGAAGCAGCAGTAGTACCTTCTACCAATTCTAGCCTTTTTACATCCGGATGGATTCCATATCCGGAATTGTGGATAACTTTTGGTATTGTTATGTAAGGCTCCAGCACCATGTCAACCGGGAAATAAGTCCATTTATATATTTTAGTTCGAAGATCCCATTCTATTGCTTTCCAATAAGGATCTTTAATTTGCAAAGTTAGCTCATCATTTATATTCAACTCATTCCACGGAAGTTGGTCAATACATACCATTGGACGTTGCATTTTACATCTGTTTAGCGACTTCCATAGTTCAAGCTTTTCCTTCTGGACAGGTAAAGTAGCAAAGCTCATGTATTTGGAACCTAATTCCTTTAATACTTTAATATCTTTAGATGATAATGGCACTTGACATCCTCCTTTTTTTATATTTTGAGTAATTCAAATATTATACATATAATATTTGTCATTCGTGATATATTTTATCCTTTGTCCTTGATACATTTATTCTTAATACATTTGTTCTTAATATGCTTTGCTCTTAATATGTTTTAGTCTTTAATATATCTTTTACACTATATTCTTATTATCTTGATATTTATTTACTTGCTATATTTTGATGCTCTAAGTGTTATAGTCACTGTTCTAATTATATTTTGCAAGCAAATGAGAGTAAACCCCATTTCTTTTAACGTATTCATCAAAAATTGACTTTTGCTTATGAAAAGGAAATAGGAGATGTTGTCTACAGGAGGAATCTATCTATCAATTACAACAGAGAGCTATTTGTAATATACCTACACTACAGTGAGATTTATGTAATATACCTATTGCTAATAGCCAAAACATATAATATAATTCCTTTACAACTCCACAGCTTTATTATCAAATTTATATAAATAACCTGCATGGGAAAAAGGATAAGACGAAAAGGTAAAAAAGTAAGCAAAAATAAAAAAGGATGCAAAAAGAAAGTATGATGATATTAAGAAGATGGGATACAATAAGAAAATAGGAAAGTGATATATGTATATAGAAATATAGGTTATAGGAAGAAATTAGGTTATAGGAGATGAAATGACAAAATGCTTCTTGCATACGGTACTGTAACAGTTAAGCCTGAATGGAAGGTAACTGAAGTAACACCACCTGGTTACTGCAGATTATACTATGTTTATAGTGGAGAAGTTGTGTATACTGATGAAAAAATACAGAAGAAGTATCTTAAACCAGACAGGGTATATGTTTTCCCTTCATCGGCTAAATATCAAATGAGACATAACCCTCAAAACCCGCTTTTTTGTACTTTCCTACACATAGATATACTGCCTTATATTTTAAATGATATTATAGAGCTAGAGATAAAAGAAAATTCTCTGTTAAAATATCTGCTTCAATCGATAGAGTGTGCAATATCCGAACAGAACCAGCAAATTATTGAAGTTTTAGCTGAAGCATTAAGGCTATATTTAATTGACAACAAATACTTTCAAAAACCTAAAATTGAAATATACAAAATACTGAATTACATATCAGATAATATTCAAAGAAGCATAAGGTTAGAAGAACTTTCAAAGATGTGTGGGTATAACTCTCAATATTTTATCAGATTGTTTAAGAGTTCAATAGGATTGACACCATATCAATATATTATTAATTGCAGGATGAAAAAAGCCGTGCAATTGTTGAAGCAAAATACTCCAATAACCTACATTGCGGAACAGACAGGGTATAAAGACATAAAAGCTTTTAGCAGAGCTTTTAAAATGTATTTCAAAGTTCCTCCTTCCGAATACTTAAGAAAAAATATAATACTTCCATAATAAAAATCAGGTAGATCAACAGGAGCAAGTGAATATTCCGCACACCTCGCAAAAGGTACATCATATAGTGGGAAGGAATCCTACTGAGTAAGGTAGGAATTCCATTGGGTAAGGTGCGAATCTCACTGAGCAGGGTGGAAATCTTGCTGAGTAGGGTGAAAATCCTTCTGAGTGAGGTGGGTATCTCACTGAACAAGGTAGAAATCTCATTGAGTTATGTGTGAATCACACTGAATAAAATTTAGCCTATCACATCTAGCAAGTCTTGTACATCATCGGGTAATCTATGATGTTAAGCGTAGAAAGCAAGATAGCGGGCAGAAAGAAAAACTGAAGGAATTGAGCCACGAGAACCATCAAGAAGACTGATACTATGGAGCGAAGAAAAAACAAAATCAATGTAAACAATAATGGCGAATGGCGAGAATATACCGGTTTCTCTATGGTTATAGGCTTTGGCTTTTTACATGTCCTTGTGATTTATTATTGTGAAATACCCTGGAGCTCTTAACAATAGAGCAGGAAAAACAATAAGTGGTAACAAGCAAGGTAGTTGAATGCAAAAAAGAGTCAGATTGCTTCATGGTATTGATGAAACAGGGTAATGCCTGCAGGGGAAAAGAGAGGATGTATTTAAAAAATGAAGAAATATTTGCTATAAACTGACGTTATGATGTTTTAAGCATCTAAATTCAGCTTCAGGCAAAATCATTCATTCCATGGGGATAACAGTCATTGGGATATACCTCTCTCGAGCAAGTAGGACTAAGGAAAAGGGATACACCTTCTTCGAGTAAGAAAAAGTTATTTCTTTAAAGGAAAGGAATGTCTCTCCCTAATTATGTTTCTTTAAAGGAAATAATTATGTTTCTTTAAAGGAAAGAAATGTCCCTGTCCAATTATCTTTACAATTATCTTTAAAGGAAAGAAATGTCCCT
>DUMC01000125.1 GCA_012840075.1 Clostridiaceae bacterium | reverse complement strand
AACTGCTTTTCATATTTTCTAATATTCTTGATACCCTCCAAAATTTTTTGCTGAGTTTTCTCTCCAAATCCCTTAAGCTTTACAAGCCTGTTTTCAATGCAAGCATATTCTAACTCACCTATGCTCGTTATACCAAGGTTTTCATACAAAGCCCTGACCTTATTTGGACCTAAACCGGGTATCTTTAACATGTCCAAAAGGCCTTGTGGAACTGATTCTTTTAGCTTCTCGTAATATTCAAGCCGTCCTGTAGTCACAAGCTCTCCAATTTTTTGAGACAGAGCCTTTCCAAATCCTTTAAACTCTTTTAGCCTGTCCTCTTTGACCAGTGTTTCAATATCTTCTTCCATTAATAATATTGCTCTGGCAGCCTCATAATAAGCTCTTGATTTGAAAAAGCTTTCTCCCTTTATTTCAAGCATCATTCCGATTTCGTTCAATATAGCGGCAATATCCTTCTTATCCATACTTCGCCTCTTTAGATATATTTTTGATACATTTAAGAATTATGATTTTATTATTTATCTCTAGTGATTCATTTTTAGCTTTCGCGATTTGTTTTGATATACATTGCACGCTTATGCACACTTATCCAACTTTATTATACACTTAATTATACATTTGTCTATTATACACTAATTATTATGCACTAATGTGTTAGTATAACTACACATAATAACTGAACATAATAAATCCTTTTTATTTGTTTGGCCAACTATAATTTATTTAACTATAAGTAGATTACATTGCGCTAAGTAGATCGCATGCATCGGAATTCCGTTTTATAGCTATTACACTTAATCCTCTTATTTTTTATCTTGTTATTTTTTTACCCCGTTATTTATTTGCTAATTTTTTCAAAACCTTTTCTATTTCTGTTACACCATATTCCGGGGGATCAATTGACTACCAAATACTATCCAAATCATGAAAAATTTTGTGGGCTGTTTGCAGCGACTTATGGTTTATTATTGATGATTTTTCCGCTTCTTTAAATGCTTTGTTAACATCATTGATATATGCTTCGACAGCAGACATATCTTTATATTCTTCAATTACTTCCAAATCTTTTTCCCACTCTTTCTCCAGTTTAGCAATTTCTTGCTTTAACTGTCTCAGCGTAATTTCTTGAATCTCGCTTTCGGGCCAGAAATAACGATTTAGCAGTTTATGGGCAGACGAGATGGTCGTTTGGGAAAAACCACTTAAAATATTTTTAAATTCCACGCTGAGTTTTTCAACCTCTTCTAGCGATTTATTTTCTACTTCTGGCGGAGTAATTCCCAATCTCTTTGCAATTTCATTATCAATAAGAGAAGCAAGAGAAGTAGAAAGGTAACTTCTGATAATATTTCTACTTGAATCAATGTTTAAAATTATAATATTCATTGCAAATCTCTTTCAACACTTAAAAATACGGCTTTTTTGAAAATTCTTCCAACAAATCCTCCTCGCTTATTTGATGAGTCAGTAATTTAACCATGTCTTTATCAGCTTCTTTTTCGTTATCGTATTCGTTCAAAACCCTGCAAATCATGTATTTTCCTGTTGTTGTACTGTGCATTATATAACACTTTTTGAATCCTTTGTCTATTATTTTCATTTACTCGAAACCTCCACACTTTTATGATTTAAAAACCTCTACACTTTTATGATTTAAATTAGTATACGAGGAAAAGAGCTATTCTCGTTTGCCTACAGGCATCAAGTATACAGGTTCCTCTTCATCCGGCAATTCAAGAACTTTTTTTAACCCCTTGTTGTCAAAAGCCCCTATTGCCACCGTTCCCAAGTTGAGAGCTTCTGCTTGAAGATACACATTCTGTGCCGAATGTCCTGTTTCAATATACACATATTGAGCTGCTCTATTCCTATAGCGATAATATGTTCTCTTAAACACGGCACAGTAAATAATGACTGCAGCAGCATCTTTAATACTATCCTGCCAAAGGCTAGCATTATAAATTTCTTCTCTAATGTCTCCACTTTTCTTTAGAAGCAAACTATGATTTAAAGGGTTATATTTATATAATCCCGGTTCTATACCGTCCACCATCGCTACGGCCGCGTATATTTCCAGGGGATACAATGCGCCGGCTGACGGCGCTGTCCTAAATCCACTTTCTTCATCAGTAATACCTTGTGCGGCCCATAATAACTGGGATATATCTTTTTCACTTATCTTTTCTTCACTATAGGTACGAATTGATCTTCTGCCGGCAATAGCTTCTTCAAGTGACATATTGCCTCTTTTTATAGGTTTGGAAAGCTTGTATTCTTTTGCTTGCATTGCCACTTCCCTGCCTTCATTTCTATTATTGTACAAATGTAGCAGTATTATAAAGGTTATTGCTGATAACAGAATAATTACTGCTATAATGACGAATATTTTCCATTT
>DUMC01000124.1 GCA_012840075.1 Clostridiaceae bacterium | reverse complement strand
TTAAATTTACATATAATATTAACCTACTTAATTATATACCAATAAATTTGAACATTGCAACATTTTATTCAATAATAAATGCATCCGGTTACTTAAAAATCTCAATATCCGACAATTTCATAGCCCTGGTGTGCACGGTATGTATCCACTCTCTATCTTTCCTATGAATAAAACCCTGGATTATTATAGGAATCCATTAAAATTAAAAACTTAGATATTTAGCTAATAAAACTAAATTACGGACTGCATGATTGTCCCGGAATAGTTTTAGTATTCCGGGTATTCACCATACTATCTGCAAAGGTGAAATTGATTTGCATATCTCATCCTTAATATTCTTGAAGCTCTCTTGGGTTTTGGCTTCACAGCGCACAATAAGTTCGGGTCCGGTATTGGAAGCTCTGACAAGCCCCCAGCCGTCTTTGAATACTGCTCTTACACCGTCAACACTGATTATTTCCAATCCTTTATTTATAAAGTATCTCTTGGCCTTTTCCACATATGAAATTTTCTCATTTTCGTCACATTTTACCCTTATTTCAGGAGTTGAATAAACTTTAGGAACATCCGCTAATAATTCGCCGATACTTTTATCTGTATTGGAAAGTATTCTTAGCAATCTTGCTCCTGCATAAAAAGCATCGTCATAGCCGTAATATTCATCGGCAAAAAACATATGCCCTGACATTTCCCCGGTAAAGACCGCATTCAGTTCCTTCATTTTTGCTTTGATCAAAGAATGTCCTGTTTTGTAAAATACAGGTTTCCCACCAAGTTTTTTAATTTCATCTACAAGCAAATCCGAGCATTTTACTTCCACAATGCAGTGCGTTCCAGGGTATTTGGGCAGTATCTCTCTCCAGAAAAGTATCATCAACATATCACCCCAAATAACACTGCCATCTTTATCCACTACACCAAGCCTGTCCCCGTCTCCGTCAAATCCTAATCCCACATCTGCCTCATGCTCGCGTACGGCTTTTATCAAATCCTTTAAATTTTCATATTGTGTTGGATCAGGAAAATGGTTTGGAAAATCAGGATCCGATTCACAGTACAGTGGTATTACCGAACAGCCTAGGCTTTCATAAATTCTCTGGGCAAATAAGCCTGCCGTTCCGTTTCCGCAGTCAACCACTATTTTTAACTTTCTGTCTCCAAGTTTGATTTTATCTGATATCATATTGATATAATCATCTACAGGAGATTTATATACCAATTTACCATTCCCTTTTTCAAAATCTCCACTGTTGGCGATCTTTTTTATCTCCTGGAGCTGTTCCCCACATAAAGTCGAGCCAAATCCTTGAACCTTAAAACCATTGTACTGGGCAGGATTGTGGCTTGCAGTGATCATAATGCCGCAACTTACGTTAAAATTGTAAGTTGAATAGTAGAATATCGGTGTTGTTACAACTCCAATATCAATGACATCAATACCTGTTTCAAGTAAGCCTTTCACCAGGCTGTCGTGCAAGGGCGGTGACGATTTTCTGTTATCCCTTCCGACAATAGCCGTGCTTTCACCTTTTCTTTTTACATAAGTTCCAAAAGCTCTTCCTATCAGTTCTGCATCATTAGTAGTCAAATTTTCATTAAAAATTCCGCGAATATCATACTGCCTGAAAATTTGATCACTAATTGCAGACACTGTTGGCAATCCCCCCATTCATCATTCTTCCATTCATGAACTTTTCTTTTGCCATTTTTCAGCTTATTATTTCATTCATTACCCTTTCATTCATCATTTTTCTCAGGGTCAGAGCTGATATCATGTAGGATATAAGGCTTTCAGCCCCCTGGTTTAAATTTACTCCATATTGGGTAATACCGTCATAGCATCCGCCGGTTTCCGGATCGATAAGTGGAAGTTTTTTCGAATTTTCACCTTCAAACCATTTAAAGCATTTTATTGCTTTTTCTACGTAGGTTTCATCACCTATGATTCTATAAGCTTCAAGATAAGCTAATATAGCCTCACATGCTTCCAGAGGCTGTTCGTCAAATTCCGCGCCGTTATCTTCGTCTTCTTTCCTAAGCCATCCATTGCATCCTACCGGCTTGAAGTAACCGTTTTTAAATGTTTTGCTATCAAGAAAAGCAAGGCTTTCTAATCCTATATCCTTAAATTTCTCTTCGCCGGTAATCTTATAGCCAACGAGCATTGCCCAGGGCAATACTTCATTTCCGTAAGCGATAATATCTTCAAACCAGTGCCAGTTTTCAGCACGGCAATTGCAGTATAATTCCGCAAGAGATTCAACCATCCTTTTAAGATAAGGCTCTGCTTTTTCATATTCATATTCACATTCATATCCACGATTATCCAGCAAATAGCCCAACCCGATGGTTGAATACGCCTTTGCCCGGGGCGAGTTAAGTTTATCACAATTAGGAAGAGCCTTATCAAGGATGTGTTTGGCAGCCAGCTTCATATTAACAGGTACACTTTCACTGGAAAGTGTAAAACCCAATGCCCAGAGGCATCGTCCGAAACAATCCTCCGAGCCGACTTCGTCAATAAATTCCCTGTTATATGTCATAAAGTTCCTGAACATTCCCTGTTCATTTTGAGCATAGAGCAAAAAAGAAATATATCTGTAAATCAGTTCCTTGTAGC
>DUMC01000123.1 GCA_012840075.1 Clostridiaceae bacterium | reverse complement strand
ATCAAAAGAGTGTGAAAGTAAACAGGTAAATAATGTCACAGATCCTGCAGCAACAACCATTTGGGGCAAATTAGGTGCCTAATATATGAGCTTGTCAAGGTTCAGCTAACTTTGCGTAAGTACTGTACTTTTTATTTATTGTATCATACAATAATCCTAAAAAAAATAAAATTAAAATCTTTATGCAAATCTTTTTTATCTTTTTTTATCTTTTTGTTGATATTTAAGTAAAATGAAATTTGGTTTTTGGCAAACCTTTATTTATACAAGTTTGCAAAATCTTTATATAAGTTAGAAAAGCATAATGCCGTGGATGAAATATAATGCTTTGTATACGAGTAGAAATTTTTCTAAGTATGTTTGCTATGTATTATGTACGCCACAAAAATTTTAATACAAGGAAATAAATATGTTGCTAAGAAAAAATTATGGTAAAACGATTTCTATTTCTTTTGCTTATTTGCTCATTTTCATTATTTCTAGAAATCGTCCTACCATATTGGTTTTTTCCTTTGCTTTAAGGTTCTTTTCTCTATAGTCTCAAGAAGTCTTAAGACCCTCTCTTCTGTCTTCTTAAAGCACCTATCTCTGTCTTAAAAGTTCTAATCTGCAGTATAAGGCAATAAAGCAATTTGTCTTGCGCGCTTAATTGCTGTTGTCAGCTCTCTCTGGTGCTTTGCGCAATTACCCGATATTCTTCTCGGGAGGATTTTGCCTCTTTCGGAGATAAACTTTTTCAATCTTGCTACATCTTTATAATCTATATGTTCAATTTTATCCGTACAAAAAGCACAAACTTTCTTTTTTTGTCTCCTTATCTTTACAGGAGTTTTAGGAGTAGTTTCAGCCTTTTCCTGAGTCTCCTTTGCTACTGCTTTGTTCTCCTTTTCCTTTTTCTGCGCCGTTGTCAATTCAAAAACCTCCTTCCTCTCAACCAAATCTTAATTTCTGTATTTAATCAATTCTAAATTCCAAAATTTCAATACCGTTTAAGCCTCACATGACTAAAGCAACATTCTTCTGTTGTCGTCAAATGAAGCAATATAATTTTCAAAATAAATTTAACTTTCCATGTCACTTGCCAATTATTTAAAGGCAGTTCATCATCTCTTAAAAAGGCAGCTCATCATCGTCATCATCTTGATAGAAGCCATCATCGCTATCGTTGTCTTCTGACGGCAATACTTGGTCATTATAATCCAAATTAAAGCCATCGGCCTTGCGTGAAACATCTTCCGGCTTGCTATCAGCAAAGTATGCTTCTTCTGCTACAACTTCGGTTACATAATGCCTTTTGCCTTCGTTGTCATCCCAGGTTCTTGTCTGTATGCGGCCGACAATTGCAACCTGGCGCCCTTTTAAGAAATATTTCCCACAGAATTCAGCCAGTTTATCCCATACTACAATGGGAATAAAATCTGCTTGTCTTTCTTCCCCGGCTTTTGCGAATCTTCGATTAACAGCAAGAGTAAAGTTACAAACTGCTGTGTTATTAGTCGTATATCTTAATTCAGGATCTCTTGTAAGCCGGCCTAACAAAATAACCTTATTCATAAATACACACCCTATCTAATTTTAAAGATATGGTTAAATACTAAACTTTAATCCTTTTTAACAATTAAATATCTGATTACTCCGTCAGTTATCTTGAAAATTCTTTCTAACTCCTGTGGGAAGGTAGGATCTGCACTAAACTCTGTCAACACATAATATCCTTCACTCATTTTGTTGATTTTATATGCTAACTTCCTTTTTCCCCACTCTTCAGTGTTTTTCAGCTCTGCAGAAGTACTTATCAGATTATTAAATTTTTCTACCAGATCCTTTATAGCTTGCTCTTCCAACTGAGCATCAAGCACATAAAGAGCTTCATAATTTCTTACCATTCCAATATTCACCTCCTCCTGGACTAAACGGCCCTATAACCTGAGTATAGGGCAAGGATGTCTTTTTTAATTTACATATTCTATCTTTTAACTAACATATTCTAACATATTGTTTTGATTAAAACAAGAGTAAAATTTAAAATTTTGAACTAACTCTGCTTATAAAAATTCGTCACCAATTTTATTTTTTTCAATATTTTTCATAAATATTTTTTATAAATTCAATGAATATTATTATAATATTTTATCACTTATATTATAACAATACTTAACAAGTTTATCGGAGGTTTATAAATTCTTCTTTTCTTTTCATTCTTTTAAGAGTTGTTTCGTTAATCCCTGCCAGGTAAATACATACAATTCCTGCTACACCGACTATTGTCCATATTAAAGCCATTATACCCCAACCAAATTCGTTCGATAAAAATCCTGACACAACTCCGGAAATGCCTGCTCCCAAATATATTGAAAAATCCAAAAATCCTGCTATTGAGGAAGTCAGGTTATATTTCATCGGGATAACAGATGTCAGAATTGAAGTCGCTCCATATAAACTCATTGAGCATGCTGCAAGCATGAATAAAAATATTAACAAGCTGAAATCTTTTGAAAGATACATTAAAGCACAAGTGATCGTACCCCCGGCAAAGAATAACGCACCCAGGTTTGCTTCCCTTTGTATGAATTTCGTAATAAGTAACCTTGCAGCAACAACCCCCACAAAGTTAAAAAAAGGAATTAGCAAAACTGATCCCATTGTAGATTGCAAATCCAGACCGAAAGTTTCAAAAAGCATGGTCGGACCCCACAGGCTTATACCTTCTCTTATGAAACCTAAAGGTATACCTGACAGTGCTACTAAATAAAGTTTTGAATGCAATAAAAATTTTATAAACGATATATCTTTAGCTTTCAAACCATCCTTGGGTTCAGAATCTTCACTGGCTAACCCTGGATCTTCAACAGATAATCCTGTTTCAACATTTAATCCTACTTCCTCAGGACTGTTTCTGGCAAACAGGTACCATATAACGGAGTATAAAAGTATGACTATACCGGGAATCCAAAAAACACTTCTCCATCCTGCATAAGCGGAAATTTGGCCAATAACGCCCCAGGTTAATAGAAATCCTCCCACAACTGAAGAAAATATGTACAATGCCATTTTATATTTTTTCTCTTTTGAAAACCACCTATTGAGTATTCTCATTAAAGGTCCCCAAAGCATGGCTTGAAAATACCCGTTAATAGCCCAAAAAACATACATTAAAATCAAATTATCCGAAAAGCTGAATAAAAGATTCATTAATGCAGAAATAATAAGACCGGTGAATATAAAACTTCTCCCGGAAAACCTATCTCCTAGCTTACCGTTGATCAACTGTCCAAAAGCATAGGTCCAAAAAAACAAGCTCCCTATAATACCCAACTTACTTTTATCCACGGAAGGCAGGCTTGCATCCATCATCGGCAATGCCACGGACAGGTTGATCCTTCCAAGATATGCAAATGTATATGCAGTCCAGCATAACAAGAAAATTCTTTTTTGCCAATAGCTTAAATTTTTCTTTTTTATATTATTTATATTAATCTCCTCCTATGCGTTCTATTTATTCTCTGTTTAGCCTTTACCTTGCACATTGCAAAACTTATGTAATCTAAAAACTTGCATAAACCTAGATGATTGTAAAATGCATATAATTAAAGTATAATTTAAATAACCGTTATTATCAACATGATGTATCAGTAACAGTGCATTTATTTATATGGAGAAATATTTGGCAAAAGTCTAAATGGAGGTACTGTTGTAAAGATGAAAATGTTCCGGGGGGAAATAGGATTATGAACAGGAAATATATTGTGGAAAAGGTTGATCTTACAAAGACACCGCTTGAAAAGGTTTGGGACGATATTGAAGAACTGAGCATTGACAATTACCTATGGGTAGACAACGGATATGAACCTATAACAAAAGCAAAGTTATTTTACACGGATACTCATTTACATATCTTTTTTAAGTCGTATGAAAAGGAAATTAAAGCAACATATTTTAACATGAACGAAGATGTATATAAAGATAGCTGCGTGGAATTTTTTGTTAACCCTAAGCCTGATAAAGATGACAGGTACTTTAATTTTGAAATGAATGTGGTGGGAACCTTGCTCTTAGGGCTTGGAATTAACAGGCATGGAAGAAAAAGGTTTGATATTGAAAACTTCAGGGATTTTTTCAATATCAAGACATCTTTAACTAAGGAAAATTTTGCAGATTTTAAAGGAGATTTCTGGACTGTAGAATATTCCATTCCTTTTACATTTTTCGAAGAAAGCTTTGGAAAGTTGAACATAACATCCGGATATAGGATGAAAGCCAACTTCTATAAATGCGGTGACGAGACAAAATACCCACATTACGGTTGCTGGAATAAATTAGAAAACAAAGAGCCGGATTTCCACAGATCCGAGTACTTTGGAGATTTGATACTGGAGTGATACAGGAGTGATTTTAGATTAAATAAATTATAAATAAATTAAATAGGAGCAGGCTTGAACAATACGGTTCAGTCTTAAATTTCTTAAATCTCTAAAAAGCAAAAAGAAATAATCGAATTATTCAAGCCTGATTCCTTTTGTGTCTAGCCCTTATGTTTAGCCCTTATGTCTGACTTAGTTTATATCTTCATGCTTTATATGTTTATAGTTTACAAAATATGATATCCATGGGCTCCATTTAGTTTCGTCCAGTCAAATCCTGATTTTTTTATAGGTGTGTATGCGTTATGAAAAACTGTCCCTTCTGCTGCAATCCAATCTAAGTTGGGTGTTTCAATTACATCATTGCCATAACATCCCAGACAGTCGAAACGGTGCTGGTCAGTCATTATTAACAAAACATTTATTTTTCCCATTTATAAATCACCATCCTATCTTTTTCTCTTCCCTGCACATATGTACGGTCATAATTATATTCATAGGAAAAACTCACATAAGGAGCAAGAGGAATAGTTGAGATTTTCAGCATAGTTGAATCAACTTCTATAAGTTTGAATTCAAATGGGACTTCAGTAAGTGAACTTGCTGTTACATAATATACTCCGTCTCTTCTAACATTTGTGTTTATGTGGCTATGTCCTGATAACACGCATTTTATTCTTGGATCCAGCATTATTATTTCTTTTACTTCATTGCGAAATGATTCCGGTGGAACATGAATATCAGTTTCATAACCTGTTTGTTCTGCCGGAACTCCCGCAACAATACCATGGGTGCATAATATGCTTATGTTATTTTTTTCATTGTTTTGTTCTGTTTCATTGTCATGATGGAAATTACCACTATTACCTTGATTACAACTGCCATAGTTATAACCATCTTGATTACTGCCATTTTGGCAACAATTAGTATTTCGATAGCAATCAGTATTCCCACTTTGCTTATTTGGCCTTTTTACTTCGTTTGTAATAAATTCGAATTGCTCCTCCCTAAAATGCGGAAATAACTCTTCCTCCCAATAATACGGATGTTCACACCAATGATTAGGGATTACATAAACTGTAATATCTTTGTGACGTATTACATAATTCGGCTTTCCTTCAGGAAAAAAACTCGGTGCATAGGTAAGCCACATATCTAAAGCATCCTCTTTTGTAAGATCATGATTACCTAAGCAAAGATAAACCGGAACCGATAGGCTAAAAAACTTCACAGCATTTAAAATATTCTCTTTACTGGTGAAATCAATCATATCTCCACCGTGTAACACAAAGTCGATAGAAGCATCCTGTCGTATCCAATCATCTAATTTTTCTATAATTCCTGGAATGTTATCCGGGTATCTTTTCTGCTGCTGGTAACCTTTTTCCGTTGACCCGCAATGAGTATCAGCGATAAATATAAATCTTGTCATTAAGACTGCCCCCTAGGATTATGAGTTATATTTAAATAACAGATAAAAATACTTTTCAACAGAAAAGCTTCTTCAAAGGATATTCTGTTTATAATCATTAAATTCCTTAATAGGACGATGGCGACAGTACTTACATAATTTATACATCATGCACTTTTAAGGTAATATATCATTACTCACATAAAAAGTAAATATTTAATTTTTATTAAGTTTTTATAATATATTCATATTTAAGTAAATGTTCAAATTTTTATTGAATGATTAATTTTTTTAACAAAAATGGGTGCATTTAATGTGAAAAAATAATGTAAGTCTGTGGTAGAATATTTCTTCATAACTATTAAATGCACCCAGTCTAAGTAAACAATTTAAGCTTGATCCATTATATCGATAAATAAATTATTCAAGCCTGATTTCTTATTTCCCTTATATCGTGATGATACCTACCGATTCAAATTCGTTGTTATTCGTACTGCCGGTATTAATAGTTTTGTCAGCATGTTTGAATTCTTTTGTTATATATTCCACGTATTTCTCCTTTTCTTTATTAATAGCGCAAATGCCATACTTTTCATACGCATCCTTCACTGCTCTGACCAGCGCCGGAACAAGGCTGCCCCAGCATACTGACGTGAAATGCCCAGGTCTACTTAATTCTGTTCGGGTGATTATTTCTTCTGCAAATCCAGGAAACCATTCCGTAAGATAATAATTGCAATAAGCTGCATAAACCGGATCCTCTGTCAACCTGTACGCATAAGCTATTAGGGATACATTATTAAAAGGATCCATACGACTGACCTTTTCAGGTCCTACAAGCATAGGAGACCACTCTCCGGGTTCCGGGCCAAATAAATACCTGTTTGCCATTCCTAAAAGTGTGTCTTTAAAGATTGTATCATCTTCTCCAAAAAGCTCTACAGCATCATAAAGCATTTGAGGGGTCATTCCGCCTGCCTGACGTAAACACCATCTGTTATCCTTTATAAATGCTTCATTCCCCATTAATCCTCCTGTTCGTATTACCAATGGGAAACAGCCGGGTTCACGGAAAGCTTTACACATCCACTTTAAACTCCTATAAGCCAGTATTCCGTATCTATACTCCCAGGTAGCCTGGTATATTTCCAGTAGATTTGCTATTGGCGTCGTATATTCCCTAATTAACAAGCCGTCTCTGCATTTAAAGATTCCGCATGGTTCCTGTCGTTCAAGAATCCATTGGGCATTTTCCTTACACACATCGAAGATTCTTCGATTGCCTGTAAGATAATATTGGAGCATCAGACCTGCAATGGTGCTATGGCACGGTGCTCCTCCTCCGGTCCAATGATGGGCATTATGATAGTGAATGAGTCCACGGTTAGGACCTTCATGATAAAAATCAACATCCGCCATATGCTTCCCATAAGCTTCAGCGGCACGGTAACATTCTATGTTTCCCGTGTGTAAAAAGAAACCCCATAAAGCATACAATTGATCGTTAGCTTCGTTGTTGTATGCTTTGGAGCAATGCTTCATCATTTCGTTTATGTTTCCTTCATCCTTAAACAAGTGCCATATTGCCGCAGGTGTAGGAGAATGAGAGCAAATAAGGTCTCCATAGTTAAACATTCCGTAATTTCTTAATTTCTCACGTGGTTCTTCAATGACCTCTATAAACAATTTTTCCATTACCCTTGCCGGTTCGGGGAAAAGCTCAGGACAAATTGGTGCAAGGTATCTTAGGGCTCCGGTTTTACTCATATATTCCAAATCCGCAACCGCAATTAAAGGATTCTGAACGCCAAAAGCAAACTCTTCATTGCTTCTGTCAGAAACTTCAATATCATCGAATTTTAAGAATATTTCAGTCGTTTTTGCTGCACCATAGCCATTTTCCCAACCGGTATCGTTATAGCTGGCAATCCTGTCAGGAGCATGTTTTTTTATCATTTCTTCTACCCAGAGAATTTCTTCTTTTGTCACGGCACTTAAGCTTTTAAGGTTAAGCGGAGCCGTTGGTTTTTCTTGTACTCTTCTCTTAAACTCTTCTTCATCTCTATTCTTTAATATCTCCCTTGAGAATCTTACAGCATCTTCTTTATATGGTGTAGAGAATTTTAAATTTTCGCCAAATGATTCAGGCCATATTTGAATATCAATGCCTGACTCGTCCATAATAAAAGCTTTGGGGTATTCCTGCCACATATTATATAATACTGCTGTTACACTGCCTTTTTCACCACTTTGGCTGCACCACCCTGATGTCTTAGCTCCTTCTTCTACCGGAATTTCATCCGTCTCTATTTTATATTTGTCATCAGAAAACTGCAGTATTTTTACCTCCGATAGCATATTGGCACCTAATGACATATTACCCCCTGTGGTTTTGTCCCTATGATATGCCCCTTGTTCTCCTCCAACAGCAAACCTTAGATTATTTCCAATATTTAATGGTAATTTCATTCCTATCGCTTTTAACTCAATTTTTTCAGGGTTTTGGTTAAAAACAAAAGTATTATCGACTTTTATTACGGCTTTGCCTGCAAAAAAGTGAAGTCTAAGAATATACGGGCAAAAGATTCTTCCGTCTCTTGAAGCATAAACACCCCTTACACATATTGAGGTCCTTATTTGCCCTTCTTCTTCAATTTCTATAACCGGAATCGGCGCAGATTCACAGGAATCATACCAGGTTTCATACTGATCTTTCATATACAAAAATAAACCTTTGCCTTCCTGTAATACATTTTTCCATTCATCGCCGCTTTTGATACGGCAGGCAGCAAAGAAATTGGGACTGTCGTGCCTAATTTCAACCTGCATAACTCCCGTATCTATGCACGTCTTTTTTCTCTCTTTTTTTATATTAATTCTTGCTTCATTAGGATATAGTTTAGTTTCAGTATTAATTAGCATAGTTTTGGTATAAAAAGGATTTGATTTAAACTCTGTATCATTAGAATTTGGCTCTGTCTCAGTATCATACCTAAGTTCCAGCGTTTTCTGTTCAAAGGCTTTAATATCAAGTTGAAAGTCTATTAGCAACCATTTAACATAAAGGCAATCTTTTGACCATGTTGTCAGACAGCGCCATTGAACCGGAATTTGCTTTCCGTCTGAATCGAATAAAAATATATTTGAATCTCTTCTCAGGGTTTTATCTGCAAATGGGATTCCTTGTGTAATCGGCCAGCCAATCCTGTCAACAGGGTAGTTATTGCTAACGGTCAAAAAAACACTTTTTGTCATAATCAAAATCCTCCCACTTAAAATTTACTTCCAATTTGCTTTTTACTATCTCTTTCAAAAAGCATAGCATCCAACAGTCTGTTTGCTCTTGCCAATCCTTTGATAACATCCGATTTTAATCCATTGATAGTAGAATCCCCTCTTTCATTATACTGATTCCTGATTTGCTGTATGGCAATGTATTGCTTTATATAAGCAATTTCCTTGCCGAATGGCACAATCATATCATTGTCTGCAGTAATATTGTATCTTAACATTCTTCCTAATTTTTTTATATACATCTCAACATCATCACAACCCTGTAATGATGCCATGGCCCCTATAACTTCAAGACTGTTGCTGATAAAATGAGGATTCATTTGTTCTTGAAGCATATCTAGCTTAAGTTTGTTTCTATCTATTTCGGCAATGTATTTCTCCTTTATCAGTTTATCCAGTCTGGCTGCCATTTCATTAAGCTTTTTATCGATAAAACTAATTTCGTCATTTCCTCCAATCTTTAGCTTAACATTCAGCTCTCCTTTTTCAAAGTATTCTATCTTCTTTATAAGTTTATGAATTCTCCTGCTAAATAAATTTGAGAATAAAACCATTAAAAGAATATAAACAGACACGGCTATAAAGATTACTGCTGCCGTCTGTATTTTAGCATCTGTTAAGCTCTCTAACATATAACTATACGGCATTTCAATTAATATGGTATAATCCTGAAATCCGGTGTATTTAATTTGTGCAATAATGTTTTTATCTTCAATTATAATATTATAGACATTCCTCATATCAATACTACTTGAATCTGCCTGTATATCAGGTATTCCATTTGATTCTCTCTGACTCATATCCTTTAATTTTTCTTGCAAATCCCTATAATAACTTACTTTTGTTTTTTCTTTTTCCTTATTTGTAGAAACAATAATGTTAAAATCATTATCTATTATATGAATTTCCTGCTCCATATTAATATTGAAGCTGCTAATTAATTTGTTAATACTTTCCAACATAATATCCAGTCTAATGTATGCGTATCGGTCTTTATCCATTAGGCTTCCGATTTTGACTATACAGCTTAAACAATCTATTTTTTTGTTATTTAATCTTTCATATTGCTCATCAACAAAAAACATAATATCCTTTTCACTTACCCAGTTATTACTCTTCCATAATTCGAATTCATCATCCTCTAGTTTGAATATTCTCGCTCCGTCAAAAACATTATTTTCAGATGGGATATAAAGTCTTATGTTAATTATATCCTTGCCTACAGGAGAAGATAGTAAGTAACTCTCTATCTGTTCTCTTAGCTGCATATTGACAATAAACTGTTTTTCGCTCACCGAAAACTTATCTTCTATTCCTTTAAGCACTATTGGATCAGTTCTTATGGATCTTATCATATAAATATATTGACTAAACTTTTGCACCAAAACTTCGTTAATTTTTTGCACAAGGCTTAATTGGCTGTCGTTATATTTTTCTACTATTGACTTTTCTATATTAGAATAGGAGTAATATACCATTATTATTAAAGGAAATAACAGCAGCATAATCTGTGAAAATATAAGAACTTTCCTGGTACTAAATTTGAAGATATAATCCGTTTGTTTCTTAGTTATTCTTTTTTGTTTAAAATTGGTTTTCATCTTTTAAACTCCATTCTTGCCATTTTACCTATGTATTAGTTTTTCGCAATTTACGTTTTTCGGTAAAGCTAATTTCTAACTCTTCTCCGAAAGTTAACGGGAGTACATTTTACTTCTCTCTTAAATATCCTGTAAAAGTACTGTATATCATCATAACCAATAGATTTGGAAATATCCGATATTGGAATATCAGTACCGACAAGAAGTTTTTTGGCCTGCTCAATCCTTTTGTTTATAAGATATCTGGAGAAACTTACTCCTGTTTGAATTCTAAAAGCCTTCGAAAGGTATGCCACGCTTACTGCAAATTTCTCTGCCAAATCGTTTAATGTTATATCTTTATCGTAATTCTTTTCAATATAATTTCTGACTTTATCAATAATATCCTCAATAGTAATAACACTGGTAACTTTATTGTCTTTCTCAATATTACCATCCTGCTTTGAATAATTAGAGACAATTTCATAATCGGTTTCTTTAGATGTTTTAATCAAAATCGGAATAAGCACTTATTACTATAAATTTACATTTAACATTACACCTCTTCATCAGCTCAAGTCCGGAAAGGTATGGTATTCTAATATCTGTTAAAACAATATCAGGCTTAAAAGACAAAATTATTTCCTCTGCTTGTCTTCCATCCTCTGCTTCATATACTATTGCCTGTTCAAAAAACATTTTTACTTTATTAACAAGGCTTTTTCGTATGAATTCCTCGTCTTCCGCAATCAAGATCTTAATATTATTCATATATGCCCCCACTTTATATGCATAGAATGAGGTTAACAAAAAATCAGATATTCAATTAAGCATAACTTTATATTTATAACTCTACTTGATATTTTATACACTTTTTATCGATTTGACAAGTTTTCATATTCTCATCATTAATATAATATCTTAACATCTCAATAAATAATTGTATTATTAAAAGAAATAAGGTATAATTTTTACCTAAGAGCAAAAATATTGCAACCTCTGTACCTCTGAAAGCAAAACGTATTTTAAAATAATTGAAGCAAAATGCATTTTCGAATTTTATTATAAGGAGTTATTGCAAATGCCGCCGATTAACTTGTTAATAAAACCTGCATCAAGTTTGTGTAACCTAAGATGCAAATATTGCTTCTATCATTCAATTGCAGAGAACCGTTCTGTCCCGTCATACGGTATTATGAATATTGAAACTGCAGAGTTACTTGTAAAAAACGCTATTGACTTTGCAGAAAATATCTGTACCTTTGCTTTCCAAGGCGGAGAGCCTACACTGGCAGGACTTGATTTTTATAAAAATTTCGTGCAGCTTGTAAATAAATATAATACGAAGAATATTAAAATAAACTATGCAATCCAGACTAATGGGATCGTTATTGATGAAGAATGGGCTGATTTCCTGGCTAAGAACAATTTTCTTGTAGGATTATCCCTTGACGGCCCAAAGGATATTAATGATGCCTATAGGGTAGACATTAGAGAAGAAGGTTCTTTCTCCAGGATAATGAAAACCGTTGAAATATTTAATAAATACGACGTCCAATATAATATATTATGCGTAGTTAACAATTTGGTGGCAAGACACGCAAATAAAATATACAACTTTTTTACAAAAAAAAAATTTGATTATCTTCAATTTATACAATGTCTCGACCCCTTGGATGAAGAGCCCGGCGGCAATCCTTATTCTCTTAGCCCTGATATGTACGCAAATTTCTTAAAGAGAATTTTTGATAATTGGTACAGGGATGTTTCAAGCGGTAAATTTGTCAGCATCAGATATTTTGATAATCTTGTAGGAATGATAATGGGATATCCGCCTGAAGCATGTGGAATGTTAGGAAGATGTAGCTGTTACTTTGTAATAGAAGCAGATGGAAGTGTATATCCTTGCGATTTCTATGTATTAGATGAATGGAAACTCGGCAATATAAAGAAGGCAGGTTTTACTGATCTTTTAAATACTGATACGGCTAAAAGGTTTGTACAAGTTTCACTGCATGTTGATGATAAATGCAAGGAATGTAAATGGTATAACATGTGCAGAGGGGGCTGCCGAAGAACAAGGGAACCTTTCAAAGACGGACTTCCTGTACTGAATTATTACTGCAAATCCTACTATGAATTTTTCGAATATGCTTATGAAAGGCTGTATAAGTTGGCATTGATGTTTAGCAGGTGAAAATATATTAACGATGTTTGGCAGGTGAAAACATGCTATAGAAGTTAAAGCACTGTTTCACCTGCTTTTTATTTTACCTGCTAATTTTATCTATTAACTCTACCTTCTCCTAATATTAATCTCTATCCAATTATTTTCAATCAAGCTAAAATTTTAAGTATTTTACTCTTTTTCCCCCTCATTTCTTCCCCTACATTTCTTAAGATTAAAAAAGATTCAACAGCCTGCAACAATTTTTCCATTCTATTTTCTCCAAAGCCTCGTTGCTAAGTTTCTTTTTCTCTCGCAATTCTCTGATAAACGCAACATTCCTGTATAAATGATTTACATCACTGCGAAGGCAAGAATCCGTTCCAAATAATATCCTATCCTGGAATTCATCAAGAAATTCCAAAGCAAAAACAGGATCTCTCGTCATAGCATTGTATCCGCTTCCAGCTGAGATATCAGCCCAAAGATTAGGATATTTTCTCATAAGGCGCGGCACAGCTCCACCAGGCTTAATAGGACCACCTGGGTATCCTGAGCGATTATCTGAAGGTACATCCGAAGATATTTCAGCCCAAAAAGTAGGTCCATGTCCTATGAAAATTGTATCAGGACATTCCCTGAGTGCATGCTCAAGCTTTGGGAGTCCGTAATCATCACGAAGACCATAACCGTATTCCCTATCCTGCATATCAAAAAGTACAGGCATATTATATTTACCCGCCTGACGATACAAGTTTAGGCAGCGCGGATCGTCAAAATCCATTTTGGGAAGTAGCTCACCTATCCCTTTGCAACCACGGGATTTATATTCTTCTAAAAGATGTGAAAAATCCATATCCGGCCTGTTACCATAACGCGGGTCTATCAAGCAAAAAGGTATAAGCCTGTCAGGATACCGGGAACACGCAGTGATAACATCCTCTGTGTCACACTCCAGGTATGCTCCCTCCGGATGCTCGCTCAACGGCAAGACACAAGTTTTATCTATCCCCCAGGCATCCATCTTTGTAATTAAATTTGTTACATCAATAAATTCACTTCTATCCGGAACAACACGTCCTATATGACCATGCACATCAATTAACATACCCATTATTTCAAATTCCTTTCTATAAAATTATATGCCTGATGTCTAATATTATCAGGGAAAGAATGACCTCCTTCAAATATTACAGGTAAGAACTTATCCGGAATCTGTGCGTAGGCACCGGCAGCACACTTGTGTACAGCATAAACTCCCTCAAGCGGAAATCCGTAGTCTTCCTTCCCGTTTATCATCATGAAAGCTTTGCCATCCTCCGCCATCTGCTCTACAAGTGCAAGAGTATCGCCCGCTTCCATCAGACCAAAAGTATACATGGCAAAATTATGTGGTACATGATGGTTGAAAACGGCTTGAACAGTACTAAATCCGCACGAAGAAACACCCACTTTAACACGGTGGTCATAAAACGTGAGCCAGAGAGTTTCTTGCCCACCAAGAGAATGGCCAATAGCACCAATTTGGGAATTGTCAACAAAATCAAAGGATGACAATACATCTACTGCAACCACGAGGTCACTTAAGTACTTTGCTTGTAAAGTGGAACCTTTGCAAATAGCACGAGTGAATAGCTCACGCTCATATAGTGATCCGTCAATTCCTAAACGTTTTAACTCTTCATCTGAAGGCTTTCGTTCCTCAAATCCCAGGTGGTCAGGACAGATTACTGCAAACCCTCGCTCAGCAAGCTCTTTACCATAGAAGCAGGAAGGGTCTCCACACAAGCCGGCCGGTTCAGCCTTACCGATATTGTAAATACCGTTGTGCTGATGTATGGCTACTATTCCGGGGACTTTAGCCTCTGCGCTTGCATTTTTGGGCACAAGCAAATACGCCCGTACACGTTCTCCTGCTTCTACAAAATATATAACATCCATCATAAAATAGTTTCCAAAATCAGTCTTTTCGGATACCATTATTTCAGGTTCCACTTTTTCAGGCATCTTACCAAGTGTCTGCACAATTTTTTCATACCTCGTCATATAAATTACCTCGCTTATGGATTACTTCACTCTTATGAATACCCTATTCTTGCAAATTATCTTGATTTAATCACCTGTACAAATCATAATAACTAATGTTACAGCGTCTGCATTCTCATTGCTAAAGTTGCTTGAATGCAGACGCTGGTTCTTTTACAACTTATTAAAAAAAACTTATACTATACTTATAACATATTTATCTAAAAAATTGTACAAATTTGTCTTTCTTAATGTATTTTTTAATAAACACTAACAATACAATATTTTAGGAAACACTGATAACATATTTATTTAGCACACATGCATAATTTTTCAGGTTTGGTCTAAAAGGAGCAAATACAATGATATCTCCCGTATTTTTGTCTTCATATATGCCATGATTGGAGAAATCCACTACATGAGAATCTTTGGCTGAATCATCCTGGTTTTTGCGTTTAGTATCTATAACTGTAACAGAATCCTTAATTACGCAGCAATTTTCCATATCGATTTCCGCAATACAAAGGGGATACCTGGGTAAATTCCCGTCAGGATTCGAATCGTTGATCACACCGATATAGTATAACCTTCCATTGGTATGATTAATAAGTTTGGGGATGCAGGACGAAGAATACATAACAGTATCGTCATCATATTTTAACGGCAAGGGTTTTGACCATGTATATCCATTATCTTTGGAGGTGGAATAGAATTTAACTCCCATAATTTCATCTCTTCTTGACGCATTACTTCCACGCATTACCATTATTAACTTGTTATCTCTTATTTTGCCGAATGCCGGCTCATACACACCTCTAGTTGACTCGTTAAGTGAAACTGATGCATATTCACCGAGATCCCATTCATAATCAAGATTTTCCTCGTTCCAACTACCTTTAATTGCCCCGGCTTTCATATACCCCCATCCCGTCGGATTTATCAATTCACCTTTCTCATTGGTAATTTGAACCTGGACACTTACCAAAATACTTCCATCATAAGTCTTTATTATCAACGGCGAAACTGAAGCCGCCATGTTTCTCCCAAAGTACACATCTTTTAAAAAATGTATTTTGTCATAAGTTTGACCAAAAGGATCTTTTCCTTTCTGAATAATATACTTTTTATTCGTCCAGGTATATCCATTGTCAAATGAAAGGCGATAATAAAGCGTTCTTTTCTTCCATAATGATTGAATCTTGTTGTTTTCCCAGTATGTATCGTTTGCCAAAAAAATCATAACACCTGTTTTTTCATCGGAATATATTGCCCCATATCCGCTTTTTACCCAACTGTTATTGAAATCATAAACATAGGATTTTTCAATATAATCTTGTATTGTCCATGTTTTGCCTCCATCTGTTGAGCGCCATAGCATTGTACCCGTGTTGCTGTCAGATGCATTAAATAGATCTGCCATTAGAAGCATGTCCCTATACCCTTTAGCCTTTGTATTGGGACAATAAGCTATTGAAGGACCTAAGATATAATAATCTTTGTAACTTAGATATGAATCTATGGTTTCCTTTATTTTTATTCCCATGTATAAATGAAACCTCCATCATTTACCTAATTTTTTTATAATTATGATAATATTTGCAGGAATTTAAGTTAATTATATCTAATTCTCACATATAAGTCAGTCAAAGTTGCAGTCTTATTATATCCGGCAGCCAACTGGAAAGAAACCATGTTAGATTCTTTTACTACATAATCATCTTTCACATCAAATATAATTTTATCTGAATCTTTGCATGGGTTATTTAAAATATTCCCGTTAAATTTCACCATAACAGCCTTTTCATCCGGTACTTGTTTAAATCTGAGGAAAAGCTTTATATTAGCAAATATCTTCTCTTTTACTCCCCATTTCACATCATCGCCGATTTTTATAGGTATGGTAACTTCTTCTCCGGGATTTATATTAATAGGACTTGCAGGGTTAAGACTTGGTATGTTCATAAATTGTTCATGAGGATAACCACCGCCGGCTATTCCTCCTTTACCTCTCATACTTGCAAAGTAAAACTTTTCCAGCCCTTTCAAAATTTCAGGATCATGTGCTTCATTGAGTAACTTAACTCTGTTGCTGTCCAAATGTAAGAAGTAATTAAACAGCAATACACCATCCGCACCTGAACTCCAGACATTCATTGCCAGGCCTCTGTAACTTTCCGGAGAGCTTCTTAATGCTTTTGCTTCCTGATCCGGTATGCGTATTTCATCCAGTGACGGATAAACCTTAACTCCATACTTATGGCCAAGGGATACGCTATATTCCCAGTAATTAAGCTGTAAATAGCTGCTAACAACCATTATGTCGATCAATCCTTCAGAAAGCCACTTTTCAATATCAATTCCTATTACCTTGCAATATTCTACAGAATCAGGCACTCTTACAGAAAGAAGGATCGGTTCCCCCTTTTTTTCTCCTTCCAATTCAAGCATTTCACGAATTCTTCTAACCAAATCCGTCATCATGTCGAGTTCGGCCTGGCTCGCAGGTATACCATTTGCAACGCTTTTGAAGAACACCGGGTGTCTGAAAAAATCAAGGTTGATTCCGTTTACTGCATAGTTCTGACATACTTCTTCTACAAATTTAAAAGCTAATTCTCTTATTTCTTCTTTTGCATAATCTACTGCAGACCAAGCACCGTATTTTGGCTTATTGTCTTCACTTCCTACAAAAGTGCTAAGTTACTTTCGCTAATGCCAGATCCATTGTCTTTCACTTTAAATTGTATGTTTTCTCCTGCATCAATACATGAAATCTCGATTATTCCATGATGCTCAACCTTGCTTATACCATGATATATTGCATTTTCTATAATCGGTTGAAGTATAAGTTTTATCGTTTTATAATCCAATATTTTCTTATCCACCTTCCATTGAAAAGTAATTCTGTTTTTAAATCTCAAACTCACAATGTTCGTGTAAGACTTTGCATATTCAATTTCTTCTCGTATATCAATTATAATCTCGCTTCTGCTTAAACCATATCTAAAAAGATTACTCAGGGATTTTATCATGGTAATAGCATTATCTTTATACCCCTCTTTTATCATATAAATGGTAGTATCAAGAGTATTGCACAAAAAATGGGGATTTATCTGCGCTTGTAAAGCTATGATTTCTGCATTCTTTTTCTCCATTTCAAGTTGATTTCTTTTTGTATTCGATACCATAAGTTCATCTATTAAATTTTCAATGCGTTCAACCATTTTATTGAAGTTGATTCCGATGTCATTAATTTCATCTATAAAATAATTTTCCGACACTCTTTTATCCAAATCCCCAATATCTAGGCTGCCAAACAACCTATTAATAGTATTGACAGGCTTCAAAAGGCTGATTGAAATATAATATGAGAGTACGGCAACAAGAAGCAGTATGATAATAAAAATATAAACATTACTCATAAAAACAAATGAGCTTTGCCGTGTAATATCAAGATAGCTGTATAATGACACCAGAAACCACGGCAGGTTTCCCATTTTTTTAAAATAGCACAAGTATTTTTGGTTGCCGATATTTATTAGTTTTGAACCTGAAATATCACTGAATGTGTTCCTTATTTCTTCAATTGAAAAAGTTTGCTCATTTCCTAATACAATATTCTTGCTACTGTCTAACAAAAAGGTATTGCTGCTGCTTGTTTTTAGTTCTGAAAACAATTCTTCCATGTAAACGTAGTCAATATCTATTCTTGCGAACCCAATATTTTTGGACGAGTTTATACCTGTAATGCATATAATAGGTGAATCTAGCGAGATAACAAAGCGGCTCAGATCATCCTTTCTATAATTGCAAGTGGCTTTTTTGGAATCCATAATCACCTTTTCAGAATTCATCGCGGTAGTACTTGTTTTATTAGGGAATTTATTCGATATTAAAAGGTTTCCACCTATATCGTATATATTAATGTAATCCCTATCAAGGCCTAAATATGAACTTCCCAGAAAAATCTCATATATACTCTCTACAGTTACCTCTTCATTTTCACCTGTAAGGTAACTCTGTAATAACGGGTCATAGATGATGCTTCGCATTATGGAATATTTTCTCTCCAGGTAGTTGATGATATTATCTGCAGTTTTGTTGAATACGGTTAAATAAGACCTTGTTATTTGTTCCGATATTATGTTTCTTGACTGGTAATAAAATATAATTGAAAAAATAAAAATCGGTATCAATATAGTAGCAATGAAATAATAGAAAATTTTCTCTCTGAATGATAATCTCACTTTTTTAGAAGCATCAAAATAAAAATGTTCAGTTTTCCCTAATCTATAGTCTTTAATCAGTTTAGTTAAGGCAGATAATGGATTTAATATATGACTTGATATGTAACCTGAAAATAAAAGAGAAGCTGAAAAACTTAACAAAAAAGACACTATAGTAAATTTTAAGAGAGTTTTAAATTTTTTTACATACTCATTCATATCAACCAGATATAAAAGTAACCAATCATTATAACCCAATTCTTTAAAATATATTTCTATTTTATTGTCTGTCAATAAAAACTTTTTTGATATATTATTTATTAACATGAAATTCTTAATGTCATCAATGTTAATATTAATATCTTTGAATAAACTTCCGATATAAACTGTTTTTAGAGAGCTATCAAGTAAAGCGATATTTTCTATATCATTCAAGTTTCTTACTAAAAAATCATTTTCCAGGAATATGTAGACGTTGCCATAAACTCTACTTATATCCGAAATTGAGAAAGAATAATACAATTTGTTATCCAAACTTTCTATTATGTTAGAATCATTATTATCAATGTCTTTTACATAAATTATTTCCTGGGGATAATTAAATTTAATTTCTCCAATATATTGTTCCGAAAGTGAAGCTTCTAAAACAGAACCTAATATGTAACCACCTTTATTATAACTATGTTTCTTAGTAACAATATTGATACTTTTAATGTTAGGATTGCTGTTTATTATATTCGCTAAAAATATCGAAATGTTATTATTTGCTCTGACTTTTTCAACTATATTTACATTTTCGTCTTCACATGTTTCTATATAATTCATGAGTTGCTTGTTATTTTTTATATAGGTGGCAATTTTTTCTACTTGCCTGAAAACATCCTCAATATCCGATGCTGCTTGATTCATTTTAGTCATATTAATTGAATCCATTTTTTCTTCTATATAATTTTTTGAGCTATAATACAACAGGCTACTTACAATAAACAATATAAAGATAACCAATGAAAGGGAAACAATTATTAAAAACCTCTTTAGTTTAATCTTTTTTCTAAACATATTCTTCATTCATTCTCCTTATTATGTTCGACCTATATTCAAGAGGAGTAATACCTTCTATTTTTTTAAAAACCTTGCAGAAATAAGTATAATCATCGAATCCAATCCGGTATGCGATTTCTTTAACCTTGTACATGGAGTTCTCAAGAAGCTCTTTTGCCTTTTTTATTTTCACTTCATTTACATAATCTACGAAATTCTGACCTGTCAACTTCTTAAATATTACACTGAAATATGCCGGGGATATGTATAAGTATTCTGCAATATCTTTAAGCGCTATTTTTTTATCATAGTTCTCGTTAACATATTTTTTGGCTAGTGCTATAAGTTCTTCTGTTTTGGAAGTATCTTCAATATCGGGATTATTGCATATAGTTGATGCAACATTTTGTCCGTTTTGAATTTCCTGAACAACCTTATTCAATAACTCGCTCAGTTCCTGTTCATCCAGGGGTTTCAAAAGATAGCCTCTTGCACCGTATTTCATTGCTTCCTGAGCAAACTTAAATTCGTCATAAGCACTGATCATAATAAACTTTATTTGAGGGAATCGCGCATTGGTCTGTTTTAGAAGTTCTATACCATTCATTTTAGGCATCATTATATCCGTTAAAACAACATTGGGCTTAAATTTTGAGATAAGATCGAAGGCAACTTTTCCGTTTTCAGCAACACCAACTACTTTAAAACTATATTTATTCCAGTTAACAGTATTTTTAAGCCCATTTCTGGCATATTCTTCATCATCAACAATTATAATTGTATACATTATTTTTCTCCCCCGAATTAAGCAATTTACTGTCTATAAGCATATAAAATTTATTATCATTATGTATAAATATTTTAGCACATAACAAGGAAATTTTGAACTATTTGCATAATAATAGGGTATATGTAAACTTGTTTTTTCTATCTTAACTTAATATATTTATCTTCAGTATTATTTGTAAATCAATATATGACACAACAATTTAAATTTTAATTCATCAATGTTATAATATTTTCATAATGTAAATGTTTGCTAATAATATCAAATTCAGAATTTAAAGACATTACATAGTTATTACCAAAAATAAACAAATGAATTTTAATGAAAGGATGATTGCCTTGGATATTAGTAGATTGAAAGGAGTCATTGTTGCATCACCCACCCCTTTTACGAAAAGCAGAGATATAGATGAAGAAGGAACCAGAAGACTGATGCGCTACTATATTAACTGTGGTATAAACGGGGTTTTTCTTCTTTCATCAACAGGAGAATATTTTACTATTACACAGGAAAAACGTCTAAATTTTGTTAATATGGCCATAGATGAAATAAACGGGAAGTTACCTGTCATGGTAATGATTAGCGATGCTTGTATTGAAAATGTCCTAAGAAACTTAGATTTATATACTAATAAGAAAATAGACGCTGTAGTCCTTACTCCACCCTACTATTACAAGTATTCTCAAGATGAGTTGTATAAATTTTTTACTATCGTTGCCGATAAAAGTCCTATACCACTTATATTATATAACCAACCTATGAGATTACCTAACAATATTAGCCTGGAACTTGTAAAAGACTTGAGTAAGCATAAAAATATCATAGGTATAAAAGATACCAGTTCAGAAGCTGATAAGCTATTAAGATTGTTAAGTATTTTTAAAGGACGCGATGATTTTCTGATTTATACAGGTTCTGAAAGATTGGCAGCATATGCTTCATTGTTTGGCGGAAATTTTATATATGCCTTAGCAGCTGTTAACCCTGAATTATTTACTAATATACTCGAAAAAGGAAGAAATAAAGATATAGACGGTGTTGCGGAACTACAAAATAACATTAACGAATTATTTGAAATTTTTAATTCAATAAGGGGAGGATATAAAGAGAGTTTTTCAAATTTCACTCACTCCATAAAAGCTGCATTAAAACTAAAAGGAATATGTGAATCTTATAATTCTCAATTAGGTTATGAATTAAATAATGATGACTATGATAAGATTTATAAATTTATTAACTAAAATTATACAATACAATAAAAATACTTGCTAATTTTAACAATTATCATTATATGATTCTAAGAAGGAGTGAAAATCAAAAATGAATATTTATGTAATGGTAGACGCTGAAGGAATAAGCGGTATACACCTAAGAGAACAAGTAATGTCCAGCGGACCACTGTATGCTGAACTCAGGGAATATATGACCCAGGAGATAAATGTTTGCGTTGAAGGCTTGAAAGCAGGTGGAGCTGACAAAATCATTGTTAGGGATGCTCATGGTTCCGGTACTAATGTGCTCTGGCATAAACTATCGCCACTCGCATACGAATATGTGATTGGGAACAGCGGAACCGTAAGAATGCCTGGTATTGAAGAATGTGACGCAGTTGTTTTGTTAGGATATCATGCTATGGCCGGTACACCAATGGCTGTATTAGAGCACACTATGTCATCATTAAGCTGGCAAAATTTCTGGATAAACGGCAGAAAAAGCGGTGAGGTAGCAATTGATGCAGCTGTAGCGGGAGATTACAATAAGCCGGTTATCATGGTTTCCGGAGATGATAAAGTATGTGCTGAAGCCGCCGAACTGCTTCCAGGCGTAGTTACTGCACAAGTGAAGAAAGGCATCTCTATTTACGGCGCAAGACACTTACCCATGGAAAAAGCTCATAAATTAATTCGCGAAAAAGCTGCTGAAGCCGTTCGCAAAGCAATTTCAGGGGAAATTAGACCATATAAGGTATCAACCCCGGTAACACTCCGGCTGGAACTTGTAGAGCGTGGACTCATTCCAAATATTCATTCAAAGCCATATGCCAGAATCATTGACGGGCGTACATATGAAGTAACAGGTAATTCCATGGAAGAAGCCCTGGCAAGGTTGTAAAATTTATAATATAATTAAAAAAAATACCTCCTTTTGATGAATAAATTATTAAGTAAAAGCCAACAAGAGGTATAAATCTCGTAAAATATATTTAATTGAAGATTTTAATTGTTCAAAAGTCATCATCTTTAGGAGGTATTTTTTTATTATGAGATCTAAAGCTTATTACTGTCTTGAGTGTTGAAAAAGATCTTTAAAATGAAAACATTTATACTATTTTGCCACAAGGAAATTTCAAGTCACTTCTACTTAACCGTAAATATTATATTTGTAGCCGGTCCTCTTTTGTTACTTTTACTTACTGCCCAAATTGATACATCATATTTTCCATATGGAGCATCATATGGTATGTAGTAATTCAGGCTAAATAGAGTATCAGTTTCTTTTCTTAGTACTTCATAAATACCATACTCCGGAACTGAAATGTAGACTCTGCTAACCTCCTCAGTTGCCTCCTCCACATTAACTTTCAGTGATATTCTTGAGCCCGGAGAACCTTCGGTTGGAGCTTCAATTAGTTTTAGTTTGTAATTGAAATCTGACATTTTTAAAACATCTCCTTTCTTTAATATAAATTTATAAATTTATTTAATTTATTATTAAATTCATTACTATTAAACTTAAATTGATTGGCCGAGTAATTTTATAAATGCTCTTTTGTCTTAAATGCAATACACAGTCATTAACTCTAAATGTGTAACTAACCTGAAAATAAACGTATATAGCTACGGAAACAATCCATTAATAACTATATTAGAAACGTGCTCTATCAACTGTTTCCTATCAATTGAGCTGGCGTTTCTTAAATAATACTTACATACACCGTCAATCATTCCGACTATACCTGCCGCTGTCACGTTAAAGTTACTATAGCGGATTATTCCTTGATCATATCCTTGTGATAAAAGATCTGCCAAAAAACTGATATATCTGTCCTTAGCAGTTATAATTTCATTAAGTACATCCTCATCAATTCCATTTGTTATTTCATGCAAGACTATATTTGCAAGCTCATGATATTCAAGATAAAAGTCAATATTCTTTTTTATGAGGAGTTTCATAATGTTCTCAATTGAATCATTTGAATTGTTAACAATCTTTATAAGCTCATCTGTTAAATAATTGATTCCCTCTACCACAACGGTTTTAAAAAGCTCGGATTTATTTTTAAAATAGTAATATAAGGTCCCCTTTGCTACTTCAGCTTCCGCTGCGATATCGTCCATAGAAGCTTTATAAAAACCCTTCTTGCTGAATACACTTACGGCTGCATTTATTAAACGTTCTCTCATCTTGGCATTCTCCCTCAATACAACTATTTATAATTTTTATTTTATTAATATTTCTTTTGTTAGTTCTTATAATTTTTCTGTTATTGCAAATCTTGCTTTCTTATATTTACCTATATTTTTTTCTTATTTATTTGCAAACCCTACTAATTACATCATTGGCAACTCATGCTGGAATGTTGATTTCATGTGTACATTTAATTCTTTAAATTTTTGACTGACCAGTCAGTATAATAATATCAAAATTTTAACTCTATGTCAATAATTTTTTATAACAGCTTCGTATAATTGACTTTTCAAAAATTAGTACTATACTATAAATGGAGCATCCAATATAAACCAAGTATTTAGCTTTAGTTTTGAACAAAATAATTTTGTACTAATTAATAAAATTGGAGGTTACCTACAATGAAAATTATTAAAACTAAGGATTACAATGAAATGAGTTTAAAAGCTGCCTCAATGATAGCAGCCCAGGTAATACTAAAACCCAATTGCGTTTTGGGTCTTGCAACCGGCTCTACTCCCTTGGGAACTTATGAAAAATTAGTTGAATGGTGCAACAACGGACATGTTGACTTTTCAGATGTTGTTACATTTAACCTGGATGAATATCTTGGTCTCGATCCAAGCCACGATCAAAGCTATCGTTACTATATGAATAACAATTTATTTAATAAAATTAATATTAAAATTGAAAACACCCACGTTCCAAGTGGTGTAACAACTAATATTGAAGAAGAATGTGCAAACTATGATAAAATGATCAGTGATTATGGCGGTATAGATCTTCAATTGCTTGGAATAGGCCATGATGGTCACATTGGATTTAATGAGCCAAGTGATCACTTTGAAAAAGGAACTCACTGCGTGACTCTCACAGAAGAAACAATTAAAGCTAATTCAAGATTCTTTGAAAGTATTGACTTGGTACCAAAGAAAGCTATAACTATGGGCATGCTCTCAATAATGCAAGCTAAGAAAATCGTTTTGGTTGCCAGTGGAGATGATAAAAAAGAAATACTTAAGAAAGCACTTTTTGGACCTATTACTCCAAAAGTTCCTGCATCAATACTCCAACTTCACCCGGATTGCACAGTAATTACACCGATATCACTATAGTTTAATTTTATATTGTTATGATTTTTCATAACAATTATAAGTAATTTTTCATCACAGTAATAAACTGTTATCTTCATCCCAGGAGAATTCAGAAATTTCATACCGTTCTTCTCCTGGGATGAGATTATTCCTGAAAAAGTACCTGAAAAAGTAAAGTTTTATAACTTCTTAATATTTTCGCAAACCAACCGGCTCATTTCTTTGGTTCCAACAACTATTGAATTCTCACACTTTATATCCCCGGTTCGATAGCCATTGTCCAATACATCAGCAACAGCTCTTTCAACTGCCTGGGCTTCTGCTTCAAGATTAAAAGAGTATCTTAGCATCATTGCGGCAGATAGAATAGTTGCAAGAGGATTAGCAATGCCACGTCCTGCTATATCCGGTGCTGAACCATGTATAGGTTCATACATTCCAAAAGAAGTAGAACCTATGCTGGCAGATGGCAACATTCCTATTGAGCCTGTTATTATACTCGCTTCGTCTGATAAAATATCACCAAACATATTTTCAGTAACTATTACATCAAATTGATAAGGAGCCCGCACCAGCTGCATAGCTGCATTATCAACCAGCATATCGGAATATTCAACATCAGGATATTCCTCTTTAAGCCTGTGCATTACCTGTCTCCACAATCTTGATGTTTCCAGAACATTAGCTTTATCTACGCTACACAACTTCTTTCTGCGTTTTCTTGCAATCTCAAAAGCTACTCTTCCTATTCTTTCTATTTCATGTACGCTATACGGCATTGTATCATATGCTACTTCAACATTATCCTTGATATAACGGCCTCTCTCACCAAAATAAATGCCGCCTGTCAATTCTCTTATAATAACGAGGTCAATGCCTTTATCTGCTAACTCCGGCTTTAATGGGCATGCATCACGTAATGCGTCATATAGTATTGCAGGACGTATATTTGTGAATAATCCAAGACCTCCGCGCAATCTGAAAAGAGCAACCTCTGGTCTTTTATCCCCAGGAAGGTTATCCCATTTAGGTCCTCCTACTGCTCCCAACATTACCGCATCACTTTTCCTGCATACATCAAGAGCCTCATCAGTAATCGGTACTCCTATCTTATCTATGGAACATCCGCCTGCTAGTACTTCCTGAAAATAAAACTTATGATTATATACCTTTCCAACTTTTTCCAACACAGGTACTGTAGCATCAATGATCTCCGGCCCTATTCCGTCACCTTTAATTAATGCAATTTTAAAATCCATTCCCTTACCCTCTTTCCATGTGCTTATATTAAAAAATTCGTATTACAAAGAAATTTGTATTAACTAGCTATATATTTGCTTTTCAAAACCTTTATATATTTTTCGCAAAACCAATTATTTTTACTTGAACTATATGTCTGGCAAAGAGTTAATAACAAACCAGCCATCTTTAATTTAAAAATTTACAATATTTCTCTGCATCTTTCTATAGCTTATTTTAACTTTCTTCATTAAATATTTACTTATTTTTATTTTTTCATGTTGACAGCCGGTTTATCAATCTCCAATGCGATGTAACTCATTAGGATATTTAATTTCCGGCACATTAGAAGAGGTGCTAACTCCTTTGCTATCTTTATCCCATCTTATTTCAATATCACCATACGGTGTTGGAACTTTACCTGAAAATCTATCGAAAACCGATAATAACGGTTCGGCTCTAAACTCTCTGAAGCCAGGGCTTATCGGTTCTATACCCAGGATATATCTTCCATAAAGATAGATAGGTACTGCAGACCATCCATGACTCAGGCTTCCGGCATGGTAAAAATCCAGGGATCCCTGCAGGGTTTCCCAGAAACTTGTAGCTCCATTATACAGCATATAACCCCAATCTTCTGCAATTTCCTCAAAAACCTGTTTTGCATATTTTTCAGGCTCACCCAAAAGCGCCTCATACTTATAAATAGAATGACTTATTGTACACTTAACCATATTATTATCTTTTAAAGATAACTTACGTCTCAGAATTGAAGCTGTATCACCGGAGCATATACCTGCACATATAGCCAGTGCCTGAGTTAATTCGGCGAAATGTCTTATCTTTTTATTATCAGAGCGTAATTTTTCAAAAATATCCACATCATCATGATTCACAGTATCATTTTTGTCCACATTATCATTATCTTTATTAACATCACATCTATGTGTAATCTCTTCATACATGCTGTCAGGCGCTATCTTTCTATAAAATGTTAAATATGCCTCTTCTTGTTCATCCCAAAACGTGGAATGAAAATTCTCCTTAATAATATTAAAGTGATCCATGTACTTTTTATACATGAATTCATCATTACTAAGCTTTGCCATGTTTGCTGCAGCTTTAAGCGCAAGGCAGAAAAACAAAATATATGGAGCTTCATATTGAATAACTTTATTATTGTATCGGCTGGGATCAATTCTATATAATTCATTTCCACCATCCATACCTTGTGACCATTCGTAAAAATTCCAGTAATATTTATCTACAGGGACAGGCAAAAGGCCATTCTGCATAGTTGATATATGTTTGTCCAGGATATAGTTTACTTTCGGCATGGCAAAGTTGAGATAATCCAAATCACCGCTATATAAAATATATTCCCATACTTCAGTTATCCACGCCATTGTGAAAGACGGAATTGTAAGGGGAGCATTACATGGAGCACAAATTTCCAAAAAGCCATCATTCTGAAGGCTCATTCCAAGCAGTTCAAAACAGGCTCTTGGCATTTCATATTCGCCAAAACAATAATATCCGCAAAGGGCCTGATTCCTTGAATCCATGGCATAAAGTGCTTGCTCTCTCCAGGGAGTATCCTCATAATGCTCATGCATACATAAGTGTAAGGTTCTTTCGGAAACTTCATATATTTTATTATGTAAACTATCGTTGCACTTGAAATGTCCCCTTCTTGAAACCGAATATTCCCATGGTATAAGACCTGCATAATAAATTTTAAACAAACCTTTTGCATTTGTAATGTGAAGCTGTATATACCTGCATCCAAACCGTTTGAAATAATATGTAAAATTCTGTCTTCCTTTTTTACATATGTATCTGCTTGCGAAATTCCTTTGTCCAATCCATGTTCTTACCCGCATATCGTCTAAATGTTCTCCATACCCAATATCAATTATAGTCCCTTCGGAAGCTTGAATGTCCATAGAGAACAAACCTGCTTCTTCTCTTCCCAGATCCAAGACAATATAAGCACCTCTTGTTTTATTGGCACCATTATTGATTTTATTCATATTTTCGTTTATATTTTCATTCATACTTTCATTGACATAATTACTGATTTTATTCAAATCAGAGTTAATTTTATCAAAATCTATCTCAGGCTCCGAGTTCACATCCAAATAAAATGTCAAACCTTCCATTTTTACTCCCTGCTTAAAGAAATCAACAGAATTGCAGTACGACAAAAAATCGGTTTGCATTAATTGTGCGGGAATATCGTCGCAATTCCCTTTTCTTATCAAATAACCCTGGGCAATAATTCTTGCATTTATTTTATTCAAAAATTCAAGTTTCTTTATCGGACGCCTGTACAACCTTTCTCTTGGACATACCTTGCCGTCAGCCAGTTCCAGGGCATTATTCCACAATAAACAATTTTTATTTTCAAAATCATTATTATCTTCATAATTACTATCACAGTTATTATCACAATTGCTATTAAATTGTGCTATTTGAGGAACATATCCTTCTTCTGTCCAATTATCGCATTTTCTTGCGTCAAATTGAAAGGTAAATCCAAGCTGAAATGTGATCATGGGTGTTTTACCATTTTTCCATGCGGCAGACATTCTGCATAATGTCTGAGACGAACTGTAGCAAATTTCTTTATCTCCTCTCTTTAGCAGGTAAATCAATCCCGGATTTCCTTTCTTGTACTGAAAGCTTCCCTCTCCCTGGTAATATACAGCTATCGCGAGTACATTCTTCCCATGCTGCAGATTATAACTTAAATCAAGGACATCGTATACCTTTCTGTCGGGGAAATCATCATATTGACCACAATTAATAAACTTACCATTCAAGAATACTGCATAATCGCTATCTGCTGATATATAAAGTATTGTATTGTCCACATTGACATCTGTACTGCTTACATAAAACTCGTGTAGGAATTCTACATATTCATTAAGATTTGAATTGTCATTGTATTTTCCTGTATTGCCGATGCTATTTCCCTCTTTGTTGTCTGTTTCGCTACAAGCCATGTAATCTTTATTTTTTAACCGTTTCCTGCTTTCTTTGTCTGTTATGTCATGATACCAGATCCATGAAGCCTTGCTGTTAATAAAAGCATTTTCACTACTATTACAAGAATTATACCGTTTCAATGGCTTTCAACACCTTTCTCTTCTTCGAGTATATTTTTGAGTATATTATAAATAATTCTACAGAAGTGCACTAGCTCCTTTTTCTTTTTCTGTTAATTTGACTTTTGCTATACTAAGTATTATAATTATACTGACCAGTCAGTATAATTATAATATGCATATAATGCATATGTTGATAACCTTGTGATAATCTTAATAATCTTACGTATAACTATTTAGTATGTACAATAAGATTGCAATGTAGAGGAACGAAAAAGCAAATTGCAGAGGGGGTACAAATAATGAGAAACTTACAAAATGCTGCATGGCTGTATTTAGGTCGAAGTATTAAGGACATCGGTCATATTGATCAACTTATATCGTGGTGCATCAGGAATAATGTAGCGAAACTTCTGCTGCAATTTTCACCGATGGATTTAAAAACTAGAAGTGAGCATGCTAATAACTCTCGCATAAAAATTATTGATGCTCTCGTTGATAAGTGTACAGAAAACAACATCGAAGTTCATGGTATGATCTCTACCCTTTTAAGCATAACTCAAGACAAGAACAGCCTGCCTCTTCAGGGAAAAAACCACTATTGCGTGGATTACCATGGCATATCAAATTGGGAAGAACCACTTGGCGGCCGTGGTTTTCTTTTTGATCCAACAAGCGATGGCGTTAAAACTTTAGTAGCAAATTACTGCTCAGATATTCTTAAAACATTCAACAAGTTATCAGGTATTCATTTGGATTTTATAAGATATTTTTATTATGACAGCATATTGGATATCAACACTAAGAATGCAGGACAACTTATCCTTATTTTAAAAGAAGGATATCCAATTAAATTGGAAATGGCAGACGGCTCTAAGACTACTTATTTTATAGAGAAAGTAGAAAATTCTTACATGGATCCCCCTATAGGTAAAAGTGTAGTTTTGCGCAGAAGGTGCTATTTTTGTTTTTGCGACCGCTGTCTTGAATTGTTTCAGGAACATAGTAAAATAAAAATTCCCGGTGAATTAAAAACAACTAACGAAAAAGCCAAATGGATTTTGAGCAACTGCCAGGTTTCATGGGATAAGTTCCACGCAGATACTATAACTAACCTTGTAAGGTGTATAAAAACATCCATATGTTCAGTTAAGAGCGATGCACAGTTATCTGCAGCTATATGGTACAACTCTCCATACGGCAATGAATTAAGAAATGAACCTTTATCTCCTTCCAGTGAGTATAAACATTTTGGACAGGAATGGTGGAAATGGGCAGATGAAGGCCTGGTTGATTTCCTTTGTCCAATGGATTATTGGCTGTCTCCTGAAAACTATAAAGATGTTGTCACAAAACAACTGAAAAAAATTAAAAGAAAAATCCCTATGTATTTTGGTTTGCTTAGGACAGACGAATATAGCATTTCAGCTAACAGGCTGGATGAATATAAAAATATTGTAATGGATATCAATATACATACCCAAAATAGCATCAGCGATCAAAAGAATAACGGAATATGCTATTTTCATTATGACACGTGGAAAGATATTACATGATAAAGTGATTATAATGACGAAGCGATTATAAACAGGGTCAGGGTAAAATCTTCAATCCCGACCCATTTATTTGCCTAGCAAAGTTTTCTTTAAAAGAAGTAAATAATTCAAGACTGACTCTATTTATTCACAGCCTGTTACAGCAATGCTCTCTCTTTAGATAAACTAACCTGCCGGACTGCTTCTTCGTAATAATAACGAAGATTTCTCAAACCATTTTGTATTCCGATTTCCGGCGGTTCAATGCCGTCAAATTCAATGGAATAGTATCCGTCATAGCCAGCACGTAATAATACATTTATCGTCTGCACAAAGTTTACAATACCATGCCCTAAGACAGTACCACGTATGTAATCACCATTAGCTGCTATGTACCATTCATTACCGGGGAACGGACTGTTTCCGGATTTTAGTAAGTAATCCTTTACGTGTACATGTTTAATAAAAGGTGCGAAATGTCCAGTAAAATCCTGTGGTTTCTCACCTACAAAAAGAATGTTGCCAAGGTCTGCAATAATACCCTTGTTTGGTTTATCCAAACTTAAGTAAAATTCTTCATATGCACGTACTCCATTTATCACGAAACCTTGATCTTCATACACGCAAGTGATATTGTATTTTGCAGCATAGTCGCATATTTCCTCACAAGCTGAAATCAGTTGAGGTAAAATCTGCTTGTAAATTGGCATATGCTCTGCGGTATGTCTTAAAGATGGAACCAATGTATGATGAAACATCCTGGCTCCCATAGCAGCAGCTACATCAACAAAGCCTTTAAGGCGCTCAACTTCATCCTTATAATCTTTACCTTCGAGGCTACCAAGCATTGAGAAGCATGGAATGTCAACTCCCTTTTTACTGCAATATTCACCGAATTCCTTTGCAGCAGAAAGATTTCCTGTAGATAGTTCATTTACAGGGTATGGCTCCACTGCATTGAATCCATACTCAACTGCAAGGTCTACTGCCTCCTTAAGGCTTAATCCCTGAGTAAAACGAGAACCAAAACTACATAGGAATAAACATGATTTCATGGCGATTCCTCCATAAGTTACATTTTATAATATTTGCAGTTGTTCTAAAGCCTTACAGATTGTTAATAGTATTTATAAGTTTATCATAGTATTTTCAGTATAATTATTATGTCATTAACTTTTTACCAAAGGATGCGATTACATTTTTGTTAAAGTACACTGTCATCTTCTGCCTGAGTCAGTCAATACTAATATATCACAATTTTTATAGGATGAGTAATGGTTTTCTCACAAAAATATATAGCTTTTTTATTTTAAATATGGTTATTATGACAAATTTAATCATCACTATAATAAAAAAAATCAACTATGATTATATAAGCAAATTAATGTAGTCATAATATTAATAATGCTCCATATTCAGTACTCGTTCCAAGCATATAAAGGTTGCCGTTATGAATGAAAAGTTTTCCCCAAAAACAAGGATATACATCGGAAAGATATTTCCAACTCATCCCATTATCCTTTGATACAAATACTTTACTGAGATTCTGTCCTCCTTTCCCCCAGTAAATATCGTGAGATGTCAAAAGGCTACCATCAGGAATCCTGACTATTGAAGGACTGGCAGGTGAACGACCTGAAGTATTATAAGTATAATCTTCAGGATGAATATAATTTATTACCACTCCGGGCACAAAACCCGTTCTGAAAAACCTTACCGGACTTCTTGCCTTTATTTCACCTGTGCTTTTTTCTTTAAATTTAAGTTCAATTTCATAGTCTATCCCGTTTTTCAAGCCTGTGCATTCAAAATATGATGCATCTGCCGGTAGTGTAAGATTAACTGCTTTGTTTTCCGTTTCAAGTTCATTGATCTCAACACAAACTTCATATTTGTTTTTTCTTACTTCGCCCTCATCTCTATTATTATAGATAAAATCAATGTAAATACTTTGATCTCCCGGTGCCATCCTGACAATATCCAAACCTCCGAAAGCTCTGCTATTTTCGACTTTAGTAGGATTAACCGCAAGTTTGCTACTCATTTTGTATACTTCCTTCCTGTAAAACATTTATCTTTTTAAAGCTCTTATATTACATATATACTAAATCCCCTATCTTAACCCTTCCATTATATCCAGGATAGGTACGTTTTTGAAACCGGCCTCAATTTCATATCTTGTTCTTTCACTTATAGGAGGAGCATCCATCAATCTGACATTTTCAATAATTTGTTCCGGTGTTTCCACACCCAGTACCAGGCTGCTAACTCCTTCCATATCCCGAATATAAGCAATAGCAAGCTGAGCGACACTCATACTCTCTTTATCTGCCAGTCTTCTTAACAGTAGAAGTGGTTCCCTGGCCATCTGCACTTTTTGGGGAAGGTTCTCAGGATCCAGGAAGAATAATCCCTGCAAAAATACACTTCTCACAAAAACTATAATGTTTTTATCTTCCAATTTTTGCATTATTCCCTTATTTATCATCCTTTGGTCGAACAAGTTCATGGGTAATTGTACAGCTTCGTATAAATCTTCTTTCAGCATTTCTTCAACTTCTTCAGGATGATATACTGAAACCCCTACTTTATCTATCAATCCTTCTTTTTTTAATTTTTTCAGTGTCTCCGGAACGACTTTACCATATTGTGTCATATCTTTTGCATTGTGCAATAAATAAACAGGAACTTTTTTGATTTTCAGTTTTTCCAGAGAATGTTCAACCCACTGATATATTTGTTTTTCAATTTCTGAATCAGAAATATTTCCATTAGTTTCGGCATCTGTAAGATTATCTTTAGGTATAACTCTAAATTTAGTTGTTATAATTAGCTGGTTATTCTTTTCATCAGCATATTTCACGGATGAATTTTGTTTTTCCAAAGTTATGTTTTTGTATTCTTCAGAAGTAAAAAACTGTCCCAGAACCTCTTCGGAGTTTCCGTAAAGACTTGCTGTATCGAAAGAATTAACACCGTTTCTTAAAGCAACCGTAAGAATTTCAAAAGCTTCATCTATATTTGGTTTTCCCCTTTTGTTGGCAATTCCATAATTCATGCCTAATTGGACTGTACCAAGAGTAAGCTTTGAAAGGTTCATTCCTTTAATTTTAGTATAATTCATCAATATACCTCCTATCGTAAAAAGAGAACATAAAAACAGTTCCCATGCTTCGAATAGATTTCAGAATGTGAACCGAAGCATGGGGACAACTCCCTTGATTCCTATTTTTCAAGTACCTCAGCTGATTTCACTTTTTTTTATTTTGCTGTGTATCCTCCGTCAACAGGAATATTTGCTCCTGTTATGTACAAAGAGGCATCTGATGCAAGGAAAACTACTACACCCATTAAATCTGTGTCATTTGCCATTCTGCCAAGGAATGTTCTTCTAGAATACCTTTCTATAAATTCTTCCGGTTGACCTGACAGGAATCCTCCAGGACTTACGCAGTTGCAACGCACATTTCTCGGACCGTAATAGCTTGCCACAAACCTTGTAAAATTGATCATTCCACCTTTATGGAAGAAATAATCAGGTACAAATCCGTGGAAGGACAGTCCTTCGTATAATGTTCCATCCGGACCTATCATTCCCTGTATTGAGCCAATATTAATTATTGACCCTTTTCCTGCCTCGGCCATAATATCTCCAAAGGTTCTTGTCATCAAAAATAATCCGGTAGCATTGATTCTCATACTTTCAGCAAATTTGGAAACATCATCATTCCAGCTTTTCATAGGTCTTGATACTGCATTGTTTACCAAAATGTCCACTTTATCCTCATGTTCTAAAATTTCATCTCTTAAGTTTAAAATTGAGGCTTCATCCCCCTGATCCACATATGCAGGTATTACTGTACCACATTTTCCATCAATATTATTTTCGTTAATTTCTGCTGCTAACTTCTTAAGATTATCTAAATTTCTTGATGCTACATATGTTTTTGCACCTGCTTGTGAGAGAGCTCTTACCAATTGTCTTCCATATTTACCGGCCCCGCCTGTTATCACGGCAACTTTTCCGTGTAATGAAAAACTATCCAATATGTTCATCATTAATGCCTCCTTTATTGTCCGTTTCATACTTTCCTACCTAACTGACAATCTTGGTAAATCCTTTAGCTATATCCCTGAAATAAGCGGTTAATGCTAACACATCTGCACCAATGGAAATAAAGCGATATCCCAAATTAATCAATTCATCAAGGTTAGATAATGAACCCACTGTTCCTGCAAATTTGTTATTTGCAATTGCAACTTCTGCGATTCTTTTACGGGCTTCTTTAACCAGTGGATGATCAAATTTACCCGGAACTCTAATTCCATGACTGAAATCCCCCGGTCCGAAAAACAGCATATCAATACCGTCTAAAGCTGCAATTTCTTCCAACTCATCCAAAGGTTCAGGATCTTCAATTTGAATAATAACAAATCTTTCATGTTTTGCCTGATATAAATAATCATCAAGTTCAAGCATACAATATGCTCCATCAGCATTTCCTCCGTCAATGGGTCTGCGGCCTATAGGATGAAAACGAGTCATTCTGACTACGTTTCTGGCGTCTTCCAAGCTCATGACATGGGGTACCATTATTCCCGTTGCATCCATTTCAAGCGGTCTTATGTAATCACTGTATCCACCTCTGGATATTCTTACAAGCAGGTCCGTATTGTATGCTTTAGCGGCTAATACTTGTTTTTCAATAGCAGACCAGTCATTTGGTATGTGTTCCATATCTGTCCATATGCAATCAAATCCTGCCATAGCTGCAATTTCAACTACTCTTGAATCCATAAGATTAACTTTTGTACAACTTACAACCTCACCGGCACGAAGTTTTGCTAACACCCTGCTCGGTCTCATAGTTATTTTCTGCTCCATATTTCTTCCTCCTTACCTTCTTTCTAAATAAAGTAACAAATCATATTTGAATTTCATCTAAAAATACTTTCCTACCGCCTTCTTCCCTGCTTTTTATACCTGCTATAACCAGCTTCATTAATTCAACAGTTTCTTCAAAGGGAAAAGGTCTTACTCCCGTTCTTAAATAATTTACAAAAGCCATAAGCTGCGCTTTAAAAGAGTAAAATGTATCAGAAAAACTTACCTCTGCATGTCCTGCTGTTCCACAAAGCTGCAAAACTCCGAAGCTACCGAACATATCACTGATAGCTGCAACTACAACATCAGTTCCTGAGCTATGCTTAATATGTACAATATTTCTTTCTATAGTTCCTGTATTTCGTACAGATACAAAACCTGGTCCAAGAATCGGATAAATCCCCTCCAAGGCATGAATACCATATCTTTCCCATGATTTTGGTGTAGTTATTGTAACAAAGCGAAGCTCTCCAAGATCATGGGTGGACATTCTGTAAGGTGCGTACTCCTTGGAATACCGCATGCAACTCGAAGACATAATTTTTGCACCTTGTCTCTCCCATTCAACAAATTGCTTCAAATCATTGATATTATCTGTAAGAGGTTTGTCAATAAAAACAGGCATACCGGCTTCAATAAACGGACGACATCTTTCAACATGTTCGTACCCTTTATCTGTTGATATAATCACAGCATCTACTTTACCTATGACGTCAGTTGCCTTTTCTGCAATATTCGGGATTTTGGAGGCTTTTGCCACATGAATTGCATCATCAGGGTTATCGGTCCAGATATGAGTCACTTCCGCATTTGGAATTTGAAGTGTATCTTTCGGTTCCTTGGCAAGATAAACAGGAATTACAGGATATGGGCACTTTGCCATTTCTGCAGGATCATACCCGTTAAATATGGCACTCCACGAATACGGATGTCCATTTCCATCCACCATTCCCAGCATAGCCAGCTTAAGCTTTTTGTCGCCAAAAGGGAATTGATTGCTCGCCTTCATAATTAACATCTCCTTTTAGTCCAACTTTTATTTTTTGGATATTTGAGATTTTTTATAGGACAATTCTCTGATTTGGAAGATTCTAATTATAAGAACTATGCTTCTGTTTTTAAACTAGCTTTTTCGCTTTATTAAATCCTTAACAATATACTCATGAATATATTCGTATTTTTTCCCTTCAATTCTATCAATAATTATTTTTACAGCTTTTTGACCAATTTCTGCAGAAGGGAAAGGTACCGTTGTCAACGGAGGCTCCATAAATCTTGAGTATACTGTATCATTGATGCTTACAATTGAAAGGTCTTTGGGCACTTCTCTATTTGCTTCATGCAGACTTTTACGGTATTTATATATTAAAATATCTGATGCAACCAGTCCGTTAACATATTGTTTTTTCTTTAAAATATTAGTATATTTTTCTTTAAATCGATTATCAATTCCGTCATTTATTTTAGGCCAATCAATAATCAAATTTGTATCTACAGGCACTCCTAATTCCTTATATGCTTTAATGTATCCCCTGGTCATATTTTCACTGATGCTGGGGCTGGAATAACGTATTAACAAAACATTTTGCCTTCCTTGTTGTAAAATATGTTTTACGGCAATATACGTTGCAGTTTCAAAGTCCATACCTAAAAAATCCGCAGGAACAGAAGATATTTTTCTGTTAATAAACACCACCGGAATATTTTTCGGAATTAAACTGCGTACTATATCTTGATCATAAGCTTCGGATGCAGGTGGTACAAGAATAAGCCCGTCCACTTCCAGGTCAGTAAACCCCCGCAAGCCTTTATAGAAATTTTGAACATCATCATAGGTGTTATACGGAATTAAATAGTAATCATCCTTTAAATTCTCCTGGATACTGTTAAACATGGTTGCTTCAATATTATTCTCCAAACGGAAATCAAAAAACATTACTCCTATCATTTTCTTTCCTTTTCTGCGATCATTTTTAACCTCTTTCACAAATGTACCCTTACCCTGTTCCACGTAGAGGTATCCTTCGGCAACCAAGCTGGATATAACGGAATTAACCGTTACAGTACTAATATTATACTTCTGTGCCAGTTCACGTATTGACGGGAATTTATCATTTGGTTTATATTCACCGCTTAATATTTCGCTCTTTAAAAAATCATAAAACTGTTTTGACTTTCCTATGGTTTTAAATTCAGTCATAATTTGTACCTCAATAAATTATCAATAAAAATTAATGTCACTTAAAAGCTAGTATCTGTTCATAAGAATTCATAATTTTTTAAATATAATGCTGTTTATACTTATATACTTATATACTTATAATATTGTCTTAGTGTCTTACACACTTGTATTATAATATAATATTATGTTTTGTCAATATTTTTGAAATTTATACTTTTATATTAATATTATAAATGCTTCATACCATCTAATCTATACCTTTTGCCATCATATACATTTTCATTCTGAACTACAACTAAAATATATCCTGCAGCTTATGTAGAATAATTAATTTAGGGAAGATAAATAAATGCGTTTTGCTCCTGGATTTTGACTACGACTCCTGGCATCCAACAACAATAAATATTTCCCCATTGTAACGATTTGATAATTCCACACAGATACCTTCATTCATAAGTTGTTCTCCACTAAAAACTTGTGCATCGGCTTCAGACTCATCCTGCTTCCATACTTTATATTCCATATCCGGTTTAAGTCCGCACAAATAAAAATATTTTTTCTTTACTGAATCGTCTAACCTATATATAAAAACTAAATTAACATCACTATTAATATCTTGAAGCTGATATGCAGCCCAACCTTTATTGTCTTTAAGCTCTGCAGGTGGCGTTAAAAGATAAGCTTTTGAGTTAAAAATATTACTCCTCCAAACTTTATAAAAGTCAACATGAAACTTTAACCTTTCCAGTACTTCTTCCGAAAGAGATGAAATATCTCCGCTAAATCCTGCCGCTCCTGCTAAGCCTACTCTTACTGCAAAATCCAAATCAACTTTTTCAGTGCCTTCCCATGTAGCTCCCATGGGAATTACTATTGTTTCCCGTGCTTGTTCAATTGGAGTACCATATTGTGCAATGGTCTTTCCCACTGAACGGAGTACAATCCATTTCCCCAAAAGCCCCGGAGGCAGTCTTAAAAGCGCATTCTGATATATCCTCAAAACATCCTTTGGATTCACATTGTCACTTAAGAAATGGCAATCAAAATGTTTTAATGTGCTTAAATCAAGCCTCATGGCTCCGCTTGAACATCCTTCCAAGAAAACATGAGGATATTTACGATGAAGTTCATCAAGAAGTTTGTACCATGCTTTGTAATAACCATATAACTCTTTCTTATACGGGTCATTGCTCAATTCAAAGTTAAAATCCACCTTGATCCAAGCCAACCCGTATTTTTCTATCAATCCTGAAATAACTTCCAGATAGTAGTCATACACTTCTTTGCGGCTGAGATCAGGATAATACCAGTTCTCTTGCGACTTTATAAACCAATCCTTATGTTCTTTGAAAACCGGAGCATTAATACTTACACGTTCAGGTTCCAGCCAAATTCCAAAACCTAATCCTTCACTGCGTACTTCCTCGGAAAACTCAAACATCTTACCGCAAAATGCTGCATCTGTTCGTTCACGCCAATCTCCTACTTTTTCACTCCAGCTTCCTTCTCCTGCTCCATACCACCCGGCGTCTATAACAAAAACCTCACATCCTATTTTCTTTGCAGCTTTTAATTGATTACGAAGTCTATTAACATTCAAATAATCAAAATCGTCAAACCATGTGTTATAAACGACAGGTGCAGGTCTATAATCTCTATTTAAAGTATTTTTTAGGAGATACTCATGCAAATCCGATACGCATTTATAAGGTTCTCCTCCGTCAATTCCTTGTATAAGTATTTCCGGCAGTTTAATCGTTTCACCTGCTTCAAGGCAGTATCTAAACTCATTATCCGACATGCCTATATCAATAATAAGCCTTGGCAGTGAATCTCCCTCTCCTGTTCTGGTCATTGTTCTCATTACCCAGTTTCCATTGGGTATTAAATGGAAAGCTACTGCCTGTTCATGTCCGGTCTCGCGCAAACATATAAAAGGAGTGCTTCCTTGTGTAGTTCTTCCTCCTTCACATACAATTTCAAAAGTACCATTATATAATTTTTGCCATCTTCCCTGATTTTCCCTGCACCAACTGCTTGCCTGACTGTATATTTCATATAGTCCTGACGGAAAGGAAAACCTAGCAAGACATTTATTAATAGTTACAGGTTTTGTACCAGTATTACAAATTGAGTCTGATCTTTTTAGTATATATGTACTGGTACAAAACTCCCAGGAAGTTTCTATCCGAAGATTAAGATCTTCAATATCCCATGTCATAAAGAAACCATTTTCTGTAAATTTCTCTTTAACAAGAGTAAACTTGCTTCCCTGAACTTTTCCTAAATCAGTATCAATATTAAACATGTCTAATCCGGCTATCTCCAAAGATTTACCTTTCAATAAAGCACAAGGTATTCCAAATAGCCTATCTAAATGAATAGAATTACTTGTTTTAATAAAGCTGCAAAATCTTCGGCTGTTTACTCCAAACTTGTAATACTCAAAATCTTCTTGTTTTACCATTGAGTAAACCTCCTCAATTTTTCATTCTAGACCAAATGCCCATGTAATACCTTTTATATTATGGTATATTTTTACAATAACTTGCCAAAGCAATTATTTATCACTAAATCGAACATCAGATTGATGTCTATAATCAGTCACATTTTCAAAGTTAAAATTAACAAGAAATAGGTTTAAAATCAATCACATGCTTACTTTCTTAAAGGTAATTCCCACCTTGTCCACAGTAAAGAAGTTTTTTCACCTGCTGCATATTTCTGATAATATATTGTAAAAATGCTGCCATCATCAAGCTCTACCGATGCTGGATAACCAAGATCACTGTCAGGTCCGTCATCTCTTAAGATATAATCCGTATCCCAGGTTTGACCTTCATCATAACTAATCATTGCTCTTTGACCATATGGTATCTCTCGGTATCCATAAACACAGATAATAGCACCTGAAGAATGTCTCAGAAGGTGAGGCGGTGAACCTGAAACTCCTGTAGGTCTTGCGATAGACCAGGTTTTTCCTCCATCAAAAGATTCTGTCTGGAACATTGTAAAACGGTCATAGTTTTTTATTTTTTGACTGTGTTGATATCGAATCATTCCTATAATTTTACCGGATTTAAGTTCTACAGCATGAGGTTCATGGAAATTGGCTGCTTCCGTATCCTCAGGAATAGGTACTTCTCCAATCACTTCCCAGGTTAGTCCTCCATCCTTGCTTACCGAAGCTCTAATCATTCCATTTTGCAATTCAGAATGAAAATTCCTATCTGCAACTGCTGCTTTCCCAAAGTATAAAAGATTACCATTAGAAAGCTTTATTGGACCGTGAGGAGCTGTAACCGGTACCCGTATGGGATTACCCCACTTGCTTCCGTCTTCTGAAATTCTTATCCACGAACCAAGATGTGAATATACCATTTCATCACTCCACGAAGCAACTGTTTCTTCAAACTTCTTTAACATTGCTTCGCTCATGGATTTCCGTACCCACTCATTATTCAAATATATTCTTGTGTCACTTGTAAACCACGAAATAAGAAGCTTTTTACCACCAAGACTAATTACACCTGCATCTCTATCATCAATGGGAGAATCATTCACAATTACAGGTTCTGACCAGGTATTTCCGTTATCCTTGCTGAAATGCAAAACTGTTTTTCCCCACGGACACACATGATACCCTCTGAGTCCCGAACTAGCAACTACTAATGTGCCGTCATCCATTTTTGCTACAGACGGCCACCCAAAGTAACCCATCTCTTCATCTGAAAGCCTGCAAATTATACCATGACTGGCCTTTACTCTTTTTGACATTGAAATCAGCCTCCTTAATATTTGATTTGATAAATGCATCCTTGAATAGTCATTTTATCTGATCTTACTATATCTTTAACATATCATATCAAGAGGTATCTGAAGATCTCTTTTCTTACCTTTGTACCAGTTCGATTTTCTTTGAATCTCAATTTTCCTAGAATACTCAAAATTCTGCTTCCTCTTTTTTTAATGCCATCTTTATTTTTGTTATTTATTTCTCTTTTTGTTTTTCAATCATTATTATTGCATCCTTTTGGAATTGCCAGCTTTATTAAGATACTCTTCAGCAATGTCCCGGGATACTCCTGTTACCGAATTTGGATTGTTAGCAAGAGATGTTGTTTTAGCACCCAACTTACGTGCCTCTTTCAAGGCACCTATTACATACGGTGTTCTGCCACTGGCGGCAATACCCATAACCACATCCTTTTCACAGCAGTTCAGATTTCTTATATCAATACGTCCTTGCTCTTCATTATCTTCAACATTTTCAATAGGTGTACGTATTGCACTATCCCCTCCGGCTATAATGCCAACCACCATATCAAAAGGCACACCGAAAGTTGGAGGACACTCAGAAGCGTCAACAATAGCCAGCCTACCGCTTGTCCCTGCACCAACATATATTAATCTTCCGCCTTTATTAAATGCTTCTACTACCAACTCTACCGCTTTAGAAATATCCGGTATCGCTTTTTCAACACAGTAAGCAACTTTTTTATCTTCTTCATTTATGAGTTTTAGAATACCCGAAATATCCAGTTTATCAATATTCATTGTATTTTCATTTCTTTGTTCGGTTATCAGTTGTCCAAGTTCCATATTAATTTTTCCTCCTAATAAACTACTTTTTCATATATTTTAATGTATCACCGATTAATACCAAATGAATAAATACCAACGATAAATACCAACAAGTTAATCATAAATTGTCTTAAAGTGTAAACTCTCTCACATGCTGTTATAAGTGTTAAGACTGTTATAAATGTTAAGACTGTTATAAATGTTAAGGTTTTTCCAAATGTTTTCTAAATGTTAATAATGCTATTTAAATAAAATTTTTCTTAATTTTTTACTTTTCAGGAAAATGAATTATTGCAGCATTATTTAATGAATTTTTAAAATTCTCATAAAAGCTTCTGTCAACTTCTATCTTCAAGTATTTTTCTTTCTCTTTGCTCTTTCTCGATACATTACATTCATCATGAGGTATACTATCATCTGAAAAATTGTGACTCGTAATATATTCCTTATTCGCTCTGGATATAGCTTCGATAACTGCCCCATACACAGGAGGAAGCTCCGGCTTTATGAGTAAAAAGTCTTTGCTCAGATTGGATTTAAAACGGTTAATCAAAGTATCCCCAGCTTTCCATAACCCTCCTGCAAGTACAACCTTATACAATCCCTCTGATTCTTTTAAGTGTCTTGCACCGGCTTTAACTAATAAAGCAAGTTCTGCGGCACATTCATCAAGAATAGTGTTTGCTACTTTATCTCCTTTGGTTGCTGCTTCGAATACGAGAGGTGCAAAAGATGCTATGAATTGCTTACCTCTTTGATAAATTTCGGGGATAAATTTATAAACCGGTCCGGCAAGGTGCTGACTATATAGATCAAATATTATTGTACTTTCTCCTCTGCCGTCATAATCTCTAAGTGCAGCACGAAATCCTCTTCGTCCTATATCATAACCACTGCCTGCGTCATCTAAAAGGTATCCCCATCCTCCTACATGTGTAATCTTCCCATCCTTGCGGACAAATGCTACAGAGCCTGTACCGGCAATCAGCACCATGCCGTCATTACAGCCTATACCGCTGTTCAGGGCATTAATGGCATCACTTCCATTGTAAATATTCGTCGTATTTACAAGCATTTCTCTGAATGCCATCTTATATCTTTCTATATAATTTCCTCCGCCTCCACCTGAAAGTCCTGCATAAAAAGAGTACAAATGTACTTTTAAACCTCCGTGATTTTCAAGAAGTTTTTCAAGCATGCTTCTTAAACTTTCCACAGATTTTTCAAATCCTATATCATTAGGATTTGTAGAACCCCCAATTACACGATTTAATACTCTGCCATCAAGTGTGCACAAGACCATATCGGTTTTTGTAGCACCGCCATCAATAGCTGCTATGTACTCATTCAAAACAATCACACCTTATCTAATAAAAAGCTCTTGAAATAATTATACAAAAATTATACTAAACAAAATATAGTCCTGCTATAGTCCTGCTAGCGGGCACGAGGATCATTCGGATCATAATCCGACCAGTCTACAAGCCATGGTTTTTCTCTGCGGAAAGGGTACTTGAACTTATTCTTTAAAACTCCTCTGGCTTCAAGTCCGATCATGCATGCTCTTATGCAACCGCGTCCTCCACAGATAGCTTCTCCATGTGTAAACACATTTGTTGGTTTTTTATAAAAAGGAGTATATGGAGATGGTTTAAAGTCGTCTCTTCCTTCAATATAATAACCTACTTCGCCTTCTTTAACCGGTTCGGCACCCCTAAAAGCCCACAGGCACTTTTGAGGATCAAATTCTCCCCACTCAATCTGGCGTCCGGCAAGAGTAACTTTAACTGTCTTATGTGGATTAATAGCACCGCCGGGACATTCACGCACACAGGCCATGCAACGAGTGCAAAGAGGAGGTCCGTCATAAATCGGGTCAGGTTCGAGTTCCATCTCTGTCATGACCATAGCAAAACGTTGACGCGGTCCAAATTCCGGAGTAAGGAAAACCTTGGAATACCCAATTTCACCAAGTCCGGCGAGATATGCAGCTATACGTACATGTACCAACACATCAGGAGCAGGCTTGTCAGGAGAAACAGGTTTGCTGTGTAACATGTTATTTCTAAGAGGCGGCTGTGGCTTGGTCTCATCCGGCTTTACCCAACTATCAACAGAATTTCCGAATGTACTTTCAAATCCAAAAGGCATAGCTTCATAACCTTCGTCCTCAAAAATTCGACTAAACCGTATTATGAAGTTAGGCATAAATACAGTATTAATAGCTCCATATCCCATAGATGCATAATTGCTGAAATGAGTACCCTCTTCTATGCCGCGTAGAGCACCACGATTTATCCGGAAACCAACAACTATCATAGACTTTGCATTAGGCATTATGTACCGCGGATCCATTTGCTTGGGAGCCCCTTCAAATCTAGACATTGGAGCTATTCCTACTAAATCTGCACCCATATCACGTGCTATTTTTTTAACAGTTACTGAATCTAACATAGTTTTTATACCTCCTGTTCTCCACATAGGTGGATACTTCAATAACAAATTAAAAGATCTGCTTAGTAAATTACTTTTTAAAAAAAGCTAATTAAATAAGATTAATTATTATGCCTGATGTATTTAATATATTTATTTTTGTACATATGGTTATATTTATGAATTTTTCTATATACATTACTTTATGTATAAGTGTCAATGTGCATGTCTATAATACATACTTTATGATATATAATGCATTTAGTCAATGCATATTACTAGCTTCTTTATATAAATAAATTTAACGTAATAATATTACTTTGAACTATCAATAATTCCTATCAAAGTCATTAAAATATATTAGCATATAGATGTTTTCTCTGTAATTTTATCTTGAAAAAATAAAATAAATAGTTGTTTGTATTAAAGTTATTCCTAGCAACGTTTTGAGTAGATTTTCATGAAAGGTCATCAACATATTTCACGATATTTTAGCCAGAAGTGATATATAAGATTCCTTTAGTAATTTAATGATATTGATTATTTACTAAATATTGTATTTTTCCATTATTTATGTTATTGTTAATTTAGACATATAGTTGAGTTCTAAATTAGCACTATAATGTAAAAATTTACTAATAATTTTACTTTACATTATAAGTAAAAAAGCTCAAAACAAAAAATATCAGACTAAAAACAAAGATTAAGATAGTTTTTGATCTTTTTAACAAGGAGGTTATCTTATTCAAATAATCTCACAAAATTATCTGGATTTGGTCTGTTGGAAAAATTATAACAAAAATAAACATAAAGAGAATTACAACCTAAGAAAACGAAATTTTACTTTCAACCTTTGCATACTTAAATAGTAAGACTATTTAATTTTAATCCTTAATAATTTAGGGAGTGACTCTATAATGTTTAAATTTAACAAAATACAGTATTCAAATACACTAATGAAATATATCCTATCTTATCTAATTCTACTTCTAATACCATTATTGATAATTGCAGTTATATTGTGGGGATATTTCTTTAACATTATCAAAGAGAATATACTCTCTGAATATAAAACAACATTAGGATATGCTTTAAATACAATGGATGACAGTTTTTTACGTTTGAAAAATATTACAATGAATATAGTTAATAATCCAAATCTCTCAAAATATGCTCTTAGCACAAGCGTAATAAAGCAAATGGATGCTATTAAAGAACTAAATAATTATAGTCTGCAAAATGAACTTATAACAACTATATCTTTATATTATAAGGATATGCCTATTATGTATACTAATTGTGGAACTCAATTTCCTGAAATATTTTCAAAGTTCAATCTACAATTAGATCTTGAAAATTTTTCCTTAAAGGATATGTTGAATAATACCTCTACTCCAACATTATATTGTATAAATAATAATATTCTCAATATTTTATATGTTGTTCCTATTCCAATAGATTCCTTATATCCCAAAGGTTGGATTCTATATAAATTAAGTGAAAATGCTATAAAAAAACCAATTAATCAAATGTTAAAAAAATATAATTCCATAACTTTAGTTATAGATCAGGAAAACAGGATCATTTCACAGATAGGCGGAACAATTGACACTTCAGCTATTGATATAAATGCCTTATTTTTAGAGAAAGGTAAAAACATAATTGAAATTAACGGAATAAAATATTTATATCAACATGCTTCTTCAAACACAAAATTTCTTTCTTATTTAACCCTTATTCCATATGATATTGCAATGGCAAATTTAAATAATTTTAGATTTTATTTTGTGTTAGGTATTATAACTTTTTTTGTCTTAGGTTTTTTACTGATTATTGTTCTATGCAAAAATCACTATAAACCTATCAGAAACTTAAAAGATTTCTTGTAGATTTTCAAATTAAATCAGAAAATATTTTCAAATTACATCAGGCTGATTTTACCATAATTTAGTGAAAATTTTCAATTTAAAATAGGTACGAAAAATTGTTTTTTTCAAATTCCAGTAGGGT
>DUMC01000122.1 GCA_012840075.1 Clostridiaceae bacterium | reverse complement strand
TACTGGAATTTGAAAAAAACAATTTTTCGTACCTATTTTAAATTGAAAATTTTCACTAAATTATGGTAAAATCAGCCTGATGTAATTTGAAAATATTTTCTGATTTAATTTGAAAATCTACAATATACAAAAACAGTTTGAACAGCAAAAGAGTATATTATTTAATGCTTTCTTACATCGTTTGTTAAGAGGAAAAATATCTGAATTAACAACAACAGAGGATATTATACGGTTTTATGGCCTTCAACACATTACTCCGCATTGGGCAGTGGTGTTATTCAACGGCAACTTTAAAAACTCCCATGTTCATAAAGAATATAATATAATACAACGAAAAGATATTCTTTCAAGCATTAAATATACTCTTATGGATAATATTCAGCACGTGAATGGTGTTTACATGACTGAAATCGATGATATGATAGCGGTACTGATAAACACCAATGAAAAAAGTACTGAAATATTAAAAAGCATATGCATAGCTTCGGAAGTTGTACTTAAAGAAATAGCTATTTACGGACTCGTTATGTATTCCGCTGTAAGTGATATCTATAGTGAAGAACTTCAAGGTATTTCGATTTGTTATGCTGAAGCGCTGGAGGCACTGGAGTATGGTATGATGTTTGATGTAAATACAGTTATGTCTTTCAACGAGCTTGGGAAACAATCCGAAACATTTGAATATACAATTGAAATGGAGCAAAAACTCATTAACAATATACGTTCGGGGGATATTGATAATACTCGTAATCTGCTTCACGAGATATTTGAACAAAACATATCAAAAAATAAAATAGGTTTGGATATGTTGAAAATACTTGTTATGGATCTTCTTAGTACAGCCATTAAAGCTGCCGGTAAAGAAATTGCCGGCAGGTTAATAGAAGATATGCAACCTGCACGCTATATTTACTCTTGTAAAACCATACCTGAAATTGAGCAATGTATTACAAGAATTCTATTTTATGTTTGTGAAAAGTGTAAAGAAAATACAAAAAATCGTAATGAGTCATTATGTAATGATGTTATGTGTTTTATACAGGAAAATTATACAAACCTATCATTAAGTGTTGTATATATAAGTGAAAAATTTGAACTATCTTCCATATACTTGTCAACTGTTTTTAGTAAATGCACAGGAATAAGTATATTGGATTATATCCATCGCTGCCGTGTAGAAAAAGCTTGTGAGCTTCTTAGAAATACTTATAAATCCTCAAAAGAAATAGCTTCTGCTGTGGGGTATACAGATGTAAATACATTTATAAGGAATTTTAAGAAATGTAAGGGAATAACACCTGGGGAATATAGAAGAATTAAAATTCAGCTTAATAATAGTTACGTTTAATGCTTTATTTTATTAATTGAATAATTGAATAAATTAGCATCCGTATTCTCGTGACTTCAGTCATGAGTAAGGATGTTATACATATGTGAATTATAATATAGTCTTAAATTAAATGCTTAATAGAGGAGGATGTTCATGAAATCAGATAAGAAAACCGGCAAAGTGTTCATAGACAAAATATGTAATGCTTTTGACCGCTTGATTGAAATAGGAGAAAAATACAATGGTCTATTTCCATCTATAATTGATATCAATACCAACGAAATGATGACGGAACTTCCCCCAAATATCAGAGGGCAACGCTC
>DUMC01000121.1 GCA_012840075.1 Clostridiaceae bacterium | reverse complement strand
CAGTCCCTTCAAAGTCAGTCATTATAAATACACCCAAACCCATTCTAAACCTTTTCTCGTTAATACCCATCATAATTGTAAAGAACGAAATTTTGTCGGTGATACTCCACAGTTTGCTTTAAATAACCTGGAAAAGTAATTTGCATTGGGAATTCCAACTTCTAAATGAGTTATTATCATGAGTATTATTATATGAAAAAAAATCTTTAATTTTATTAATAGCAGAAGTATCCGACTTGTCTATATTCATATAAAGTTCACAAAACCCGGAAAAATTGTACTTAGTCAAATGTGTGAAAATGTAGTCTTCACCATAATAAAAAATACCTATGTTATATAAATGAGGGTCTTGCATACGATATTTTGCTAACTCATCAACACACTCTTTATAATAGTAAGGATCTTTTTTTATTGAAGACAGTAAAAGGGCAGAAGATGGATTTTTTCGTGTTTCGAAACTAATATTCAAGGCTTTCATTTTCATTTCCGAAATTTGGTTTTGAAAAAATAAGGCAAAAGAACTGGTTATATCAATATAATATTCCCCATTTTTCTTCTGCATTTCTTTATATGAATGAATCACAATTATATTTATGAATATAATTGAAGGTATTAGAAGCGCGGCAACAAGCGTCAATACAAAACGGCATAAATATTGGTACCTTGTTAGATATGATTTTATCAGCATGTATGAGGCCTCCCTATCTGTCCGGTAGAAAATAACATTATCAAAAATTTATACCATCTTTATATGTTGTATATTATATTATCTAAAAAAACCTATCCAAGTAATATACGAAACCTTAGATTCTGATTTTATAATAAAAGATTGCTAAATGTCAATTTTTTGTGCGGCATTGCAAAAATTTTAATACTTAACATAACATATAGCACAAAAAACATATAATTGCATGCAAATATTAAGCACAATATTATACTTATATTTTAAGTACATAAAACTAATAAGTAAATAGCACATTTGTTGAGAAATGTTCATTATTTTGCAGATGATTTACATAAATGCTGAAATTTTTAAGCTATACAAAAAAATGAATATACTTGCAAAAAGCTGCTATTGTAAACAAATTAACTAAAAGAATATAATACATGTGAGAATATGATGCGTTAGTGCAATAATGCTTTATTCAATAAAAAGTCAGTAAAATGCTTTTTTAATTTTAAGGTTATTTTACTTAATGAAGTAATGGTGCAATAAATATTTTTTCCTAAATAAATAAAAAAATAAGAAAATTGCGTAAATTATATTTTTATATGTAATTGAGGTGCAAAACATGGAATATTCGTCAAAATTTCACATTTACTCACGTATAAAAAAGAACAATAATTATGGCATTAGCAAAAAAAATCATAATCCAGCAACAGTTAAGACTACCTCTAACAATCTACTAAAAAGAATCCACAAGCACTTGGCATTATACATTTTTATGCTTCCTGCAATTATCTATGTGGCGATATTTTACTATGGTCCTATGTATGGAATACAGATAGCTTTTAAAGATTATAACAGTGCTTTTGGCATACAGTGCTTTATGCTCCACATTTTATTTCTACGGTTGTAATGGTTGGAATTATTACCACTATGCTTTCACCAACGATAGGTGTAGTAAATCATATTATTGAATTATTAGGTTATGAACGCCAATATTTTATGATACAACCAAGTGCTTTTAGACATATCTATGTGTGGTCAGGTGTTTGGCAGGAAATGGGATGGGGTGCAATAATTTATATTGCAGCGTTATCAAATGTAGATGTTGAGCTACATGAAGCTGCTACAATAGATGGTGCTAGTAGAATACAGCGATATATATACATTGCCCAGAATTGTTAAGTCTTCTACAGCAGCGGCAGCAAGGATGCACTATAGGACAGATTATGTGGAAAAGGTCGGCCTTGGAACTCCAGCAACAGTAGATGAATTCTATAATGTTGCAAAAGCAATAAAAGATGCTGGATTAACAGCAGGTTACGCTCCAATAGTATCGGCTTACAATTTTTTCAATCTCCATACTGAACCATACTTCTTTGCAGCATTTGGAGATTCAGTAAATGTTGATTTCAGTGATGACGGCAGCGGAAAAGTTGTTTATAATCGCATGTCCGAACAATATAAAAGGTATCTTAAATATATGAATAAGCTTTATACCGAAGGTATATTAGACAACGAATATCTAACAATTGACATCGCTACAGCCGAAGCACGAATGAAAGCCGGACAAGGAGCATTTTCTGTTAATGGTACAACTCTTAATGAATCAGATTTTCCGGATGGAATTATACACCTTGACGTTCTTGCTCCTCTTACTTCTGAAT
>DUMC01000120.1 GCA_012840075.1 Clostridiaceae bacterium | reverse complement strand
TGATATATAATACATTTCGGTTTCACTTTGTGCAGAAATACTGGTGCGTCTTGGAACTAAGTCCAATGTATTACTGGAAAACTATTTACAAATAGCACCTATGTCATTTGTACAAAACTTAGGTAATCCAAATATTAATCTAAATATTAATCTAAATATTAATTCTAAAATAATTTAATTTAAAGAATATTCCTAAAGAATAACACATTTAAGAATAATATTCTAATCTTCACCGCATATTTCCATTTTGGCATTAACATAGCTGTCATACGTCTTATTATCAAAACAAACAATAAATACTTTTGAAACACTTTTACTGATTTCCAAGAAATTACTGATTTCATTTACTGCAATTCTTGCAGCTCTATTGACAGGGAATCTATATGCTCCTGTGCTAATTGAAGGAAATGCTATTGTTTTAAGTCCCATTTCTTCAGCTATTTTCAAAGAGTTTCTATAACAACTTGCCAGCAATTCGTCTTCTCCCATTTCGCCACCTTGCCAAATAGGACCGACAGTATGTATAACATATTTTGCAGGTAAATTGTAACCTTTTGTTACTTTAGCTTCTCCTGTCTTACAGCCATTCAGCTTTTTACATTCTTCAAGAAGTTCAGGCCCCGCTGCACGGTGAATAGCACCATCCACTCCCCCTCCACCAAGCAATGTGTTATTTGCAGCATTTACTATAGCATCTACTTCCATAGTTGTTATATCTCCATTAATAATAACTAGCCTTTTCATTTAGATCCTCCATCAGTTTATATTTAATTTTGATATTTTCATTTAATAAATTGTTATTTTCAATTGTAAAACTTAACTATTATTAGCTTTATTATACACCTATTTTTTCAAATAGTGCAATTAATAAAATTAAAACCGGTTGATGTATCATATATATGGGAAGAGTGTGCCTTCCTAACCAGCTTATTATATTTTTTTCCATATTAAACTCCGTGTTTAAATTAAAGATGCTCTTTTTCTCTTTATACAACAGCTTACCTATAACTATACCGTAAATAAATATTCCCAGCCATGGTATTAGAGGATAATAATCTGCTGATACAAATTTATCACTGGTCAAACCGAAAATGAACAAATAGTCAAAATCCAATGTAATATTTTTTACCGTATTACCAAGCGTGAATATCACCGTACCTAATATCGTCAACCATATAGCATCAAGCTTTTTCAGAAAAGAATATAATAAAATGCTCACACCCAAAAAATGCAATACTCCAAATACTATAATCATATCAGGATTATAAAAATATGTAACCACAGTTATAACCATCGCCAGCGCCAGTAGCTTTAAACCTCTTTTTAAATTATTCCTGCTAAAAGTACAGCTTACACCGGAAAGTAATATAAATAAAGTACCGGCGGCTCTTCCGGTAAAAGCGTTGAACCCCTTTGTATAGTCTACATTATAATTAAATATTTCCTTCAAATCAAAAATTAAATGAAAATAAATCATTAATAATAAAGCAATTCCTCTAAGAAAGTCAACCTCCCACACTCTTGTATTATTTTTTGTTTTATCTTTTGGATTACTCTTACATAAAACTTCCTCGTTCTTAATATTTATATCCAATAAAAAAGCCACCACCCCTCTATTAAATGACAACATTTTCCCCTAAAAATCAATTTTTCCTGAAGAATATCTTTTTTTCTTTTCCTCAAAAAGGTATTTTTACATGTAAAAATATTAAGCTAAAATATTAAGCCAAGATTCAATACTAAACACAAGCTCCTGAAACATTTTCATTAAATTTCATTAAATTTCATTTTAGATAAATCCGGCTTTTAGTTTTTTAGTTATGGAGCCTTATTTCTTTATATTTAAATGCACCTGATTAAATTATACATTATTGTTAGAAAATAAAAAATAGTTTATAATACTTTTTGGCAAAATATAAAGAGGGAGTTTTTATACTTAAATGAAAGTTTTGGGAATAGTAACTGAGTATAACCCGTTTCACAATGGGCATCTTTTGCATCTTCAAGAATCAAGAAAGATAACTTCCGCCGACTGTATAGTGTCGGTTATGAGCGGCAATTTTGTGCAACGCGGTGAGCCGGCAATTGTAAATAAATGGGCGCGTACTGCTATGGCTTTGTCTTCGGGAGTAGACTTGGTAATCGAACTTCCTGTAGTTTATGCAATAGCAAGTGCAGAGTTTTTCGCTTGGGCTTCTGTGAAGCTGCTAGATAGCCTTGGCATTGTTGACTGTATATGTTTTGGCAGCGAAATAGGACATATTGCCCCTCTTAACGCCATTGCAGAAATCCTGGTTAACGAGCCGCAAGCATATAAAGAAAACCTGCGCCGGTATCTTAACTTAGGATTGTCTTTTCCTTTAGCAAGGGAAAAAGCAATATGTGAATATATTCATAATACTGTAAACATAGATAAATCTTTAGGCACACAAGATATAAAAAAAATTCTTGATATACAAGATATACGAGATATTCAAGATACTCAAGATATTCAAACTATTATGGGATCCTCAAACAATATCTTGGGTATTGAATACCTTAAAGCTTTAAAAAGATTAAACAGCCCTATTGTGCCATATACCATAAAACGTCAGGCAAACCGGTATAATGAAGAAAATCTAACAGGAATGATATCAAGCGCCACAGCTATTAGAAAGCACATTAAAGAATCAGGTGATATGCCAAATAAACAGGCAGGCTATTTAAAATACAGCTTAGAAAATACTTCGGAAAATGATGTCAATCAGAATACATTCAACAAAGACTTAAGCTTTGCCCTGCCATTAGAAAGCATGAACATTATCAGACAGGAATTTCAAAAAGGGAAAGGTCCCGTCATGATGGATGCCTTTGAAAATATAATATTATCAATATTGAGAAAAATAAGTACTGATGATATAATAAAATATCCCAATGTTAGTGAAGGTCTTGAAAATAGAATAAAGAAAGCTGCAAGAATTTCGGGGAATATTGAGGAATTAATTGAAAATATTTGTACAAAGAGATATACAAGGACAAGAATACAAAGGATTCTACTATGTATCCTTCTTGGTATCACCGATATCGAATTCCAATATTTCAACAAACACGGAGGTCCTCAATATATAAGGGTTCTTGGCTTTAATAAGAAAGGTAGAGAGCTACTGGCCAGGATTAACAAAACAGCCAGCCTCCCGGTAATTATTAAAACAGCAAACTTCACTAATTCAGATAATCTACCTTTAAAAAGGATGCTGGAATTAGAAGCCATATCTACTGATATTTATGTTTTAGGTTACAAAAACCCCGATTACAGATTTGCAGGTCAGGAATACACGGAGGGAGTAGTAATAAACTCCATTTAATTCTCGCTTTTAAGTTTTTGATACCATTGATTGGCTTCTATTGTTAATCGTTCACCGCCAGCTTTTTTCCACTCCTCTACAAATTCATCAAAATATTCTAGTGGTTTCTCTCCTGTGATAATAGCTATGTAAGCTTCCCTTTCAAGTCTGGATAACTCAGCCTGATATTTGCTTGCCGACTCTAGCTGTGCAAACCCTGGTAGTAGTTCTCTTAATGCATTTTTATCCATGCCATGTTCTCTCGCAAATTCCGCCTGAAAATCTTTTTGTTCGGGGAATATACCAGGTATAACACATTCCGGATACCCCGGTCCCCCGACGAAATACATTAAACTACTTTCAGACTCACAAATAATCTCCCAATTGTTTTGGATGTGTTTCCTTAAATCCAATATTTCCTTTGATTATTGATTGAAAAAATAGAGCTTGAGAAGTAGGGTATTTTCCATATATATACGTGCCGGCATTTAACTTTGCTAAAAGTCCTCCTTATATCTGCTTCAGTATATTGCTCGGAATTACAGATTATTTCAGCATCAGTATGAAATTGAACATTTAATATAATTTGCCGCTTAAGATTAATTTTCCTAATGATACATGGTAAATATCCATCAACGAAATCTATAAATTCACCTATATGTTCATCATTTAAAAATATACGATGTTTCCATATAGCAGTGCCTTTTTCCTTTCTGATTTAACTTCCAAATTATCATCGTTCGCATTTATTAGATTCATTTTCATAAAAGAAGGTGAACTGTAAGGCGAACCAAATACTTGGATTATATCGGGACATTGCTCATATACGGTTAATTTGCCATTACCTAAACAGTGGATGCTTCCATCATTGTTTAGTATATTCCAATGTCTCATTTGATTTCTCCTTAATTCTTTCATTCTTTATTTCATAATATAGTACATAATGTAATGTTTTAATTTCAATGATTCCTCATCTACTTTATAATCATAAATCCATAATTTTGTAAATAAGTTATCCCGGCAGATATGCTGAAATGCAGCGATATTACATTTATAATGCAAAATAAAGTCATTTATTCTTTCTGTGCCTTAGCATAGTTATTATCTCTCCTCAAAGGTGAATATTTATTAATAAACTCTTTGTAAATATCAGGAGCAATAGATAACATATCACCGGTCTCCGCCATATGTCTCCTTAAACTTATAAGCATATTATTTATTTTATCCTCATATTTGTCTTCAAAAGCAAGGTTTTCCCGTTCTTGAGGATCATTTATTACATTATATAGCTCAAGATATGTTTCATCCTTGAACATGTCTACTATTAGTTTGTATCCTTCACTAATAACACATCTTTGGAAATTACCCAGTGCACCATTTCCGTCATACTGGATAAAAATGTTTTTCCTATGTATTTCTTCTCCTCTTATAAGTGGCATTAGTGATATTCCGGATAAATCTGCCGGTGTATTCAATTCAAGGAATTCGCAAAGTGTTGGTAAAACATCTACCGCACTTACAGGCACATTTACTGATTTTACAGTAGGACTATATGATTTGGGGAATTTTATATACAATGGTATTCGTACAGACTCTTCATACATACACATCTTTTGCCATAAACGGTGAGAACCCAGCATTTCACCATGATCACTTGTAAAAATTATGAGTGTGTCATCGTATATTCCTTCTTCTTTTAAAGCATCAATAATCCTTCCAACACAATCATCAAGAAGAGATACAAGTCCCATATATACTCTATGTACTTCCTTCCAGTCTTCTCTGCGATATCTGGTACCTATTATTCCGGGAAGATTATACAGTTGCAATGGTGATTGATCCTTGCTCCACACTCCTACATTCTCAGGTAATTCTACCTCTTTGAATCGTGAATACCACGGTTCAGGTATTTCCAATGGTGGATGCGGCGCAAGCATCATTACATTTAAAAGCAAAGGTTTATCCCTGTCACGGTTTTTAATAGCATTTATAGCTCCATTAGTAAAGTAACCGTCAAAGAAGTAATCTATGGATTCTTCATAACGCCCTGTAGTGGGAATACTATATTTCTTGACTCGAGTAGTAGTCCCACCTGCCATTTCGGGAATAATATCCCGAAAGTTTTCACCTCCGGGTTTTCTTTTATTTTTTTCTCGCATAAAATCATCATAGTCTTTTTCAGTGTAAGTCCACTTTGTTCGCGATTTGGGATTCTTATCAATTCTCTCTTCAGTGTATAGATGCTGCTTACCTATATGCCAGCTATCCCAATCATTTTCCATCATAGTATATAAGTTTGGAATTCCTTTTTTGACATTAGCATGTGATGCATCAAGAGGTTCCCATGGATTTATTAGAGAACCATTCACATTAGGATACTTTCCCGTAAAAAACGCCCCTCGTGCCGGTACACATAATGGGGAAGCACAATATGCATGTCGGAAGTTAACGCTTTCTTCGGCAAGTTCATTAATATGAGGTGTATATTCTTTCCCTAAAGCATCAAAGCGAAGCTGATCTGCCATAATTATTACAACATTAGGTTTTTTATCCATAACTCTTTCTCCTCTTTCTTCGTATATTTTCAATTTGCTTCCTTTTCTTTGTTATAAAAATTGCAGTTTCTCCATTAGAGTATATAATAATCATAACCTAAATATTTTTAATCAATAATCACGGATACTAGGTCTCCTTGTAGTTCATCAAGTTTAATCTTAATAATAGTACTTTTATCCGTATAGACCTTAGTACAAATAGGTACTGCTTCAAAACCAGGTACTAAGTTATAAATACGATTGTTTTCATTCCCATTAATCAGATTAATCTCCGTGTTAGCACTTACAATCACTTTTGCTTTACTCTTATAAATTTCAATATTATTTTTATCAACAAATGATAATTTTTCCTGGTGCTTTGAGATTACAGGCATCCAATATACTATGTCATTAACTTCCTTTTCTGTGTTTATATCTATAACTGTTATTAGCTCATCAGGTTTAAAACAGTAAGCTAATTTATAATTTATATCACCTGTTTCCGGACTTCTATTATTACTATCAACCAATTTGCCTCTTACAACAATCTTTATTTCATTTTTACTTTCATACTTTTCCATTTCAGCATTAGTATCATTAACATTTCTATAATAAGTCCTATTATTTCTAAATTCTATACGAGGTGTAATGCAAGCATGGTTGCTATATCTCGGTATTTGCATATTGTTTGGTTCCCATATCTGATACTCCGTAAGGGAAGCTGTAATTAAAGGTCCGATCTTGTTATTCCATAGCATAGTTATAGCTCCACCACTTGCATGGCCATCTTTCACATACTCCCAATCGTACAAAGTTATAGTCGCTCTCCAATCTTTCATTGCAACTAATGCAGTATTGATTTCATTATAGTATTTTATTCCTGAAGCAGCCTCTCTCGGTAATTTTACATTAACTTGAGATGTATCCTTTTCAGAAAATTCTGATTTTGATGTTTCTTCTTTTGACAACTCAGAATGCTTTAAGTCGCATTGCCTGTTATAATCAAGAAGTGTAGCTAGTGCCTTTGCATGAGTAAAAGTGTGGTGAATGCAAGGCAGCTCACCTACATTAAGATAATGTGGTCCACCATAAAGTATGCCCTCATGTGTGCATTCTTTCATCAATAATGTGTTTCTATATACAGCTTCTCCAAAAAGTGGATTTCTATCTTGTAACAATCCATAGGCAATCTGGCATCCATCCGATGTTCTGCTTCCATAATATGTCCATTTTGCATTTCTTGTTCCCCAACTGTTGTCCCATGAGCCGTCAGGCATCATGAATTCAAGATGCGCTTCTAATGATTTTGTTATCTTATCCAAAACAAACTCATCGTTACTTAATAAGCCGTATATTGCAAGACCTCCCAAGGATTCCTCAACATTATATCCCAGATCAATAGCTCTGCAACCACGGGCAGTTTTTCCATTCTGCGGTTTCCCTTCTCCAAAAATAAGATTATTTTCCGAAAAATACTCGAGCACCTGATATGCAAGTTCTTTACTCCTGGATATATAATTCGGCTCTTCCAGAACAATGCCCGATAATAATAATGCAGCACATCCGGAAGCAGCATAATTAATATTACTTGATGATATTGTTAAGAAATTATATAAAAAATTTGCCGCACCTTTTAGTCTATCTTTCCATTTCATTAAATCCTTTGGGTCAAGTATGGACCCATGATGCCTTATTGCTTCGCATAATTGAATAACACTAAATACAGTAATTCCATTCCATTTGGAATTAGTATCATTAATAAAACTTCCGTCAGGCATGGATACATGCTTTGACCAATCAAATAGCTTTAATGCCGCATCAAGAAATTTGGATTCTTTATTAATATGAGCCATATACATGAATGGATATATTGTATCCGGTGACCGTCCATGTATTCTTGAACAGGAAGGACACATAATTCCACCGTATATACCATCCGTTTTTATATCAGTTATTTGAAGTCCTAGCATTGCATTACAATAGTCTTCAAGTAATTCACTATAAATTTTTGTTCGCATAATTACTCCTCTTTTATTTAAAAATTTTAACTTTAGCTTAATAGCTTAGCTAACACTAGCATGGCTGGCACTTGCTCATCATGTCTTACTAAACCTTATTAAGTCTTGCTAAATTTGGCTAAATATATCCGGATATTGCTAAATATTATCAAATATATTTATTGAACTTTTACCATTTTCCCATTTTAGTGCTATTCTACCTCTAACAGTATTTATCTCCAAACTTAATTTATCGACATTCTCAGGTATATGGGGAGTGAATTGTATTTCTTCCCAACCCGGTTTAGCAGGTTTTAATCCTGCAATATCTTCTATTATTACTGAAATTGGGCTACTAGCCCAGGGGTGACATAGACTTGTATTCCATTTATGTTCCTTGCCCCATGCTTCAAAGCAGGTAGTTCCACCTTCTCTTACCATATTTAGCCACGAATACTCATCTTCCGATGTTAATAACTTATATACAAGTTCATATTCCCCAATTGATGCTAACCCTTTTAAAAGGAAATAAGTAATATATACACCGCAATGCATACCTTTTTTCTTTACCAATTCTACAACACTTCCATACATCTCCTCCGGTACAAGTCCAAAGAATAGTGGAATTATATTGGAATGCAGTGCAGTATGCTTCGTTACGGTAGAATCTGCAAATAAGTTAGCTTCTTTGTTGTAAAATGCCTTGAAAAAAGATTCTTTTAGTTGAGGAAAACTATCATTATATTCTATTCCTAAAATCTCCCGTATTTCATTAACAATCTTCACAGCACCGCAATAAAAAGCATTGATAACATTATGACAACCGTCTCCAACACTAGTGGAACTTGATAGATCAAAATCATAACCGTCTCTCAGATTCTGAGGCCAATCCACAAGGTTCCATTTTTCTTTTACATTTTCAATTAAGCCGTCATCTCTCTGATATTTCTCAAAATACTTTATAATTCCGTCAGCCACCGGATACATTTCTTTGAGAAATTTAATGTCTCCGCTTTGCTTGTAATATGTAAGCAGTTGAAGAGGCCATTGTAATGAATAGTCAGCTATTTCCTGCATTTTACCACCTGGCGCAACTGCCATTAATCCCGGACATATATTTCTGGTATTGGCAAAATCAATTAATGCTTTTTTATACAGCCTTAAGTCTCCTGATATATATATATGAGAATGACCTGTAACGGTACAATCTCCAATATACTGTCCCTTTTCTCTTGTAGGACAATCCAGATAAGCTTCCTGTGTCCCGTACTTTACTCCATTCCTACATATTCTCCATACTTCATTTAACAAAGGATCAGATGATTCAAATTTACACGCATTTTCATCTAAAGGATAATGTCTGACTACTGCTCTAAAGCTGTCAGGATTTATAACACCTTCCGGTGCTTCTACTTCTACGTAACGAAATCCTTTATAATCATATTGTTCAAGAATATCATTGCCCCCTGAAAGGATCCAGGTTTCTTTATAATTGCAATTACATCTCATCTGATAACGGACCTTGTCTTTAGTACCTTCAATAAGTTCTTCGCCAGCCTTAATTATAACTTCCTGTCCGGTGGTACCTTTGGCTGCCATTTTAAATTGTCCCACAATTTCCTGGCCAAAATCAATAAAAAAGTGTCCTCCTTTTTTTTATCTTTACATAAGCCGGCTTTATCTCATATATCTGTAGAGGTGGTGTTATTTGCATTACAAACTTGTAGTCATGTATATTATTCTCAACTACATTCTCCCAATTACTATCGTCATAGTCTATTTCCTTCCAATGCTTGTCTTTTAACCTGCTATCGATATCTTCAACAAATTGAGTTTCATAACCGATAGTTTCAGTTCCTACAAATTCTTTAGCTAAAGTATATTTCCATGTAGAATCTGTTAAAAGCAATAGTTCATTATTCCTATACAATTCGGCAATCATACCTTGACGATAATCTCCGCTGTTCCAAACACGATTTACAAGGCCCTGATAATAGACATGAACAGAAATCACATTAGCTCCTTTTTTCAAATACTCTGTTACGTTATATCTGTTTACATTATAGTTATAATGATATGCAGGAGCTGGTCCCTGACCTACAAATTTATTATTAATATAAAGCTTATAGTAGTCATCTGCTGTTATATCAAGAAAACACTCTCCAATGTCTTCTTCAATATTAAATTTTTTCCTGACTAGCATGTGGTGGTTCTTTAGTTCCGGTTTGTGCTCAGGTAAAGTAATTTTATCTTTTGCCTTATGAAATAAATTAATTGGTTTCAATCCATAGAATTGTTTATCCATTATCCATTTTGCAGTCCAGATTTTTTCCATATATACTCTCCTCATATATTCTTCTCAATAAATATAAGAAATATAAGATCTTAATATATCCCTTAATATACTCCTCTTCTGTTGCCAATAATTTTCAAACACTCCGATTAGTATCTTCCATAAGTCTGGATTGCGTACATAACAGCTCGCATACTGGTTAACAGACTCCCATTGTTGATTGAGCCTGCTGTGCATAAATTTAGCCCTCTGCTTTCTTTTGCCATTTCACAATCACGTTTGACTTCGGCTATGATTGCCTCCTCATCATTGCTCATGAATGTGAACGGTGCAAGGCATCCGTCAATTCTTGTTCTAGGCATATATTTTCTAATTTCATCAACTAGTACATTAGGTCCAAAATTGCATCCTGTAAGATTTAATTTTGCAAGAACAGGAAGTAGGTGTCCCATATCGGAATCAGAATGCTGATATCTTTTATCCTCCGGATTTGGGCACCAACGGTCAAATATGCGTTTAAGGATTGGATAAGCAAAAAATTCATACATTTCTGCAGTTAACAGATAGCAATTGTCATCTGCAAAAGAGAAACCTCCTGGTGCCTTTCCAGGTTCATATCCTGCTTCCTCATCCATGATTTCGGCTATTCCGGCTATAACATCTGAAATAACCTGGCTGAATCTTAATGCTAAGTCAGGTTCATCAATAATTAAATATATTAAATTTTCAACCCCGTATATAGAAGTTGCAAGAGTTACCGGTCCTCTTACGTGCCTGAAAAGTTTAGGTTTTTTACCATATTTTTCAAATATCCTTTTTTTCTCGCTTTCCCAATTGGGTGGAAGTATAAAACTTCGAAGATCTATTTTCTCTACCCTATCCAATAAAGCCTCAAGCTCTTTTGGGGTACTGCAGGATCCTACCAGCCATTCTGATACATTATTATGTATATATTTTCCTTCAAAGACTTCACCTATTCTACGGATAGGCGGAAAAGTTTCATCCGGGAGTGGAAAAGTTTCAGGTAATAGTCTGCGGCCAACTATTTTCTCAGCTTTATCATTATAGCGTTTATTTAGCTCAATCCGCCGTTCTCTAGGGATATATCCCCACGGATTTCCTTCCTCTCCCAGCTCCGCAAATACACATTCCCCGCTCATACGTATTCCCAAAGCCACTTGTGGTGCATTTGGATTAAAACAATTATCTTTATGGGCTTCCTCGTCATCTTTCCAAAATTGCTCAATATCTACATCATACATTTTTGTCACCTCTAATCTAATTTCTTGCTAAATACTTCATTATAGTTACTCATGTATTATTCCTTTTGAATACCATACATATTTTTAAAATAAAAAAGTATCTCCTTTACACTTTAGGAAACAGTTTCAAACTACAATAAACATAGCATAGACTTGTGATTATATCAATACTCCATTTTTCACATTGTATCCGTATTTCAAGATACGGACTTATGATTCCTGAGTATAAGAAAGGATGTTCTTCATGCATGAATCTGCATCTCCGAACAACCTCTGATACGATGATGTAAACTATTTTAAGAATTCTAAAGATGAAATTTAAAAAACCCAACTAATTTCTTTAGAAAAGTGAATTAGTTAACTATTAGCTGTTTTTTTCCCACCATTGAATCCATAATGCAAATATGCTAGAATATTTCAAAGATAAAAAAGACAAAAGTACAGAATATATAGGTAAAGGAGACAATCTTTGAAATCCATTACGAGGTATGTCCCTATTTAATTAGGAGGAGATGTTTATAATGCAGAATGTATACGATGTTTTGCAGGAAAGAGGTTTTATTGCCCAAGTTACAAACGAAGAAAAAATAAGGAATCTCCTAGGTGAAGAAAAGGTAACTTTTTATATTGGATTTGACCCTACAGCCGACAGCCTTCACGTAGGTCATTTCCTACAAATGGTTGCTATGGCTCATTTGCAAAGAGCCGGCCATAGACCTATTGCCATTATCGGCGGTGGAACCGCTATGGTGGGAGATCCCAGCGGCAGGACCGATATGAGGAAAATGCTCTCCCAGGAGCAAATAGAATACAATGGCTCAAGGTTTAAATCCCAACTTTCCAAGTTCATTGATTTTAGTGAAGGAAAAGCTCTAATGCTAAATAACGCTGACTGGCTTTTGAATCTCAAATATGTTGATTTCTTAAGAGAAATCGGTGTCCATTTTTCAGTAAACAGAATGTTAACTGCTGAATGTTTTAAAACCAGGCTTGAAAGAGGTCTTTCCTTTATAGAGTTTAATTACATGCTTATGCAAAGTTATGATTTCCTCAAGCTGTTTCAGGAATATAATTGTATAATGCAGTTGGGAGGAGACGATCAATGGTCCAACATTTTAGCAGGAATTGACCTTATAAGGCGAATAGAAGGCAAAGAAGCCTATGGAATGACCTTTAACCTTCTTACTACAAGTGCCGGCGTAAAAATGGGTAAAACTCAAAGCGGCGCTGTATGGTTAGATCCTGATAAGACTTCACCTTATGATTTCTATCAATATTGGAGAAACGTCGATGATGCTGATGTAATAAAATGCTTGAAGCTCTTGACCTTTTTGCCTATGGAGGAAATTAATGAACTTGCAAAACTGAAAGATAAGGAAATTAATAAAGCTAAAAGAATACTTGCTTATGAAGTTACTAAACTCATACACGGTGAGGAAGAAGCTAAAAAAGCAGATGAAGCAGCACAGGCTTTGTTCGGGGCAGGAACTGAAGCAGAGAACATGCCTTCTACCACAATAACGAAAGAAGAACTTAGCCATGGAATTAATATTCTGGATTTAATAGTAAATTGTGGCTTGGTTGCATCAAAAAGTGAAGGCCGACGCCTTATAAGTCAAGGTGGTTTAACCGTTGAAAACAAAAAGGTTGATAGCTTTGAGCAAATAGTGACATTGGATGATTTTAAAGATAATACCTTATTATTGAAAAAAGGAAAGAAAACCTTCCATAAAATTATTTTAAAATAAAATCAATAAGTTATACTAAAATAAAGACTATTAAAGAGTATTGTTCTTTTGAATAATGTTCTTTAATTAAAAAAATACTTGTTTTAATTTAACTACGTAAGTTTTGTACAAACATGAACCTTGAAAATGTAACATATTGGATACCATAATATAACAGTAGGTGAGAATTGTTCCCTGTAGTAAAATTAATATACTAAAATTAAAAATTAAAGGGGGTTCT
>DUMC01000119.1 GCA_012840075.1 Clostridiaceae bacterium | reverse complement strand
AGGGAGAACTTGAGGCGGACAAAATGGAAAAAAGCGGTACCAATGATAAATGCTCACATTTATGAAATACAACAAATTTTCCAGTTACGTTACTTTAATCAGACACAAAATTCTTGACAACTCTCTCCTCATTTTCTTCATTGCTTTTCTCATTGATTTCCCCGGTTGTTTTTCCATTCTCGCTTATACTTAAGTCCTTTTCTTCATTCATATTTGTAATTTCATCACTTTTAACTTCCGTGCCCATTTTCTTGTCATTATTTGAGTTTTCTACACTTTCACCTTCATTTATTTCAGCTTCATCTTCATTTAAGTCTTCGCCTTCATTTAAGTTCTCGCCTTTATTTAAATTTTCATCTTTATTTAAGTTCTCATTTTTATTTTCTGTGTCAACATGAGGTAAATTTTCTTCATTTTGAATATTTGAGCTTTCAATTTCTTCTTTCAAATAGTTAACTGCTTCATTTTCGGCAATTTCCTTCTGAGGTTCCACAACTTCAATCCTTCCGTGAATTGTTAAGGTTTTCTCCCAGACACCATATCCGACAGAAATAAATATAAATGCCACAGTTAAGTTTGCAAGAAAAACTATTTTTCTTTTCAATGCTCCACCTCCCCTTTGCCCTTTAATGATAAACTATTTTATGGATAAACTATCTGCTAAACGGCAAATGTACGGTAAATTCATATATGCCGCTATTTTCCGTCTTTATTTCCATGTAATACTCTCCGCAATAATCAGTTGGTACATTTCCTTTATCGGACACGGTATAATAAAGTATTCCTTCATATCCTTTCTCAACAGCACCGCTAATTTCGATTGATTGTCCGTCAGCAGATATTACAGCTATTAATCCGCCTTTTTCCAGGGGCACTTTATCTACAACCCGGCAATCGCTGAAATAAGGCTGGATATAACCTGTAGAGGCAGAAACCTCCATAATAAGATCTTCATTCCATGCAGAATAGCCAATGCCTAAAGAGTTAAGAGTAATAATCGAAGATATTATCAGTAAAGGTTTATTCAAATATCTATTTTTTTTATTTTTATTTTTTTTCAACGCCATAAGGCAGTTTCACCTCGTCATCTATAACCGCATATAAAAATTAAGTTCATCAACATATTACCTTCTAAAAAGCTTAATTTAAGAAGAAAGACCGCTTATTTAAATTTTGAATTCAATATACTTCCATTTTCAATATATTTTCATTAGGTTGTTAACAAATAAAGCTGCTTCCGTTCTATGTTTCAACCCTAATTTAGATAGTATACTACTTACATGTTTTTTTACCGTATGTTCCGAAATGAAAAGTTTTTTAGCTATGTCTTCATTTGTCATTCCTTTGCCGATCTCCATCAATACCTCATTTTCTCTTTCAGTAAGAGTGCTAAGGAGTAAGCTTTCTTCTTTCATTTTATTCCTATTCCCAATTATAGCCGGATCATAATACTTTTTGCCTCTTTTAATAAGTTTGATAGCATATAAAATGTCTTCAGCAAAAGCTTCTTTAAGTATGTATCCTTCCACACCGATCTTTTCGGCTTTAAAAAAATCCTCCTGAAGCAGACAGGATGTAAGTATTACAAACTTTGCATCGGAATTTAACTTCTTCGCTTTTTCCACCAGTTCCAAACCGTTTTGCGAACCTAACTTTAAATCTACCAGCACTATTTCAGGTTTCTTGTTTATTATGATCTCGAGGGCGCTTGTTATGTTGTCTGCTTCAAGAATTTCGTTGATATCTTCATTTGAAGATAAAATAGAACTTATGCCTTCTCTCACAAGTGGATGATCATCAACAACAAGTAATTTCACACCGCTTCCCCTCTCTTTATTTCTTTAAATTTTAGGTTGTTATTTGGAATGATAGCTGAAATTAATGTACCTTTTTCGCATTTGCTGGTAATGCTTACTTCCCCGTTTAATGAATTCACAAGACTGTATATATTTCTTAACCCCAGTCCTGTACCGGGAATATCTTTACTCATTTCAAAGCCTTTTCCATCATCTTTAATTTCAAGCGTGGTAAAACAATCACCTATGCTTATTGAAATGGAAATGCTTTTGCATTTACCATGGCATATGGCATTACCTGTTCCTTCACGGATAATCCTGTTTATAGCCATTTTTACTTCATAACTTAGCATTTCCTGTTCTCCTGCTAAAGAGAAGGATATCTTTACTCCTGTGAGTTTCGATATTTCGTCAATATATCTGAGTATGTCATTTTGAAATACATTCTCACCGTCTTTTCTCCAGCTAAGTTTGTAGACAATTCCTCTTAATTCTTTCATGGCATTTCCGGTAGATTCCCTCATAGCGGCAAGTTCATCTTGAATATCAGTTGTTTTTGTGTTATTTTGCTTTTGCATAAGTTTATGAATTGCACAGGATATACTGAATAGCCTTTGAAAAACAGTGTCATGTATTTCGTTTGCAATCCTGTTTTGTTCATCATTTATCAGCAAGCGGTTATTGGTTTCTTCCAGCATGTATCTTTCAAATACTATTGAACCTAATTCAGATAACAACTTCATTTGACTATATATATCTTTATATAATACATTGTCCACATTATTCTGGATCACTATTCCAAGGATTCCATATGATTGATAAAGAGAGCCAACTTCCGATAATATGAGGTTTATGCTATCAACCTTTATATTCACAGGTACTTGGGAATTTACAATTTTATCTTTATGCTTCAAAATTGCATTCTTGCATGACTGGGTTAAAAATATTTCATCAGCACTTTCGCAATCAGGCAATTCATCCAATAATGAAACAAAAAAAGCTTTATTAGTTTTTGTAATTTTCAATGCATATTCAATTAGAAGTTTGGCAAGTTTGCCGGCGTCACGTTGGCTAACAAGGTTATGTACGGCATGACTTATAGACATTATGTACTCAATTGACTTTTGCAAATTCATATTGGCATTGTTTAAATCTTCATTAGCTTGTACCAGCTTATTTCTCTCTTCTTTTAGCTTTTTTAATAATGTAATTAACAGATGGCTTGCTACAACTATTAAAATAAAGCTCAAAATAAGATTTGAGTTTCCTGGTAAAACTGACCTTAAATTAATGTTT
>DUMC01000118.1 GCA_012840075.1 Clostridiaceae bacterium | reverse complement strand
TGGTTTCATGCTTTTGAATTTACATGATATACCTATTATTCAAATATATGAAAAATGTGCAAATTAAAAAGTGATAATAAATTTTATTAAATAAAAAAACAATATAAAGGGGGAAAAATTAATGAGAAAAAGTAAAATTTTTCAAAGAATCTTATTGATTATTCTTGCATTATCACTAATTGCAGGAGTAATGTCCGGGTGTGTCAGTAAAAATGAAGGCCAATTTTCAACAACCCAAGAAACAAAAACACAAACTGAAGGTGCAAAAATAAGTGAGGAACCATCAAAATCAACCGATGATGATGTTCCGGATTACCTGAATCCAACAGGATTTCCAATTGTAAAAGAAAAAATCACTCTCAAACTAATGGGTTCTAAGTCTCCATTGCACGGAGAATGGCAGGATATGGAAGTATTTAAAAGAATGGAAGCATTGACCAATATAAGTTTTGAATTTGATACTCCTCTTGCACAAGGTTATACTGAAAAGAAAAATTTAGCTTTAGCAAGCGGCGATTATCCCGATGTATTTTACGGTGGAGCCATAAATGTTCAGGATGAAGAGACATATGGACCTCAAGGTGTATTCTTACCACTTGAAGATTATATTGACAAATATGGTCCTCATATAAAGAAAATACTTGAACAGTATCCCGAAGTAAAAAATGCAATAACAGCAAGCGACGGACATATCTATAGCTTACCTTATATAGTCAGAACAAAGACAACGGCAGCTAATATTCTATATATAAATATGGATTGGTTGGCTAATGTAGGTATGAGCAAGCCGGAAACAGTAGAAGAATTCTATGAAGTTTTAAAAGCTTTTAACGAAGAAGATCCCAACAAGAATGGTAAGCAGGATGAAATTCCATTATCATATTGGAAACAAACCAACAGTATGGCAGGAATTCTCAATCCGATATTCTATGCAGCTTTCAGCGGCCAAGCCGGAGGAGCAAATTTTGACCTTATAGGCGATAAGGTAGTTTATAATCCTGTACAGCCGGCATTTAAAGAATTCCTTGCATACATGAATAAACTATATACTGAAAAATTATTGGACAATGAGATGTTTACTCAAACAATGCAGGAGTATATTGCCAAGTACAAAGAAGGCAGAATGGGCATAAGCACAACGTCATTATCAAATGTTATAGAACCCGGACAAACTGTAAATTATGAGTTACTACCACCTTTGACATCTTCAATGAATGATAAGAAGGTAACTGCAGAACTTCCCGGTATTATTACAGGTGTGTTTGTACTTACTGATAAATGTAAGTATCCGGAAGCCATGATAAGATGGGCTGATGTATTCTTCAGAACAGTGGATGAACATGTTGAAGGACTTTGCGGATTAAGTAATTTCCTTGGGGTATATGGTTACAATTGGTACTTTGATGATGAAACAAGGAAGACCTATACGAGAGTATCTAAGGTAGAAGGTTTGAATCCTGTAGAGTATATCAATAAACATGTAATGCCTATAGGTTTTGGTTGGGTTGTAACAGATGCAGTACCCAGCGCTGACCCACTGTTACTGTTAAAAGCAGAAGAAAGTGAAAAGCACTATTTCCCATATACTATACCCGTATATCCAAACACTGTAAGATATACTCAAGAAGAAGCTGAAAGAATGAGCTTCTTGCAGAATGACATAGAGACTTACGTAGACCAAATGTTAGCTAAATTTATAATCGGAGAAGAACCTTTAAGCAAATGGGATGAATATGTAAAAACCATATACTCCATGGGACTTGAAGAACTTTTGCAGATCAAACAAGCTGCTTATGATAGATGGAGAAGATAAAATTAAAGGTAATAATGGAGATAACCATATTCATAAGGTGCATTTAACAAATTATGAAGAAATATTTTAAAGAAGAGTTCAACTGTATTTAACGCGGTTGAACTTTTCTTTTATTATATTTCCTATTAAGAGCAATTCTTTCCGGAGTATGTTTTTATTTTATATGAAGAAATATTTGCCTGGAGGCTGTTATTCTTTTCGGAAATAAATTTGCTAACGGTTTAGATAGGTGATATAATAAATAACATGGAAATAATAAGCAAAAACGGGGGTATGGTAATATGGATGAAATTATTACTAGCACTCAACAAGAAGGATTAGGAACAGTAAGAATTACTGATGATGTAGTTGCCATTATAGCAGGACTTGCAGCAATTGAAGTAGAAGGCGTAGCAAGCATGAGTGGAGGATTTGCAGGAGGCATAGCTGAAGCTCTTGGCATGAAAAATTTGTCCAAAGGCGTCAAGGTGGAAGTTACTGAAAAAGAAGCAATTATAAATCTATTTATAATAGTGGAATATGGAGTAAGAATCCCTGAGGTTGCTTGGAATATTCAGAACAACGTTAAGAAAGCAGTAGAATCCATGACAGGACTTAATGTAACAGAAGTAAACATCCATGTTCAAGGCATAAACCTGGCAAAGGAAAGTAAAAAATCAAATCCCCAGAAAACAGAAGAACAAAAGATAGATGAAGAAGCTGAAAAAAGTGAAGAATAAAATGTGTAATCTTTAAACTGGCTAATAACATGTTATATAGTATACATAAACAAATTAAATAAATCAATCTATTGATATTAACTTGGTATTTAATGGGGACACTCAACTTTTGTAGTGTCCCTATTTTATTGAGTATACTCCAAATCCAGGGTTTATTTTCCTGTAGAAATATAATATAATACAGTAAGGTATAGAATTCTTGGTAATTGTCTCGAAAATTATCGAAAATCGGAGGGTTTTATATGAATAATGTTATTAAAAGGATTTTAATGATTATATTTGCTGTGTTTTACTTATTAACGGCGGTATTTACGATAATTGCAGCTTTTGATTTCCAGGCGTTGGAAAGAAGTTACTCCTTTTTGAATAGATTAAACAGAAACAGTTTTTTTGCCGGTGCTGTGGTTGTTTCCGTCTTTTTTTTGCTGTCAGCGTTGATGTTTTTAGTCCTTGGATTGAAAAAAGACAAGAACAAAAAGTATGTAATCAGATCCACCGATAACGGTGAAGTGCGAATATCTTTTATGGCCATACAAAATCTTGTTATAAATGCTACTTATAGCTTCACCGAATTAAAAAATGTCGATGTGTCAGTATCGAATGCTGACGGAGGTATTAGCATTTTAATTAAGTCTCAGGTTTTACCCGGTGTTTCCATCCCTGACTTAATTAAACAGGTGCAAGAAAAGGTAAAGATTTTTATAGAGGAGAGTACAGGAATTGCAGTTAATGACGTTAAAGTGTACATAGAGGACATATATCAGGAAAATCTCACAAAGAACAGCATTGTATCAAAATATGCGAATAAATGAAAAATTACTGAAGAAGGGAGGAAAATTCATGAATTGGAGGGTTATATCAGATTACTATCATAGAAATAGAGGGGCTGTTAACGGGAGTATTATCGGGCTAATTTTAGCACTTGCTTTTCTTGCTTTCGGTTTTATAAAAGTATTATTTATAGTCTTTTGTATGGCATTAGGCTACTATATCGGAAAAAAGACAGGAGAAGACCGGTATTTTATTAGAAGGATTTTTCATGAAATAAAGGAGAAGATATTTCCTCCGGGTGCGTAATTGCAAAGCATTATATTTAATAATAATTAAAAAGCATTATCATAATATTATAATTAGGAAACTGCTAACTTTAATTTTGCATAATCTCAGAAAATGATTTATAATGATTAATAAAATTAAGTAAGATATATAACAAGGAGTATGAATAAATAAAAAAGACAGTTAATAAATTACTAAATGAGAGGTTTCCATGCATATGGGAAGAAGGTTTTCAAGAGAAATTGCAATGAAACTGTTATATCAAATGCAGATTCAACCGGATAATAAGGAAGAGCAACTAAAGGAAGCACTTGAAAAGTATTCTTTTAGCCAGAAAGATAAAGAGTATATTGAAGATGTTGTAAAAGGAGTTTTAAACAATTTAGACAAAATAGATAAAATAATTGAGGAAAGATCTATAGGGTGGAAGCTTAACAGAATCCCCAAAGTCGACCTTGCCATATTAAGACTTGGAGCATATGAGATTTTATTCAGAGATGATATACCATATACGGTTACAATAAACGAAGCAGTTGAATTGGCAAAAAAATACAGTACGGAAGATTCTGGTGCATTTATTAACGGAATATTCAGCAATATACCAAAGGGAATAGGATTGATCGAATGAACGCACAGTATGTTTTTACGGTATCGGAAATAAACAGATATATAAAAGAAATAATAGACGGGGATCTTAATTTATCAGACATATGGATAAAAGGAGAGATTTCAAATTACAAGTACCACTATTCCGGGCATATGTATTTTACTCTCAAAGATGAAAAGAGCATAATAAAATGTGTGATGTTCAGAAGCCAGGTTTTCAGGTTAAAGTTTCAACCTGAAAACGGTATGAAAGTAATAGCGAGAGGTTATATATCCGTATTCGAAAGGGACGGTCAATACCAGCTCTATGTAGAAGAAATGCAACCGGATGGCATAGGGAGTCTTTACCTTGCATTTGAGCAGCTTAAAAATAAGCTTGAAAAAGAAGGTTTATTTGATCTCAGGTACAAAAAGAAAATCCCTTTTTTGCCAAGGTCAATCGGGGTAGTTACTTCATCAACGGGAGCTGTGATAAGAGATATCATAAATATTCTAAGCCGAAGGTTTGAAAACTTCAATTTAAAACTGTTTCCTGTTCCGGTGCAGGGTGTTCAGGCAGCATCATCAATATCAAAAGCCATTAAAAAATTAAATGAACTCAAATGCGTAGATGTAATAATTTTAGCAAGAGGAGGAGGATCCCTGGAAGAACTTTGGCCTTTTAATGAAGAGCAAGTTGCCAGAAGTATATTTGAATCTGAAATTCCTATCATTTCTGCAGTTGGTCATGAGACTGACTTTACCATTGCCGATTTCGTGGCCGATTTACGGGCGCCTACTCCTTCAGCGGCAGCGGAACTTGTTATTCCTGAAAAACGTATTTTAAAACAAAGAATTATTGATCTTGAATTTAGATTACAAAATGCCGTGATAAAGAATATTAATTTTAATAGGGTAAATCTTAAAAGGTTGAAAGAAAGCATAGTATTCCGACAACCTTATAATAGGATAAACCAGGAAAGAATGAAGCTTGACAGCTTGCTACGCAATATGACTGTAATTTTATTAAGCCAAAAGGAGCAGGAGAAAGCAAAAGTAAAATTTTTAATAGAAAAGCTTAATGCATTAAGTCCTCTTAATATTTTAGCAAGAGGTTACAGTATAGTAAAATTGAAAGATACCGATAAACTGGTTAAATCAATTAATGATGTTAAAACTGGTGATAATATAGAAGTAACTGTAAATGATGGCTTGATACAAGCATCAGTCATAGATTCAACAATAGCAATAAATGGAGAGGTAGTTAAAGATGGAAGGAAATAAAACAAAAAAGAGTAACAGTAGCAAGGCAAAAAAGAAAAATAAAACTTTTGAGGAAGCTATGAATGAACTTGAGGAAATAGTTCAGTTATTGGAAAAAGGAGATCTGCCTTTGGAAGAGTCAATTGAATATTTTCAAAGGGGCATTGAACTTTCAAGAGAATGTACCAAAAAGCTTGATGAAATTGAAAAAAGGATAACCATGCTAATTGAAAATGAAAATGGTGAAGTAATTGAAGAATCTTTCAGTTTAGAAGATAAATGAAGGGTGTAACGCATATGTTTAAGACTAAATATGATTATCTGCTCAAAAAGGTTAATGATGTTTTGTCTACTTTGATTACCGAGAAAGAAAGTCCAGAAAATACAATTTATAAAGCCATGAACTATAGCTTAATGGCCGGAGGGAAAAGGCTTAGACCTGTCTTGTTGTTAGCAGTATCCGAAATGCTGGAGATTGACTTTGAAGAAGTTATGCCCTATGCCTGCGCTCTTGAAATGATACACACTTATTCCTTAATACACGATGATTTGCCTGCAATGGATAACGATGACTACAGGAGAGGAATGCTCACAAACCATAAGGTTTTCGGTGAAGCAACTGCAATATTGGCAGGAGATGCTTTGTTAAATTATGCATATGAATATATATTAGACTGGCTGATGGATGAAAGCAAAAAGAAAACCTATAGTTTGGCAGCCGGAGTAAAAGCTATGAGCTACATAGCAAAAGCAGCAGGTATAAACGGTATGATAGGAGGTCAAATAGTTGATATTGAATCCGAAGATAAAGAAATTACCGTGGAGCTTTTGGAATATATCCACAAACATAAAACAGGTGCTTTAATCAAAGCGTCAGTGATGGTTCCTGCGATATTAACTTCATTGGATGATGAGAAGAGAAATGCCCTGGAAAGATATTCATCCAATATAGGGCTTGCCTTTCAGGTTAAGGATGATATTTTGGATGCTGAAGGAGATTTTAAATTATTGGGGAAAACTACGGGAAAAGATGCAAGTTCAGGCAAGTCCACTTTCGTATCCATGTATGGCATTGAGAAATCACGGGAAATATTAAGCGAACTTATCTCAGACGCAGTAGACAGCTTGCAATTATTCGGAGATAAGGCAATCTTTTTAAAAGAATTAGCCGTATATATTGCAGAGAGAAAGAATTGATAAGCATAAACTTGATAAAATTAAATAAAGTATAAAGGAAGCTTTTAAAGACCAATTTTGAATGTTTAATCTTCTTTGATAAAGATGACGGTTGTGCTATAATGTTCTCTAAACCTCATTGAATTGTAGGTTTATGAAGCATTAGCATTGGCATTATGACACTATGAGTAACGGATTCAATGAATAGGGATTTAATAAACCGAAAAAATAAATATAAAGTTGAAAATTTATTAATATTCGAATTGGCTACAGGTGGTGCAGTATTCTAGTCAAAGAACCTGTTTTTGAAGACGGGCCTAAAAATCCGTTAAAGGGCATATCGATGAAGTTCCTTGTGCCGGCTTGTTACGCCCAGTAATGGGCTGGTGCTGGGAGTTAAGGTTTAGGGGCGATCTGCAATGGCATGCAGGCGTGGACCCCTTTACCGCGGAGACCCACTTTCGTGGGAACGGCTATAAAAGGGTACTATAAACTATAGCCGCGTAACTACGAGGTGGGATAGAACCTGTTTTGCGGTACCGTAGGGTGCTGTGAACAGCGTAGCCTGCCTTGAGTGAATTTGGTGGATAATGGATCAGGTGTGGGGGATATTGGCCGATATTTTCCGCATTATTGCCATTTGAAACCAAATTTGCAAAAGAGGCTAGAAAGCAGGTCCCTTTGTTGAGGAAAACTCCTAGACTGTTCCGCTTGGAGATGTAATGAGGATTGCAGTGTGAGCTAAGTGGCAATCAGGCTGTGCTCTGGGCAACCAAGCAACTGGGTATTTAATGGGAAACCCCTGAGACGGCGACGTTTCAGGATACCCTGGGGAAATCCTACCTGACCTAAGCCGCAAAATTTACTCATTACATTACCACCTGTTAGCCAAGCTAAATTAAATATAGTCAGCCTAAACGGAGGAAATATTTTTAGTGGACGATGGTTATAAACGCTTTAACGGAAATAAGGTGAAATTTAGAAAAAATCCTTTAGGTTCAAAAAAAGCAAAAAATAAGAAAAAGGATAGACATTGGGTTATTTTCATAACCTCATTTTCTTTTATATTATCAGTTTTTTTCCTGTTTGTTTCGGATTTAATACTTCAAGATGTAAGCAGTATTGTGGCAATTTTAGTTGTATTTTTTATTGTATTAATCGGAATTCTCTTTGATATCATCGGAATTGCGGTTACTGCAGCTGATGAAGTTCCTTTCCATTCCATGGCATCAAGAAAATATTATGGTGCAAAAAAATCAATAAGTTTAATCAGAAATGCCAACAAAGTATCCAGTATTTGCAATGACGTTATAGGAGACATATGTGGAATAATAAGCGGTACAGCAGGGGCAATGATTGTTCTTGACATAGCGGAAGGTAAAAGTCCCCTGGAAAAACTGATATATAGCCTGCTTATGAGCGGATTTATTGCGGCAGCTACAGTAGGAGGTAAAGCTGCAGGAAAAACTCTTGCAATTTCTAATAGTAATTATATAGTATATAAAGTTGGAGTTATATTACAATTTTTAAGTGGAAGTATAAAAAGAAACGAGAAATTAAAAAAGAAAAAAGTAAAAAGCAAAATGCCGCAATAAAGTATGAAGATTAACTGAACGTTAGAAAGTGAGGTAATTAATCTGGGATCATTACTAGATAAGGTATGTTATCCTGAAGATATAAAAGAGCTAAGTCTTAACGAACTTGAAACCTTAGCCGGCGAGTTGCGGAATTTCTTGCTGGAAAATGTATCAAAGACCGGCGGACATATTGCATCAAACCTAGGCGTTGTAGAATTAACATTGGCTTTACACAAAGTTTTCAATACACCAAAAGATAAAATTGTATGGGATGTGGGTCATCAGACTTATGTTCATAAAATATTGACGGGTAGAAAAAGCCAGTTTGGAACTCTCAGGAAACTAAACGGTTTAGCAGGATTTCCCAAAGTTTCGGAAAGCTGCTATGACTGTTTTAATACAGGACACAGCAGTACTTCAATATCCGCTGCACTTGGGATGGCTAAGGCAAGGGATCTGAAAAAAGAAAATTACTCTGTTATTGCAGTTATAGGAGACGGAGCGTTAACCGGGGGGATGGCTTTCGAAGCTTTAAATAATGCCGGCCAGTCTTCTACGGATTTGATAGTAATTTTGAATGATAATGAAATGTCAATTAATAAAAATGTTGGCAGCCTTTCCCGCTATTTAAGTAAAATCAGAACCGAACCTATTTATTTTAAAGTAAAGCGGGATTTAGACATAATACTTAATAAAACTTCATTGGGTAAAAGTGCAGCAAGGCTGCTTAAGCGAGCAAAAGGAACAATTAAATATATTTTGACACCGGGAATAATTTTCGAAGAGTTAGGTTTTAAATACTTAGGTCCAATTGATGGCCATAATATAGCTGAACTTATTGATGTTTTGGAAAGAGCCAGAAATTCAAAAGGGCCGGTATTAGTACATGTATGTACGCAAAAAGGCAAAGGTTATTTTTTTGCCGAAAAGAGCCCGGATGAATATCATGGAATAGCTCCTTTTGAAATAGAAACCGGAGAAGTAAAAAAACAAAGCGGGCCGAGTTATTCCGAGGTGTTCGGTAAAGAGCTTTCAAAGTTAGCTCATGACAATGAGGATATTGTTGCTATAACTGCAGCTATGCTACAGGGAACAGGTTTATCTGATTTTAGTATTACATATCCGGAGCGTTTTTTCGATGTAGGTATTGCAGAACAGCATGCAGTAACATTTGCGGCAGGTTTGGCCAGTAACGGGCTGAAGCCGGTTGTAGCAATATACTCGTCATTTCTTCAGCGTGCTTATGATCAGATTTTGCATGATGTTGTTTTGCAAAATCTTCATGTTGTATTTGGGATTGACAGAGCCGGGGTGACAGGAGAAGACGGCGAAACTCACCAGGGAATATATGATATTTGTTACCTAAGACACATGCCGGGCATGACCATCTTAGCTCCGATAGATTACAATGAATTAAGATGCATGTTGAAGTTTGCACTGTTTGATTATGCAGGTCCCATAGCTATTAGATATCCCCGTGGAACAGGAAAAGAAAATATTTTGGAATGTATTAACATTAATGGAAAAAATGTCGATATAGAATTTGGTAAAGGTTTAATTGCAAAAGAAGGAAAAGACATTACAATTATAGGTTTGGGGAATATGTTCAGTGTTGCTTTAGAAATAGCAAACGAACTGGAAAAGGATGGGCTAAGCGTTGATCTGATAAACCCAAGATTTGTAAAACCTTTGGACAAAGAATTAATTTTAAGTTCGGCAATAAAAACGGGAAGAATTGTTACAATTGAAGACGGGGTAATAATAGGAGGGTTTGGAAGCAGCATCCTGGAGTTGTTAAATGAGAGTTTATTAAACAGCATTAAAGTAAAAATTTTCGGATTTCCTGATGAACCGATTCCTCACGGCTCTAGGGAAAGCTTGTTTAAAAAATATGCAATGGATGAAGAATCCCTCACGGAACAAATAAAGAAGTTTTTAGAGATAGATAAAAAGTAACATCAAAGGATGTGAAAGCTTGTCAAAAGTAAGGCTGGATGTATTGCTTGTAGAAAAAGGACTGTTTCAGAGCAGAGAAAAAGCCAGGGCTTCAATAATGGCCGGAGTAGTTTATGTTAACGGCATACGCGAGGATAAGCCCGGTGCAAGGTTTGAAAGAGACGTAGAAATATCCGTTAAAAGAGATATTAACCCTTACGTCAGCAGAGGAGGGTTAAAACTTGAAAAAGCCTTGGATACATTTAATATAGACCTGCGGGGAAAAAAGGCAATAGACGTGGGAGCTTCTACGGGAGGCTTTACTGACTGCATGTTAAAGCGTGGAGTTGAAAAAGTTATAGCAATAGATGTCGGCTACGGACAACTTGCATGGGAATTAAGAAACGATGAACGTGTTATTTGCATGGAAAGGACGAACATAAGGTATGTAAAGCCGGAGGATGTTCAATTTATAGCTGATTTCGCAGTAATTGACGTGTCATTCATATCACTGAAAAAAGTTCTTCCTGCTGTAATTAACCTTATTGGAGCGGAAGGAGAAATTGTTTCATTGATAAAGCCTCAATTTGAAGCGGGAAGGGAAAAAGTAGGTAAAGGTGGAGTGGTAAGAGAAAAAGAAACACATATAGAAGTCATTGAGGAAATTGTCGATACCGTAATTGAGTTAGGCTTATTTATTAAAGGACTAACTTACTCTCCCATAAAAGGTCCTGAAGGCAACATTGAGTATTTATTATATTCATCAAAAAAAACTTTGATTTTTGACAGAAATGAATTTAGTAAGCTAATAAAGGAGACTGTGATGGAAGCACACGAAAAAGTGAAATAATATAAAAAAGGTAAATTTAAAAATTATAAAATAATATTTGCCGTAGACTGACGTTTAAAAAAAGGAAATCTTTACAACAGCGTCTTTATAATATAGAATTTAAGTAACATTAATCGTATATAATAATATATTTTTATAGCATAATCGTTATAATAAATTTGAACGATAAAAAACACTATAAAAATAAACACTAATAAATACAGAAAACTAAAATAAATGAAAAAATAGTAAAAGAAAGAGGCCTCAAATGAAGAATGTAGGTGTAATAGTTAATACCGATAGAGATACGGAACTTAAGTATACCGGAATTCTGGCTTCATGTTTATGTAAAGCGGGAGCAAACGTTGTAATGCTGTCGGAAATAGCAGAAAAGCTAAATATTGATAGTTGTTTTATTCGTAAGAAGTCAAAGGAAAGGGAAATAATAAAAGATGCTGATATTTTAGTATGCCTTGGAGGGGACGGGACGTTTCTGAAAGCAGCGAGAGCCGTGTACAAGAAAAATATCCCTATTCTTGGAATAAATCTCGGCAACCTTGGGTTTCTTACGGAAGTTGAAAAAAATGAGATAGAGGAAGCTGTAAATTGTTTGATGGTTGGTAAATATATTGTAGAAGAAAGAATGATGTTGGAAGCTACAATAATAAGAAACGACAAAATTATAGGCAATGATACGGCTCTCAACGATATTGTTATTTCAAGAGGAGCTTTATCACGTATATTACGTGTCAAAACATATATAAATGATGTTTTTGTGGACATGTTCCCGGGTGACGGATTGATTGTTTCCAGCCCTACCGGTTCAACTGCGTATTCTTTAGCGGTAGGTGGACCTATAGTTGAACCTGATATTGACCTGATTATTGTAAGTCCGATTTGTCCTCATATATTGTATTCAAGATCTTTCATTACGGCAAGTAACAGAAAGGTAAGAGCAGTTATAGATGAAGATTACGGGCACAAGGCCATGGTGACGGTAGATGGACAGAAAGGTTATGAAATACGGGGTGGGGACATAGTCGAGGTGCAAAAATCCAACTATACAATTAAGCTTATAAGAATCAATCCGAAAAATTTCTATAATATTCTAAGAAGCAAAATATACTTTAGGGGAGAGAGTTTAAGAAAAAATGAAGTATAACAGGCATGCTAAAATACTTGAGATAATTGAACAAAATGTTATTGAAACTCAAGAGGAACTTGTTGAAAAGCTTAGAGAAGAAGGCATGGATATTACTCAGGCCACTATTTCAAGGGATATTAAAGAATTAAGATTGGCAAAGGTCATTGATGAAGCAACCGGCGTATCCCGGTATGCTGCTATACCCCAGAATGTAAACACCATATCCAGTAAACTTTTAAGAGTTTTCAGCGAAGCGTACGTATCAAGCGACTATGCTAATAATATAGTTGTAGTCAAAACACTTCCCGGTATGGCGCAAGCTGTTGCGTCCGTTATTGATTCACTTAAATGGCCTGATATCATCGGCTCAATCGCAGGAGACGACACTGTAATGATTGTTTGCCGTGCGGAGAAAATTGCAGAAAACATAGTAGAAGAATTCAATAAAATGGCTAAATATAACAAGGAAAATAAATAAAAATTTTTGAATATAAGAAGAGTTCCATAAAAACACTCAGAAGAGAAGACTTTTTTATTCGTGCATAGTATTTTGTAAGTATGCGTTTATCTGTCTTTTGTTTTCAGGAGGTTTAAATGAATGCTGTTACGGTTGGAGATACGTAACTTTGCGTTAATTGATGAGTTGGATATTGAATTGGGGGAAGGGTTAAATATATTAACCGGAGAAACAGGTGCAGGAAAATCGATTATAATCGATTCAATAAATATGTTATTGGGTGAACGATTTTCCAAAGAATTTATAAGAACCGGTCAAGAAAAGGCTTTTCTTCAAGCTGTTTTTTGCGTTAATAATCAGAAATTCCAAGATATTTATGAAAAATACGGTATTGAGCCTGAAAGTGACGGTACTCTCTTAATATCAAGGGAATACTCTTTAAGCGGTAGAAACGTATGTAGAGTTAACGGCCGGATTGTAACGGTTTCCATGCTAAAAGAAATAGGGGAGAGACTTATTGATGTTCACGGTCAATATGATAATCAATCCCTTCTAAAAGAAGAAAATCATATTGAATTGCTTGATGCTTTTGGCGGAGAAGAGATTCAGAGATTAAGAAATGAATTCTTTCAATTGTACATAAAAAGGAAAGAAATAAAAAAAAGATTGCAGGAGCTTATAGGAGATGAAAAATACAGGGAAAGAAAAATAGATTTACTTAAATATCAGATCAATGAAATTAAAAGCGCAAAGCTAAAAACAGGAGAAGATGAAGAACTACACCGACAAAGAGTTATACTTAGTAATTCCGAAAAAATAGCTGACACTATTGAAGATGTCTATAATATTCTTTACATAGGCGATGATATAGTTAATTCGGTTTATGACAGGATTGATGAAGCAATTTACAGGTTAGGAGCAATTTCAGTTTTTGATCCGTTATATGAACAAATAAAGCAAAATTTAGAAGAGATCAAATATCAAATGGAAGATATTAGAGAAAATATCAGATATGCAAAGGAAAACATCGAATATGATCCGGTTGCTCTGGAACAAGTAGAAGAAAGGCTTGATTTGATTTACAAGTTAAAAAAGAAGTATGGAAATACTATACAGGATATAATTGAATATTGCAAAAACAGTGAAATTGAACTCGATATGCTTCTAAAAAGCGAAGAATATATAACTGAGCTTCAAAAACAGCTCATTGATAATGAAAAAGCACTCTATGACATAGGTGTCAAGTTAAATGAAAAAAGATCAAAAGCAGCAGCCCTTCTTGAAAGCAGGATATGCAATGAGTTGGAAGAGCTGGAAATGAAAAACACAAAATTTAAAGTAAATATTGAAATGATTAGCAGAAATGATGACAATGAAACCGATAGTAAAGAAAGCAGGTTGAATACCAAAGAAATCAAGTTTAATGAAAACGGTCTGGATAAAGTTCAATTCCTTATATCCACAAATCCGGGAGAACCTTTAAAACCCCTTTCAAAAATCGCATCCGGAGGAGAAATGGCAAGGATAATGTTAGCAATCAAATCAATTCTTGCTGAAGTAGATAAAATTCCAACATTAATATTTGACGAAATAGATATTGGTATAAGTGGGAAAGCTTCTCAAAGAGTTGGGGAAAAGCTATCTTTTATCTCCAGGAATCACCAGGTAATATGTGTAACTCACCAGGCTCAAATAGCTTGCATGGCTGATAATCATTACTTAATAGAAAAAGTAACGCGGAATAACATCACGACTAGCAAAGTTACTAAGCTTTACGGTGAAAAAATTGTAGATGAAATTTCCAGAATTCTTGGAGGTGATGTAATAACACAGCACACAAGGAACCTCGCAATCGAAATGCTTAACAATGCAAGGAAATTTAAATCAAATTAGAATTATTTTACCTGAATAATAAAATTCCTTCGAGGCAAAGTTATGAATAGTATTTTTAAAAACATCCCTTGAAATCCTGTGATGGTTATTGCAGGAGGGGATGAATGAGTGACTTATTATTTGTGATTTTTTAGCTCGGAGGAATGACATGAGGCTTAGATTGAATTTATTCAGAAAAATAAAAATATTACTTATATTGGCAATCGTAACATCTTTATTTACTTGTGCATATACAACATGGATTATACCTGATAATTTGATTTTACTTGAAAATGAAGAATACTTATATGAATTAAAAAGCCTTTTACCGCTAAAGGTAATTCACGATAAACAGCAAAGCGAAATACTGCACCTTGAAAAAGGGCATTTTAAACCTGTAAGCCAGTCACCTTTTTACAATCCAATATTAATGAAAACCCTTAACAAGGGAAATGCAAGTCTAAAAGTAAAACTTTTTGGGATATTCCCCATTAAGACGGTAAGAGTTGATGTAATACCGAAAGAAAAAATCGTTGTTTGTGGTAATACAATAGGGGTGAAACTAAAACTTGACGGTATCTTGGTTGTAGGTATCGGTGAAGTTGAAACCGTCGACGGAAAAAGTGTAATTCCTGTAAAGGATACGGGAATACAACCCGGAGATTTTATAGTACAAGCCAATAACAAAGATATTAACAGCATAAGTGAATTAATTGAAGCTATTCACGAGAGCGGAAAAAACGGCATGCACTTAAGATACAGAAGCGGTGATGTATATAAAGATGTACATGTGTATCCTGTTAAATCCATTGATGACAATAAATATCATATTGGTTTATGGGTTAGGGATAATACTGCAGGAATTGGAACTCTTACATTTTATGACCCTCAGACATTAAATTTCGGAGCACTTGGCCATGGTATTACAGATATAGACACGGGTATCCTTTTGCCTATAAAAGGCGGGGAAATTATTGAATCAAGTATATTGGAAATCAAAAAGGGGGAAGACGGTATTCCGGGAGAAATCAAAGGCATTTTCAATGAATTCAAGGATAATCTCGGAGTTGTACATGTGAACAGCAGCCTTGGGATATACGGTACTCTACATCCCCATGTGTTAAATGAACTCCCGGGAAGATATTACCCTATAGCAGTTAAAACAGAAGTTAAAGAAGGTCCGGCCAGCATACTGGCTAATATCAAAGATGATGAAGTAGTGGAATATTCCATTGAAATACAAAAGGTATCTTTAAAACCTGAAAACGGTTCAAAAGGTATGGTAATAAAAATCACGGATGAAAAGCTTTTAAACGAAACAGGAGGCATAGTCCAAGGGATGTCAGGAAGCCCTATAATACAAAACGGCAAAATAGTAGGAGCGGTAACTCACGTCCTAATAAACGACCCAACTAGAGGTTATGGTATTTTTATTGAAAATATGATTAAGAAGATGTATGAATAGGGTGTCTTTTTAAGACTCTTTAGCAAAAATTTCTCCTGAATAAGGGGAAATTCCCCACACTTTTGTGGGAAATTGTATTTCCCAAATTAGTTGTCTTATTGACCAAAATGTAATAATATTTCTAAACTAAGATGGGAAACAGAAAAATGCTCAAAGTACTGAAACATCAATATTCTTGCATATTTTACTGCAAACGTTATTATAATGCTTTTTATGCACTTTTGTAAAATTTAAATGTAAAATACCTACAACTATTGTAATTTTATTGAATTAAACATATAATAATGACAACATAAATAATTTAAATAATAATCTAAATTCTCATGAAGCCTATTGCTCACTTTTATGTTGAATTTCTTAATTTTTTGTATTTTAGAATTTAGACTTTTCTAAGGGGGTATACTTTTGAGTGATAAAAAAATCAAAATATTAATTATTGATGACAACAAAGAATTTTGTGAAATTCTGAGCGAATTTTTGAACAGTCAAAGTGATATTGAAGTTGTCGGCACAGCATTGGATGGTTTAGAAGGATATGATATGATAATGGAGAAAAAACCCGATGTAGTAATTCTGGACATTATCATGCCACATCTTGACGGATTGGGTGTATTGGAAAAAGTAAATTCGACATTAAACAAAAACAGACCCATATTTATAATCCTTTCCGCTGTGGGTCAGGACAGAATTACACAGAAAGCTTTATCCCTCGGAGCTGAATATTATGTTATAAAACCTTTTGATATGAAGGTACTGGCTTCAAGAATACGTCAATTAAAAGGCCATGTTTCCAATGAGGTTGTGACGAAAGGTGATTATCAAACTTATGTAAATAATAATTATAATATAGTATCGGAAAAAAGAGATATTGAAGTGGAAGTAACTAATATAATGCATGAAATAGGGGTACCTGCTCATATAAAAGGATATCAGTATTTGAGGGATGCCATAATAATGGCAACAGAGGATCTGGAAATTATTAATTCAATAACAAAACAGCTTTATCCTACTATTGCCAAAAGATATAATACAACTTCAAGCAGAGTAGAGAGAGCAATTCGACATGCAATTGAAGTAGCGTGGGGCAGAGGAAGAATAGAGGCTATAAATTCCATATTTGGATATACAATTAGTATGGGAAAAGGTAAACCGACAAATTCTGAATTCATTGCTATGGTAGCTGATAAATTAAGACTATCAATGAAAGTAAGTTAATTCAACATATATAAAAAATATTTGACATATGATTATAATACATATAAAGTGCGTATTCCTTCAAGAAAGGGAATACGCACTTTAGTTTTATTAGTTGAACAATTTATGAAATGTTTAGTTAAATAATCGGTGAGATATTTAATTAGAAAGATACTTAATGCAATATCATTAAGATATTTAGAAGATATTTAGGTAAGGGATTTAGTAAGATACGATACCCAATTTCCTAAATAAGTGCTTAAAAGCTCCACTTTTGTTTCTCTTTCTCCACTCGGATAACGATTCGTCTATTTTATCAAAATGCCTTTTTAAATGATCTTCTAATTTTGCTTCAATAAGTTTATTGCTTATCCTTATTGAATCATTCAACTTACAACTTTGGATATTCAGTTCATTTATTATTTCCTTGGTAGATGCATTTATTTCAGATGAAATATTTTCAGGTAGACTGTTTACCAGTTCATTCATTAATATTTTCATCTCATCAATGTTGTTTTTAATACATTCAATGGATGATAATATGTATTCGAAATCATGCCCGTAATTTGAAGAATTTGGTGAAGTTAAGGAGTCGTCCAACGTTGAATGTCCGGTAAAAAATACACTTTCATCGCTTACGGTATTTTGCAGTATCTCCTTGATAGATTTAATTTCCAAGCCTTCATCTCTTAACTGTTTTATTCTTAAAAAGATGTTGTATAAATCTTCGGTATAATATCTTCTTCCTCTGGAATCACGAGGAATTTGCAAATTAAACTCTTTTTCATAGTATCTGAGTGTGTGGTCTGTCACATTTAAAAGTTTACTTAATTCGGTAATTGATAATTTTTCTTTTGTAGTTACCATATTATAACCTCCGATAACAGACTAAGAAATACCACTATTGTTTAGGTTTATAATAACACGATTTTAAAATGAAATCTATTTATTTTCCAATATTTCCAAAGCTTTTTTCATATCGTCATGTAAAGGTGCAATTATTTCAAGCTCACTCTTTTTTATGGGATGCAAAAACCTGACTTTATATGAATGAAGTGCCTGCCGCTGTATAAGCATGGAATTTACATGTTTATATATATTAAATAAATATTCATCTGAACATTGGTTTTCCAAGGATTGATTTTCATAGCATTGTTTTTCTGTTATCTTGTACCTTTCTATTTCATCCGGAAAACAAAGGCTATATTTTTGAATGAACAAATCTATGGCATAAACCCATTTCCAATACAAGGTATCTCCCATGATAGGATGATTTATTGCTTGGCAATGAACCCTGATTTGATGGGTTCTTCCCGTTTCCAAAGAAAATTTCAGTAAAGTTGCATACTCATAGCGCTTAATAACTTCATAGTTAGTTATAGAAGGTTTACCTGTTTCAGATATATGCCTGAGCATTATACTGTTCGGCTTACGTTCAATAGGAAGGTTAATTGTACCTCTGTCTTCATTAATAGTACCCCAGACAATTCCTATATATTCTTTCAAAAAACTCTTGTTAGACATTTGAACCGACAGAGCGTTTTGTATATATGGGTTTTTAGCAAAAACTATAACACCTGATGTATCTTTGTCAAGCCTGGTTACAGGTCTGACCTTGATATTAATTCCTTTTTGAGCTAAATGATACGTGATGGCATTTGCCAAAGTTCCCGATTGATGCATTGCTACCGGATGAACTACCATATTAGCGGCTTTGTTAATAACTATTAAATATTCATCTTCATAAAGAATATCTATTTTTATATTTTCAGGGACTATATCATCACAATTATCGTCAAAATTCATACGCACAAGAACAACGTCGCCCGGTTTAACTTTATAGTTGACATAAACCGGTTGAGAATTAACATATATTCCTGAGTCCGGTCCGGATTCATGTTTCAAGCGTTTTAGCATGCTCAAAGAAATACCTAATTCATTTTTCAATATTGATTTAACAGTTCTTTCATTATCCTTCTCATTAGCTACATATTTCAGTTCCAAAATACCACCCAAACTTTCAAACATATATTTAAATTTTACGGATAAACTAAAATATGATAAATAGACTATATGATATGATATTATAGCTATATTTTGATTGCAAGTAGAAATAAGGTGTGTGGGTGCATTTAAATAATAAATAAGGTACATCCCCTACAACCTTGTATTATTTGCCCTCTTATGGTAAAATATACATTCAAAAAGGGATATTTCCAATAAACCGGCGGTGATTGAATGTTAACCAAACCTGTTCTTGAATTGATTTACGATGCAGCAAGCATTCAAAGATGGAATGATCATATACGACCTAATAAAGGTTTTACGGAGCTTGACAAACAATCTCATAAGATGATGTATGCATATGTCCTTGCAAAAACAGAAGAAAGCGACAGAAAGGCTAAAATTAACTGGAAACAATTGATTGAAGGTGGAATTTTTGAATTTTTTCACAGAATAGTTTTAACTGATATAAAACCACCGATATTTCATAAATTGATGGCCCAGAAGGGCGATTTATTAAATGATTGGGTTTTGGAACAACTAAAAAAAGAAGGTCTTGACCAAATAAAAGGCGGTTTTTTTGACCGATTTCAAAGATATCTAAAAGATCCGGAATACAGCTATTTTGAAAAAAGAATTTTGAAAGCATCCCATTATTTGGCAACCAATTGGGAATTTGAGATTATATATAATATGAATAAAAACCGCTATGGAATAGAAATTACTAAAGAAGAGATTGAAAACCAGATAGAAGATCACTATGATCTTGCAGGTGTACAGAAAATAATTCTTGGAAAAAAAACGCGTAATTTTCTTAGCCTTGTAGGGCAGCTTAGATTCCAGCAAAGATGGGCACAATCTCCTAGAGTCCCTGAAACTTCTGTGTTAGGTCATATGCTGGTAGTTGCAATACTGACTTATTTTTGCACCGAGGAGTTAGGTGGTTGTGACAGAAGAGTTGTGAATAATTTCTTTTCAGGATTATTGCATGATCTCCCGGAGGTTCTAACAAGAGACATAGTATCCCCGATTAAAAGAGCGGTGCCGGGAATAGATGAAATTATAAAAGAAATAGAGAATGCCCAGATTGAAGAGAAAATATTTCCGCTGATTCCGTCAACATGGATAGAAGAATTTAGATATTTAGTTGAAAATGAATTTATAAGCAGAATTAAAAGAGAAGGAAAGATACAGTTTGTAACCTCCGAAGAAATTAATGAATATTATAATGACGACATCTATTCTCCCATAGACGGGGAAATTATGAGAGGGTGCGATCATCTTGCAGCATACATAGAAGCTTCTCTCTCTATAGCACACGGAATTACCTCAAAATATCTCAAAGAGGGTCTTGATTCATTAAAAGAAAGATATGAAAATAAGTATATTGCCAGTATAGATTTTGGGAAAATGTTTGATTATTTTAAACAATGATAATTTTTTTAAACAAGGAAATTTTATTGTTAGATAAACTTAATTGCTAAGTCCAGTGGGAACTTCATTTTCCCACTGGACATCAGATAATTAGAAAGAAATCAGATGAAAAATCAGAATTTAAATATTATTCCTATAACCGCAGCACCTATTAAATAAAAAATAGGATGCTTCTTATACTTTTCCAGCAAGTAGAATATAACAATGAACAGGATAAGCTCTTTAATGTTAATGAAACTTCCTATTAATTTAATTAAATTATTAAGTTGTACCGAAATATTGGTATTAAAAATAGAAACTAAAGCTACCTCAAAACCGGCTGCCGCTATCATTCCGGTCACTGCAGGACGCAGACCGTAGAATGCTGATTTAACCGTTTTATGTTCGTTGAATTTCATGAAATAATGAGCGATGATAGATACTATTATAACAGCGGGTACAACAATGCCCAAAGTTGCTGCTATTCCTCCAAATACACCTGCGGTTTTATATCCCATATATGTAGCTGCATTTATTCCAATAGGACCGGGGGTGGATTCAGCTATGGCTATCATGTCAATAAGCTCTTGAGAAGTTATCCAACCATATTTATTAACAAGTTCCTTCAAAAAAGGAAGGGTTGCGAGACCGCCGCCAATTGAGAATAAACCGATTTTAAGGAATTCTAAAAAGAGTATAATATATATCATATTATTTTATTCTCTCACCTTTCTTTAAAGATTTTATAATAATTCCTACAATAGCCGATACAGCTACTATAATTATAGGGGATATTCCTGTGAAAGCTGTTAATATAAAAGCAATTATAAAAATAACAATTGCAAACTTATCAACAACAGATTTACCCCACATCTTAAGAACCGCGCTCAAAATAAGTGCCGGTACGGCTGCCCTGATGCCTCCAAAAGCACTGTTTACTATTTCATTGTCCTGAATTCGTCCAAAAAATTCTGCGATTATTGTTATTATTATTAGCGATGGAAACACAATACCCAATGCAGCGGTGATACCACCTATTACCCCTTTTAATTTGTACCCAATAAATACTGCCGTATTAACTGCAATTATGCCGGGTGTAGATTGTCCGATTGCATAAAAATCAATAATTTCTTCATAAGAACACCATTTTCTGTTTTCTACAACTTCTTTTTGCAAGATGGGAAGCATCGAATACCCACCGCCAAAAGTGAAAGCCCCTACTCGGAAGAAGATCTTAAATAAATCCCATAGTTCCTTCATAGTAGTTTCAACAATCCTTTCTTTAGTTTTTGGTTATGTATAGTTAAATATTTAAAAATTTAAAAATTTTATAATAAATATTTAAAAAATTATATACAATAAACACTTATCAATTATATCAAAGGAAAGCAAATGTTAAAACAATTAAATAATTTTATATAAGTGTATCGAATAAACAAATAAATATGAAGAAATATTTTCTGACTTTTTCCATGCGAACATGCAATTATAAAATAAATATTTGTCAAGATAGTGCCGTTGTAATAGTAAATAAATAAATGGTTTTAAGCTGATAACTAAATGGTAAGAATAGCTATATAATTTTATTTTTTTATGCAAGGATTTTTTTCAATAAATTAAATTTGTAAATAAAATTTGTTAAAATATGAACAGTGTTGAAAAAAGTAGGTGCTTGTTCTAAAATTGGAAATGTATATTTTAAGTACGTTCTATTAATAATGCAGCATAAGAAGGATGTTGATATGAATAAGAGAATAAAGATAAGGTCTGATGAAAGGCCGGATAAACTGATTTTTTTATTGATAGCAGTAGTAATGATATTATCAATGCTGTTTGTATCATGTTCTCTTGGGAAAAGAATGGATGAGAAGGACGGAAGCGAGAATAAAACATTTATTGTAGCTTCTTTTTATGTTATGTATGATTTTGCCGCTAAAATAGGTGGTGATAAAGTTAAGGTTGTTAATCTTTTGCCATCCGGATCGGATCCTCATAGCTGGGAACCTTCACCTAAAGATATAATAAAAATAGAAAACGCAGATATTTTTATATACAATGGTGCCGGTATGGAAAACTGGGTGCACAAAGTTCTAAATAGCATAGAAAATAAAGATTTAATTGTTCTAGAAACTTCAAAGGGTATAAATTTACTCAAAGGAATCCACAGCCATGAATATGAAAATGAAAAGCAAGAACACGAGGATTATCAAGAACCGGATAAAGGTTATCAAAACGAAGATGGAGAAAAACATAAAGAGGATGAATTAAGTGAATTATATGATCCCCATGTGTGGCTTGATCCAATGCTGGCCAAGATGCAAATGAAAGCAATTGCTGACACTTTGGTTGAATTTGATCCACATAATGCTGATTATTACAGGAATAACTTTGAAAGATATTCAAAAGAACTGGACAAGCTGGATGAGGAATATAAGGAAGCTATATCAAATTTTGTCAAGAAAGATATAGTTGTGTCCCATGAAGCTTTTGGTTATTTATGCTCTGCATATGGATTGAATCAAATTGGAATTTCAGGACTGGATGCGGAAGCTGAACCAACTGCTTCCAGAATGGTTGAAGTAGCAAATTTTGTAAAGAAGAATAATATCAGTGTTATATTTTTTGATAACATGGTCAGTCCCAGGGTAGCACAGACAATTGCAGATGCAACGGGTGCGAAGGTGGGGATATTAAATCCCATAGCAAGTCTTAGCCAAAAAGAAATAGAAGAAGGAAAGGATTATTTTGTTATTATGAGAGAAAATCTTGAATCGTTGAAAAAGGCATTAGGGAATGATGATAATGGATAAAACACCGGTTAATTCTACAAAGGATAAAACTCCGACAAAAATTCTGGAAGTCAGAAATTTAAGTTTTAGCTATGCTGAAGTACCAATATTTGAAAACATAAGTTTTGACATCAGTAAAGGAGATTACTTTGGCATAATAGGCTCCAACGGATCAGGGAAGAGCACCTTAATTAAATTATTGCTTGGTTTTCTCACACCGCAACGAGGAGAAATTAAAATAAACGGGTTTGATGTTAAGGATATTGGTGATTGGAGCATAGTAGGATATTTACCTCAAAATGTAACATCATTCAATGTGAGTTTTCCTGCAACCGTCGAAGAAATTGTTTCAATGAACATCAACAGTAAGCATGGCCTTTTCCGTCGCTTTAAAGAAGAACAGAAAAGACGCAGAGAAAAGGTATACGATGTTCTTAAAATTGTTGAGATGGAAAAATATGCTAATAGGTTAATAGGCAATCTATCAGGAGGTCAACAACAAAGGGTTTTTATCGCCCGAATGTTAGTGAACAACCCAAAAATCATATTTTTAGATGAACCTACGTCAGGAATTGATGCAAAATCCGAGGAGGCAATGTACTGCCTTTTAGCTAGATTAAATGAAGAATTAGGGATTACAATCATAATGGTAACTCATGACATTGGGGCAATAAAAGTTCATGCCAATAAAATTGGAATAACAGGGAATAAAAACGTAAGGATTATTGATCCGGAAGAAATAACCGATGAAGTTCTCAGTGACCTGTATGGATATAAAATAAACCTAAATCTGCGCAAGCACATTTGTGTGAACTGTTACAATAACAGCAATAACAATATGGAAAACGGCAGGGGGATAAAATAAAATATGCTGGAAATATTTGAATATCAATTTATGAGAAATGCTTTTGTTGTAGGATTGCTTCTATCCGTAATTATACCATGTATAGGTATCACTGTTGTATTAAAACGCCTGTCCATGATAGGCGATACTCTTTCCCATATATCTCTTGCGGGTGTGGCAACAGGATTAATATCAGGAATAAATCCCGTTGTCGGGGCAATAGCATTTTCAATCCTTGCTACTTTTGGAATTGAAAAAATACGCAAATCCTTTTCAAAATACGCGGAGATATCCCTAGCAGTAATAATGGCAACAGGTATTGGTTTAGCCGGAATATTATCGGGGTTTGTTAAGAACAGCTCGATTTTTACGAGTTTTCTCTTTGGAAGTATAGTAGCAATAAGCAGCTTTGAATTAGTAATAGTAATTATATTGAGTATAATTGTATTATTATCCGTTACATTACTTTATAGGGATTTATTTTGTTTAACCTTTGACGAAGAAACTGCCAAATTTGCAGGCGTTAACGCTGTAATAGTCAATAGAATATTCATGGCTCTAACAGCAATTACAATATCAATATCAGCACGGACTATCGGTACAATGGTAGTATCTTCTCTCATGGTAGTTCCTGTGGCTTCTGCTATACTCATTGCCAAAAGCTATAAAAAAGCTGTTATATACTCGATTTTATATGCTGTCACATCAACCATACTAGGGCTGGTTATTTCCTTTTACGCTGGTTTAAAGCCAGGAGCCACAATTGTACTAACAAGTGTCATCCTGCTACTAGCGACTTTATTATATAAACGTGTTAAATAGACAGGGGAATAAATAGACAGGGGGACGGTTCTTTTGTCTTATAAATATAAATAGACAGAGGGACGGTTCTTTTGTCTTATGCTTTAGCACTCTCGTTTGTAGAGTGCTAAAATGCTCTTGACAAGCTTAAGAATAGAATTGTAAAATAATTGTTATGAATAAATGGTTGACGGTTTTTTGTTTGATAAGGAGGGTTTCTTATGACTCGTGAAGTCGGCACTTTGTCAGTACAAACAGAAAATATTTTACCAATTATAAAGAAATGGCTTTATTCAGATAAAGATATATTCGTTCGTGAAATGATTTCTAATGCTACAGATGCCATAAATAAACTAAAAAGGCTTGTATCCATAAACGAAGCGTCAGTAAAAGAAGATGAAAAGTTTGTAATCAGGGTTGTTTTAGACAAAGATAATAAAACCATTCAATTTATTGATAACGGAATTGGAATGACATTTGATGAAGTAAGGAAATATATAAATCAAATTGCTTTTTCAGGTGCAACGGATTTTGTACAAAAATATAAAGATAAAATTGACAAGGATAGTCAGATAATCGGTCATTTTGGATTGGGTTTTTATTCAGCTTTTATGGTTTCCGATAAGGTTCAGATTGATACTTTGTCATATCAAGAGGGTGCCCAAGCTGTTAGATGGATAAGCGACGGAAGTGAAAAGTATGAGATGGATCTATCTGACAGAAAAGAGCGTGGCACAACCATAACTTTGTATATATCCAAGGACGACGAAGAATATCTTGATGAATTCAAAATGAGAGAAATTCTTACGAAGTATTGCTATTTTATGCCGTATGAAATATATCTTGAGAATGCAAAAGACCAGAAAGAAGAGAAAGACAAAAAAGATACTGACAGCGGGAAAGAAGAAGCAGCAAAGCCTATAAACGATACGAATCCGCTGTGGCTAAAAAATCCTAAAGATTGTACGGATGAAGAATATAAGGAATTTTATAAAAAAGTATTCCATGATTTTAATGATCCATTGTTCTGGATACATCTTAACATGGATTATCCTTTTAGGTTGAAAGGAATACTTTATTTCCCCAAGCTTAAACATGAATTTGACACTATTGAAGGCCAGGTTAAATTGTATAATAACCAAGTATTTGTCGCTGATAATATAAAAGAAGTTATCCCGGAATTTCTTTTGCTGCTTAAAGGTACCATAGATTGCCCTGATTTGCCTCTTAATGTATCAAGAAGCTTTTTGCAAAATGACAGTCAAGTGAGAACATTGTCAAATCACATTACAAGGAAAGTAGCTGATAAACTAATTTCACTTTTTGAACATGAGAGGGAAAACTATAATAAATATTGGGATGACATAAACCCGTTTGTAAAATTCGGTTGTATGCGGGAAGAAAAATTTTATGACCGTGTAAAGGATTATATCATATTCAAAACAATAAACGATGAATATGTTACTCTTAAAGAATATTTGCAACGGAATGAATCCAAACATAAGAATAAGGTGTTTTATGTAACTGACACAAAACAACAGGCACAATATATCAAACTTTTCAAAGATAATAACTTGGAAGCTGTTATCTTGAATACGATAATTGATACGCATTTTATACAGTTCCTTGAAATGCATGAAAAGAGTGTAAGTTTTAGCAGAGTAGATGCTGATATTTCCGATATTCTTAAGGATACCGCAAGTGAGCAGGATAAAATAGACAAGGAAACACAGGACGCCCTTGAAAAGCTGTTTAGAGAAGCTGTAAAAGATGAGAAATTGAAAGTACAGGTTGAAAATCTGAGAACAACATCTGTTCCGGCCATGATATTACTTCCTGAATATTCAAGAAGAATGTATGATTTAAGCCGTTTCTTCGGAGGACAGGACATGAGCAATTTGTTCCCTACGGAAGAAAGCCTGGTATTAAATCATAAGAACAGCATCATCCAGTTAATATTAAAAATGAAAGATAAGGAAGAAAACAAAGAAGATATCACTTTACTTTGTCAGCATGTATATGATTTGGCATTGATGAGTCATAAGCAACTTGAACCTGAGGCAATGACAAGGTTTATAGAGCGAAGTAACATACTTCTTGAAAGAATAGCCAAGTCAGCAGTACAATAACCAATAAATAGGGATATTCCTTATTCTAACCTTATATGGGGACATTCCCCAATGTAAAATGACTACCTATAACTCGAGAGGGGTGTGTCCTCATGCGACAAGAAAGGTGTGTACCATCCATTCGAATGGGGCATTCCTCAATGTAAAATAAATACCCCCTTGCTCGAGAGAGGTGTCCCCTAACCTTAAACAGAAAGGAGAAAACCAGTGTCATACAAACTACTAGCAGTCGATATAGACGGAACTTTACTTGATAGCAAAGGCAATCTAACTGAAGAGACTATTAAAGCTGTTAACCTAGGAATAGAAAAGGGCATGATTTTTACAATATCTACAGGAAGACCACCGCAAGGGGTTGAAGGGCTGATAAAAAAGCTTGGGATTACCAAGGATATGCCGCTAATAACCTATAACGGAGCTATGGTAATTAAATGGAAATCAAAGGAGATTCTTTTTCAATCCACACTAAAACACGAAGATGCTACGAATATAATAGAATTGGGCAAAAGGTTTGGGACCGCTGTTATGGTATGGACGGATAACAAATTATATGCAAGTGAATTAAGCAAGAAAGCATATGATTATAGCAGTATTTCAGGAGTTACACCGTTGTTCCTGGGCGATAGTAGGGAAACTATTGAAAAGAATATTGAAAAAGGTGTTACAAAGATATTATGGTATGATGAAGTGGAAGTAATTAATGAGTATCTAAAAGAAGTAGGGAAATATTTGAGTGATGACGTCAATTTTCATACTTCACAGCCATATTTCCTAGAATTTGTTGATAAATCGGCTTCAAAAGCAAAAGCTATGGAAAAACTCGGAGAGTATTATGGCATTAAACAAAGTGAAATGATAGCAGTTGGGGACGGTTTAAATGATCTCTCAATGATAGAGTATGCAGGATTAGGTGTAGCTATGGAAAATGCAAATGACATTGTAAAGAATAAGGCAAATTTTATTACTTTATCTAATGATAATAATGGAGTAGCATATGTAATAAATAAATTTATATTAGGAACAATTTAAGTACGGAAAAATACAGAAAAATGAGATTAAAGGATTGAGTTTTGCATAGAAGTTGTATAAAATATATTTGCTAAAGTAAAAACTTTATAAAACAGGATAAAAAATACAAAACTTTTGATTACATAATTGAACTAACTAATTATAAGCATACAATGTTATTTTTATAAAGGGGGCAATTAAATATGGGTAATTTTAAAGCCGGTTTTGCACGTCTTGATGTAACACCTCCTCTTGGTGTTAATATTGCGGGTTATTACAGTCAACGCATTGCAGATGGGATTCTTGATAATCTTTACGCTTCATCTGTTGCAGTTAGTGACGGAACCAATACTGCGGTTGCACTAAGCCTTGACATTATAGGTGTTCCTAAGGATAAAATGGACGCTTACAGAAAATTAATTGCTGAGAAAAATTCCATACCTTTTGAAGCCGTCTTCATAGCATGTACACATACCCATACGGGACCCGTAATGGATAGCAAATTGTTCTCAGAGGATCCAGAGTATAATGCTTATCTTGGACGAAAACTGTGCGATGCTGCAGCCCTTGCTATAGCATATTTAAAACCAGCAACTTTAAGCATTGGACGCAGCAAGGCACAAGGAATTTCCTTCGTGCGCCGTTTCCGTATGAAGGATGGAAAGATCCAAACAAATCCGGGTGTAGGCAATCCAAATATACTAGAACCAATTGGCACTCCTGACGAAACTGTACAGCTCGTACGAATTCAGCGTGAGAATGCGGAAGAAATATCGCTTGTGAATTTCCAGGTACATCCTGATGTGATTGGAGGAACCAAATTTTCTGCCGATTACCCTAAGTTCGTACGGGATACACTGGAAAGAGCTCTTGATAATGTCCGCTGCATTTATTTTAATGGTGCCCAAGGTGATACAAACCATATAAATGTATTTACAACTCCTGACAGAGCTAATAAAGGATATGAACACTCAAAACATATGGGAAGATGCATAGCAGGTGCAGTTCTGCAAGTTTACGGAAAAACGGAACCGGTGAAAGCAGATATAGTAAGCTTTGGGCAGAATAATATAGAAGTTCCTTCGAACAGAGCAGACAAATCAAAAATTCTTGAAGCTGAGAAAATAATTGCATTACATGAAGCGGGCAGAGATGATGAAATACCTTATAAAGGAATGGAGCTTACTACTGTAGTTGCTGAAGCTTATCGCATAAAAAGGTTAGAAAACGGACCTGATTCATTTACGCTGCCTCTTACAGCAATTAGATTTGGTGATGTTTGTATAGCCGGGGTTCCAGGTGAACCTTTTACTGATATAGGAAGAGGAATAAAAGAAGGATCTCCGTTTGAAATGACAATAGTATGCTGCTGTGCTAATGGTTATGAAGGTTATTTCCCTATGCAGTCTGCATATGATGAAGGAGGCTATGAAGCCCGCAGTTCAAAATTTAAGCCGGGTGTAGCTGAAGCCATCATCAAAGGTTCAGTAGAACTTCTTATGAAAATTAAAACATAAAAATGCATGGTAGAGTATCCATTTGATTGAATAACATTAAATTATCCGGGGACAAAGTATTTGTCCCCCATTTTGACATTTATTTCTTATTAATTTATTTCTTGCTATAATAAATTTTCTATGAAATTTTTCATGAAAGGTGAATTAATGGAAATATGAGAGAAAAATTAAAGCATAAAATAAACGAGTACATAGAAAATGAGTTTGAATATATTTACAACCTTACGATAAACATATGTAAAATACCATCCATGACGGGATTTGAAAAACAAAAAGCGAATTTTATATTGATGCAATTAAAAGAACTTGGGATTGAAAATGCTTACATTGATGATGTGGGAAATGTGATATATCTACATAATATAAATAATATCTATACGCACAATATAAATAACATGTGCCCGCATGAAGTAAATAACATCTTTCAGCACAAAGCTGATACCAAATATGAGAACAACATAAAAAATAAATCCAATGTGGATAACCAGATAACCTGCGTGAAAGAAACAACAGGCAAAGAAGGTATTACAGTAGTTGCTGCTCATATTGATACGGTGTTTAAGGACTTATGGAATATCAATCCCATTATAAAGGAAAATAAAATATATGCTCCTTCAATTCTTGATAACTCTGTTAATGTTGCCGGTCTATTGTTTTGTATAAAAATCATAAGAGAATTAGATATCCTCATAAAAAAGCCTTTTATATTTGCTTTTAATGTAGGAGAAGAAGGCCTTGGCAATTTAAAGGGTATAAAGCATATTGTTGACACATGGAAAGACCGTATTGATGAAGTGATAGCTCTTGATTTAGGGTATAAAGATATTGTGGATACTGCCGTTGGCTCAAGACGGTATCGTATAATTATTGAAACCGAAGGTGGACATAGCTGGAAGAATTTTGGAAATAGCAATGCAATACTTCATGCTGCTGAAATTGTCAAAGATATCTATAATATAAAAGTACCCAATAATCCTAAAACCACTTACAATGTAGGTATAATAAAAGGAGGAACCTCAATTAATACCATAGCCGAAAGGGCTGAAATGGAAGTTGACTTGCGTTCTGTAGACAAAACATGTCTGGATAACCTGTATCGGGACTTTATTAATATTATAAATAGTCATAAATCCGTAAAGGCTAAAATTTCCATAAAGGCACTGGGTGAGAGACCTTGTGGCAAGACCTACCATGACACTAAGCTAATAAAAAGAATAAAAGAGACAAGGCATGAACTTGGGATGGAAACAAACTTCAGAGCATCAAGCACTGATGCTAATTATCCCATAAGTTTAGGCATTCCTTCCATATCTTTCGGTATTGGTGACGGGAACGGAGTGCATACTATGGAAGAATATCTCATAATAGATTCAATCAAAACAGGTATGAAACATTTAATGCATTTTATGCTCAAATATTGCTTTGAGGAGTGACTGATATATTTAAGTTGCGTAAGAAGGATTTCTGCGTCCAGTGGCACCGGTATCTGGAAATAATACGTGGAAAATAATATAATATATTTTATGAAATGTTACGCTTATAAAAGAAATGAAAATGGAGGTAAATTATATTGCAACACAACAGTTTACCCAATATTTTGTTTATTATGGCTGATCAGCACCGTTATGACTGTGTAGAATACAGCGGAATATGGCCAATAAAAACGCCTAATTTGGATAAGCTTGCAAGTGAGGGAGTATGGTTTACAAATGCCTATACACCTACACCTGTATGTTGCCCTGCAAGGCAGTCAATGCTGGTAGGGAGGCGTCCTGAGACTTTTGGAGCATTATGGAATTACACTTTTGGCATGAGCGTTAAGTCCTTAAACCCTGATGAATATACATGGGTAAAACATATTCGAGAAAGAGGATATAAAACGGCACATATAGGTAAATGGAACATTAACCCTGATTATAACCCCAATTACTATGGATTTGATTATTTCATACTTGATGGTGAATATAGTAAATTTCGTAAGGAAAAATATCCGGAAGTCAAATTTACAAATGGTTATTTTGGTGAAATTGATCCCGTACCTGTTGAAAACTCCCGCACCCACTGGCTTGCTAAAAAGACCGTTGAACTGATAGAACAGTTTAATGAAGAAAATAGTAATAGCTGCGACGGTTCACCCTGGATGATAAGCCTGAATTTTTCAGAACCTCATTTGCCCTGTAGGCCGTCTGAACCCTTTGCAAGCATGTATGACCCGTTATCTGTGCCTAAGTGGCCCAGTTTTGATGAAAATTTTGAGAATAAACCGTATATACAAAAACAGCAATTGTTAAGTTGGAATATAGAGAATTATACATGGGATGACTGGGCTCCGATTGTTGCAAGATATTATGGAATTATTAGCCAGATGGATGATGCTATTGGTAGAATATTAAATAAAATTGACGAATTGGGGTTGAAAAATAACACTATTATAATATATACAACTGACCATGGTGATATGTGTGGCTCCCACAGAATGATAGACAAACATTACGTGCTTTATGATGATATTGTTAAAGTTCCGCTTATAATAAGATGGCCCGGGAAAATAAAAAAGGGAATAAAACGAGATGATTTTATTTGCCACTCTCTAGACTTACCACCTACAATCATTGAGTTGATTGAATTATGTGAAAAAGGACAAATATATGGTTTTGAACAAGAATGTGCTTTTGTAAATGAAATGAGTGAATGCGGAAAATGTAACAATAACAAAAATAGCAATGCTAACAATAAAGTACAATATAACAGAAGATTGAATGCCCGTTTTCAAGGAAAGTCCATTTTACCTCTATTATTAGATGGAAAGGTTGATGATTGGAGAAGTTTTGTTGTCTCTACTTATAACGGTCAGCAATTTGGGTTGTACTCTCAAAGAATGATCAGAACAAATAAGTGGAAATATATATGGAATTGTACTGATATTGACGAATTATACAATTTGGATGAAGATCCTTGGGAATTGCATAATTTAATATATGAAGCCAAATATGATAAGAAGATAAGTACATTACTTAAAGAGTTAAGGATGCTACTATATGAAGAATTAATAAAAGATGAGGATGATTTGGTGCTTAATAATGAATGGCTCAGAAACCAACTTGTAAGGCAAAAAAAATTATAGGTATTTTTTCATATTGCCAAGAGAGCGTAGCTACGATACTTACAGCACTATAATTTATGCCTCTTGGCGACACTTTCTTTATATAAAATAAAATCACCCGCAATGCTAGGAATGTTAGCAAGTCTTATTGTCATGCAGAGTATGCTATTTAGGAAATTGTACTGTTCAAAGCAAGTCGATAAATATCTACAAAATTCGACATATTACGACAAATTTCCATTGACGTTCTTTCTCCTCTGTGCTAGAATATGCATTGTTAACTATATAGTTACTCTAGTTACTATTATACCAGATCTCTAACTTAGAGTTTAAGAAATAATAGGTATGATATCATACCACAAATGTTAACACAAAATGTTAAAATGTTAAATAAGAGGAGAATTGTTTATGAAAATACGCCTTATTTCATTAGTTCTCGTCGTATTTGTCGTATTAAGCGTGTTTGTTAGTTGTGGTGGAAATAAGTCCGGAAATAACGGTACGGATAAGACAACAAATGAAACTTCCGATACAACTCAAACAGCTGACTATGGCGATACGGGTGGATTAAAACTTCCTATTACAACTAAGGATGTAAAAGTAACATGGATGACTTCTCATCCTAATGTTGATTTTGCTGACAGTCCGTTGGTAAAGGAACTTAAGAAGCGTACTGGTGTTTACTTGGAAATCCAAAACGTGCCAAGTGATGTATACCAAGAAAAAGTTAATACTTCACTGGCTTCAAAACAAATGCCGAATATAATGAATGTAAACCTTGCCATAGCAAACACTTATGGTGAGCAAGGCGCATTTGTTGCTTTAAACGAGTACTATGATTTAATTCCTAACTTTAAATCAGTAATCGTTGATAATCCGGAAAATAACTGGTATCTTAAATCTTACTCTACAGAAGCAGGTAATATTTACGGATGGCCGATAATGGACCTTCAACGTAAAGTTAACCACTTGTATATGTACCGTAAGGATATTTTTGACAAGCATGGACTTAAAGTTTGGGAAGCAGGAGATACAGAAGGCTTCTATCAAACTCTAAAGAAATTGAAGGAACTTTATCCTAACTCAGTACCGCTTAGCTCCAAGATGGGAAATAACTTCTGGTGGTATCAGCAAGCCGGTTGGGGAATCTATGGCGGAGTACAAGGAATGTCCTATGATGAAGAAACTAAGACATGGGAATACTCAAGAACTACTCCTGAATTTAAGGAAATGCTTGACTTCTTCCAGAAGCTATATCAGGAAGGACTGCTTGATCCTGAGTTCTTGACAAATACTCAAAACGACTGGATAGCTAAGATGGCTGCTCCGGAAACTAGTTTTGTAACATTTGACTGGATTTCCAGAATGGACCTTTTCCCAATGCAGGTAAAGGCAGAAAATCCAACTTACGAATTAAGTCCTGCTCCACCAATAGGGCCGACCGGACAACACTTCCAGCTCCCGAATCTTGCTTATTACGGAGTAGTTATTTCGAATATTACTGAGAATAAATTGGAAGCTCTTCAACTGGTTGACTATTTATTCAGTCCTTCAGGTGCTACTTTGAACACAATTGGTGTTGAAGGCGAATGGTTCAACTTTGATGAAAACGGTGTACCTGTATATACAGATCCTGAACTTAAAGCACTTGAAAAAATTGAAATCAACAATTTGGCTGAAAAATACGGTTTGTGGAACCAAAGTATGTATGTAAGATGCGACCGCAGAAGCTTGTATCACAGGCTTACTCCTAAGGAGCAAGAAGCTAATGATTTAATAGTAAACAATGATTTATTTGCTCCAATGGATCCGATTTTGAGATTCAGTGACGCCGTTCTTGAACGCAACAACGAGATTTTGACAAACCTTGACACAAAAGCTTATGAATTTGCGGCTAAATATGTTATGAATGCAAACTACGGAGACGCTGAGTGGAACAAGTGGATTGCTGAAGCAAAATCCTTAGGATTGGATGAAATTGAAAAGAACTACAATGACGCACAAAAGGTATATGACGCACAATAAATTGTAGATTAAATACAGATAACAATGTAGATTAATTACAGATTTAAAGATGCGGATTAATTCTAAATTCAATTTTTAGTTACCAATAAATATTTTCAGGAAATAAGGTTTATGTGCAACCTTGTTTCCTGAAAATTACTAATTTGGAAGTAAAGGGTGTATAGATTTGCGTGAAAATCAGACAACCGTGAATACAGTAAAACAGATAAAACAGAATAGTGAAAAAGCGAGCCTACGTAAGGAAAAAATAAGCTTAAAATCAAGATGCATAGCAAGTTATCATAAGTTTTTGAAGAGTAGACAGTTGTTGATCCTGTTCTTGCCCGGTCTTATTTTTTACTTGCTGTTTCGATATGCACCAATGTATGGAATTTTGATAGCTTTTAAGAAATATAGCCCATTCCTGGGAGTATCAAAGAGTCCCTGGATTGGTTTAGGTAATTTTAAGAACTTCTTTAACAGCCCAGACTTTTTCATGTTGTTTAGGAATACGTTATTGATAGGATTTTATAACTTGCTATGGAATTTCCCGGCGCCTGTAATATTTGCAATTATTCTAAATGAATCCCGCATACAGAAGCTTAAAAAAGGGGTTCAAACAGTTAGTTATTTGCCGTCATTCTTGTCTACGGTTATTGTATGTAGTATGGCAATTGACTTTTTATCACCTTCAGGTGGTGTTATAAACCGTATAATTCAATTTTTTGGCGGAAAACCGATTTATTTTATGATAAAACCTGAATGGTTCAGAACAGTATATGTTGCTACAGGAATGTGGTCAGGAACAGGTACAAGTTCAATAGTTTATCTTGCTGCACTTACAAATATAGATCCACAGTTGTATGAAGCCGGAAGAGTAGATGGTTGTGGCAGATTGAGATCCATATGGCATATTACTATTCCTTCAATCCTGCCTACGGTTATTACAATGCTTATTCTCAATGTTGGTTCAATTATAAATGTAGGATATGAAAAAATCTTGATTTTATATAATGCAGCAACTTATTCTACGGCTGATGTATTCTCTACTTACGTATATCGTAGAGGATTGCAGGGCGGAAACTTCGGACTTGGAACCGCAGTAGATTTATTTAACTCAGTCATAGCACTTATACTGTTAGTATTAACAAATGCAATCAGCCGCAAGCTGACTGAGACCAGTCTTTGGTAATGAAGGGTGAAAAATTATGGTAAAATCAATGTTAAAAAGATTTACAACACTGGATTATGTTATAACAATAATTTTGTTGGGGCTTGGTTTTGTTTTCCTGTACCCCGTATATTATACAATAATTGTATCATTTTCAGATACCTATAATATTACGGCAGGAAATGTGAAGTTTTGGCCTTTAGGATTTAATGTATTAGCATACAAACAAATACTTTCGAACAATCGTGTTCCGCTTGCGTACTGGAATACTATATTATATACTGCAGTAGGTGTGATGGTAAATTTGTCCATGACTGCTCTAACGGCATATCCGTTATCCAGAAAAAACATGTGGGGTCGTTCATTTTTCATGAAGATGATAACCTTCACAATGTTCTTTTCCGGAGGAATGATACCGATGTTCTTGCTTGTAAGCAGCCTTGGAATGCTTAATACTATTTGGTCCATTGTGCTTCCGAATGCTATATGGACTTACCAAATGTTGATTGTAAGAAGCTTTTATATGTCAATTCCGGAAAGCTTGCATGAGTCTGCTAACATAGACGGTGCATCGGAATTTAGAATATTTTTGCAGATAATGGTACCGCTTTCAAAACCGGCTTTTGCAACGGTAGGACTGTTTTTCTTTATGGGACATTGGAACAATTATCTTGCTCCGCTTATTTATTTAAAGGATCCGGCTAAATATCCATTGCAGGTTGTTTTAAGGCAGATGCTCATTAATGATGATACTGCTAATTACAACCTTGCCATTCCTGATAATTTAACACCGGAAGCGATGAAAAACGCTACCATTGTTGTTTCAATGATTCCCGTTATGCTCATATATCCGTTTGCTCAGAAATACTTTGTAAAAGGTATGATGCTTGGAGCGGTAAAAGGTTAAGTATTTGCCAACTAATTAATAATTGCTAAATTATTCCTATGAATGAACTGAAATAGCGAGGTTTAATAAATGTTAAACTTTCAATTATTCACAAGCAGAGGATTGATTGTTTTATGACTTAGAATAAAGATAGCAGCAATGTGAATGTGGAAATAATCATATCCTCTGCTTGTAATAGATTATAGCTAAGTAAAATGTTGTTTCAATGATATTCTCTTAGTATAGCAAAATGTAATTTCAAAGGTATGTTCATAGCGCAGGTCAAAGAGGCTAAGGTTTATATTTCTCAATTTCGTCGATCATAGCATATACATTTTCAACCGGAGTACCGTGAACTATTGCATTTGATGGGCCAGGAATGTAGTTAATACCCTGAGATTCAACAAGTCCGTTATTTGTTTCTTTTCTTACTTCTTCCTCAGTACCGGTGCAAAGAGTAGATGAATTTATATTTCCCAAAACAATTAATTGGGGATATTTCTTCCTAATTTCACCAACAGTCATTGATGCTTCACGGTCAACTTCTCCTAGAGCTTCCAAACCCATTTCGTTAACCATACAATCAAGAAGACTCCATAAATTACCGTCAGAGCGAAAACAATATATTATAGAATGTCTTTTACATTCATCTATAATCTTTTTATATGGCTTTGAAAATATATATCTGAATGATTTCGGAGAGTATACAGGTCCTTGTTTTGACGCCAGATCACCACCTCCGTTAATCCATTTAAAACCTTTTTTAGCAAGCCATCTGATATGGTGTACATATATTTCGGCTTTATACATGAAATAATCAGCTAAAAGGTCAGCATATAGAATACTGGCTTCAAGCCATACCGTATCATACATTGGAATTGCTAAACCGGCAGCCCCTGCAATAGTAGGGAAATACGGATCGGCCCTTCTCTTAAAGTCAAGCTGATCTTTGTATGTTTCTTCCAGAATTTCATCTGATACATTTATATCCTGGTTCATCTGTTTTTTCAGATCTTCAGCTAAATGATCAACGTCTTTATAGCCGATGGTTGCATATTTTTTCAAATCTTTCATAAGAATTCATAAAATCAATCCTTCCACAATATATAAGTTTATAAAATTATTAATTTTTATCTATAAAAATAATTGTGTTAATTTATAATAGTATCATATTTTTATTTGTGTAGATTTAAATATACCTAATATTAAAATATTTATACATATTAAATTATTCATATAAATAAACGTATTCATAACGTATTCATGCGGTAAGTTTTGATTATTTGATTGTACAAGCGTAAATTGCAATGTATAATAATTTTAATAAGCTAAATGTTACGAATACTTTGAGATTTGATTATAAAACTATATTAAATAAGTTTGTCCATTGATATGGTATATTGATATGGTATAGTGAACGATTTAACTTCCAGTTATTAACTGGAAATAAGATAGAATTGTATCAACAAATTATATTATACGAGGAAGTGAATAATATGAATAAAAATTTTAAATTCAAAGGTGTAATCGAAGAACTTGAAACTTTAGCCCAGCAATTTAATTTTTCTCATATACCTGAAGAACTAAAACGTAACTGGGAAGCTGCAATTAAGGCGTTTCCCAAAAATACGCCGTTTTTTCTGGAAGATAACTTTATAAATGAAATGCTGGAAAAATATAGTTTTATAAGTGAATTTAGGGATATGTTTAAACAAGCAGCTAAAATAGCAAGAAATGATGTAAATATTTCAGCCATAGCCTGGCTGTGGTATTACACAGTTTATGTTGCACATGAGTGGGATACAATATATTTATGGCCAAACTTATCAGAAGCTTTAGGTGAACTTGAAGGCATGATACCTATTTTGGTGCTTTTTGCCGGACATGATAAAATGATTGATTTTTATAACAAAAGGAACATTCCTCAGGAAGTCAGAGATTCTAATAATTTCGGGATTGAAATATCCTTTAATTGGTTTAAAAAAATGTTTAAAACGCCAGGAGTAGGAAACGGGGTTTTTGCCTGGGCTGTACGTTATTTTGGAGGAACTCTCTTTTATCTTGGCAGACTTCAATATGAAATGATAAAATTCAGAAATAATATTCTTGTTTTCCGTAACAGAAGAACCAACGAAGTGATATGTCTTGCGGAAGATAACCAAGATTTTAGAAGCGACGGTCAATATAATGGGACAAATGGCATTATAGACGAGAAACACCCATGGAAAAGTGAATTAAAGGAAATTAACGAGATTATTTGCGGCAATCCCATATCTCCTGAATCTTATGCCGTTCCTAAAAAAGTCTGTCTTAACAAGGAAGAATGGGAATTAAAACTGATAAAAGGAGATCCGGTGCTCAACATACATATACCGGCCGTGGGAAGGCTTGACTATGATAAAGTAAGAGAATCGTTTTTAAGAACCATACCTTTTTTTGATACATATTTTCCGGATTTCCAATGGAAAGCTTTAGTTTGCAATAGTTGGCTTCTTGATACAAAGCTACGTGAATTCTTAAGCGAAGACTCAAACATAGTTAAATTCCAGGATTGTTTCTATCTTTTTCCCTTATACTCACCAAACAACACAGGAGTATATAGGTTCCTTTTTAATGTGAATGTTTGCGATCCAAAAGAACTGCCTGCAAATTCTTCATTGCAAGCCAAAGTGAAAGATTACATGATAAAAGGTGGAAAAATAAAAACAGGCGGAGGTTTTGTGTTAAAAGAAGACCTTGAAGTTCCATGTAAATATTATCAGAGTAAATTTAAAGATATAATGAGAAAATATGTTGGAGTATAATCAAACACTATTGAAATAAAATCACTATTGAAATAAATACTATCAGCGTGTTAATAGTATTCAGGTATAAATACATATAAATTTACCACAGAATGAAGATAGAAAGGAAGATTATATATGAAGCTTAAAATCATGACTTACAATGTTTGTTCCGGGCGCAACTTCAATAATAACAAAGTAATTAACATATGCGATGCAGGTGAAGTAATACGAAAATACTCACCGGATGTTGTCGGTTTAAATGAAGTCCGCGGGCTTGGTAATGTTGAAAAATTTTTTACCGATCAAGCCAAAACCCTTGGTGAAATGCTGGGATATTATTACTACTTTGCTAAAGCAATTGATTTTGAGGATGGCCCCTATGGTAATGCTTTACTTTCGCGATTTCCAATTTTACATGCTGAAACTCATCTGATTGAAGATCCGCCCGTTAAACACGAAGATGCATATTATGAAACCCGTTGCGTATTAAAAGCATTGTTGGATGTCAAAGAAGGGTTAAATGTATATGTTAGTCATTACGGGCTGGCTAACAGTGAAAAGGTTAATGCATTAAGAAAAACCATTGAGTTAATAAAATGTGATAAAAAACCTATAGTATTTATGGGCGACTTAAACATGGAGCCGAGTGACGAAAGGCTCGTACCTATTTATGAGATTCTTAATGATACTGCGGCAATAAGCAAGGACGAATTGCTGACTTTCCCTTCTCATGCGCCTGATAGGAAAATTGATTATATTTTTGTATCAAAAAATATAAAAATTCTTTCAGCCGAAGCACCTGCCGAAACCACGTCGGATCATAGACCTTATATTGCAGAGATTGAACTTTAGTTTACAAAGAAGGGAGAATTGAGAATCCCGAAAATATTCCGATAGACGATCTTCAGTGGTGTTATGCAGGTGAAAAGAATGTGAATTATGCATTTATTAATATCGGGCAGAAAGGAGTTTATTACGAATGACTAATTTATATAAAGAAAGCGGTCCTGTAACAGCGATTATAGTAGGTGCAGGTCACAGGGCTTTAGCGTATGCAAATTATGCACTGCTTCATCCTGACAGATTGAAAATTGTAGGAGTCGCAGATCCTAATGAATTAAGAAGAAAAATGGTAGCTGAAAAGTTTAATTTAAGTGAAGAATTTTGCTTTACATCTGCTGAAGAATTAGCGACAAGACCAAAGTTTGCAGATGCAGTTATAAACGGTACCATGGATCAGGACCATGTACCAACTTCAATCCCCCTTCTTAAGGCAGGATATCATATTCTTCTGGAAAAACCCTTTGCGACTAATGAGGAAGAAATGTGGGAACTTGTAAAAACTGCAGAAAAATATGAAAGAAAAGTAATGATATGCCATGTTCTACGATATGCACCCTTCTATGTTGAAATTAAAAAAAGGCTATTATCCGGTGAAATCGGTGATATAATTAATATACAAACAGTTGAGCATGTAAGCTATCATCATATGGCAGTAGGATATGTGAGAGGCAAATGGAGAAATAAGGATATTTGTAAAACATCCATGCTTTTAGCAAAATGCTGCCATGACCTTGATTTAATAATGTGGTTTAAGAGTGGGATAAAACCTGTTGCTATTTCCAGCATGGGAGGTTTATTTCAGTTTATAAAAGAAAAAGCTCCTAAAGGTGCAGATACTAGATGTCTTGTAGATTGCCCTATTGAGGAAAATTGTCTGTATTCAGCTAAGAAGCACTACATAGATCATCCTGAACGATGGTCATTTTATGTGTGGGATTCATTGGAGCATATCAAAAATCCTACAATCGAACAAAAAATTGAATCCCTAAAAACAAATAATATTTATGGAAGATGTGTATGGAAATGTGATAACAACGTTGTAGATCACCAGTCATTAGTTATTAGATTCGAAGACGGAAGCACTGTAACTCACAATATGATAGGTGGAGCAGCAAAACCCCAACGCTCAATTCATATTGTCGGAACTATTGGGGAAATCCAGGGAGTGTTTGATGAGTCAAAATTTGTAATAAGAAAAATTGACCCAAGACCGGGAAGAGAATATAGCGAAGAAGTAGTTGACCTTAATATAACAGGTGATATGACGGGCGCATTCGGAGGACACGGCGGTGGAGATTTACGGCTTGTGAGTGATTTCGTAGACTATATTCTTGACAAACCTAGATCAATATCATGCACATCAATACATGATTCCATATACGGGCATCTGGCGGTATTTAGGGCTGATAAATCTATGGAGGAAAATAGGGTAGTAGGTTTTGATTAATTTTTGATTAATTTGTGAAAACATTCATGACCGGCGGAGCCGGAGTTAAGGGAGGTATATATTATGGTTAATTTGAATTATGATGTGGTTGTTTGTGGCGGAGGTATTGGTGGAATTACTGCAGCTCTTGCTGCTGCAAGAGGTGGTGCCAGGACATGTATTCTTGAGAAGGAGTACGCTTTAGGTGGGCTGGCAACTTTAGGATTGATCGTAATTTACCTTCCTCTTTGCGACGGTGACGGAGTAAAAATGTCTGGTGGTATTGCCGAGGAACTTTTAAAATTATCTTTAAAATATGGACCTGGAAAAATTCCTGAAGTATGGGAAAGAGAGGATGCAACAGAATCTGAACGTGCAGGTATTAGATACAGGGTACAATATAATGCAGCTTCTTTAATGATTGCAGCCGAAGAATTGCTATTATCTGAAGGTGTGAAAATCTATTATGATGCAAGAATTTCTGGCGTAGAACGCAAAAACGGAAAGATTACTGGTGTTATTGTAGAGACCAAGAGAGGAAAGCAAATAGTTTTAGGTAATGTTTTTATTGATGCTACAGGAGATGCGGATGTGTGCTGGATGGCAGGAGAAGATACGGTAGATGATGATACTAATAGGCGTACTGGATGGTATTTTTCATATGATGGAAAAGAAATTAAACTTCACCAGTTAACAGATCCTTTATATTCGGATATTCCTGAAGATAGCCGACTCTATTCAGGTACAAACCTGGATGATATAAGCCAGCATTGCATTGATGGAAGAAAAATGATTTTAGAACATGTGCTAAAAATGAGAAAGTCCGGAAATCCGGATGTATATCCCTTAATAATACCGGCAATTCCGGGATTTAGAATGACACGCAGGTTAGCAGGTACCTTTGAATTTAGCGAAGAACTTCATGAACGTTGCTGGTTCACTGATGCTATCGGCATGATTGGTAACTGGAAGGTACCTCATAAACGTTACAGTATTCCATATAGATCAATAAAAGCTGTTAAAAATTCAAATCTTTTTGCAGTGGGACGCTGCTGCTGTGCTGATAAAAGCGGATGGGATTTGACCCGAGTAATACCTACTTGTGCTGTGACAGGAGAAGCTGCAGGTACTGCGGCAGCAATGATTTCTGCTACTGGGAAAGAGCCTGATATCTCAGAATTGCAGGAAGTATTACGTAAAAACGGTGTACCTTTGAGACCTGAATTGTTTACAAAAGTAATAGAGGCTACTTAGAACCTAATTTCATATTATTAATGAATCTAATATATTAATGGAAGGCGCTTCCTTTAAGGAAATTTTATTAACCGTTGAAAATTCTTCTTACCTATAAGGAAGCGTTTTCCTTTGAGTTAAACTAAAACTTTGCCAGATAACTTATCAATTACAACATCTATATCTTTAAAAGCTTTTGCAATTGCTTCATTCTTTCCGATAGATAATTTATCAACTCCTTCTACAAGTATCTTTTCAAACCTGCTTATGCCAAGAAATTTAAATATATCTTTGATATAATTGATGCCGTGATTAAATTTCCAGGAAAGGATCATTGGATAATCTCCTCCTGATGATTGGATATAAACCATGTTTCTTTCTTTATCATTTAAAAGACCTTTTACTTCTTCAGGAGAAACCTTGATTGTTTTGTTGTTTATAATAATACAGTCAATATATCTTTTCAGCCTGGATGGAAAACTTAAACTCCACATAGGAGCTGCAATTACATAAGTATCCGCACTTAAAAACTGGTCACACAGAGAGATGATTTTTTCTACCTGTCGTTTTTCACTTTCCGTTAATGCATCGTATTTTTCACCTGAAACAGGTTCTGCCCTTCCGGTAAAAATCTTGTGATTTATTTCGGGAACATCCTCTTTATAAAGATCAAGTTCCTCTAAATAATGATCAGGATTTGCTGCCAAAAAACGATTAACAAATTCTCTTCCTACTATTTTGCTGGTTGACATATATTCAGGTTTGGAATTGCAAGTTATATATAATAATTTCTTCATAAATTTATTTCCCTCTCTAAAAATTTATTAGTATTTTTGCTTAGCAAAAAATATTTATATGAATTGAATTGTAGCTTTCATAGTTTTTGCATATTTGTTTTCATTATTCGTAAGGTAGAATTTTTTGCTGACTTTATTATATATATTGACTTTGTATAATAAAATATATAATATAAAATTGTAAAAACGTTATCACATAATTTAAAAATTTTATTTTTTAGTTGATTATTTAATCACCTCTTGGGCAAGTCATGAAGTATTAATCTAAGGGGAAGTAGTAGGAGGTATTTTTATGAGCTACTCAGTTACGATTAATCTCGATAAATGCTTTTTCACTCCAAAAGAAAAAATTCTTGTTAAAAATTACGGCATCTGTGCATCGGTTTTTCTCTTTGATAGCGGCGTATATGGGCTGAGAATTACAAATGAGTTGGGCAACATGGTATTATTACCTTACCAAGGACAGCAAATATGGAGCTTAAGCTTTTACGGTCGGGACCTAGAAATGAAATCTATGTTTACAGAACCTGTTGCAACAAATGAGTTTCTAAAAAATTACGGAGGTTTTCTTGTTCATTGTGGTGCAACGGCAATGGGTGTTCCTTCTGAAAAGGATAAACATCCTCAACATGGTGAGTTACCAAATGCACAATACCAAAAAGCATATTTGGAAGTAGGTTGTGACGATAAGGGACATTACATAGCTCTTGGCGGGCAATATCATCACATGGTAGCATTTAATTACAACTACATAGCAGAACCATTAGTAAAAGTTTATGAAAATTCTTCCGTGTTTGATATTTCAATAAAAATTACAAATTTCAGGAAAACCGCGATGGAACTGATGTATCTTATGCATGTTAATTTCAGACCTGTAGATGACGGAACCTTGGTTTACAGTGCAGATTGCAATCCGAAAGACGTAAGGGTACATGCAGATATACCCTCCCATATCAAGTCAAATCCCGATATTGCCAAACTGGTGGACTTCCTTGAAAAACTTAAAACTAACCCTGAGCTTCATCACACACTTTCACCGGACCTTATATTTGACCCAGAAATTCTATTTACAATCAATTATAAAGCAGATGATGATGGATATGCCCACAGCATGCTGGTTCATCCCGACGGATACGCAAGTTATATTTCTCACAAACCTTCTGAACTTCCATATGGATTACGCTGGATTTCGAGAACTAAGGATGAAGATGCTCTTGGAATTGTTTTACCCGCAACGGCGGAACACAAAGGGTATTTGGCCGAGAAGGAGAAAGGAAATATAAAAATTATTAAAGGTGGGGAAAAAGTTGAATTCCATGTAAAAGCAGGTTTGCTGACCCCTGATGAAGCTGAAAAGATGAGAAATAAGATAAACGGCATATTACAGAAAAAAGCATAAAGCATATTATAGGATTTAATAAAAATTCAATAAATTGTAACAAGGATTTGGTAAACTACTTGGTAATATATATTTTAGAGGGGGAATTTAAATGTTCATAGATATACACGCTCATGCTTATAGAAAACCCGTGCCGTTTGTAGTGAGGTTTTGTACGGCTGAAGAATTAATAAAACGTTATGATGAATTGGGAATCGAGAAAGGTGTGTTACTTCCGATTGTTAATCCGGAAATATATTTCCCGCAAGCTAATGAGGATATACTTGATATGGCAGAGCAATATCCTGACAGGTTTATTCCGTTTTGTAATATTGATCCGCGTGCCCTCACAAATTCACCTGAAGCACCGCTTGATAAAGTGCTTGCTTACTATCGCGACAGAGGTTGTAAAGGGATAGGAGAGGTCATGCCCAACTTGCCCGTTATACACCCCCTTGTTCAGAATTTATTCCGTCATGCGGAAAAAGTGGGAATGCCTGT
>DUMC01000117.1 GCA_012840075.1 Clostridiaceae bacterium | reverse complement strand
TTTTGCCAATCATCGAGCCGCAGTTAACACCAAGAGGATAATCCCTGTTCGGCGGATGCATACTTTTAATCTTCTCTATATCCACTTTACGTTCAGGGTCATCTCTTCTAAATTTTTCTTCTTTTACCCGTTTCCAATCATCAGGGGTCTTTATCGATGATTCCATAAAATGAGGAATAGTATCATGCCCGTCTTTTGGCACTTCAGCTAACAATCCGTCAGAATTCATTATAATATATACATTTTCTTTTTCTTCAATGATTTTATGAGGAAAAGGCGGATTCATCCATATGTTTCCTGATACAACGGCTATCTTGTCGAAATTGAAAAGTATATCAGCTTGCTTGTTGTTAGTAATGTTGTTTTCTACAAAAACAGGCCATTCTTTAAAATTCTCATCCCAGTAACCGAATTCCATATTAAAGGTGCGGTCAAAGGGTTTATAATGCATCTGGTTATTGAATCTTTCCCTATCCGTCATATAGCCTTTCCATTTTTCTCTTATAGGTTTGATTTCCATTTGGCAGGTTCCTCCGTTCTATTGATTATGTAAAGATAACTTTAACTTTATTAATTATGCATAATTAATTATGCATGAATTGATTATGTACAAATAGCTTTATTCAAAGAAAAACACAAATTGTTGTAATGACTGCCTCGGACAAATATTTTTTCACCTAAAACAGCCACAGACAACATTTCTTTAATTGAAATAAACGCACCTCTTATATAAACCGTTATATAAAATTATTGCATCTACTATCAACTATGATATAAAATGCATATATGGATATCAATACAACTAATTGCTGTAAAATATAAAATTATTGCTATTATATTTGCTTATGATACTAATGTGAAAGGATAATTTATAATATGAAAAAGCTGTGGGTTGAATCTAACGGCAGTCCAAAGAGTTATTTTTCATTTAATTATACACCAAGCTTCCTTGCAAAATCGGTTTTCTTTTATGTTCAAGCTTTAGGACACTTTTTCTGCGATGAAAACTACTTCGTTCGCAGAAAGGCCTATAATAGCTTTTTAATAATATATACGGTTAATGGTAAAGGACATGCATACTATAGGGGCAAAAAATTTGAGCTTTCAAAAGGACATGTTCTGTTTATGAACTGCTATGACTATCAGGAATACTACACCGGTAAGGACGGCTTTTGGGAGATAAAGTGGATACATTTTAACGGGTCCAACAGTGAAGAATATTATAATCTTATTTATAAAAAATACGGTCCTGTTATATACATGGGTGAGAATACCTACATATCGGATGCCATTGATAAAATAACGGACTTATATTCTAATTCAGATATGCAATTTGAAATCAAAGCTTCAAATTTAATAGTGAATATGCTCACTGAAATTTTGCTTGTATCTCCGAATAACCAATTTAGCCACGATAAAAAGAATAATAGCATCCACATGAATGCTATTATGGATTTTATTGAAAAGAATTATGCTTCCGACATTACATTGGATGATATGGCAGCTGTTGCTTGTAGCAGCAAATATCATTTTTGCAGAAATTTCAAGAAAATAACGGGGTACGGCCCTTATGAATATCTTGTTAAGTACAGGGTAAATAAGGCAAAATCATTACTAAAAGAAACGGATATTCCCGTAGGCGAAATAGCAGAATCTGTAGGCTTTGGAAGTACGAGCAATTTCATACAAACCTTCAAGAAGTTAGAAGGCCTAACCCCGCTAAAATACCGCACTTATTGGAAGGAGTAAAACAGCTTCACTACGGTCAAGAACCTTATATATCAAGCGTTTCCACTACTTTTTTCAAGGAATCCGCACATTTTATCAAAAGCTCCGTCTCACTGCCGGATAAAGGTATTTCAAGTATGGTACTTACACCTTTGCTGTTAACAATAGAAGGAAGACTCAAGCATATGTTATTTATCCCGTATTGTCCTTCAACGAGACTGGAGACTGTAAGAATTGAGTTTTCATCTCTTATTATAGCCTCCACAATTCTTCTCACTGCAAGAGCAACTGCATAGTATGTTGCACCTTTCCTGTCTATTATTTCATAAGCGGCATTTTTAACATTTTCAAAAATCTCAAGCTGGGATATTTTCTTTTCACATTTTTGGCATTTGTCGCAATACTCATCAATAGGTATGCCGGCAATATTTACAGTACTCCAGGCAGCAAGTTCCGAATCACCATGTTCTCCAATGATATAACCATGAACATTTCTTACATCAATGCCTACATGGTCTGCTATGAGGTACCTTAATCTTGCAGTATCAAGGACGGTGCCGGAACCGATAACTTTATTATGCGGCAGTCCGGAAATCTTATATGTCACATAAGTGAGTATATCTACAGGATTGGTAACCACCAGTAAAATTGCATCAGTGTAATACTTTAAAATATTTCGTATTATTTCTTTAAAAACTTGTGTATTTCTATACACCAGGTCAATTCGGGTTTCACCCGGTTTTTGATTTACCCCTGCAGAAATAATTATTATATCTGAATCTTTGCAATCCTCGTAACTTCCGTTGTAGATTTTAACAGGTCTGACAAAGGGCATGCCGTGGTTTAAATCCATTACTTCTCCTTCAACTTTTTGGGTATTAATATCTATGATTGCAATTTCGGATACCAAGCCACTCAACATTAAGGTATAAGCTGTTGTTGAACCGACAAATCCTGCTCCGATAATGGTAATTTTCCTGGAAAACTTATCAGAAGCTGTCTTTAAAATGCTGGGTTTTACTGAATTTTGCAGATCATTGGCTGTATTTATATTTGAGTCTATATTCGAATTTATGGGGTTTATAATTGTATTCATATATTTTCACCTCGATCATTAGGTTCATTAACTGAAATTTTTACTTTAGATACTTTAAAAACTTTGACAAAAAGTTGTCATTTATATGATACCCAATATAATAGCTTTATTACCGATTTTTTTATTATTATTAATTATGATAAAATGACGTTAAGTGGTGGTTTTGACGTCTTTATGCGGGAGTGTCTTTACACGGGGATTAATTTCTACTAAAATGAAAACAAGATTATTTCAAGAGCTTTAGTTGGCACTGGAGTAAATTAATACCAGAGTATTTTCAGAATTTTGGATTTCGGAGGGATATTGCGATGAAGAGCTACAGAAAAGAATTGATTTTTCACACTGATCAGAGAAGAGCTTTTATTAACATCACACCTCTTGTGGAAGAATGTCTCAGAGAAAGCGGAATTAAGGAAGGATTGCTTTTATGTAATGCCATGCATATTACAGCCAGTGTTTTTATTAATGATGATGAGAGCGGACTGCACAGAGATTTTGAGAGATTCCTCGAAAAGCTTGCGCCTGAAAAACCCTACAGTCAATATGAGCATAATACTTTTGAAGATAATGCGGATGCTCACCTTAAAAGGACAATAATGGGCAGAGAGGTAGTAGTGGCAGTTACAAATGGGAAGCTTGACTTTGGACCTTGGGAACAAATCTTTTATGGTGAATTTGATGGGAAAAGGAGAAAGAAAGTTTTGGTGAAAATAATAGGAGAATGATTTTACTAAATTTTGGTGAAATATCATATATTTTAGTTAAATATCAAATTTTAATACTATAAAATTTTAATTTAATATAAATTAAATGATTTAACTTTCAATTATCGTCAACCGGGAATTTGATAGAAATTTGTTAACAAACAATATTGCACGAGGAGAATTAATATGAATTTAAAAGAAAATCCTAATAAAGTTGATAACAATAAAGCTGATAATGACAGAAACAAAGATATAACTAATACAACTAATAAAAACAATAGTGAAAAAAATACTAAGGAAATAAGCCTTATAAGAAAATACATAAAAAACTATTGGAAGTTATATTTATCAGCTTTATTTTTTCTTGCGATAGAGGCTTTTTGCGATTTAGCGCAGCCCACCATAATGTCTGACATAATTGATATCGGAGTTGCCTCGAAAGATATTATTTATGTCCTGCACAGTGGCGTGATGATGCTTGCTATAGCAGGAATCGGTGCTATTGCAGCAATAAGCCGCAATATAATTTCAAGTAATGTATCCCAAAAGTTCGGTTGCGAACCAAGATCTGATCTTTTTAGGAAAATTCAGTATTTTTCTTTTGATAACATTGATAATTTTGATCCGGCTTCTCTCATTACCAGATTGACAAATGATGTTACCCAGGTTCAGAATTTTGTGCATGGAACAATGAGGATATTTGTTAAAGCTCCTATCTTGTGTATAGGGAGTTTTATCATGGCATGGCTGTTAAGTCCGCGAATGACTGTTATTTTACTGGTTGTAGTCCCTATAATAGCCGCACTGATAATATTAAGCGTAAAAATTGGGTATCCACTTTTTACAAAAGTCCAAAAAGCAATTGATAACGTGAACGCAGTTACAAGGGAGTATCTGTCAGGTGTGAGAGTAGTTAAGGCATTTAATAGGTTTGATTATGAAAGGGAAAGATTTGAAGACTCAAACCGCCGGCTTACTTCACTGACTACAACAGCAATGCGAATAATGTCAGTATTCAGCCCCGGCATGTCCTTGATAGTAAATCTGGGTATTGTGGCAGTTTTATGGCTTGGGGCTAGATGGGTTAATTTAGGACAAATACATGTTGGCAAAGTTATAGCATTTATCAACTACATGACTCAGTTGCTTCATTCACTAATGATGATAACTTTTGTATTTAACATGTTTATCAGGGCAAAAGCATCTGCTTCACGAATTAAAGAAGTTTTTAGCCAAGAGAATACTATCCCGGAGTATATTCCACAGAAAATTTTCAAACAACCTTTCAAACAACCTCTGGCAACCATTTCAAAAACCGGTGCAAGTATCAATGCAAATACCAGTGTATATACTAGTGCAAGTAAGGAAGATGCCCATGCAGAAAAGTTTTTGACTCACACGGTTCCCGGTGGAAAAGAGACGGATGAAAATAAGGAAGGTTCAAGCAAGATAAGAGTTATCACGACAGAAAATGCTTCTAAAGATATTATCACGGTAAGGAATGATTCCGGAAATATTATAACAACAAAAAATAATTCCGGTGTGAGAGGTAAGGTTGAATTTGATAATGTATATTTTTCCTATGCAGGCGGAGGAGGGGAACCGGTCCTCAAGGGAATATCCTTTACATGCATGCCTGGAGAAACCATAGGGATAATTGGTTCTACGGGTTCCGGAAAAACAACCTTGGTGAATCTAATACCACGGTTTTATGATGTGACATCCGGTTCGGTAAAAGTTGACGGAATTGATGTAAGGGATTATCCGGTCCGGGATTTGAGGAACATGATTGCCATAGTGCCCCAAAAAACCATCCTGTTTACAGGAACTATTGCAGAAAATATTAGATGGGGAAAAGAAAATGCTACCCTCGAAGAGATTATTGAAGCAGCCAAGGTAGCCCAAGCCCATGATTTTATTTCAGCAATGCCTGAGGGATATAATACTTTATTGGGGCAAGGAGGAGTGAATTTATCAGGTGGTCAGAAACAGCGAGTTTCCATTGCACGAGCCCTTATCAAAAAGTCCAGTATATTAATTTTGGACGATTGTACAAGCGCTGTGGACGTGGCAACGGAATCTGCCATAAGAACTGCATTGAGAAAACATTCCGAAAAATACCCATGTTCTGTCTTTATAATAGCCCAGCGAATAACTTCCGTAATGAGAGCGGATAAAATACTTGTGTTGGAGGATGGTGCCCTAGTAGGAATAGGCACTCACGATGAATTATTGAATAGCTGCGGTGTATATCAGGATATTTACAGGTCTCAAATTGGGAAGGGGGTAGCAAGCTTTGCCGAGGTTAGATGATCAAAGTAAGACAATTCAAAATCAAGGAAATGAGCATAAAACACAAGGCTCAAGAGTCGAAGGTTTGGAATCCGGAGCAGTGACCGGCGGTATGAGAACGGAAAAAACCGACACGAAGGCTGAACCATCTAGGCCATTTGGTATGCCCGGAAGACCGGGCGGCCCCGGAGGAATGGGAGGTCCACGCGGACCTCGCGGCATGATACCTGTTGCAAAGCCAAAAGATTTTAAGGGAACAATAATAAAATTAGTAAGCTATTTTAAAAATGAATACCTGCTGCTTCTTGCAATTTTTATTATGATAGTAGCTAGTTCATTAATTGGTCTAAGAGGGCCATATCTTGTGGGTAGAGCCATAGATGCAATGGAGCCGGGAAAAGACGCAGTTGAATTTGGTGTTCTTAGCATTACTATTACTGCACTTACGATTGTTTACGTGCTAAATTCAGCTATTACATTTTTACAGGGATGGATAATGGCGGGTGTATCCCAGCGGATAGTTTACAGGCTAAGAACCGTACTTTTTGCAAAACTTCAGAAATTACCTCTTAAGTTTTTTGATACTCGACCTCATGGTGAAGTAATGAGCAGATTAACAAATGATATAGATAATGTGAGCTTCACATTGTCCCAATCTGTTACCCAACTTATGGCAAGTGTGATTACCATAGTCGGTTCTTTAGTCATGATGATCCGGCTCAGTCCGTTATTAACTCTGGTGAGCATGATTACAGTTCCCCTGGTCTTTATATTGACCAGGACCATAGCCAGAAAAACCAGAATTCTGTTCAAAGAACAGCAGGCAACCCTCGGAAAGTTGAACGGTCATATCGAAGAAGCAATTTCAGGCTTACATATTGTGAAAGCTTTCAATCATGAAGAAAAGTCTATCGAAGTATTTGAAGAATACAATTCCAAGTTGCAGCAAGTTGGTATTAAAGCTCAAATATGGTCCGGTTTTCTAATGCCTCTGATGAACGTGATAAGCAACCTGGGATTTGTAGCTATAGCAGCTTTTGGCGGAATCTTGGCAGTTAACGGTTTGATAACCGTAGGTGTGATAGCCAGTTTTATCAGTTATTCAAAGCAATTTACAAGGCCGCTGAATGAAATAGCGAATACATTTAATACTATCCAATCAGCTATTGCAAGTGCGGAGAGGGTTTTTGAAATACTGGATGAGGTAGAGGAACCTGCGGATGTACCCGGAGCACTGGAGCTTAAAGAACCTAAAGGGAATGTTGTATTTAAAGATGTTTCCTTCGGTTATCGTCCTGATGTACCAATCCTTAAAAACATCAACTTTGAAGCCAAAAAGGGCAGCAGAATTGCCCTGGTAGGCCCCACCGGTGCAGGTAAAACAACCATTGTGAACCTGCTGGTACGCTTTTATGATACCTTAGAAGGTGAAATCTTAATTGACGGCAGGAATATAAAAGACTATAAAAGAGAAAGCCTGATGAAATGCTTTAGCATTGTACTACAGGATACATACCTCTTTTCGGGTACAATAAGGGAAAATATTAGGTACGGTCGATTGGACGCAACAGATGAAGAGGTGGAAGAAGCAGCAAGAATGGCAAATGCGGATACTTTTATAAAGCGTCTTCCAAAGGGATATGACACTGAACTATCCGAAAGCGGAGGAAATTTGAGCCAAGGGCAAAGACAGCTTCTAGCCATTGCAAGAGCTTTCCTTGCAAGACCTGCAATACTTATACTGGATGAAGCTACAAGCAATGTAGATACCCGAACCGAGCTGAACATACAGGAAGCACTGTTGAAGCTAATGTCAGGATGCACCAGCTTTATTATCGCCCATAGACTAAGTACCATACGGAATGCGGATGTTATTATGGTAATAAATGACGGACGAATTATAGAAAAAGGAAACCATGAAACCCTTATGGCAAAGAAAGGATTTTATTATGAGCTTTATTCCAGCCAGTTTGGAGAAGGATAATGTAGAAAGGCAGTGTATAGAAAAATAATTTAGAAGAATAATTTAGAGGAATAATGTAGAAGGATAATTTAGAAAGATAATAGATAAGAATAATTGAGTCAGGATTGAATTGCTGACTGAACAAATCAAAGTAAGTAGTTCAATCCTGACTTTTTTCTTTGTCAGGTAAAAATATTTCTTTATTAATAACTAAGACCGGAAATTTGTATAAATAATCCTTCAGTGAACAGAATAATATATATGGATTCAAATAAAGGAAGGATGATTTTATGTCATTGGTACGTTATCTTTACAGCCGTTTGGCAGATGTTTTGCTGGAAAAGCTTGGGGACATGAAAATGGTCAAGCTTCCTACTTTTGTTGATAATTATTCCTTTTTGAAGTTCATGGGTATTGCTGAAAGGGCAAAAAACGGAAAACCTTTACATGAACCGCTTGGATCTACTTTGAATTTTAAGGACTTCCAGGAGTTAATGTTCGTACCTAATCTTTTTCCTTTGCTCGACGGAACACCTATCGATAAAAAAGTTATTATCGGAAAGAATGCCAAAAAACCAATGGAACTTCCTGTGCCGTTTATGATTGCAGCAATGGCCTATGGTGCTTCTGTCAGCAAAAAAGTAAAACTTGCAATGGCTCATGCATCTCTCGCCGTGGGTACAGCGACCAATTCAGGTGAGAGCGGGTTCTTGCAGGATGAGAGGGACATTGCCAAGTTATACGTCGTTCAATATAATCGTGCCGGTTGGGGAAATTCTCCCGAGGAACTAAAAAAGGCTGATATGATTGAGATTAAGATGGGGCAGGGTGCCAGTGCAGGTGACGGATTTAAGATCAATCATGAGATTATCGATGAAGAATTCAGACGTCATCTGAAGCTAAAAAAAGGCGAGGATGCCATAATGCCGGCCCGATTTCCTGACATCAATAATGAGAAAGATCTAAAAGATAAAGTGGATGAGCTGCGAGAATTGACAGACGGGGTTCCTATTGCAGTAAAAATTGCAGCAGGAAACATTGAAGAGGATATCGACAAACTCCTATATGCAGGAGTAGATGCCATAGTAATAGACGGAGCCCAGGGTGAAACGGCAGGAAGTCCGGAAATTACTATTAATAATTTCGGGATACCTACTTTATATGCTCTTGTCAGGGCAGTTGAACATTTAGAGAAAAAAGGTGTAAAAGATGATGTTTCACTTATAATGACCGGAGGTTTTAGAGACGCCGCAGATATGCTTAAAGCTATTGCCCTGGGAGCGGATGCTTTTTATATCGGTTATCCGGTTGATATTGCTGCTGTTTTCTCACAATTAAACCGACTTCCTCCGGGTTCGAGTCCTGCAGACTTGTATCTTTATGACGGTAAGCATACCCAATTGTTTGATGTTAAGGAAGCAGCCGATTGTGCGGGCAATTTCCTAAAAGCGTTGGCAGAGGAGATAGATATTGCCATGAGGTGCTTGGGCAAAGCTTCAATTCATGATTTGTGCAAGGATGACCTGGTAGCATTGACCCAGGAGATGAGTCAAATAACAGGGGTTAAACTGGCATATCCTATTCATTAGAGTAGCGAAAAGAGTAGCAAAACTAATAAAAAAGCTCAACAAAAAGTCCAAAGCATATTATTTTATACAACGTTTCCCTTGCTTTTCTTGATTCCCTTGCTTCCCTTGCCTCCTCTTACCCATTTCTTTTATCTTATCTTGCCTTCAAAGTATTGTATAAACGAGATTCTTTAAGGTATAATTGCTATAGAATAATTACGATATATTAATCACGGAATTAATCAGCTAAGAGCGGGCATAAAAAAATAATGAAAATAGAGCACAGAGTTAAAATTGTATGAAAATAAAGCACTGAGTTAAATTATAAAATTGGGGGCAAGTAGAATGAAAATAACTTTTAACGGAACAGCTGCTGCAGAAGGTTTCCCTGCACTGTTTTGCGAATGTGAACATTGCCAAAAAGCAAGAGAACTTGGAGGTAAAAACATCAGAACCAGAAGTTCTTGTTTAATCGATGAAGAGTATTTAATTGATTTTCCTCCGGATGTATATATGCATGTCTTGCATGGTAAACTGAGATTGTCAAGTGTAAAACACCTTATAATAACCCATTCTCATTCAGACCATTTTCAACCTTATGAACTGAACATGAAGCTTAAACCTTTTGCATATCCCAAGGAAGGGGAAGAATTATATGTTTATGGAAATGATAGAGTCTATGAAAAGTATAAACAAGCAGGATGTGATTCTGAAGAAAGAAAAGAGTTCCTGAAATATGTACATGTATACCCCAGAAAAGCATTTAAGGCGGGAGAAGCGGAAGTTTTACCTCTCAAAGCGGATCATGACAATGAAAATGAGATATGTCATATCTATGTAATCAGCTTAAGAGGAAAAAATCTTCTTTATGGGCATGATACAGGATATTTCCCTGAAGAAACATGGGAAGCCCTGAAAGAGTTCAAATTAGACGGTGTAATTCTTGATTGCACCTTCGGAGGTGTGGACTGGGATAAGGGGCATATGGGAATCGAAGCCAATGCAAGGGTTAAGGAAAGGCTTATAAAACAGGGAAGTGCAGATGAGAACACTATCTTTATAGCTACACATTTTTCTCATAATATAAGACCTCTATATGAAGATATGGTTCAATTGGCTCAAAAGCATGGTTTTATTGCTACATATGACGGGATGGTAATTGAAATATAAAATATTATGAAACAATTAAATATATACATGGCATAGCTAGCTGTGTTTCATATCATAAGATGAAATGTTTGAATATCATAATTTTAATAATGCTAAAGAAAGGTTTATCATGGTTACAATGGCTGTTATAGTGATCCTGTTGAAGTAATGGCAAATTCTGTGTGGTTGTTTCCTAAGGGATTTTCACTGTTATCATACATAAAGGTTTTGGGAAACAATTATTTTTGGAGATCATTTTTCAATTCGGTATTTTATGTAGTTTTAATAACCTTATTAAATAACCTTAATTCTGTGCTTGCAGGATATGCCCTTGCAAGAAAAGGGCTTGTTTTCAGAAAAATAATAATTGTGTACCTGCTAATTCCAATGTTCTTTTCAGGAGGATTAATACCAACCTTTATTTTAATGATTAACTTGAGACTTTATAACACAATATGGGCAATAATTATTCCAGCTACTGTGAGTGTATGGAATATTATACTTGTGAGAACTTACATCAATACATTACCCCAGTCACTTTCTGAATCTGCTATAATTGATGGCGCAAGTGATTTTAGAATATTATTCAGCATAATATTACCACTTGTAAAACCCATAGTTGCAGTTATATCATTATATACAGCAATAGGTGTATGGAACAACTGGTTTAACGCAATGATTTATTTACCACGTAAGCCCGAGTGGCATCCTTTGCAAATGTTTTTGACAAGAGTGTTAATCTGGGGAGAGATGCAATCAACAGCTACATATAGCCCAACTGACGGCCTTGACCCTGAACTTATGAAGCAAAGTATAATAAACGCAGCAGTTGGTGGACAATTAAAGTATACACTAATTATTGTATCTTCTCTACCAATAATACTTGTTTATCCTTTCCTGCAGAAATATTTTATAAAAGGAGCTTTACTTGGTTCTTTAAAAGAATAGTTATAATGTTAAAAGACAGAGTTATGACTTATAAGGATGAGACGGCTTGGAATTAGTTATTTTTCAAAGTAAAAGTTATCAAGTAAAGGATGGTTTTATGGAATTTGCTATTTCAAAATATGATATTACTCCTAAATTTCCTACATATATGGAAGGGTATGGGGGCAGAAATCAAAGGAGCACAGGTGTTCATGATAGTATATATGTAAAATCCTTGCTTATCAAAAATAATGGAGAAATGGTTTTAATAATTTCTGCTGATGTTTGCATGATAAGTAGAGAACTTTCAGATCAACTAAAAAAGGCTATCATGACAGAAAGTCATCCTCTAAAAGAAGAAAATATATTGATAACATCAACTCATACTCATTCAGGTCCTGCACTTCAAACATGGTTGATGCATGAGCATGATGAAGCATATGTAGATTATTTTAAACTACAAGTGCTTAGTAGTGTAAAAGAATGTTTTGAAAATTTACAGGAAGGGATAATGGAATTTTCCAGTGGAGAAACTTACATAGGAATGAATCGGAGACAAAAAACGGAAAAAGGAGTACGACTGGCACCTAATCCTGACGAGGAAATAGATAGAACCTTAAACGTACTTATTATAAAAGATATGTCAGGAAAAATTCGAGTAATTGTATTTAACTGCTCATGCCATCCTACGATATTAGGAGGTAACAATTATCTGATATCAGCAGAATTTCCCGGATTTGCATGTAATGAACTTGAAAAAAAACATGAAGGTTCAGTAGCAATGTTTTTGCAGGGAACGGCTGGAGATATTAATCCTGCAATTATTTCAAAAGGAAAGGATTATAGAGAATCGTACTTTACTGATGTAGAGTTTACGGGCAAAATCTTAGCAAATGATGTGAACCATTTAATAAAATATGGCATGAAAAAGATAATTCCTTCATTAGCCTGCAATATGAAAGAGATATACCTACCATTAGGAGAATTTAAGATAGATGAATTCAATAGAATGGTAAAGAATGAAGAAAGCTATTGGAAAAAATACGGAAGCAATATTCTTAAGCAAATTGAAAAAGGTGATGCTCCAAAAGAAATTCCTTTCAAGATAGGATTAATTAGACTATCAAGGGACATTATCATTGTTGCACTTGAAGGTGAAATTTGCAATGATTATTGTAGATGGATAAGATGTCTCGATAATAAAACTCAATTTATTATTGTCGGATATTCAAATGGATGGAAGAGTTATTTGCCAACAAAAGAAATACTAAATGAAGGAGGTTATGAAACTACAGTAACATATATTTGGTCCGAATTTCCAGGACCATATTCTGACAAGGTACAGGCTATTGTATTAAATGCTATTAAGGAAGGATTAAGCAGTATGAATATGAATACATGACATGTAAGTTTAAATTAAATATCCGGCAACATGGAGACGATTTTTTACTTGATTCACTATTTCAGTATATAAGTAATGGATGTGTTTTTTAAATAATTAGACTATAACTTGGATTATATTGATCATGAGTAACTGATTGACAATGGTATATAACAGCATCATTTAACTGTAAAGAAGTAATATGCAAATTTTACGGTATATAAGATTATAAGGGAGGACACTGAATAAAGTAATTATTCGGCTCCTCCTTAATTATTTTAGTAATTAATTTCCTCAGATCTTATTGCAGAATAAACGAAATTCAAGACTTTTTATTTTGTGATATATAGTCCAATTTGCTAAAGAACAATCAATTTTCCTGTCTCTGCAGATTTGTAGATCGCATCAAGTATTTTCATGATTGTTAAACCGTCTTCTGCAGGGCAAATACAAGGTGTACCGTTCATTATACAATCAACAAAATGATCAATCTCTGCGGAAAATGCTTTGTCAAAATCGAAAGAGGAAGAAGATACTACAGGCTGAATATCAATCATGTAATTATTCTTTTCGCTGTATATTTCCAGTTGAGGCTCCAGCTTTGCTCCGCCCTTGCTGCCGAAAATATCCATGTAAGCAATATTTGATTTTATGTGCATAGTCCAACTGGTTTCAACATATAAGCTGGCGCCGTTGTCAAATTTGATTAAAGCATTTGCAAAGTCTTCAACAGTATTTTTTACCGAAATATTTTGTTCCGTTTTAAAGTCAGCGGATTTATAGTTTGTGACATCTTTAATATTCGCACGATTTCCCACTTTGTATGAGGTATTTCCAAATACTGATACAGGTTTTGGCTTTCCCATGAGATACATGGCAAGATCAATAATGTGGACGCCAAGATCTATCAGGGGGCCTCCCCCGGATATTTCTTTATTGGCAAACCAACCTCCGGGGTTTCCGCACCTTCGCAGATAACCTGTCTTAATGTAATATATTTCTCCAAGTTCTCCGCTGTCCATAAAACTTTTTAAAACCTGAGTGTTTTGTGCAAATCTTCTTACAAATCCGTACATCAGAAGTTTGCCTTTTTTTTCGGCAGCTTGTTTCATTCTTGAAGCTTCTTCGGCATTTAATGCCGGCGGTTTTTCACACAATACATGCTTGCCTGCTTCAAGAGCTGCAATTGTAATAGGGGCATGAGTATTATTCCAGGTTATTACACTTACAGCGTCTATATTCTTTGATTTAAACATTTCCTCATAATCATCATATATCTCTTTAGCTCCAAAAATGTCTGCCTTTTTGCGAGCCCTTTCTTTATTAATATCACATAATGCAGTGATTTCCACTGCAGGGTTATTCTTATATGAATTTAAGTGATATTCAGCCAGGGAACCTGTTCCTATTACTCCAACTCTCAACTTTTCCACGTTTGTTACCTCCCAGGCGATTTCCATATTGCTTCTATTACAATTTACACTTCTATTACAATTCACATATTACTTCTGTTACATATTATTCAAACGACTGTCATTCTTAGCTCCCGACGACTTTCATCTTTCATATTGCTTTTGACTTTCATATTGTTCAATTCATATTGTTTTTATTGTGAGTTGTTTAACATCAATAATACTTGATTTAATTTATAATAACTCATCTACATTTTCGTAAATTTTAATTATTGCATTCGCAATGTCATCAATGTCCTTCTTTTCTCCGAGAAGTAAGTTTTGGGTAAGCCACACGCCTTCTTTAGTAGAAGCTTTTTCCGTATTTTCAAGGTACAACTTAGAATATTCAATTTTAGAACCTGTAATTCTTTTCATTTCTTCGGTTTGAAGCATGCCTTGCTTATAAAGGCTTATATAACCAGGTGAACAAGGTATACCTTCTGCATCAAGTGCCTTTAAGAAGGTTTCCCTCGGCAGGTCCTTGCAAGCTTCACTTTTATACTTAAATATGAATAGATGATAGGAATTTCTTGTTATTCTGTCATCGTGTACCATTGGCTCTACACAAGGTATTTGTGATAATAGGGAATTCAAATATTGAGCATTTGCCATTCTTTTTTCAATTTGTTCATCCAATCTATCCATTTGGGCGTCCAGAATTGCAGCCTGCCATTCTGTCATTCTTGCATTTGTGCCGATTCTTACATGATCATACCACACCTTGCCGTGATAATCCCTTCCACAATGGTGTATTGACCAAAGTATCTCATACAAATTCGTATCATTTACTGTTATGAAACCGCCTTCACCTGCTGTAAGATTCTTGCTGGCTTGGAAGCTGAATGAACCGGCATCGCCAATTGAACCTACCCTTCTGCCTTTCCATTCCGAACCGTGAGCATGAGCACAATCTTCTATGACAAAAAGATTATGCTTTCTGGCAATTTCCATTATCCTGTCCATATTGCATGCTCTTCCGCCTATATGTACAGGAATTATTGCTTTTGTATTAGGGGTAATTGCCTCTTCGATTTTCTCCGGATCAATATTATAAGTGCCGTCTTCTATATCCGTGAAAACAGGAGTTGCGCCGACGAAAATTACTGAAGACACGGTTGCGTTAAAAGTATAAGGGGGAACTATAACTTCATCGCCATGACCTATTCCTAATCCTCTAAGAATTATCTCCAACGTAACGGTACCGTTAGTTACACATATTCCGTGTTTCGCCTGCTGATATTCTGCAAATCTTTTCGCAAACTTATTTACTTCGCTGCCAAGGGTTCCCCACACACCGCTTTCGAGGACCCTGTCAAGGGCTTCTCGTTCCTTTTTACCGTACTGTGGCCAAGATGGAAATTTTTCCGTTCTTAAGGGATTACCGCCTTTTAAAGCAAGCTTAGCCATATAAATCAACTCCTTAGTAAATTAATAAATACTAAAAATCTTGTTAATATTTCTAAAATTAATTAACAATAATTATTTAATAATAATTAACAATAATTAATTAACAATTACGCATATTACACATACCAGACTCAGATTATCCGGCACTCTTTAACAATTAATTATACCGGTTGTTTATGAACTTAAATATCTTAAACTTTCTTGCTTGAGTGCCTTAAGCTTTCTTGACTAATTTGAGCTGAAGAACATTTCTGTTTTCTTACATAATATAAATCAATTTTGCGAAATTATTATGAATTTACGAAATTATTGTAAATTAATTTACGAAACTATTATAAGCTAAAGACGGAAATTTTACATGAATAGAATTGTTGAGTTTTAGCACTAAATTGCTGTAAAATTAGCAAAAATAAAATATAATATACTTATATAAGGTAGTGTTAAAATTTTATGAAACCGTAAAAAAGATGTTGCAAATGTGTAATGAGAGTGGTCAGACCATGAGATGAGATAAAAAGGTTTGAACATGAGATTAGATGAGGAAGGCTGAAATGATAGATAAAATAAAATGGTAGATAAAATAAAGGGTAAGATGGGGGAGCCGGAAAATGAGAGATTATTCATTATATGAAAAAGCATATTTACCGGATCCTGGTTTTCCTGTGCGAATTTTTTGCAATCAAGAAGAAGAAGAAGACAATGCTTCCGGTATTTATACTCACTGGCATGAACAAATAGAGCTTCTTTATTTTGTAAAGGGTAATGCTGTTGTAGAGTGCAATTCTGTTCCTATTGCGGTTAAACCCGGCGATCTTATAGTTGTCAACAGCAATGATTTGCACAGTGTTCAAAATGGCTGGGACTCAGCAACATATTATTGCATAATCATCGATACATCCTTGCTTCAAAGCAGCCCTACCGACACTTGTGATGTTAAATATATAAATCCTATAACAAAAAATCTAATTGTTTTTAAAAATAAAATATGTAATGATCCTGAGGTTATTAGCTGTGTTGAAAATATAATAAATGAGAATGAAGAGAAAGATGTAGGCTTCGAGTTGTCAATAAAATCTTATATATATAGGCTCCTCGTGTTATTATTAAGGAATTATGTGGATAAAGTCCTTACACCAAAGGAATATAATGCTAAGGTAAAAAACTTAGGAAAGCTCAACTGTGTTTTAAAATATATTGAAGAAAATTATACAGAGGAAATTACAATAGAACAACTTGCCCGAATGATTTGCGTAAGTAATTATTATTTTTGTCATTTATTCAAACAGGTAACCGGCAAAACTCTCAGTGAGTATATCAATGGTGTTCGTGTTAATGCAGCTGAGGCGCTATTAAGAACATCCGATATGAATATAACTGAAGTTGCTCTGGCTGTTGGATTTAATGATGCTAATTATTTCAGTCGTGTTTTTAAAAAACACAGAAAATATCCTCCGTCTCAGGTGAGAAGCTCCAGCGGGCATGCTTCAATATAACAATGAAAAAGGTGAATCCAATTCGTCAGGTAAGAAATGTGAAAATTTAATACGATATTTACTCAAACTTTTTTGCAATATAAGCAAAGTATTTATGAATATATTATGGTATAATGTTATGCATAAATGTTTGGCAAGTATAGTTGGTAAATGTTTGCTATGGATAATTGCATTATGCGGAATTTTGTTGCCAAATTTTAGTTAATATCTAATATTTAGTAAAATTGAATTTTTTCTTGAGTTTAAAGGGGGAAGTAATCTGGAAAATTTATTATTTACAGTTAATGCGCTGGTACCCACGTTTGCAATTGTTGTCCTGGGTTATTTGCTTAAGCGCTGTGGTTTATTTACCGCAGAATTTTTAAATGTAGCAAACAAGCTTTGTTTTAGAGTAGCGTTGCCCTGCTTGTTGTTTAAAAATATTTCACAATTTGGTGTTCGGGGTTTTCTGAAAGGACCTTATATTATTTTTGCAGCTATTTCTATCATCATCATGGTAATTTTACTCATGTTATTTATGCCCAAAATTGTATCTGACAGAAGAAAATGCGGTTCTATGGTACAAGGCATCTTTAGAAGCAATTATATAATTTTGGGTCTTCCAATTGTGGCCAACATGTTTGGTGAGGAACACATGGCATCAGCTTCTGCGCTGGTTCCAATTTCAATTATTGTATTTAACTTTTTAGCGGTATTGGTGTTAAGCTATTTCTCTTGCGAGAATGGTATAAATTATAAAGGTACAGATTATAAAGATACAGATTATAAAGGTACAAATTATAAAAGTACAAATTATGAAGAAAAAGGCATAAATTTTCAACAGAAATATGTAAACACCTTTTCATGGGGGTTGGCGAAAAAGATCATAACCAATCCATTGATTATAGCATCCTTTATAGGAGTTGCATATGAAATGCTGCCTGTGAAATTACCTGATGTTTTATATAAGCCGATTTCCGATGTAGCTTCCATAGCTACGCCTTTGGCTTTGCTTACGGTGGGCGGGCAGTTTGAGTTCAAAACCGTGGTTAGCAATAAAAAAGAACTGTCTTTAGCTGTAATAGGAAGGCTGGTAATAGTACCTTCCGTACTTTTGCCGATTGCGATTCTACTGGGTTACAAGGGAGCAGACCTTGCACCGCTTATTGTGCTTTTCGGAGGACCCACTGCCGTTTCAAGTTACGTAATGGCTAAGGATATGGACTGCGATAGTGATCTTGCAGCCCAGATTATAATTTTTACTACGCTGCTTTCCATGGTTTCCTTGTTCGGATGGGTATATTTGTTGAAAGCAATGAATTATTTATGATTGATCGAATTATTTATAATTGATTGCGGGGTGTATATTTAATGAATGCATTAAAAGAAATGATATATTCCGCACCTTCCCCAAAAGCAATTCAGTATACGCATTTCCCAACAGTATATCAGGCAGTTATTTTTCGAAACTGGGAGATGATACAGCCGTCAAAACTTGCAGAGATATTGGAAACCGATGAAGAAACTATATTGCGTGCAGCTAAGGATATGGGATTACGTGTACCCCCTCTGGTAGATGAGCGCTGGCTCAAATATGGCTATATTACAATTTTACGAAATAACTGGCATCTGCTGCCAATTGAGCAATTGCTTAAGTTACTGGACTGGGATGAAGAGCAGTTATACTTTGCACTTAAAGAAGATGATTTTTTATGGATAAAATTGGGTAGGCTGAAGCCTAAAATAGATCCGGTGAAGTATCGGCCCTTAAACGAAAAAGAACAGAAGCAAACAGAGAAGATAAGGGAAACCATAGTCAAGTATTTTCGCAGTGAGACTACCTGGAAACCGTTTGGATTTCTTGATGAACTTTCTCAGCCGGTACAATTCGAAAGAATAAAATATGGTGCTCCGAATTCAGGTGAAGTTGCATTAGATTCCGATTGGTATATAAAGTATGATAAGAACTCTGCATTTCTTGACGGAGTAGTAGAGAGATTTAAAAGGCATATATTTCAAGCATACGGGGTTATGCTTCAATCATGCGGGATCCAAGCATACGAAGTTAAGTTTGAAGGCGTATCCAAGCCTATACATTTGATAGTTGAACCAAATTCGGAAAAGTTATCGGAAAGTCATGAAATAGAAATAAGCTCCGGCAGTATAATTATAAAGGCTGTTGATGAAATAGGAATTATGCGCGGACTGCAGTGGCTGGAAGACACTTTTGAAAAGCGCAGAGCTCCATACCTATATCCGGGAAAAGTGGTTCGGAACACAAAATTTGATCTGCGTATGCTATACCCTTATTCATCATTATATGGAGACCCGTTTACCGATTCCGAAATAGACCCGATACCGGAAGGTTTGCTTGAGAGATTGGCTATGACAGGAATTAACGGTATATGGTTTCAGTCTGTATTATACAAAATGGTACCGTTCCCATTTGATCCTTCCATATCAGCCGGCTGGGAACAACGTATTAAAGGATTGAATCGCTTAATTGAGAAAGCAAGCAAATACGGTATAGGCATATATTTGTATATGAATGAGCCCAGAGCAATGCCTGCGGAGTTTTTTAAGAAATATCCCGAACTTGCCGGCTCCGTGCATGAAGATTACACCTGCATGTGTACAGGCAAAAAAGAGGTAAGGGATTATCTCCGCAATGCATGTGAACGATTATTTAAGGAAGCACCGGGACTTGCCGGCGTATTTACAATTACCATGTCCGAGAATCTTACAAACTGCTACTCACGTGGTGTAAACAATTGTCCCGTATGTTCAAAAAGAAAACCCTATGAAGTTATAGGCGAAGTAAACCGCTGTATTGAAGAAGGTGTACATAAAGCTTCTCCAAAAGCTAAAGTAATTTGTTGGAACTGGGCGTGGGAAGAACAAAACGGCTGGAAGAACGAGGATATAGGCAAAGCGGTGGAATGTCTACCTTCCAATATAAGATTGATGTGTACGAGCGAATCTGAGATGGAATATACTATAGCAGGTGTTAGCAGCAAGGTTTCAGACTATACTATTTCACTTCCCGGGCCTGGGGCAAGAGCAAAGCTGTTCTGGCAAGAAGCCCGAAAAAGAAATATTCCCACTATGGCAAAGGTACAATTAAATAATACATGGGAGTGTTCAGCAGTACCGTATATTCCGGTTATGGATCTCATAAAAGAGCACCTTGACAATTTGTCACGGGAGGGAGTAACCGGCCTTATGGTTAGCTGGACACTTGGCGGATATCCGTCGGTCAACCTGAAATTTGCTTCAAAGTACTTCTGGAAAGAAACCGTAAATGTTTCTTCTGCTAATACTATATCTGATACTATATCATCTGGTGTAAAAGACGAAGGTACTTCAATAGACTCTTCTAATGACACGGCTACTTCGGAAGATCCTTTATCCCAGGCATATACTGCTTTTAGCAATGCATTCCGTGAATTTCCTTTTCACGTTGGTGTAGCATATTACGGACCGCAAAATTTCGGCCCTATGAATTTACTATTACCGGAGAAATCCGGTTATCATTCAACAATGATAGGTTTTCCGTATGATGATTTAGAACACTGGAGAAGTATATATCCTGAAGAAGTCTTTATCGAACAGTTTAAAAAATTAAGTGATAAATGGAATGAGGGAATAAAACTTCTTGAGAAAGTACCCGACTGTCCGCAAAAAGATGAATTAATTCCGGTAGCTAAAGCTTTACATTGCCATTTTAGGAGCACATACCTGCAATCGCTTTATGTACGGTATAGGGATAATTTACCTCCGAAAGATGACTATAAGGTATATAACAAGAGGATATCAGAAATTCGTGATATTATCAGACAAGAGCAGAAGCTGGCTTTGGAACTTTGGGAGATTATAGGTAAAGATTCACGCATAGGCTTTGAAGCAAGTAACCATTATTTTTATACGGAAAAAAGCTTGAAGGAAAAAGTAATAAATTGCCGGTATTTATTGGATAAAGTGTTTGTACCTATTGTAACCCAAGCTGATATTGAAGCTGCACTTAGGCAGCTTGGCATAACTGAAGGAGATATTGTATTAGTTCATTCTTCATTAAGCAGTCTTGGTTATGTTGTTAAAGGAGCCCAGACTGTCATAGATGCCTTTGAAGCAGTGATCGGCAAGGAAGGAACCTTGGTTTTCCCAACATTATGTCAAAAGGATTTTGAACGGAGTTATGAAACATGGCATCTTGATAAGCCCTCTGATGTTGGATATTTGACCGAATATTTCAGAAAACTGCCCGGTGTGATAAGAAGTGATCAAGCTACACATTCCGTAGCAGCCAGAGGTAAATATGCGTATGAACTTACTTTCGAACACTCAGTGCAGCGAGGATTGAGATATGGCATCTTCGGAGATACTCCGTTTTCGGAAGCTTCACCTTGGCAAAAGCTTTATGACATGGGTGCAAAAGTTGTATTTTTAGGGGTAACAATGCAAAAAAATACAATGAAACATTTCATGGAATATCGTGTTGTAAATGAAACCTTGGAGAAAATTAAAGACGAAGAAGCTCGTAAACGGCTTAAAGACAGAATCTGGCATTTCAAGGATTATAGAAACCGCGGGAATAAAATATGGCCGTTTCATAACGGAGAACAACTTCAACAAGCTTTGGATAAGGCCGGCATGATAAGAAAGGCAACTTGTGGCAAAGCTGAGTTAATCTGTGTGAATATAAAGGAAATGGTTGATATGGGCATGAAATGGTTTGAAGAAGACCCTGAAACCTGGTATACTCCGGACGTTATCGAATGGCTTAAGGAAGCAAAGGCTGCCATGGAGAAGTGAAGCTAATTAACTAATTTACTTTGTTAATATGCAATTAATAATATATAATAACATGCAATTGGGGAGGATCATAAGTTGACCAAGCCCAAGATAATAACTATGACAAAGGATTACTGTGATTACCTGAGGGATGAGTCCCGGAAAGTCGGAAAAGCCGCTACGATTTCCTTTCCTCAAAGTGAGGAAGAAATCATAAATACAATAAAATTATTTAGTGCAAGGAATGAAAAGATAACAATACAAGGAGCGCGCACCGGAATAACTGCAGGTGCGGTACCGGATGGCGGTCATATACTTAATCTCGAAAAAATGGATAAAATAACGGGCTTAAGATGTGAGAACGGTAAATTCATCCTTTCAGTTCAGCCCGGTGTAAAGCTAATTGACCTAAGAAAAGCCATTTCCAAGAAAAATTTTGATACATCGCAATGGTCCGTTAAGTCTATTGAAACTTTAGAGAAAATGAAAAAAGCAGGGGATTTCTTTTTCCCGCCTGATCCAACGGAAACAACCGCATCCATTGGCGGCATGGTCGCATGCAATGCTTCCGGTGCCAGGTCTTTCTATTACGGCTCGACTCGCAAATACGTTCAAGGTTTGTCTATAATTCTATCTGATGGTACAAAGCTGAGGATCACAAGAAATAACCAAAAGGCTGACGGATATTTTTTCACTCTGGAAACCGATACAGGAAGGATAATAAAAAGCGAAGTGCCAAAATATCAAATGCCGAAGGTAAAAAATGCATCCGGTTATTTCGCTTGCAAGGATATGGATTTGATTGATTTATTTATAGGCAGTGAAGGTACTCTTGGAGTTATTACCGAGATAGATATATTGTTAATAAAGAAACCTCGCTACACGTGGGGCGGGTTGTTTTTCTTTAATAATGAAGACGATGCAATAGATTTTGTAAATTGTTTGCGAGGCGATATGAATTATCTGCGCAGCGATATCTTTCATAACTCTGCTGCTGCCGAAGCTACTAATGCATGTAACAATTCTACTAATGCCTGCAATAAATCTGCTGCTACCTATGAAATTAGTGCTGCATCTCAACAAAAAGATTTTCAAAAAGAAAGTTTTGAGTCATATATCGATCTTAGTTATGCTCATGTTAATTCTAATTCTTCGTTCAAGCTCGTTGCAATTGAATATTTTGATTCAAATTCCCTTGAACTTTTAAGAAAACAAAAAAGAGACAGTGGGTCTTTTACAAAAATCCCCGATATTAAACCTGAGTATAATACTGCGATTTATGTTGAGTTCGATGATGATTGTGAAGAAGCTATTGCCGATTCAATGATAGAGGCGGCTAAAAGGGCTCAATTATGCAACGGTAAGGAAGAGGACAATTGGATTGCCCATACTCCGCAGCTTATGGAGCAAATGAAATTTTTCAGGCATGCAGTACCTGAAGCCGTAAATTCCATAATAGATCAAAGACGCAAGATAGATCCCGGCATTACAAAGCTGGGAACGGATATGGCTGTACCTGATGATAAACTAAAAGAGGTTATCAGAATGTACAGATCTGACCTGGAAAAGAATAATTTCGAATTTGTAATGTTTGGTCATATAGGAAACAACCATATCCATGTAAATATACTGCCGAGAAGCATGGAAGAATATATCCGGGGAAAAGAGCTATATAGGAAATGGGCTGAAAAGATATTGTCGGAAGGAGGTACCATTTCAGCAGAGCATGGAATAGGCAAACTAAAAAATGAATTTCTTGAATTAATGTATGGAAGTGCCGGCATGGAAGAAATGTTAAAAGTGAAAAAAGCCCTTGAACCGAAATTTATTTTGAACCAGGGGAACCTGTTTAATGTTTAATCGTTAATCGATTAATAGTTAATAGGGGTCAGGCTTAAATATTCACTTTGCAAAAGTCTGATACTATCATAATTCAATAATTAAAGTCTGATATCATCATAATTCAATAATTCATGATAATTCAATAATCTAGGGTAATTCAATAATCCAAGCCTGGTCCCGTTCAGTCTAACCTTATCTGAAATTTAATTCTTGACAATTTAATTCTTGACCGGGTGGTCAATATACTGTATAATTATAATATAGATTGACCACATGGTCAAGGAAGGAGTTGGGTAGAACATGAATGCTATTGAAATAAGAAACCTTACTAAGTTTTATGGAAAATCAAGGGGCGTAATAGATGTAAACCTTGAAGTTAAAGAAGGTGAGATATTTGGTTTCATTGGACCAAATGGAGCGGGAAAATCTACAACCATAAGGACACTCCTGGCTTTCATATACCCAACAAAAGGTAGTGCCAGCATATTTGGAATGGATTGTATAAAGGATTCTGCCAAAATAAAGATGGATGTAGGATATTTACCTTCAGAAGTTAACTATTATGACGATATGAAGGTCAAGGATTTGTTATTCTATTCCGCAAAATTCTATAAAAAGGACTGCACTAAAAGAATAAACGAGTTATGTGATATTTTTGAATTGGACTTGAACAGGAAGATCGAGGCTCTTTCTTATGGAAACAGGAAGAAGGTAGCTGTTGTTCAGGCTCTGCTTCATGAACCCAAATTGCTGATACTTGACGAACCCACAGGAGGGCTTGATCCCTTAATGCAAAACAGATTCTTTGAGGTGCTTGAACAGGAGAATAAAAAAGGTACAACCATATTCTTTTCCTCCCATATTCTGAGTGAAGTTCAGCGTATATGTGACAGAGTGGCTATTATAAAGGAAGGCAGAATACTGAAAGTTGAGCAGATTAATACACTTCGGACAACAAGATATAAAAAAATTGTGATAGAATTTAAAAATGCTGGTGAAGTTAACGCCTTTGATATGCCGGGTATTACAAAGGTTGAAAAGAAAAATAACCACGTTGAATTTCTTTATGCAGGAGATATTAACACAATATTAAGAAAACTTGCACAAATGAATATATCAAATCTTTTGATAGAAGAACCTTCCCTGGAAGAAATCTTTATTCACTATTATGACAAAGGGGACGAGTGAAATGGTTATGGCAAGTGAAATGATTATCTTTATTAGAGAATTGAAAAGAAACAGAAAGAGTTTTATTATATGGACAGCATCACTGGTATTGTTTAATATAATGATAATGTCACTTTTTCCGTCAATAGCAGATAATACAAAAATGTATGATGAAATGATTAAGGAGTTTCCAAAAGGAATCATAGAAGTCTTTGGACTGGATAAGATAAGTATGTTCACTATTCTTGGATTTTTCGGAACAGAATCCTATCTCTTCATAACTCTCTTTGGAAGCATATATGCCATGCTTTTGGGGGCAAGCATATTATCAAAGGAAGAAAGTGAGAAAACCATAGAATTCCTGCTGGCGAAACCTGTTACCAGAAGCACAATTGTTACAGCAAAGGCAGCTAATGTATTTTTCTATATAACCCTTTTTAATTTGATTTTCTCTTTTACAAATTATCTCATGTTTGAAGCTGTAAAGAAAGAAGAGTACAGCCTCAAAGCTCTTCTCATGCTTTCGGCAGGTCCTTGGCTTCTACATCTGACTTTTGCGGCAATAGGTTTGCTCATTTCGGTTTTCGTTGTCAAAGCAAAGTCAGTTTATCCGGTTTCAATTGGATTTGTACTTGTGATGTATTTCATAAACGTCATGTCATCAATATCGGAAAAACTAACTAATTTGAAATACTTTACGCCTTTTAAATATGTGGATGCACCTGATATTATAATAAATGAAAAAATTGAGCCAATTTATCTGATAATAATGCTTATAATAATAACGGTTTCCATAGCAGCAACTTATGTGCTCTATAATAGAAAAAACATGTAATTTAGGAGCGTGATTTTTTGTACGAAAGTTTTGAAAATTTACCTGAGGATAAGAAAAAAAGAATAATTGAGGCAAGTATAAATGAATTTGCAAAAAATGGATATGAAAAGGCGTCCACCAATAGCATTGTAAAAGCTGCAGGCATATCAAAAGGTTTATTATTCCACTATTTTGGCAGCAAAAAAAATCTCTATCTTTATATTGTCGATTATGTTTCACAATATTTAATTAAAAAATTCTATGAGATAAACGAAAAACCATCTCCGGACATTTTTGAAAGGCTGCTGGAACAGGGAATAATAAAGCTAAAACTTGCTTATGAGCATCCTTTAATGTATGAATTGCTTTACAAGGCATTTGTGAATACCCCTGAAGAGTTAAAAAGCGATATACAGGAAAGATATTTGAAACTGTATGCATATAACGCACAGCGTTTTTATAAAGGGTTTGATACGTCGAAATTCCGTGAAGATATAAATCCGCAAAAAGCAATTGAATTAATCATGTTATTTCTTGAAGGGCTCTACAGTAAATATATTAATACTTACAGATATAAAAAAATTTCTCCGGAAGCTGCTCTTGCTGAGATAGAAAAGATTACGGGGGAAGTACGGGAGTATTTTGATATACTTAAGAAAGGTATGTATAAGTAGATGCAACCTTTTGTTTAGCAATTCCAAGAGAACTTGAGAGAACTTGGAGGAAATATGCCATGAAAGTAATTGTGTGTGTAAAACAAGTTCCGGACATGACCGAAGCAAGAATGGATAAGGAAAAAAAGACAATTATCAGAGAAGGGGTACCGTCAATTATTAATCCCTATGATATACATGCAGTGGAAGAAGCATTAAAAATAAAAGATAAAAAAGGTGGCAGTGTAATTGCTTTAAGCATGGGTATTCCAAGTGTGGCATGGATGCTAAGGCAATTGATTGCGATGGGTGTTGACTCGGGGATTCTGCTCACCGATAAAGCCTTTGCAGGTTCTGACACACTTGCAACCTCCTATATACTGTCAAAAGCTATAAGAAAAATAGGAGACTTTGACATTATTATATGCGGCAAACAAACAATTGACGGTGACACTGCCCAGGTAGGGCCAGGATTAGCGGAAAAGCTGGGAATACCTCATATAACTAATGTTGTAGAAATCAAGGAAGCGGAAAAAGATTATATCGTATGCAAAAGAGCTGTTGAGAAGGGATGGGAAGTAGTAAAATCACCTGTTCCTGTTTTGATCACCGTTGAAAAAAATATAAATATACCGCGTTTTCCTAATATTGTTGGAATAATGAACATGAAAAATGCTAAAATAGAAACCTGGAATGCAGGTAACATTAATGTGGATTACAGATACGCAGGATTGAAAGGATCGCCTACAAAAGTAATTAAAACCTTTATACCGGAGACCAAAGTTGCTGCAGAAGTGATAACGGGTACTGTAGACTATCAGGTTGAAAAAATGATGGCCATTTTTGATAAATTACATATAAATATAAAAAACGAAAGTAATAGTCATATAAATGAAAGCGGTCAAATTAACGAAGCCAATCATATAAGTGGAACCAATCATATAAGAGAAAGAAATTCAGTTAAAGCAGACCGTCACGTAAATATTCCTGCATTTAAAAACGGTGTTTCCGTATTAAATGATGTTTTTGCATCAAGTTCCGCATTAAGTGATGTTTCCGAATTAGGTGACATTTGTGCACTAAATGGTGATTTTTCTACATCAAATAATACATTTAAAGGTTTAGATAATACTTTTGAGTTTTTTCCCAATTACGAAGTTATAAGGGATAATGAAATTGTGAAGGATAAACACGAAGGAATATGGGTTTTTACGGAAATTGACGGGAGAACGGTTGCAAAAGTATCTTTGGAGCTAATCAGCAAAGCCGGAGAGTTGGCTTCAAAGCTTAATACTGAAGTTTCTGCCGTACTACTGGGGTATGACGTGGAAAATATTGCTCAAACCTTATTAAGCTATGGCGCGGATAATGTTTACTTGGTGGATCATCCGTCTCTTCATGATTTTAATGATGAAATATATAGTAAAATTATGATAGAATTAGCTACCAGGTATAAGCCGGATATATTTCTTTTAGGTGCGACTGTTCGTGGAAGGTCGTTGGCACCGAGGATAGCTTCGGCTTTGAATACCGGGCTTACTGCAGATTGTACCCAATTAGATATTGACTCTGAGAAGAGAATTCTGCTTCAAACAAGACCTGCCTTTGGAGGAGATTTAATGGCAACAATTATTTGCCCTGACTCCCGACCCCAGATGGCAACAGTTCGCCCCGGAGTATTTGAGGTAAATCAACCTTGTATATTTGAACATGGGGTATTTGGAATAGGTAGGGATATAGGCCAAGCTGAGGATAAAGCGAATAAGGAACAATCTGAGAACAAAATGAGTAAAAGTCAAGGGGAGAACAAAGTAAGTAAAGATCAGGCGGGAAGCAAAATAAATGAAGATCAGGCACAAGCGGGAGGCGAAACAGCAATACCCGAAACAACAAGACCTAAAATAACTAAAACAATAAAACATAAAATAATAAAACCTAAGATTGCTATACTGCCCGGCAAAATTGAAATATTGGAGTACATCGAGGACACAACGGAAAGTTTTAATATCACTGAAGCAGAAGTTATAGTGGCGGCAGGAAGGGGTATGGGGAAAAAGGAGAATCTTAAGCTGGTGGAAGAATTAGCTTCATTGATAGGGGGAGAAGTAGGGGCAAGTCGTGCTATCGTAGAAGCGGGATGGATTGACCGTTCCCATCAGGTCGGACAAAGCGGTAACACGGTATCACCGAAATTATACATTGTTTGCGGAATCTCAGGAGCAGTACAGCACATGGTTGGATTAAAATCTCCAGGTGTAATAATTGCAATTAATAAAGATGTTAATGCGCCTATTATGAAAGCAGCCAATTATGCTTTTGTAGGTGATGCCATTGAAATACTGGCGGCACTTATAAAGGCTTTGAAGCAGTGACAATGCTCAAATGAAATTAAAAACAT
>DUMC01000116.1 GCA_012840075.1 Clostridiaceae bacterium | reverse complement strand
CCTTCTTCCAAAAATATTTGATATATTTTTTCCATTCCATCTCTATGCAAATCAATAGGATAAAACGAATTGCATATTGAATCGGGATACTCATATGCTGAAATGTATTCATCAACTGTTATATATGTGTCACAAATAATTCTTCGTGTTTCACGCATACCAACTTCCGGAGCTATGCTAACAATTCCGGGATGCTTAGTAATATTGTGTATGGATTTCATCAACCTATATACGGAAGCTCTTCCTTCAATATCGCATATGGTTTTGCTATCGCTGTCAGCTCCGTTATATCCTGATATATGATTTACATTATTTCCATTTGCATTAATTAACGTTTCAAAATCTCGATTCATTGTATCCGGATATAAAAGTGTTCCATTATTATATGCTTCCTTAAGTTTTTCAGTTATGTATTTATAACTTTTTGTATCACAATTATTCTGAAAACCTATATCAAAGTAGTAGCGAATTGTTCCAGGTTGTAAAGCACCGGTAATCTCATCACCACATTCATAATCAGCTCCGGCCCATGCACATATATCTCCGTCACCTGTACAATCAATGAACATTTTACCTGTTATGCGTTTTAATCCTGATTTTGTAGATATTATTACACTATCAACTACCTTTAAATTTTCTTTTGCGCTATTATTTACCTCAACTTCTACTGCAGGTTGGTTGTAATAAATATCTACACCGGCCTCCGTGAGCATATTGTCTATTAGATGAGCCGCAGCAACTATATTAACATGAACTCCATATTTCCAATGCGGCGCATCTACAGTCATATCAGGAATGTCAGCGAAACCTTGCTCTGCCAATCTCAAGATGAACTCCCACCCTATACCGCTAATGACCTGCTTCTTGTGAGCATAGAATTGAGCTACATCATTGTTTCCCATAACAGTCATAATCCCACCAGGCATGCCATATTTTTCAATAACTGCAGTTTTCATCCCGGCACGAGCTGCCTGCACTGCTGCACAAAAACCGGCACTTCCACATCCACAAACAACAACATCATATGTTTTTCCGTCGATGATCTTCATATTAAATCCCCACCTCTATACATTGAATTTAAAATCATCATGCTTTATTCAGATATTTGTGTAAAAACTTGTATTTCCCATATTCATTGTATTTGCCATATTCATACTATTCGCTTGATTTCTGGCTTTTTGTCGCAATTCCATAGGAGTAACCTTGAACATCTTTTTAAACTTTTTTGTAAAACTTACATTATCTATGTAACCGACTTTCAAAGTGATTTCCTGGATTTGTAAATCAGTGTCACAAATTAGCTTATAAGCCTCTTTCAATCTAATTCTGGAAAGATATTGAATATAGCTTTCACCCACTTTTTCTTTAAAATAGCTGCTAAGGTAACTAGGTGATATATTGAATGTCTCTGCTAATGAAGCTAAAGTCAAATTGCTATTTGCATAGTTGTCTTTTATATAATCAATTATTTTTTCAATCAATTCCACTTGAGAGTTTTGTTCTCTGTCTCCTTTACAAATCAAATGGAATAATTCCTTCATCTGATGGCAAAAACGTTCAGTTGTTGAACAATCAATATTTAAAGCTGCTGAAATTAATTCCTGGTTTTTCTCAATTCCAGTAAGATAATGGAAAACTTCAAGTAGAAGATCATAATAATGAAATTTGCAGATTTCTAAGGAAAGTTCTTTTTCATGAATTTTTTCAATCATTTCTTCAAAGCAAGTATTTGCTTTTTTCAAATTTTTATTTTTCAAATTATCTATCAAAGCGGCTTTATCGCTCTCATTCAAGCAATATTGCTTATTATCGAACTTGGTAAGTTTTTCAAAGAATACCGGCATATCTCTTTCTTCCGCTTTTGATAATAAGCACTGTTCCATGCTAACAACAGCTTCCGCATATGATCTATTAATAAGACTTATTTTGTCGTATACCCTTCCAAAACATATAAGATTATTGTAGTACCCTTCTTGATGCAGCCATACAATTATATCTTTTGCTATATTTCTTCTCAACTTCTTTGAAACATCCCGCTCAGGCAAACCAACAGCAATGACCATGGCATTGTTATTTAAAATTGTTGTTATTTGGTTGATTTTATACTCCGGTCTATTAAGTAAACTATCACAAATACCTCTAGTATTTACAGAAGATCCTTTTATAGCAGAACCTAAAACAATTGCCATTACTGAATAATATTGTTCCTTTATTTCGATACCGCTAAGTTCCATCATTTTGTAAATCAAGGTTTCGTCTTGTAGTGCCCCGGAAAATAAAAGTGCACAAGTTTGTTTATAAAAAATAGGGTTTAAATCATATAATCTTTTGGTTAATTTGCTATTTTCGCTGGCTTCAAATTCCATTACGCGTCTTATTGCATCAAACTCATTATTTGCGTCACTAAATGTATCTACTCTTTTATACTCCAAAGCCATTCTATTCAAAAGCATAATTGGTTTATAATGTTTTTTACTAAATAAGTATGAAATAAATATTGAAGCTGTAAATAGCAATAGAATCAATGTATAGCTTATATTTTGTATTTGTCTCAATTTTATAAACATACGTGCCGTTTTTATGGTTATATCAAAAGAGATCATAGTTACATCCGATTTATACGAGAAGTTTAAGTATTTATCAATATACTTCGGATCATCAAAAAAAACATGATTTTCATCTGTATTGCTTACCTGCATTAAGATTTCTCCCGAAGGTAGAATCACTCTTGCAATACAGTCATAGTCTCTTAACATATTGTTAAGCATAATTTTTATTTTTGAAGTTTCAATAATGAAATTAACTGAAGCAAATATTGTATTCTGAAGTGAAAGGGGGTAAGAGCAAAGTAAATATCTAGGATTGTCTTCTGCTGTCTGATTTTTTAAATACAACGCATAGTAATTTATTTCCCTAGGATTTAGTATATTCTCCTGCATAGTATTATGGCTGTCTTCATTTAAATTTAAAACATCATATCCATATACTTTAACCGTATTCTTTCCTCTGGCAGAATAAATATAATCATCTTTAAAGTTAAGGAACACATCATATATAAAACTATTGGATGATCTTATCCTGGCCAATTCTTCTATTCCTTGAACTGCCATGTATCCGGTACTTGACAATTTATATCGTGTTAAATATTTATTTATACTTATAAGATCGGCTGTATCCTTTAAAGATTGCAATTCTTTTTCCAGTTCTATGCTCATTTGCTTGAATTGTGCAACAACCGTATCTTCAATTTCTTTCTTCATTGTATTTAACACATTTGAAAAAATAAAAGTAATTACACTGAATACGGAAATCAACAATATCAGATATGATAATAAATAATTGTAAAACACTTTACTTCTATGCACAGAAACACCTCCAGATATTTTACCCGCCCCATAAATTTTCCACACCAATTAAGATATCTTAAGGTATTTAATTCTATATTTCATTTTTTATAATAGGTAGTAATATTTGTAAAACTATAAACACTATTTATAAAAAGCTGCACTCCGATTAGTATGCAAAAGTGCAGCTTTTACTGTAATTCTAATATATAACTTTAAAACCTCCTCGCAGCTATCTTCTCATATTATATCATTTTACAAACTAAATACTTTTACTTTTTGATTATTTCATTGCTTTAAGATATTGATCATAATATCTTTGATATATCTCAACAACAGTCTTTATATTCATTTTCTCTATATTATTTACATAATCATCCCACTTCTGCTCAATATCATCTTCACCGGTAATAAATCTGGCACGTGATTCAGCCACATATGTAGTTACATCATTTATAATTGGTGTAGTAATTTCAACATCTTCTTCAGTCAAATTTAAACTTGGGAATTGCATTACGAAATAAGGATAACTATATTTATCAGTCATTTCATTTAACCATTGTGCATTATACGAAACTTGCCCAAGCTGATAATCTACCCTGTACCATGAAGCTATTCCCATAGTAACCTGTGCACGCCATTCCTGGGAATTTGCGTATCCTTCAGGTGTATAATTCTCCCATGTGCCAGCTTCTTTATCTACCCAACCCCAACCTACGCCTTCTTCACCATTTCTGCAAACTCTCGAACCTTCCTCCGAGAAACAATAATCCAAAAGGCGTAAAGTTGCTTCAGGATACTTGTTAGCACTTGTTATTACAGCTTGCCCAATGCTAACACCTGTGCTGGCAGAAACCATCTTTCTGCTATTCATATGAGATGTTAAAGCATCAAATTGAGTATACTCCCAACCAATATCATTACCACAGGTCATATAAGAAGCTGCAGAAGTGAAAACTCCCAATTTATTCTCATGTCCTTTTGCATTGAACTGCTCTAACGTTTGAACAAATAAATCATTGTCCAATAGCTTTTCTTTGTACAACTTATGCATAAATTTCAGATATTCCTTGTACGCTTCGGATGTATTCATGCAATAAACAGTCCCATCAAATGTAGCTGTGATTGCAAATCCACCACTACCACCGCGTACATTCACCCCTAAAGCATTAAGTATTAATCCATCTACAGTACCTCCCGAATAGCCAGATACAGGTATTTCATCGTCCGGATCTCCGTTTGCGTTAGCATCCTCTTCTTTAAAAGCAACCAGCACCTGATAAAACTCATCTAATGTAGTAGGTACTTCCATTCCAACTTGTGCAAGCCAAGGTTTACTAATCCAATATCTTACATGCATGTCACGCGGCATCTGGTTTATTAACGGAAGTCCATAAATATTTCCATCACTGGAGGTACTCATAGCTTTTGCATCAGGTACTTCTGAAAATGCTGTTTTTATATTAGGGCCGTATTTCTCTATCAGGTCATTCAATGCAATTAACTGTCCCTGGCTACCATAATCTAATAATTCGGAAGCAGAAAATGATCCTCCGGCTATCAAGTCTGGTAGATCTCCTGATGCAAAATAAAGTGCTTTCTTTTCCTGCCAAACATCAGAAGCATGATCTTCAAATTCAAAATGAATCCCTGTTAATTTTGTAAAATGTTCAAACAAGTTCATGCCTTCCCATGTCTTAGTCAAAGGATTCCTTGGTCCGGCGACCACTATTGTTATTGGTTTATTAACTATCGGAAACCCTGTAGCGTTAAAATTTTCTATTTCTGTATCTGCATCCTTTTGAGTACTGGCTGATTTACTCGCAGAATCAGATGATTCCGTAGTGGATTCCACTTTGCATGCACTTAAAGAAGTCAGCAATAGCAATAAAGTCATGATACAGACAATAATTTTTTTAATTTTTTTCAAGGTATTCACAGTAATACTCCTCCTTCGGTTTTTATTATATATTATGGTTATTTAGAATATATTAAAGGTTTTATTAACCTTTAATAGCTCCTATCATTACTCCTTTTACAAAATATTTCTGCAAAAATACATACAACACCAGCATAGGTACAGTAGCTACAATAATCGATGTATATTTAATCATTTCCGAAATTCTAGCTAGCTCTTCAACTGCTAATGCCATATCAGAATCAACAGCAACCATCTCAGCAGATACCTTACTTTGAATAAGTATTTCTCTAAGTATTAATTGAAGCGGAAATAATTTCCTGTCTCTTAAATAAATCATGGGACCAAAATACGAATTCCAATGTCCTACTCCAAAAAACAAAGCCATTACGGCAATGAGAGGTTTGGATAACGGAAGAACAATTTTAAGAAATAGCTTCCAGTTGCTGCATCCGTCAATCTTGCTTGCTTCCTGCAATTCAATAGGAATTGTAGTAGAAAAAAATGTTCGCGAAACAATTATGTTATATGCGGAAGTTGCACCGCCTATAATAATAATCAGCCTGGTATTTAACAATTTCAAGTTCTTAATATTGATATAGCTTGGAATTAATCCCCCGCTAAAAAACATAGTTATTACTATAATTAACATAATTAAACCTTTACCCTGAAAATCTTTTCGTGAAAGCGAATAGGCACATGGCAATGTAACTGCCAAATTAAATGCTGTTCCTACAACTGTGTAATATATGGTGTTTAGATAACTTAACCAAATTTCGCTGTAGTTGAATAAACGCTTATACCCTTCCAAAGTAAAACCTTTTGGAAGTAGCCACATTTCTCCTGAAGAAACCTTATAAGGGTCACTAAAGGAAGCACTAACTACATATATAAGGGGATATAATACTATAACTAATACTCCGAACATTAAAATGTAATTTAAAGAATCAAATGCCAGGTCAGCTTTATTCCCATACTTCAACTTTCTTATAACTCTCATCTTTTTATTCTCCCTTTCAAGAATATCACCATAGGCTTGTTTCACTTATTCTCTTAGCAATATAATTTACTATGACCAACATAATACAATTAATACAAGAGTTAAATAAACCAACAGCTGATGAAAAGCTATAATCTGAATCGATTAAACCTCTTTTATAAACATAGGTAGATATTACTTCCGATGCACTAAGGTTTGTATCATTTTGCAGCAGGTATACTTTTTCATAGCCTACGGAAAGCAAAGAACCACTGCGCATAATTAAAAGAATAATAATTGTCGGAATTAATACGGGCAAATTAATATATATAATGCGCTGAACTTTATTTGCACCATCTATTCGGGCAGCTTCCAGTAATTCATTATCAACAGCTGACAATGCCGCAAAGTAAATAATAGAATTCCAGCCGGCGTCCTGCCATACACCGGATAAAACATAAACCCATTTAAAATATTGTGCTTTCTGCATGAAGTTAACTCTTTCATGGCCAAAAAATGCAAGAATATGATTTACTATTCCTGATGTGGGATTTAGAAAAATAACTATCATACCACATATTACAACCGTAGAAATAAAATGAGGTGCAAAAGTTACTGTTTGTACGAGCTTTTTGTACTTTTCGTGCATAATTTCATTCAACAACAATGCTAAAACAATTGGAACCGGAAAACCTACAATAAGGCTCAGTGTAGTAATAGTTAACGTATTTCTGATAATTGTTATAAAATAATAAGAATTGAAAAAACGTATAAAATGCTTAAATCCAACCCATTTACTTCCCCAAAAACCAAGTGAAGTCTTATAATCTTTAAATGCAATTTGAACTCCATACAT
>DUMC01000115.1 GCA_012840075.1 Clostridiaceae bacterium | reverse complement strand
TTATACATAAAATCACTCCTTTCTAAAGGTTATATAAATTGGAAGAAGTAATATCATATTTCAATTATAGACTACTTAAGTATAGTATACAATATAGTCAGAATTCTGAGCGGAAAATCTTAACTGTCAAAGCGGTTTGCTTGAGGAATGCTCCTTAGCTTAATGAATTGAATTGAGACACGCTTCTCGTGGATTATGAGTTGCATTGGGAACACTCCCTATCCGGATAGATACTAATAATAAAGGATCTGTTGCTTTCATTTATACTGTTAATTCGCTCTTTTTCATAGGATACAAGGGTATAAGTATAGTTATAGTACGGATATATCATTCCATCACGCAAAATATCTTTTCCGTTATATTTTTCATGGAATCGGTTTATTGAATCTATTAAATCTTCATCACTTCCATCAGTAATGATTGTTTTGTTGAAATGGTTAATATATGCAATAATGGCATGTTCCATGCTGTTAAACTTACCGGGAGTAAATTCCGGGTCGCATTTATACCAGCCGGCTTCCTCGAAAATCTTTTCCCATTTACTGGTTTTGAAGTCATATCCGTGTCTTGCATATATTTCATTAATAATAAACTGGTTCGTATCTCTAATCCAATCGATTGTTTTCCTAATATAATCAATATCTTTATTATGCACAAGTGGAATCCTTCCCACTTCATCGGTGCTATAAAAAAGATCTATATAATAAAAATAATCATCCCAGCGGTAAGTATCCGACGGATCGTTCCATCTAGGCTTAAAGTATTCATCTTCCTTTCCATAGAAAGCGGGTATATCTATAAGACCGACAAACAAGTTAAAATCAGGCTCGATGTTTTCAAAGTGCCACTCAATTCCCTGCCCGTTATAGTAACAATTCAAGGGGAAAGCAGTAATTTGCAAGAAAGCTGCAGGCTCAGGAAAATCTACATATACATCTATCTTATCTATCCTGTCTTTCCACAAGGCACCGGTAATTAATATGTAATCTGCCCCCACTGATCTGACTCAAACTTATATTTTACATATACAGATTTTCTTTCATTCCCTTTAAAATGCATCTTCCAGGTGTATATTGAATTAAAATGATAAAGGTCATGCTCAGGGAGAGTTTCTCCATTTTTAATTTCAGTTTCATAAGGAATCATGGACGGGTAATCGTAAACCTCAAATTCTCTAAGTTTTTCCGCATAACTTGCCACATTGGGAAAACCTATATCCAAGTCAGTTTCTTCTCCTATGTTATGGGAATTAAAAAGTACTTCAATTTCATGCCCCAATAAACCATATCTTTCAGTAGCACCATAATGAATTTTTATAACTTCACTTTCCAGTTTTATATTGTCGCTACTTACAGGAAAAGCCGTATCTCCTTTCATAATGAGTGGTGGTGAATTAGCCAGTACCATGTTGGGATAAATACACGAAACAATTAATAAAAATATAAAACATATGAATTTGCTCTTCACGGGCACTCTTCCTCCATTTACTTTTATAGTCTTCCATTCTCTGAACCATTCATACCTCTTCTGTTCTGCCCATGCTGTTTTATTATAGTATACATCATTTACCATGCATGGGCAACTTATCCAAGTATACGTAATATATTTTTAACTTTGATGAAATTTTAAAAATTTAATTTAATTGATCCGAGCTTCAATAAAAATGCAATTAAAGAATGATACTAGTGCTAAGCCTGCCCCAAGCAACGGGTACTAATCTTTTTTATAAATTCCTATCTTCCGGAAGTTTATAAGCAAGATTCAAAGCTTATATTAATTTGCAGACTCAGTTATTCCAATATCAGCATCTTTCAGAAAAGAAACAACTTCTTTTTAGAAATAATGCTTTTTTCTGAGTTCTCCAGAATTTGCTGTTCAAGCATATTCTATTCCGGATTAATAATAAGCAAAAAATTTCTTATACTTGGGTTAAAATCCCTCCAAAGATAAAATAAACCTTCATTACCATAATTTTTGCATGGAAATTGTCAGGAAGTTCTGCTAAAATGCAGTTGTCGAAAAAATTAGCCGAATCCCTGAAAAGGGTACGGGGGAGATATTTTGTGGGGTGAATCCGCACCGTTTATTTATCTATTATCTATTTGGACTATTTTTAACTATTTAAAGCATTAAACCAGTGTGCGTGCGGTAGGGTGCCTCAGCCCGAACCCGTCAACTAACCTCGGAGGCTATATGGGGGGGTATGTTTAATATGAAATTCAATATAAATATTGTTAAAAAGACAACAGTACTTTTTATAGTTTTGGGATTCATATTACTTTTACCATTTACAGCACATGCAGAATCCTATATTTCTTATACCGTTTTGCGAGGAGATTCATTATACACCATAGGTAAGCTTTTCAACACTACATCAACTGAACTGATAAAGATTAATAATCTTTCAACCACTTTAATTTATCTTGGACAAGTACTAAAAGTTCCGGCAAGTACATCATCCGTTTATACTGTTAAAAGCGGTGACAGCCTTTATCTGATAGCAAAAAGGTATGGAATATCGCTTTACTCGCTGAGACATGCAAATAATAAATGGGATGATGTTATATATGTCGGACAGAAGTTGATATTACCCGGCATAGCATCAAATACTGATAGGAATAGTGCCGTAATGTCTTCAAGAAGCAGCTCTTCCTCAGGTAATGCTACTTCGGTGGTAGTATCATATAACGCTAGTGATTTGGATCTTCTTGCCAGACTAATCACGGCAGAAGCTACGGGACAACCATATAATGCAATGGTTGGAGTAGGTGCAGTAGTGGTTAATCGTGTTAAAGATGCACGATTCCCAAATACAATAAGTGCAGTTATCTATGATAAGTCAGGTGGATATTATCAGTTCACACCTGTTCAAAACGGATGGATAAACAAACCCGCTTCCGAATTAGCAAGAAAAGCTGCTCTAGATGCACTACACGGCATCGATCCATCAAAGGGTTCTTTATTCTTCTTTGATGACAGCGCAACAAACAAATGGCTCTGGTCAAAATCCATCCGGGCATGGATAGGTAACATGGTATTCGCTTATTAAATCTGTTGAAAAATCATAAGAAATTAAATCATAAGAAATTAAAACGTTATAGTAAAAAATAATAAATACATTATTATATAGTAGTATAGTTATAGTATAGTATAGTTATAGTATAAAGTCATAAAGTATAAAAATATATAAACATAAAAAGTATTTAATCTTTAGAAAAGCTGAAAAGCTCTGGGATACTTTCCCAGAGCTTTTCTTTAAAATTAAATTTTTAATTTAACTTACATTTTTGTTTCACTTAAATTTTAGTTTCGGATTAAATTAAAATTTCAAATTAAGTTCAATTGTAATTTCAAATTTTATCTGTTATCTACCGAGAATTTTAGTTGCTAACTGCCGATTTATAGTACTCTCTTTTACCTCTTTTAACAAACTCATCACAAGCATATTCTTGCCAAATTGGTTCTAGCCCTATTGATGCATTATCGCCATAATATCCGGCAACAAATCCTCCGCGTCCTTTCCATAACTTATCTATAAGTTCTTTGGCTTCAGCCCGAATAATTTTTTCATCTTTTGTTTGCAGCGTTCTTTGTATATCAACCGGACACCAGAAAGTGATTTTACACTTCTCTTGATAAGAAGCTAATTTATCGATACCATGTAAAGTCGGCTGATCAAACTGCAACAAATCAACACCGGCCTCAATTAATCCCGGTATTATCTCACCTATGGCACCACATGAATGCATAAATACTTTCAGACCGTTTTTATGAGCTTCGGCACACAGTCTTTGAAAACGAGGGAAAAACTCTTCATACCATAGTTTTGGGCTTATTAGAGTTTGTGTCTGTGTTCCCCAATCTTCCGGAAACATTATGCTATCCACGCCAGCTTTTGAATAATTTCGGATCATATATATTAGTTGCTCATCTATTTTATCATGCAGTTTTCTTATGTATTCACGCTCTAGCATTAAATGACACAAGTAGTTCTCCAATTTAAACATTTTCCTGGCAATATTAAATGTAAATCCTGGCATACCACCTATAATCCATTTGGTGGTATTTTTTGCAACATTTTGTTCCACTCCGATATAATCTTCATAATTCGAAAAATCAGGAAACACATAAGAATCAATTTCTTCTACTTCATTAAAGACACTCTGTATAACTTCTCCTTTTGAAGTTTCATCAAGTCTTGCCCATGTATTACCCCATTCATCCGTTCTTTCCCATCGTTTTTCTCCAACTTTCTTCCATTCCGTTGCATATGTTTTCACATTATACCTGTAAGATACAAAATCAGAATCATAAAAGGATCTAGCCACTCTCTCAGGTTCATTAAATTCCAGGGTCCTTAATACTATCTCCTTACTATTCATAAACTTTTCCTCCTCGGGTCAATTAATATAGATTTGAGAACAAATAATGCCTATACGTATTATATTAATTATACCATATTCAATAGGCATGTTTTATTGTTATTATACCAGGTATATATGTTTATGCCAATCCCGAAGAGACAGATCTATGCAAGTATAATTTAATCAAAATTTATTAAATAACAAAACAAGACCCTGAGATATTATCTCAGGGCCTCGGAATAACTCTGGCAGGGACCTACTTTCCCAGGACGTCTCCATCCTAGTATCATCGGCGCTAAGGAGCTTAACTTCCGTGTTCGGTATGGGAACGGGTGTTG
>DUMC01000114.1 GCA_012840075.1 Clostridiaceae bacterium | reverse complement strand
TTAAGCTAAATTTTTGCCTGTAAAATCACCCGTCGATATGTTTCCGCGTACGAATTTTGGACCTTTAGGTCGAGTAGACAACTTGGATGTGCTTCCGAAAATCCAGTAAAATCAAGGCTTACAGCCTTGACATCAACACCACACACTCCACATGAATCATATTAGAGAACATATCCACACAATAAACCTTTTCCTCCTAATATTCTCTCTCTTTCAGTACCACTAAATCCCTTACAAGACTTGTAGGTTGCAGGAATATTAACCATATGATCCATGCTAAAATCAATGATTTACAAGTTACTATAAATTTATCTTTGTTATATACTAAAAACGTTATAAGAACATATAATTTTCTCTTTTTCTCTTTTAGTATTTCATCCTTCTATTTATTAATACTTAGTTCTATATATACAATAAAACCATCAAAATATAAACATCAAACGGAAAATGAAAGATTACTCAATTTCAAAAAATGATAAAAGTTTTTCCCAATTGCTGGGATAAGCATTACTGCCACTCCATATTGTACCTCGATGCCCTTTGTATTTTACCGCTAACATCCAACCCGTTCCATCTATCACATATGGATTAATATACTCACTATTCCAATGTTCAACATGAATATCTTCAAAAGCATCAAGCAGCAACTTTACTTCTTCAGATGAATAATGCTTTTCTATCGGACCACAGTACCCCAGCATCTTAATTAAATGAGCTGAATCACAACCAAAGGTCATATGATATGTGTTATATCCATTAAGCCCGCCAATTATAAAATATATTTCATCAAGTGATGTTTTTGAATTGCTATTATCAATCTCTTTCAAACGTTTCAACCACTTCAAAACACATCCATCTTTGAAAAATTCGAGAAGTGCCCCATTACAGAATCGCTCAGCCCGAATTGCGCCCATTATTAACGCAAGGATGCATTGTTCATCCAATACATTAACATTTGCATTTCTCATAGAAACATTATTCCATTTGATACCGTTATTTTCAAGTATTGAGTTATAATTTGAAAGCCGATATTCCGGATGACTCTCTGAGAACTGATAAAACTCAGTAACAAACGAATCTACAAGTTTATTATAACTAACATATGGCATCAGTACAGGTTTCTCCGATGTCCTGTCATTTTCTCTGTCAGTAATCCATTTACCATAAGATTTTACTTCAGAGATACTACCGATGTACTTTGTAAGCACTTTAAACTTGCCCATTACACCATCTTTACCTATAAACTCAGACCAATCATTAAAAATAGAGCGCAGTTCATCATCAAGATAAGAGATAGCTTTTTCTTTAAGGTCCTTAGGAACTCCATAATATGCTTCTGCAATAGCTCCTGTAATAGCAGCTAATGTGTCACTGTCACCTCCTATTGAAATCGCATTTCGAATTGCATCTTCAAAGGATATTGATTCCAAAAATGCTTCAATAGCTTGTGGAACAGTCTCCTGGCAAGTCTCATTAAACTGGTATGAATCTCTTATATCATCAAGTGCAAAATCCAGAGAATAATAATAATAACTGTTGATCTTCTCACGAATTTCAGCTTTAGTAAATCCCCTGCGTGCCATGTAAATTGCTACCGCAACAGCCTCTGCACCTTTTATCCCTTCCTCATGATTATGTGTTACTCCGGTTACAGTTTTAGCAAGACTGCGGGCTTCATTTACTGTTCTTGCTGCAAAACCTGCCGGACTTATTCTCATAGTGGCGCCATTTCCAAAGCTGTTATAAGGTTGAGGATCATCACTAAAAATCCATTTAAAAAACATACCACCGTAACCACAATAGGGATATTTACGTCCAATTTCCTGCATATATTTAACAGTCATTTTTTCGAGCAGCAAATAATAGTCGCTATCTAAATTATATCTGTTAATTGAAGGTTTAATTATTTTCTCTGTTTCCATAATGGCTTTCGCAACTGCAAAAGTCATAATAGTATCATCAGTCACCTGGCACTCTTCTGTAAATAGTTCGAAGTCTTTACCTCGATAGTTATTAAATTCAAACCGAGAACCAACTATATCTCCAATTATTGTACCTATCAACAAGTCTCGCCCCCTCAATTAATAATTTATTTGCATATTTTACCATTTTTTTGTATTCTATGAAAATGAATCTCCAACTTTATATTAGATTTATAGGTTAATATTACACTTGTCATTTTTAGTTGCTGTTAAGCCCAAATTTTCTTGTTAGCAATTTGCTTTTATATAAATTCTCTAACTCTATAACCTCTTCCGGAGATATAGTTTTAGGCATTATCTGTAATATACTGAATTGGAAATTTTTATATCTTTCCGGTGTATTACAAATAATTTCTTTTATTTTAGTATCACCGCCATGCTTTGTTTCTACATAGCATTTCCACCTTGCAAGTAAGCCACCGCTTCCATAAGCTGATCCTACATACTGTTTGCCATCAGTTTCATCAACTATAAGATAAATTGCATAAACCGATGATAATGCTGTATGCCAGTTTTCATATAAAATATTATCTGATATTATTTCTTTTAGTTGATCATATTTTAGGATAACTTTATCAAAACCTTTAAATTCATATTTGGGGTTTGCCTGAATAGCAAGAACCGCTTTATCATTTATAGCCCACTGATGCCATGATACCGTAGCTTTTCCCCAATCAATGATTAACCTTTCTTTTAAGTCACCCATAATATCAGTTTGCTTAAGGTCAAATATGTAGTACGCTTCTTCAAACATTTCAGGAACAGGAAAACCTTGAGGCATTATTTCTTTAGAAACAGGTTTTCCCTCTCCTGCTTCATAGCAACCTATAAATTTTGCACTTGTTCCTGGTTCACTTATAAAAGAGAGAACAAAATCACAATTGTTAAAGAAGTTTTTACTTTGGAGTCTTTGATAAACATCAAAATAACCTTTTTCGTAACATTTCTTAAATCTTTTATGTTTCATGGAATGTCTAATCAGCTTAGTCCGCCTAGAATCTAAGTTATTTCGTTTCAATATATCACTCAGAAAAAAGGATGCCATTTGAAATCACCTCGATAAATATTTAGGCTAGTTTTGCAAAAGGTTAACAATCCCTTTAATACTATACTTTACAAATTCACACATCAACTAATAATTTCATTTACATACTTTACCAACTCGCTTGTATCTTTGGAAAGTAAATCTGCGACTTTAATTAAATTCAGAGGTTTCAAAATTACGTTTGCTATTTTTGTATTTGAAACCGGGTCATTAATATCAATCTTTTGAATGGATGGTACATCATTGGTAGATGGGTACAATATGGTAGCAGTCTTATCTCCAATTCCGCTCACTGCATATATAGCCAGCTGATATAGCATTTCGTGCGGTAAACTTTTCTCCCATAAATCCCTATATTTTGCATCAAGCAATTTTACTACTTTCCCTTTTTTCATAAGGGCAAAATCCGGTCTCGGGGTAGGAGCTTTTCTACGACACGGATTAAACCCAGGAGTGTATATGAACATATCATGTAAACTAAATTGGTTTTTTACCGTATATTCGCCAGCATAATTTGCAAGTAATCTCCCGACAAGTGTTTCAAAAAAAGCATTCATATCAAAAAAGTACCCCTTTAAATCAATGCAGTTTGAGCTATCTTCTAATTGAATACCCTGTGATTCATACAATATATTAATTATCTCAAGTACAGCAGAATATCTACCTGTTAACCTATTTATACTATTTCTTGCAAGTTGAAGATTTCCTCTTGTCAGAGTGATATTATCAACTATCTCTTCTACTATGTTGCAAAGTCTCTGCAGCTTAACTTTCAACTCAATATCCAGCACCAGTTTTAAACCTAATTTTAAACCTGCAAGTAAAGTTCTGTTTAATATATTGTTTTCTTCTCTATTAAAGTATTTACAAGGTAAATTATCTTTGATTAATCCACCTTGATTACAAAACCTGCTTATATTAATTCTCCCTCGTGGCGAAGATAAGTCTTCCTCTTTCAGAATATAGTCTTTATGAATCCCTCTGCGAAATAAGTCTTCAGCTTCAACATATAACTCATAAATAAGTAAATCAAAAAAAGAAAATTTATCTATGGAATGCTCAGCGATATTAAATAGACTTAATTCTCTTAAACCATATGTATATCTTAATAATTGGTATAAAGGCATACCATTTATCTTTGGATATACGTTTATATGTATACCTCCCAATTTTATTCTGCCAACATAAGAATTACTGGTTATCAATATTCCATCCTTTAGTTCAGTAATTTCTATAATCCTTTTTTCCTTAAGTATCTGAGCAGTATTACGAGCATGTTTGTCAGATAATTCTATCCCCTTTATAAATATAGTTTCCCATTCTTTTAATTCAATTGTATTATACATTATGATTCATCCCCGTTACTATTATTATCAGTCTCCACCTCTTTTTCTGTATCATCTTCGTCAGCAGTTTGTATATCAAGCCGAAGTGTCGGACATGGTGATAACAAGGCAGTAATAAGGTTCGAAATATCTGTAGTGTTAAAAAGTTCTAATCTTATAGCCTGCTTCTTAACATCAACAAGACCTTCTCCTAAGATTTTGGACATCATAGAATAGTCACCATAGCAATATTCTTCTATAAGGGGAATAATATCTTCCTTGACGATTCGCTTAAACTTCTCCTGATCAGTAATAGCTTTTTCTTTCTCCAGGAAATATGAATGGCCAATTTGCAGGTTACGGGCATCCTTGCCAATATACTCACGTATTCTTGCATTCAATTCTTTAAGCCATCCCCCAAGTGGTAACCCATCGAATTCTACACCTTCAAGTAAACTATAATCCGGCATTAACTCTATAAAGCCAAAACGTCTGCGCAGCGCAACATCCAAAAGAGCAATTGAATGGTCTGCAGTATTCATAGTCCCAACGATATACACATTTTCAGGAACTGTAAAAGTTTCATTAGATAATGGCAGAATAATTTGTTTGCCTCGCTTATTATTCTCTATCAGCATTATAAGTTCTCCAAATATGCGAGAAATATCTCCACGGTTAATTTCATCTATAATTAAATAGAATTTTTTATCAGAGTTTTTCATTGCATCCGAACATATCTTTTTAAAAATACCATCTTTAAGTTCAAATATAGTTTGATTATTAACAACTCGTGGTTTTATACCTTCTATGAAATCCTCGTATCCGTATGATGGATGAAAGCAACACATGCGAACCACACCATTTGTTCTGCCATCGCCAACTATGATTTTTTTCTCATCCGCTGAGAGTGAACTAAACGATTTTCTGAATATATTTCTGGAAGCCAATTCATAACAAGCTTTTTCTGCATAATATGTTTTACCTGTTCCCGGAGGACCGTATAATATTACTTGTTTTTTCCTCTCAAGGACATTTCCTATGTCAGCAATAATGCCTGTCAAAGGTTGCAGTGACTCTTTTAGATCTACTTCTAACTCTGCTCCAATATTATCCTCATTTATCAGTCTTTCAATTTCCATGATATTTTCGATATCTTTATATAGGAAGCAAGTAGTTAATTTCCCTTCAGCAGGTTTCGGCAACTGAACAGGTTCTTTAAAAATCCTGAGCCAATCAACATTTTTGCAGTGAGAATAAGCCCTTTCTTCAATATATTCGTAATTTCCTGAAACTTGTCCAATTCCATATACCTTCTCTCCTGATGCTGCTACTATAATATCACCTATTTCAACGTCTCTAAAAAATCGTATTATTTCTCCTGCTTTTCTGCTGGCTATCTTATTATCATATCCATAAAGCTTAATAAGTTCCTTTTGTATGTCATTCTTCATATTTGGACTTTCGTTATATGAATTCAAATCTCCTAGTTCTGACCAGCCAATAGCAATGTATGAATTAGATTTCATATCGTTCCAATAATTATTTTCATTATCCCCTGTGCCAATTCTGTAATAATTTACGGGGGGACCATATTTTTCATAAATTGCATTAGTTACATAATTTATTGGCAACTCGCACTTATCGGCAATTATTCTGAAGTAACCTGCCATTTCATATAAATTGTCTTCTTTTGTAGGTGTAATTCCACAACAAATTAAAGCATGTCTTTGCCATTTAACTGAATGATAGTCATCTATCACATCAGGATAAATCATATGATAATATTTATGTACCCATCCTAACTTATTCATATTATATTTCATATTATCATCAAAGTTTTTCTGAAGCTTTTTATATTCATCAATGCCCATATCTGCACTTAAAAATTGCTTGATTATTTCCGAACCATATACTAAAATATCTCTCAATTCTCTAGCCAAGGCAATAGCTTCATTTACTAACAGAACCTTTGGATTCTGAGGGTTTCCGGTTACCCACTTATCATCTAAGTTTCTTTTGAACATTACGTACTTAAAAGAGCTTCCTCCGGATATCGAACCATAATCAGTCGTCCGGAACTCATCATCATTCTTAAATTCTAACCAATACGTTAATCCATCTCTATTTCCTATGTTGAACATGGTGTTTAAAAGAAGTTCCCCATCCAAACCTTTCAATACTTCAGGACCAAATTTTTGCGAAAACAACTTGTATCCTTCATATAACTGTTCTTTTGGCAAAAGCTTTCTATCTGACAAAAGTTTCTCACAGGTCTTTTTTATTTCGTCAATTATATTATCTAATTTATCAAATAACTTCTGTTTCAAAATAATCTCCTCCTGTTCCTAAGTAAGAATACATTACCAGTTATTATTTCGTAAATACATGCTATAACCCCATAGGTAAAGGGGGTTACAGCATATGATAAAGATAGAACTTACAACAGAAGAAAAATATCGTTTGGAAAGAGTGAGCAAAGCCGAGAAAGGACAAACCTCTTTCCGTGCGAATATGATTCTTCTAAACAACGCAGGCATGAGTGCACCTGCAATTGCAAAAATGCCGGAAATCACCTACCTGGGTTTCAAGAAATCATTCATGTCGGGGCAGTACCCGTTTAATTAATGCGATTTGGGTTGTCTTCTAAGAGTAAATTTATTCTTATAAACTTTTAACCCTAACACCGCTAATCCTCTGGAACTCACTAGCCAGCCGATTATACATTTCTCTGGGTATCATATGTCCAAAATCCAATTCGCCCCTTGCTGCAGCTTCTGCACACTTTGCCAGTAATCGGAACATTTCAGGAGTTGGCTTCACTGTTTCAGCTTTATTATTATCATCTCCAAAAAACAATGCCATCTGTTTTAAGAGCTCATAAAACTCGGGATTTAACCTCATAAACTCTGTTTTCGGCTTTTCATAGTCATGGTACAATTTGTTTTGCGGAGTTTTTACGAAGCTCTTTCCGAAGCGTTGTTTGCAGTGGTTAATTAAATATTCATTTATATAATCTGCAGGAAAACGATGTCCCATGCCGCTATATACCACATCGAAATATTTCTCTGAAGGTTCAATTTCATCCATATGTTTATCAACTACCGTGTATGTGAATGTCTCTATCTGGTCATGCCCTAATTCAACTTTAATCTTATCTATTCTCTTATAATAAGTAGGCGCACCTTCTCTTGCATCTATTGCTGATATTGCCTCTTCAGGTATTTCATAAACTACACCTAAAACATAATCCCTAGGTGATTCTACTATGTCTAAAACACCACCTTTCCAATTGCAAGAATTCCTTGTAAAAGCCAACCGGTAATCACTTAGTATTCCAACCCCACAAATATGAAATTTGTCTTCATAACCTACTTTCCTCATAGTATTCTTGAATGACTCGACATTTGTACAGCTACCATAAGCAAAATAATACTTTTTATTCATGTAAAATCCCCCTATCTATCATAAATTTTCTCCAGTCACCCTCCGGTACTGGTATTCCATTTTCTCTGACATATCTCTCATCTGCATAGATATATATCCAACAGGTCATCACTTTTCCGTCTTCTGACAATACATTTTTTATCTCTCTCATATCAAATTCTTTTCTCTTAATTTACTCACCACAAGCAAAGCTGTGTTATTAACAAAATAAGAGAACTCTTCTCTCGATATTACTATAGTGTAGATTTTCAAATTAAATCAGAAAATATTTTCAAATTACATCAGGCTGATTTTACCATAATTTAGTGAAAATTTTCAATTTAAAATAGGTACGAAAAATTGTTTTTTTCAAATTCCAGTAGGGT
>DUMC01000015.1 GCA_012840075.1 Clostridiaceae bacterium | reverse complement strand
TCAGAAGGCGGATATGAAGCTGTATGCGCATATACAAAAAGCGGAATACCTGCACCATTTGCAGATAACACGGAGTCAGTGATACTTGAATATATTTCCAATACTCTGGTTTAACCATGCTCTTAATGCTGTTTTCTGTTCAGGAACACAAGGTTTTGTAATATGCAAAGACCAACAGAGCATAATCAAGAGAAAGGAGTCATGATATTATATGATTGATAGTTCACAATTCTCTATGCCAGGTCCTGAATACAGGGGGACCGATTTGTGGATGCTTAATGACAAGCTTGAAGATGCTGAACTTATAAGGCAAATTAGAGAGATGAAAGATAAAGGATGTGGTGCTTTTATAGCAAGGACCTTTCGTGGGTTAAAATCAGACTATCCTGGCCCAAATTTCATGGACAGAATGAAAGTTATTATTGAAACAGCAAAGGAAACCGGCTTGAAGGTTTTTCTACAGGCTGGATATATGCCAGGCGGCATACCTGAACTGCCCGATGAATATACTCATACGGTAATAAAAATGGCTAATAAAGATGAAGAAAATGAAATAGACGGAGTGGTTTTATTTGAAAGTGAAGACGCAATATATTACAAATCTATGGTTAAGTATACGCTGGATCTTTTGAATCCGGATGCAATGAAATACTATATGAAAATTGCATATGAAGATACATGGGAGAGATTCAAAGATGAATTTGGAAAGACCATTGTATCTGTTTGGGTAGATGAACCACATTTTATTCCTCCTAATCTACCTTGGACGGATAAGTTTCCGGAACAGTTTCAAAAAATGTGGGGATACAACATCCTGGAAAAAATCGAATTGTTATTTATTGATAAGGATGATTATAGGACTGTAAGGTACCATTATTGGCGAACAATATTGCATATGCTTAAAAACTCATATTTTGAAACTGTCAGTAAATGGTGCAGGGAACATAACCTTAAATTTAGCGGACATTTGATGGGAGAGGATACTTTTGAAAGACAAGTAGGCTTTTCTTGTAGCGTTATGCCTTTATATAAGTATATGGATATACCTGGAATCGACCATTTGACTAACAGTATGGAATGGCCCAGCTACCAAGCAAAATTTCTTATGACACCACTTCAATGTGTGAGTGCAGCATATCAGGCAGGAAAAAAAGATATTCTTTGCGAGATGTATGGGGTTAGCACACAGAGTATAACATTTGAAAGACAAAAATACATATTCGATTATTTTGCATCTCTGGGAATAACCCGCAGATGTGTTCATGGAATATTCTATTCACTAAAAGGACAAAGAAAGAGATTTTATGCTCCGCATATATCATATCAGCAGCCCTGGTGGAAGTACTATAAAGAGGTAACTGACTACTGTGCCAGGGTAAGTGCATTGATGTACCAAGGAGAGCCAATGGTGGATGTCTTGGTTTTACATCCCATAGAAACTGCTTTCATGGAGTATAAAAATTTAGTTTCCATGAGCAAGTCAGCGGTAGTAACTGTAGAATATGATAGTAAGAACGAGATTTTTCGTATGAATAAAAGATTTTCGGACTTGCTTAGAAATCTGCTCGGTATTCAGCTTCCTTTTAACCTGGGAGATGAAGATACAATTGCGGAATGGGGCAAGGTTGAGGAGGGAAAACTTAAAGTCGGACAAATGTCTTATAAAACGGTTATAATACCTGATTTGAAAGTAATCAGGGAAAGCACGCTTAAGCTCCTCAAGCAATTTGCAGCAGAAGGTGGAAACATTATTGTTAAAGGCAGAGCACCTTACATGATAGATGGTATACCGGACAATCGATTTGAAGAAATTGAAGGAGTAAAGTATGTTGACAATATCAATGATTTAAAAAAGGTAATTAGTCAGGTATGTAAAAGAGACTATGTATTTGAATCTGCTGATGACAGCACAAGTATATGGATTAATATGAAGGCGATTGATAATGGAAAGATTGTGTTTATTTTTAATAGCGATGATACCAGAGGCCGCAAAGGAACCTTGAATATCAAAGGAATATATGATGTGGAAGTATGGAATGCTGAAAATGGCATTATAACTAAAATAGATGCTAAGAGGAATGGTGGAAATACAAAAATAGACGTAGAACTTGAAGCAGGTGGCAGCAAGATGTTTGTGCTAAAACAGGTTATGGATGCTGAAATAATAAATGATATTCAATCAGGTAATATTCAAGCAGATGATATTCAAATAAATGATAATCAAGTAGATGATAATCAAGTAGATGATCAAGTAACAACCGTTATAAATTCAACAAAACTTATACAGTCAATAGCTCTTACTAATATGTGGACTGTTAAGAGAAAAGATCCTAATGTATTACCACTTGAATTTTGCAGATATAAAAAAGAAGGCAGTGATTATTCCGAACTATATCCTGTATTGGCAGTACAGCAGATTCTTACTAAAGAAGATTACAGAGGTCAGGTAACATTGAAGTTTGAGTTCGAGGTTTCACATGTGCCTGAAGATGTAAAACTTGCAATTGAGGAACCCGAAGAATACAGTATCTCCATTAACGGTACGCCGATCATAATGGAAAAGACCGATGAATACTTTAGAGATAAATCCTTTGAAACAATAAATATATCCGGCACTTTGAGAGAAGGGTTAAATGTTATCGAAGCATCAAGGTACTTTGAGCCTTTGCAAAAACCCAAAAGTGTATTAACAAGCTTATTCCAAAACCTATCTGGTGTTGAGCTGGAAGCAATATATCTTATAGGAGAATTTGGGGTATATGGAACCTTAGAACCAACTGATACCGGATACATAAGGTTTAACAGGGAATTTAGATTAGGAACTGAGCAAAAATATGTCGGGAGAGAACTAACTATAGCAGGTTATCCTTTCTATGCAGGAAGCGTTGTATTATCAAATAAAATATATGTGGATGATATTAACAGTCATAAAAAAGCTACTTTAAAAGTTGATGATTTCAGGGCATGTGTAGGAAAAGTATTTATAAATGGCAAATATGCAGGAACTCTGCGATGGAAGCCATATGAGGTAGATATTACAGGAATGCTTGTTTTGGGAGAAAACACGATAGAAATAGAACTTACTAATACCCTGAGAAATCTTCTCGGACCTTATCACATACCTCGAGGAGAAGATACCCAATGCTGGAGCGAAGCATGGACAGGAGAATACGATCGGGAGACTCACACAAGTTATCCGGATTGGTATCTGAAGGAAAATAGGATACCTGACACAAAAACATGGACTGAGAGCTATATGCAAAAACCATTTGGGATTGATTCTGTCAAAATATGTTTTATTTAGTATGTTTTATTTAGGTAATAATATGTTTTATTTAAGACATTATGTCTTGGTTATTTAAATTTAAAATTTAAAGGATAGGAGTGTGCATCTATGAAAAAACTAGCAATGAACGGAGGTCCATCAGTTGGAAAAGTGAATGTGCCAAAGTGGCCTATATTTGACCAGACAGAAATTGATCTGGTTACTGAAGTTATAAAAAGCGGTTTCTGGGGTATTGGAGGTACTAAGATAAAGGAATTTGAAGAGAAATTTGCAGAATTTTGCGGTGTCAAATATGGTATCGCAGCCGCTAACGGCACAGTAACTCTTAGACTTGCTCTTGAAGCCCTTGGAATTGGACCCGGTGATGAAGTTATTGTACCGGGGTTGACATTCCAGGCAACTGCAGCCGCTGTTTTAGATGTAAATGCAATACCCATACTTGTCGATATTGATCCGAACACGTATACAATAGATCCGAAAGCTATTGAAGCAGCGATAACACCAAGGACGAAATGCATAATTCCCGTGCACTTGTACGGAAGAGTTGCTGATATGGATGCAATAATGGCTATTGCAAGGAAATATAATCTCTATGTGATTGAGGATTGTGCACATCAACATGGGTCGGAATGGGACGGTAAAAAAGTAGGTTCAATTGGGGATATAGGTTCATTCAGCCTGCAAGCATATAAAACACTTAACGCAGGTGAAGGTGGCATTATGACTACAAATGATGACAGATTGGGAGAATTGCTAGGTTCTTTAAGAAATATAGGAAATCCTATTTATCCAGGTGCACGTTGCATTCAAAGCGGAAATTATCGAATGACGGAATTTCAGGCGGCAATATTGATAGCCCAGCTATCAAGACTTAACGAGCAAATTGAGTTGAGAGAACAAAATGTCCTTTATATGGAAAGCAAAATTAAAGATATTGAAGGTATACAAGTTCTCTATAGAAATAAAAAGATAACAAAACAGGCGTATTTTCGCTGGATGTTAAAATATATACCAGAGGAATGGGAAATGGTACCTTTAGAGATTTTCATAAAAGCTTTACAAGCAGAACTGGAAAACAGTGTAGAGTGCGGTAGACCATACGTACCTCTTGATAACAGCCCATTGTATAGACCTTATTCTAAAAACACCCATAAGTTGTCTGAAGAATATTGGAAAGCAATTAATCCTTCGAGATTTAATATACCTGTATGCAGAAGAGCATATGAAAAAGAAGCGTTTGGCTTTTTCCATCCTGTACTGTTAACAGACAGGGAAAGCTGTGATAATATAGTTAATGCCCTTGTAAAATTAAGAGAGAATAAGAAGGAATTAATCGATTATTATTATAGAAGTGTTAAATGATTCAAGCTTTTGGCTTTTGATGGTGGAATCCTTTAAACATGATAGAATGCGGAATGCTTTAAACAAAACATTTAAATAAGTCTGATTTACATTTAAATAAGCTGATTTCAAACAATCTTTAACATCATTTTAATATCGCAAAGAGCTTCTCTAACGGGTGCATTGGTTTATTATCAATTAATGCACCCATTATTACATTAATACTAAAAAGTTGCATACATAGAATTCGTGTGATACAATAACTTAAAAATACTTCTAAAAACAAGGATTGAGTTGGGAGTGAGTAATTTTAAGGATAGCACATTAGAAGAAGCTCTTGAGATATCTATTCAGAGAATAATTAGTAATGAGTTTAACAAAAATTGGCTATTATTAGATACTAATAAAATTAATAATTGTTTGCATTTTACACATATAAACTTGAAATCTGACGAGTATGAAAGTTATATTAAACCTAATCACCATGAATTCACCGAAATCTGTTTGTGCATAACAGGCAATTTTGTTCTTAGAATGGGAGAGTATTTGTATGAAATGAAAGAAGGATATGCAGGACTAATCCTACCAGGGCTAGTACATAGTGAGATTTCCATAAAAAATCAAAATTATATAGCAATGTGGCTTGTAATTGATGTATCCAAGGTGAGATTACATTTATCAGGAAGCAGGGATGGTGTATTTTTTACTTCTGATCTCTTTTTTCTGAAACACAGCCATGAATATAATCTGCTTTTGAATCGGATTAAAAGTGAGAGTCAAAACCGTGAGAGTTATTTTGAGGAAACAATTAAGGCATGTTTGCTGCAAATGTATATAATTGCACTAAGGGAAGTACGTTTTGGGGAACATGCAGGTACAAATTATTCTACTTGGAAAGAATATGTGGTATCAGAAATTATTGACTTTATTAATAAGTCTCAACTTGCACATATAAAACTTCGAGATATTTCCAAAGAAGTTTGTATTAGCGAAAATCATATGAATAATATATTTAAGTCGGTAACAGGATTAACTATTATGCAGTATATAGAAAATCTGAGGATTAATAAGGCGAAGCAGCTATTGAAGGACCCTACTTTAACAATCAATGCAATATCAAGCCAATTGGGATATTATGATAGATATCATTTTGGGAAATCCTTTAAAAAGGCTACAGGATTCTCACCCGGTCAATATAGAAAAATATATTGTAGAGGTTCTGGTTAGTTTTTATTTATCTAGTAAAGAATTAATCATTAAATTGTAAAATTATCAGAATCATATTACCAATTGAATGCTTATCACCTGGCAAGGGTTTGATACGTTGATAATAGGTTGCAATTTCAAAGTATATCTATGTTTTGGATAGGTATTATTCCATATGCGGAAGAAACGTTAATTATTCCTTTGCAAGACTAGTTTGTAGCAAATTAATAGATATAAAGCCTTTCGTCCATATTCAATACTTATAATTATCAATAAATGATAGCTTGACATAAATCATGTCAAGCTATCATTTTTTCAATAAGAATAAAAATTAATAAAATACAAATTACAGAAATGTTTTCAGCTAGCAAAAATTTAAAGTCTTATTTGATTAGTGCATTCAATTCTTCAAGAACAGGATTAATGAGAGGAGCTTTTTCGGCTTTCCATTTCTCCCAATTATCCTTTATATCACCTTCCATCAATATGAGCTGCGCATATTCCATTTCATAATCAAAATTGACTTTCCGGCTTGAAGGTGAATCGTGAAAGTAGACATTCCAATCAATACGTTTAATAGTATCTTTACCGTACCTAGCTTTGATCTGATATAGCTCCCAGGATCTATCCCTGTACTTTTTCGGATAAAGCGGACTTACCATAGTAAAGTCATCGGACAATATCATCATATTTTGGTAAAGTGGATGATGTGATGGATATATATCAGTCAAAGTTTTACCTTCAGGTATAAGGACATTATAGCTGCCGTCAGGGTTGACAGTGTAATCTTTACCTTCAAACCCTAGGCGAACTATAAGCTGACCTTCATCTGAACAGACATAATCATATAAATCCATAATTCTCTCAAATTTTTCTTCTTCGATTTTTGGTGAGAATATTATAGATGTCCAGAAGTTTGTGACTTCTTGCGCATGGAATTTACCATCCTCGCCCAGAATTACAGCTGTATGAGCCAGATCTTCATCGGTATTAATACCCAGATTCTTTCTCAACTCGGTATTATATCTTACGAAGTCCATTGCCTGACAATTGTAACGGATAATACCGGTCTGACATGAAGTATAAAACTGTTGGAGTACATCGCTAGTATTTAAATTGAAAAATTCAGGATTAATTAATCCTTCACGGTAAGCTTGTTGATATAGTCTTAAACCAAGAAGAACATTTTCTTCTCCCGGACCCCAATGGTATTTGTTGTCTTCACCTTTGTAGAATTGACTGGCTCGCATAGCATGCGCACTATTTCCACCGACGAACATAGATGATAATTGAGCATAGGTTCCATTAATAGGTAGCAACTTATCTCCGAGACCGCCTGGATCCTTTTCTTTTATCTTGCGAGCGAGTTCTATAATCTCACTAGTTGTATAGGTATCCTTAATTTCAGCTCCAATAGCTTTAAGCCAATCCAAACGAGCTACCATATTTACGTGCGTTACTAGTGGATCGGTTGGTTTATTTGAAGAAAAAATTGGTTTTGGTAAAATGTAAGTACCACCGAATATTTCTTCCAATGCAGGTCCTATACCTGTATTATTATAAGCAACTTCAACATTTTTCCATCGGGACTTCCAGTTATCTGGTAAGCGTCTAATTAAACCTTGTTCAACGAAATTTTTGGCATCACCATGAACATAATCAAAAACTGCAATATCAGGCATGTCGTTAGTACTAACCCATATGTTTAATTATTCACGTGCCTGGGTACCTGACAGGGGAATAATCTCCCAATCGATATTAAATTTATCCATAAAGTACTTAGATAGTTCATCACCGTTGTAATCTACGCCTTCTACAACTTGAGTAGTTGCATAAGATATAGTCATATGTTTTTCACTACCAGATACTTCCTGCGAACTTGTTTCCGATGCCTCTTTGCTTTTATCACTTCCGGTTTTGGATGTGCATGCAATTAGTGAAATCATTATGACTATTGCAAGTAATGTAAACAGAAATCTTTTAGTTCTCATTTTTTACCCTCCTCCTATTATTTTTTAAATTCTCGTTTTTTCCGCTTATCCTTAGAATTTTACTCCTTCTTAGCTAAAACTGCCTTAGCTTCTTATTAAGTACATCAGCAATGCTTTGTGAACACATTTTATTTTGAATAGTGCTTAGATAGTGTTTATACAATTAACACTTTTCTTTCACAACACCTCCTCTTAAGTCTTAATTGCACCAATCATGATGCCTTTTACAAAATGCCTTTGTAAAAACGGGAACACACACATTACTGGTACCATAGTAACTAATACTGCAGCCATTTTTACTCCCATAGGAAAAATTTGCTTATCCAATGCTAATGCCGAACCTACTCCCTCAGAGGAAGCTTCTACCATAAGAATCGATTCAATAACAATATTCCTGAGTATTAGTTGGAGTGGAACCATATTGGGTTTTCGAATAAATAGTAATGCATTGAACCACTCATTCCAACGATCAACAGCGTAGAATAACGAAATAGTTGCAATAATTGGTTTAGATAAAGGTAGAATAATTTGTATCATGATCCGCCATTCACCTGCGCCGTCTAATCTGGCAGACTCAACTAGTGCTTCTGGCAATGTCATGAAATAATTCCGCATTATAATAAGATAGAATGTATTTATGCCATAAGCTAATATTACAGACCATATTGTGTTTGTCAGTTTTAGAGTCATCATAACAAGATAAAGGGCAATAAAACCTCCATGGAACAGCATAGTAAAGACAATAAGCATTAGAATGATTTTTTTACCTGGTAAACCTTGTCGACTTAGCCCATAAGACATACTAACGGTCAGAAACATGTTAATCGGAAGTCCAAGGATCATTATTAATAAAGTAGTCTTATAACCAACCAACAAACGACCGTCTTTAAACAACAATCTGTAAGCATCTAGTGTTGGTTTTGTCGGGAATAATACAATTGATTTTTCAAAGTATTCTTTGGTGCTGGTAAAAGATACTACTACAACATTGTAGAATGGAAAAATAATCAAAACAGTAAAAGCTACAAGAAATACCAGTAGAAATATATCAAGAAGTTCTTTTTTTTCTAGATTTTTTTTTTACATTTTTCCTTGCCATTTATTTCAAGTCCTCCTTTGAGCCAAAAAGTCCATTGCCAGATATCCAAATTAGAACCCTATTTGCTAAAAGTAATAAGAGCAAGTTTATGACAGATTTAAAAAGACTAACTGCAGTTGAAAACGAGAAATCGACAGCTCCTCGAAAAGTAATATTATAAATATACATATCAAGAGTCTCTGAAACACTTCTGACTGCTGCATTACTCATATTAAAGATCTGATCGAACCCTTCGGTCATTAATCTTCCCACGGCTAGAATGAACATAACTGCAATCGTGCTCATAATATTTGGTAGTGTAATATAAAGTATTCTTTGCAAACGTGATGCTCCATCAATTTCTGCAGCCTGGTATTGCTCTGTATCGATTCCGGTAATGGCAGAGAGATATATTATGGAATTCCAGCCTGCAGATTTCCATGTTGCTGTGATAAATACAAACGGGAGAAACAGTTTTTGATTACCTAAAAAGTTAATGGGTTCTTCACCTAAAAACTTGACAATGCTGTTTACAAAGCCATCCAAGCTAAGAAAGTTTATCATTATGCCAGATACGAGAACCCATGATAGAAAATGAGGAAAAGTAAAAATTGTATGCATTACTTTTTTTATCCGTCCGACACGAACCTCATTTATTGCAAGTGCTAAAAGGATTGGAAAGGGGAAGGAAAATATCAAGCGACCAAAATTAATAATGAGAGTGGTCTTTATAGACTCAAAAAATCTAGGATCTCTAAAGACATAAACAAAGTTTTCAAAACCTATCCATGGGCTGCGAAATATTCCGAGATTAGCCTTATAAGTCCTAAATGCAAGTGTCAAACCATACATTGGCATATATGCAAAGAATAAATACCATATCAAACCGGGAATAATTAACATATAGACATTTCGTGCTTTCCAGACTGAATTCCACAACGATGAGAATCTGATGTCATTCTTAGAATATTTTCCCATATTGTTTCAATCCCCTCTTTGATATTAAATGAATATGTGTATTTGTTTGTCAACTATTTTAAATCGACTATTCTTCTAAAGCTATTCTAGTGTATAAATAAAATATGAATGAAATTAAATTCGGTTTCACAGATAGAATTCCTAAAATATCACTGAAATTTAAAATCCTTTATACATGTTATAACATTTAAATAAGTAAATAAATGTATAATTTAACTTTGATTTATGTAAAAAAACACAAAGAGGTTAAAACTATATGATAAAACTATTAAATTGTAACTTATTAATACTGAAACCAATTAAGTTAATAGTAAAATTTTTTATATTTTAAATAAGAATATGTAAGATTTAACGAAAAAAATGTAAAATAACAAAAACTTACATTAAAATATCTCTCATTTATTAAAAAACTAAGATATATTTTATTATAACATCTATATTTATAAATTATATTATTAAATTATGGTTATTATTAAAGTCATTATTTGTAATTTTACATATAGTGATATTACAAGTAAATCATTAAGCACTGATCTTTTAGGTGTTGGGTGGTAAATATGATTGATATTAATGAAAGGATGATTATAAAAGCTCTTGAAAAGGCGATAAATATAATAAATAATTCGTTTAGTGAGAAAGGACCATATAGCTGTTCAAATATATTATATAAGAATGGAAAAATAGAAGAGAATTTATTGATTGATATTAATAATAGCTTGTATTATGATAGTTGCCATGATTTTACAGAAGTGTGCATGTGTTTGGAAGGAACGATGGCTTTAGAAATAAAAGGAGAGATTGTTAAGTTAAATGAAGGACATTACTACATAATATTACCAGGTTTAACTCACTGCGAGATTCCTATAAAAAACAGGGATTACACTGCTTTATGGCTTGGAACTTACATGAGCAAAGCAAGGCTTCACCTTTCGGGAATAAGGAACGGCGATTTTTATATTTCAGATTTATTATTTCTTACCCAAAGCCACATATACAGTATGATCTTGGACAACATGTTAAAAGAAAGTAGTTATGAAGGTCCATTGTATCACATTCTAGTTAAGACTTATCTTCTTCAAATGTATATTAAGTTATTCAAACAAATCAGTGAAAGAAAGTCCATTGATAAAGGTTATGAATCTTGGAGAGATTCAATTGTGTTTCAAATAAGAAGTTTAATTATGAAAAATGGTGCGGGTAATATTAAAGTACGTGATATATCTCGTGAAATGTGTATGAGTAAAAATTACATAAACAATATTTTTAAAGCAAAAACGGGAATGACTATCACTCAATACATGGAAAATCAACGGATTGTAAGAGCAAAGCAGTTACTTGCCAATTCCGATATGTCAATAAATGAAATATCCAGACAGCTAGGGTATTATGACCGATATCATTTCACAAAGGCATTTAAAAAGGCTACAGGTTATACACCAGGTAGTTACAGAAAACAAAACGCGGAACGAACAAAAGAATTTTCAAGAGTAGAAGGATGACTTAATAATATGATTTAATAATTGCTATGCTGACTTAGCAATAACTTATCTTTTATATTTATATTTCTACTGACATTTATAAAATGAATAAAACAAATAAGGCAGAATGTTTATTTAATTAAATGCTAAAATTCAAATGATTATAAAAATAGGAGAGTGCAAAGATGAGATTTTCATTTCATAAAGAACCGATTACACCTGAATGGCCTATGCATATGGCAGGTTACAGAAGTAGGATAATACCTTTTACAGGTGTCTATGATGAGCTTTACGCAATGGCATTGATGTTGGATGATGGGAAGAAGAAAGTACTTATTATTTCTATTGACGTATGTATGATTGATAAATCATTTGCTTTAAAAATCAAAAAACTAATAAAAGAAAAATATGGCTTGGACGGAAATAGTGTACTTATACATGCAATACATACACATGCCGGTCCTGTAACATTTGCATGGAACGCAGATAGAGTATCTGATTATGACGATATCATTAGGTATCGGAAACTCCTCGAGGAAAGGATAATGATTTGTGTAGATAAATGTATGGCTTCATCAAAGGAAGGGAGTATGGAAATAAGTACCGGAGAGACCTATATAGGGATGAGCAGAAGACAGAAAAAACCCGATGGTATTGTTATAGGACCTAATCCGGAAGAGGAGATTGATCGACTGGCTTATGGTATTACAATAAAAAATGCCCATGGTGATGTTGAAATAATACTATTTAGCTGTCCATGCCATCCTGTAGTTCTTTATCCAAGGAATACAAAGATATCAGCTGATTACCCGGGAGCGGCGCGAAGCGAGCTTGAAAAGAAAATTCCCGGTGCTTCGGCAATGTTCTTGCAGAGTTCATGTGCTGACATAAACCCGGCAATTCTTGTTGCTGATGATGAATATAGGGATACATTCTATAGTGATGTGCTTTTTACCGGAAGAATCCTGGCTAATGATATATATAACATCTTACAAAAGGGAATGAAGAAAATCGATTTATTTATTGAAACATATGCAGGAAAGATTGTTCTTCCACTAGACGGAAAGCCTTTAAGAGAATTTAGACCGGAAGATGAAGAAATTGTTCAAGGTGAAATACAGGTATCAATGGTAAAGTTGTCAGATGATTTCAGAATAATTGGAATTGATGGTGAGATATGCAATCAGATAGGTGTGCATATAAGAGAATTATTTAGTAAGGGATATACAATGGTATTGGGTTATGTAAACGGTTATGTTGGATATATTCCTACTGCAAAAATCCTGGAGGAAGGCGGATATGAAGCCAGGAGTACAAGATTTATACAAAAATATGCCAGGAATGTTGAGGAAGTACTTCTTGAGAACTTGAAGGAACTTATAATTAAGATTTCCTAAATAGAGTTTCAATAATAAAATCCGTTTTGCGTATGGTAGGAAGGATGGTTAAAAGTAGGAGGGAAAGTTAAAAGTAGAAAGGAAGATTAACATGAAAAGAATTAATAATATTTCATATGCTGATAAAAACGGATTTCGAGGTTTAGGAGATCTTTTTTTGCCTGATAATCAGGAAGGAGCTCCTGTAGCACTTGTCATTCATGGAGGTTCATGGAATGCAATGGACAAAACGAGTATCACACCTTTAGCCATATTAATAGCAGAGTGTGGTTATGCAGTTTTTAATATAAATTATCGTCTTTTAGATGACGCTCCATGGCCTGCCTGCGGGGATGATTGCATTGCTGCTGCTAATTTTCTACTTCAGGCTGTTCATCCTGTCATAAAGCAGTTAGATCATTCCAAAATAGTGGTTGCCGGTGCATCTGCCGGTGGCCATTTAGCTCTTTGGACCGGATTGCACCTGCCCCCGGAAAATGTTCGTGCAATTATTTCTATTGCAGGACCAGCAGATTTGAATTATCAATCAAAAAATCAGGTGTGTCAATAGTCTGTGAAAATGTCACCTCAAAAAGGATAATTTTATTCAGTAAAAATGTCACTATGGGTTTTAAAAAATATTACAGAGATAATTTATAGCAAAGCTATTAGAAATTTTGACGCTCG
>DUMC01000113.1 GCA_012840075.1 Clostridiaceae bacterium | reverse complement strand
TCAAACACTTGAATACTATTTGCATTCATATCCAGTACATAAATATTACCGCGACTGTCCACATCTATTGCGCTTGGTTTCTGGAAGTATCCCTTTCTTGTTCCTTTACCGCCAAACACAGTCAGTAAGTTTCCTTCCTGGTCATATTGATATATTTTGCAGGTTCTTTCTTTCACAACTGTTATAATACCGTTGTGGTCAACCGTAATGTCAGAAAAAATAGGCTTGATATGCTCTCCTTTATCATCCCTCTGCTCTCCGAAAGGTTGTTTTTTTAATATATTTTTCCCGACAGAGTTCAGCTTCTTTATCTGTCCTCCATTATAATCCAGTGTGACAGCATAAATCATTTCATCAGGACCTGCCGTAAAATTAATATAGGGCGGAGGCATTCTTCTGGCAATTCGTTCCTTTTGTTCTTTTGATGCAAACATCCTGATCAGTACGCTGGTTAAGTCAAATCCTACTTCTGCAGCACCAATAAAACCCCTGAAGGTGTTTTGAGCATCCATCATCAGCAATTGTTGACCTTTCATGGTATAGATATATCCTGTAGGACTTACATATACCTTGCTGGGTTCAAAAGTAAAATGTTCATCCAAAAGTTCGGAAACAGGTCTTACAAATTCTTCAATATACCTTCCGTCGGGGGCCAGATGAACAATCCGCCGGTTGCCTGTATCCGCAACAAATATGTGGCCGTAATTGTCAACATATACTCCCTTAGGGCTTTTAAAAGGACGTTCTTCAGGGCCGGTGTAATAATCCAGTACCATTCCTTCGCTGTCCATCTTTATTATTCTGTTGTTTCCTGTATCTGCTACATATATGATATCATTTTTATCAATAAAAAGGTCTTCCGCAAGCATTAATCCTTTTGATTCCCCCGCCAGTGTTATTACATCTTTTACTGTATAAGTGAGAGGGATGGGCACCCTGTTTCCGTCCTCCACTATATAATCATATTGCTTCGCATATGCCGCATTGGTATTTATGAATAAATGAAGAATGACCATGGGTGGATTTATCTTTTTTCGAAATCTCCTTTTAGCCACCATACCTTTTTTTGCATTAAAAATCTTACTCTTTGTTGCTAATTCAGTCATCTGGTTTTATCCTCCTTACAGTGCATCCTTTAACAGTGTATCCCTTACATCTTAACACTCATATCTTAATAGTCAGATCTTAGCAATCTGAATACCACACGCCCAAGCAGGAAGGTAATTAAGAATAGCACCATGGCCACTGCTGATGCGTACCCCATCTGAAACCTTATAAAGGCATAATCATATAGGTGGGCTACTATCGTATGTCCTGCATAATTCGGGCTAGGCATTCCGGCAATTTGAACCGCTATATCGAATACACCGAAGGAAGATACTATGGAATTCAAAGCTCCAAATAAAAGTTGGGGTTTAAGTAACGGAAGCGTTATAAACCACAACTCCTGAAGCTTGTTCGATATTCCGTCTATAGCTCCTGCCTCATAATACTCCCTCGGTACATTCTGAAGTCCCGCCAAAAAGACAAGAAATCCGGTTCCCATGCTCATCCATATGGATACAAATATTATTACTCCTAGGATATACCTGGGATCTCTGTTCCATAATATCGGTTCTCCTATAATACCCAGGCGTATCAGGAAATAATTCAGATAGCCGTAGCGGTCTCCTGAAAAAAATACCAACCATATAACGGACATTGCAACACCACTGGTTATAGATGGCGCATAAAAAGCAAGCGCAAAAACATTTCGAAACTTTAAAAGATTTATCACCCATGCTGCCAAAAATGACATTATATATCCCATAGTTCCTGTAATACATGCAAAGATAATTGTATTTTTGAGCGCTATAAGGAAAATGTCGTCGTCCATGAACAGCAACTTGTAATTTGTAAGTCCAAGCCATCTTGGCTGCTGAAGCATATTATAATTAGTAAAACTTATACCTAGTGCTGTAAATACAGGTATTACAACAAATATGAAAAAAAGTATCAAAAAAGGAAGCATAAAAAGATATCCTGTGCCGTGCTTTCTCCAAAATACTTTTAGTCCTGTTGTAGAGCGTACCAAAATTCTTACCCCCATTTTGCTATTTTATCTGGTAATCAAATATCCCATACTCTTCCTGCTTCATCCTTAGTTCTCGGTTGATTTCCTTCACGGCTTTTTCCAGAGCGTCTCGCACCGGTACTCCCTGAAGAATAACCTCATTCCAGGCATAACTGATATGCCGGCTGGAAAAATATCCTCCCAGAACAACAGGAACTTCCTTTGCCCATTTCCAATAATCCTCAAATACTTTAATATGGTTCCTGTCCCAGGAAAGACTGGAGAATGCTTTTATATTAGCCGTATTCCATCTTGCCTCTGCGCCCACCAGTGCTTCAATTTCCCTTGCAAAGTTTTCCTGAACACTATCGCTGCTCCACCATTTTAGAAACTCCCAGGCAGCCTCCGGGTTTTTCGACTGCTTCATTATAATGTTAGCCTGTTGTGCCAGAATCCCCACAGACCGGTCCACTGTTCCATCGGGTTTCTTTATGCCCGGTATGGGAGCTATATCCCATCTGCCTGCAATCTCCGGCGCTGCTACCGAAAGTTGCATATATGTACTATAACCACCGAGACCCATCGGCATTTCACCGGTACGGAAACGGTTATAGAAATTAGCAACAATCGGTATCCCATACAATGAATACAGCTCGCTGCACTCCTTAAATCCCATATATGCTTCCGGTGTATCCAAGGCTGATCGCATACCATCAGGAGTATAGTAGGATGCACCGTGCTGATAAAGAAACTGGGTAAATTCAGCCGGATAATAAAATTCCAATCCATTTTGGTACAGTACAGGAAGAACATGGTTATATAAATCCTCTCTGGTATCAGGTATTGTAATATCCAGCTCATCAATAATGTCTTTTCTGTAAAACATTACATAAAAGTCCATTGTGTCGGGTATCGCGTATACTCCTCCTCTGTACTCAAAAGGTATAAATATATTTTCAAGAAATCTCTCCTTAACTTCTTCAAAGCCATTAAATTGTGACAATTCATAAACCGCATCTCTTATTGCGAACTCTACAGGTACGTCCTTAGATACTCCGAGAGCTACATCCGGTGCCTTGCCCGAAGTAATTGATAACAGAAGGGCATTGACTCCCCCTGTGCCTCCTCCGGTACTTTGCATCTGGCTAGGAGGAACAACGTTCATATTTACAAATATTCCGGTCTTGGGTGTAAAATCGGAGTCTGCCATTTCTTTTATTACTTCAGCCCACTCCGTACCTCTCGCAACCCAAACGGTTATTACTTCCTCAAACTCTTGATCTTCATCATATACACTATCTACACTGTCATAATCCTTATAAAACGAAATTATAAAATTTCTAAATGTAGCCCATAACTTTTGGAAGAAACTCGAAGTAGCCTTGGGAGGTTTAGAATCCGGCTGCTGCACAACAAAGTAATCTATGAGCATGGGGTTGTCTTTCATGCTTAAAAGCCATGCCCCCAGATTTGTCTGTGCCTGTTCCAAATCATTCAACCTTCTTGCAATAGTAAAGGGATCCTTCACCATCCTGTCAAGCTGATTACTTATGGTGTGAAAATTATTTGCCATACTGGGTCTCATTCCTGAAATCTGCTCCAAAAGCTTTATTTTTTCCTGCAAACTGATGCTTATATAAGTAAAATTATCCAAAAGGCCCGGTATGTTTCTGTCAAGTTGGTAATCAAAGTTTATATCAGGCTCTCTTCCTGTCAGCATAATAATCTTTCTTATCATCTGAGACAAAAGAAGTATGTCTTTATTCAGGTCCTGCATTATGGTTGTATAGTCGCCTAACTTAACCGTCATAGTAATGGTATTCTTCCCCTTCTTTAGATAGAAAAGGTAAGGTTCGCCGTTTTCGTCTTGCAAATACTCGAACCTCCATTTGTCATCATACACGAACTTATATGAAAGCATTTCACTAAATGGAACTTCTCCGTTTATCATTATCTGCCTGTATACCGGAAGACCGTTATTCCACCAGTGGGCCATGCGTAACCCTATTTTATATAATCCGTCTTCAGGTACATCAAACTCCCAGGTTATGGATTGATTCCCGGTCCTCCATCTCCATCCTCCCATCACATTCAGCTTCCTATAGCCCTTTGATGCAGGTTCTGTCATTGGGTCGCCGTCTGTTTCTCTTCTTAAAGTAGTAGCACTTTTAGCGATTGCTGTGCTTTCTGCCTGAAATTTTATGGATTGTGTTGCTTTCTTGTATCCTTTCTCCTGATACAGCTTTTTTATTTCGGCATAAGACGGTATTTCATCAGGTGTCCTGATTATTATTTTCCCGATTGCGCAAGGTTCCTGCACGTAGTCCACACGCAAAGTGTGAACACCCTTTTCGAAGTAAATAGCATAAGGTGTAAGGTAGAACCCCTCACTATCTATAAAAGGTGCATATCTCCATCCTGTTATCTCTTTCTGTCTCGGCCTTACTTCGTCACCAACATTATTAAGCCTGGGTTCTCCTTCATCTACCCAAAATCTTGGCAATTCAAGCTTGTGAGCTTCAATGAAAGGGGACTTTCCGTCTATCTTAAAAGAACGTATCACCGGCGCACCAGAAGACGGAAGGGGATAGTACTCTACTAATATCTCATATAATCCGGGCACTTCAATCTCAAATTCCCATTCAAAGAATTCGTGATCATCATACCATACGAGTACTTCCTCTTCTTTTCCGCCAACACCTGTGCTTACAGGTATATCCTGCTGTTCCGACGTTTTTATATTTTTCAAATCCAGAATGATTTCTATTTCGGCTCCGTCTCTTTGTGCAGGTTTGTACCCTTTTTCTTCATATTGGGCTTTTAAGTCGCTGTAGTTAATTTCGTTATATATGTCATCTGTATAAGCTTTTGAAAACTTAATTCCCTCGGCTGCAAATCTCTCTTTTAGTGTTAGTGGTTTTTCATTATTATCAGCAGCCGATGCTACTGTTGTGATAGTTATAGTAAGAATTAATACAACTAATATAAACTTTTTCAAAGCCCCGGGTATTCTTTTACCAAGCTCCATAAAACCACTCCTGTTGTCAATATCAGGTAATAAAGATGTGAGGGGTTAACCCCCCCATCATCTTTAATTCCTTTTATGGTACTAGTCAACCAATGCGTCAAAAGCTTCCTGGTAAATTTCCAATAGTCTCTTGACACCTAACTGGTGAATCTGCTGGACATAGTTGTCCCATTCTGCTTCAATGGAAGCCTCTCCGGTAATAAATTTTGTCATCATATCATTAACATACGTGTTCAAAGCAGTCCTATATTCTGCAAGCTCTCTGGTAGTTTCTTCCATAATGGTGACCTGAGGATAAGGTATATAGTAATATGGTAATAATCTCTCTACCATTTCATCATAGTTATCTTTAACATCAGAATACTGCTTTCGCCACCACTCCCGCAGTACCGGATGATCTGACCACCAAGAAAGCTGTCCGCCTGGCTGAGCTGAAGTGTATGACATCTTTTGCGCTGTTGTTTCACCTTCTGCTAAAATTACTTCCCATTTGCCGTCGTCTCTCCATCTCCAGTCTTCTCCCTCCACACCGAAACGCAGCAAGCGCATTCCATCAGGAGAAAACCATGTATCAAGCCATCTCATGGTTGCTTCAGGATACTTATTTTTACTTGTTATGGCTGAATTACCTCTTCCTATACCGTCTCTTCCCTGCGCAATTCTACGACCGTTCACTTCAAAGGGTATCAAGACCTCATATTCCATATTGTACTCATTCTCATACCCGACATAAACCCATGAAGCATCCATACGGGCAAGCCCCAACTGGTAATTATGTCCTAGCTCTTGAGCTCGAGCCTGGGGTTCAACTGCAAGAAGTCCATCGGCAAATATCTTTCTGAACCATATCTAGGCTTCCTTGAATTCGGGCTGAATTGGACCGTATTTAACTTCTCCGGTATCGTAGTCCACATATTGCAATCCACTTGGATCCATAGCTATGCCAAAGTTCTCCATGAACTCTCTTACCTGTCTTGTTGTGTTTTGTACCAACATTGGGACTTCATCGGCTATATTGTTTTGGTTCGGGTCACCCTCTTTTATCATTTTAAGTACGTTATAAAGTTCATCCGGGTTAGTAGGCATATCAAGACCTAATCTGTCAAGCCAGACAACATTAATTTACCATGCAGGATGAACACCCTTGGCACCTACCCCACCCAGTGTGTAAATCTTTCCTGAAGGCAGCGTCCATGTTCGTTTAACATCCGGGCGTTCCTTAAACAAATACTGAATATTGGGAGCGTATTTGTCAATCAGGTCGTTAAGTGGTAACAGCAATCCTTCTTCTCCGTATATTACTTCCTCCTCTACTCCAATCACTGCTTTGAAGAAAAGATCCGGTAAATCTCCGCTTGCCCATCCTAACTGTTTTCTTTCATTGTAGACATCTACCGGTACATTATTGAAGATAAATCTTATACCGGTAAGCTCTTCAGCACGTTGGAAAAATTTGTGCTGTGTCCAGTCGTCGATCATGGTTGCAGGTTGAATAGCCAACATTGTAAGCGTTATTGGTTCTTTCACAATAGGGAAGCCTTCAGGGTTGAAATTCGGGATTTCTTCCTCCTTCGTTGTAGTCTCTGTAGTTGTTGAATCCTGCTGTGTTCCTGTGGTAGTCGTACCTACATTTGTTGTTTCTTTTCTACTGTCACTCTTACATGCTGTCATTATTCCTACCAGCATAACAAGAATAAGTATGTAGGAAATCACTCTAAAATTCTTCATACCTCATCCTCCTTAAAACAACAATTATTTATGCAGTTATGACTTTATTGTAAAATTTATTAAATAACTTTGATAAAACCGTACACATAGCAAGGCATAGGACTAATCAACTTGGTAGCAACTTATTTTAAATTCCCTCCTTTCTTAATGTTTTTGTATTTTTTGCCATTGTGTACGATTTTTCGCGGCTTTTTCATTTCATGACTCTTTCAGCACTCTATGTCAATACTCTATGTATACAATTTAGCTTGATGCATATTATCAAAAATCAGGCGATTTATTTGTAAACAAGATGATTATAATAGCAAAACTTAGTCAATGTAAATCGGTAATACTCAATATTAAATTCAGCATATACCCTTGCAAATACCCTTTTTCAAGAAATTTACCGCATTAAATTAGTATAATTATTCTATTCGTTCTGTCTGTAAATGCCATTATTAATCAAATCAATAACGGGTTCAAAATCTGTTTTTTTTTTGCGTTTATTATCGGAGAAAAGTATTTTTAGGACCTCATGGCCCAATATTATCAGTGACTTTTATTGCCGTAGACTAGTTGTATGTAGATTTTTTACAATTATGAGGTAAATTGTGAAAAAGGATTCTGCATATATGGCTTTTCGAAATTACTTTATTGTATTATTATTATAATCATATAAATTATATACACCCTGGATTTACGAGTATGTTTTTGATAAGATTTAGTGAAAATGAGAGAGGTGTGATTATGGTAATTGCTATATATGGAAGCCCCAGAAAAGGTGGAAATAGCGACATATTAATGGATGCTTTTTTGTCAGGTGTGAAAGAACATGAAAACGTAATTTCATATAAGCTAAGAGATATGACGCTTAAACCATGTACAGGGTGTGGTTTTTGTGATGATACCGGAGTGTGCATATATAAAGATGACATTTGGAAAATTTATGAGCACCTTTATGAAGCTTGCGGATTAGTGCTTTCTTCACCGATTTATTTCGCTTCCGTAACCGCACAATTAAAGGCATTTATTGACCGAGGCCAGGCCTTTTGGGTCAGGAATAACCTGTTAAAAGCTGAGAAGATTTACCCTTATGATATAAATCAGTCCTCTCTTGATACTAATAATATTATTAAAAAGGGATTTTACATTTCAGTAGGTGCAATGAACACAGACAAATACTTTTTGAACTCACGGCTTGTTGTGAGAAGTTTCTTTATTTCGGTAGGTTTTAAGCCTTCCGGTGAATTGTTTTTTCCGGGTATAGATACGAAGGGCGAAATAAAAAAGTATCCTGAAGCTTTAGATGCGGCATATAAAGCCGGTGTAGAATTCGGAAAGAAATAATCATAAATTTGGATTTAAAATTGATAGGGAAACGATTTCTAAATACATTTACATATTAAAAATCATTTCCCTACACATATGCGTCATGCATATCCGGATGTTATGTAAAGGAAGTCTTCACACTTGCGCTCCGCAACATTTTTTGTATTTCTTGCCGCTTCCGCAGGGACACGGATCATTTCGTCCGACTTTATTGCTTATTGCGATTTTTGATTTCTTGTATTCTGCTTTTATCTGTTCCCTTGTTTCTTTATTCAAAACCCCGTCCCATTGCGGCAGGTTATACAACCAGCTTGCCTTTGCTTCAAGCATGTTATAATATAACTTTTTGAAATCAACTTCCAAATTTATCATGCTATCTTCTTCGAGAGAATCCAGGTCAATTTCCTTTACGAGGCTTGTGTTTATACCATCGATGAATCCTGCAACTTCTTCAACCGTCATGTTAAATCGCTGGGATAGTTCTTTCACTGTCCCGGATATTACGGTTTCATGATTTTCCAATATATCTTCGTAAGCCTTTTGTTCTTTCTTAAAATATGTTTTAATATACTTTTCATATTCTTTTGGAGCCATTGTTTTACTTAGATCTTTCTATTTCTCTATTAAACTCATTTCATCAACCTCTCAATTAATTTATTTTTTTATATATTTCAAATGTTTTCGCAATAAATGATTATACCATAAAATTAAAAATAAAACACATAAATTGGCTATAAAAGTATATAAGCTTTACATTCCCGTTTATAAAATTTTAGCAAAAAACTCTTGACAGAATAATAATGTCTAACTAAAATAGTAAATGTTAGCACTCAGTCAAGTCGAGTGCTAACATTTACTATGTTTTACAGACCATTATTTTATTATAATATCATATTAAATTTAAAGGAGTTGACACAGTATGAAAATTAAACCTTTGGGAAGCAGAGTATTACTCAAAAATGTAGAAGTTGAAGAAAAGACTAAAAGTGGAATAGTTCTACCCTCATCCGCTAAAGAAAAACCTAATATTGCGGAAGTTATTGAAGTAGGTCCGGGTGAATGTGTTGACGGAAAAGAAATAAAAATTGAAGTTAAAAAAGGTGACAAGGTTCTTTATAGCAAGTATAGCGGAACCGAGGTAAAAATTGACAATGAAGAATATTTGATTGTAAAATATAGCGACATACTAGCTGTTCTTGATTAACAGCAATTATATTTTAGTACTTAAGAGTAAATAGCCACTGGAAATTCTAATACATCTCAAGCAAATCACATCAATTATCATATTTACTAATCAAATGGAGGTATGGTTATGTCTGCTAAAATGATCATTTTCGATGAACAGGCCAGGAAAGCAATTGAAAGAGGAGTAAATAAATTAGCTGATACTGTAAAGGTAACTTTAGGTCCTAAAGGAAGAAACGTTGTTCTTGACAAAAAATACGGAACTCCTCAAATTGTTAATGACGGTGTAACTATTGCTAAAGAAATTGAATTGGAAGATCCTTATGAAAATATGGGAGCTCAACTTGTAAAAGAAGTTGCAAGCAAAACCAATGATATTGCCGGAGATGGTACTACTACAGCTACTTTGCTTACCCAAGCAATTATAAGGGAAGGAATTAAAAACGTGGCATCCGGCGCAAATCCCATGATTTTAAAGAGAGGTATGGATAAGACCGCTGAAAAGGTTGTGGAAGTATTAAGGAAAAACAGCGACTCAATTAAAGGTAAAGAAGACATGGTATTTGTCGCTTCCATTTCTTCAGGAGACGAGCAAATTGGTAAGCTTGTAGCTGATGCTATGGAGAAAGTATCTAAAGACGGTGTTATCACTATTGAAGAATCCAAGTCACTTGACACTTATATTGAAGTAGTAGAAGGAATGCAGTTTGATAGAGGATATGTTTCCCCGTATTTTGTAACTGATAACGAAAAAATGATTGCCGAGCTTGAAAATCCTTTAATACTTATAACAGATAAAAAGATAAGCAATGTTCAAGACTTGTTACCTGCTCTTGAGTTAGTTGTAAGCAATGGAGGCAAACTTTTAGTAATTGCTGAAGATGTAGAAGGAGAAGCACTTGCTACTTTGGTAGTAAACAAATTGCGTGGAACATTACAATGCGTTGCTGTTAAGGCTCCTGGTTTTGGTGACAGAAGAAAAGAAATGCTTCAAGATATAGCTATACTAACCGGTGGACAAGTCATTTCCGATGACACAGGCATGAGCCTTAAGGACATAAAATTGAATTGGTTTGGTAGAGCCGGAACTGTCAAGGTTGAAAAAGAAAACACCATAATAGTTGACGGTGCCGGTGATCCAAAAGCTATTAAGAATAGAGTTGAAGCTATTAGAAGACAAATTGAAATAACTACATCAGATTATGATAAAGAAAAACTGAACGAAAGATTAGCAAAATTAGCCGGTGGAGTAGCTATCATCAAAGTTGGAGCAGCTACTGAAGTTGAACTAAAAGAAAAGAAATTAAGAGTTGAAGACGCACTCAATGCTACAAGAGCTGCAGTTGAAGAAGGTATTGTACCCGGTGGCGGTACTGCTCTTATCAATGCTATTCCGGAAGTAACAGAATTTGTTAAGACCCTGGAAGGCGATGAAAGAACAGGTGGAAACATCATATTAAAAGCTCTTGAAGAACCTCTCAAGCAAATTGCTATTAATGCAGGTGTAGATGGTTCCGTTGTTGTAGATAAAGTTAAGAATAGTCCGAAGGGTATTGGATTCGACGCTTATAAAGAAGAGTATGTTGATATGATTAAAGCCGGTATCGTAGATCCTACTAAAGTTACAAGAACAGCTCTTCAAAACGCCGTATCAATTGCTACAATGATACTAACAACTGAAAGCGCAATTACTGACAAACCTGAAAAAGAAAAGAAAGCCGCACCTGCTCCTTCATACGACATGGATTAATAGACAAGTTAGACATGGGGACGGTTCTCTCGTCTCACATCGTGTTAGACAGAGGAATGGATTCTTCTGTTTTAAAGGAAAATACACAAAAAGAATACACAAAAAGGGGACATTTCTCATTCGAGAAACGTCCCCTTTTGCTTTCTTACCCAACATACATTCTTTGCTTAAATGAATTATTCAAGCGAAATATTCAAGCCTAACCCTTTATAAAAGACCTCTTATAAATTATGCTCTTTTATAAACAGCCCTTTCTTTATAAATAACCTCTTATAAATAACTTCTTATAAAAGCTATTTCACTTCTACAGGTACGCCTTTTTTATCAGCAGATTCTACCTCTGCCTCAGCAATTTTAATTGTTTCCATTGTGCTTTCCGGCGGAACTATTTCTACAGGTTTATCATTGATTAAGCAATCAATAAAATATTTAATTTCTTTATAATATGCTGACTCTGTAGAAACTTCAGGTACAAATGCTTTTCCGTCGTTCGGATAAATTGTCAATTTGCCGTCTTTGTAAATTAAACTTCCCTTTTCAAAGTTTACTCTAAAGAGCATTTCAAATCCAAAATCACCGTTTAACGTCCAATCATCTTGAGCATTTATAACTTTACCGTCAGGATATATATAATTAGTGGATACTATATCATATCCGCTGCCGGGTATAACGTTTACAGCAGATGTTGAAACCTTTTCAGGTTTTCCGAAAAGCCAGTTGATAGTGTCCACATCATGGATATGCTGATCTAAGAGAGCGCCGCCGCTTTTTTCGTTTATCAACAACCAGTTCTCATGAGACCAAATCGGTGTTCCTCCTCCTCTAAAGAAATATGCTCCGGTTACTTTACCGAATTTTCCACTATCAACATATTCTTTTAGGACTTCATATTCAGGCCAAAAACGCAAGCATTGACCTATCATTAATTTTTTGTTGTTAGCCTTCGCTGCTTCTATCATCTTTGCACATTCTTCGGAGGTTCTTGCCATTGGCTTTTCACAGAATACATGAAGTCCTTTATTTAAAGCTTTAATAGTTGCTTCGGCATGCAGGTAAGTAGGTAATGCTATATCCACAAAATCAAGTTTTTCTTTTTCAAGCATCTCATCATAGGACGTATACAAGTTATACTTGCTGAAATCATATTGTTTGCTTGTATCTCCAATATTTCCTCCCACAAATTTCCCTTCGAATTTTTGTGGGTCTACATCACATATAGCAACAAGTTTTACCGGGTACCCTTCTTGCTCCAATTTTATGTAATTCTCCAAGTGTGTCCTCCCCATGAAACCAATTCCTACTAAACCAACTTTTAACATTTTCAATACCTCCTATAATAAATTTTTTTCTTATTATATCCTTTTTTATATCTCTTTTATATCTCTCTTATAATAAATTATATCTTTACTACATAACTTCCTCAAGACGCTTTCTTATTTCTTCCAAGAATTGTTCAGTATTTACTACCTTTTTATTTTCCACCTCAGCCAATAGAGCCAAGTCCTTTGTCATAACCCCTTCTTCAATGGTTCTTAGCGTACTTGCTTCCAACTTGTCGGCAAATTCAATCAAATCTTTAATTCTATCAATTTCGCCTCGTTTTCTCAATGCCCCTGTCCATGCAAATATCGTTGCTACAGAGTTAGTTGATGTTTCCTCTCCTTTTAGATACCTGTAATAATGTCTTTGAACTGTACCATGAGCAGCTTCGTATTCATAATATCCTTCAGGAGATACCAATACCGACGTCATCATAGCAAGGCTGCCAAAAGCCGTTGCAATCATATCAGACATAACGTCGCCGTCATAATTCTTACAAGCCCATATAAATCCGCCTTCGGACCTTATAACACGGGCTACTGCATCATCAATTAATGTATAAAAATATGATATGCCTTTTTCTCTGAACTTATCCTTGTATTCATTCTCAAATATTTCCTGGAAAATATCTTTAAACCTGTGGTCATATTTTTTGGATATGGTATCTTTTGTTGCAAACCATAAATCCTGTTTCTGATCCAGCGCATAGTTAAAACATGCTCTGGCAAAACTTTCAATTGATTTGTCAAGATTGTGCATGCCCATAATAATTCCCGGTCCGTCAAATTCATGAACAGTCAACCTTTGCTCTGATTCTCCGTCTTTGGAAGTTATGACCAGTTCTACTTTGGCAGGTTCTTCAACGGCGTGCTCAACTGCCTTATAAACATCGCCATAAGCATGCCTTGCTATTGTAATTGGCTTTCTCCATGTTCTTACTGATGGCTTTATACAATTTACAATTATAGGTGCTCTGAAAACAGTTCCGTCCAGTATGGCTCTTATAGTAGCGTTTGGGCTTTTCCACATTTGCTTCAAATTATATTCCTTTACCCTTTCGGCATTTGGTGTTATTGTAGCACATTTTACTCCTACGCCATATTTCTTTATTGCATTCGCTGCATCCACAGTTATTTTGTCTTCCGTCTCATCCCTCTTTGGTAAACCGAGGTCATAATATTCTGTCTTTAACTCGATATAAGGTTCTAAAAGCATATCTTTAATTAGCTTCCAAATAACCCTGGTCATTTCATCCCCGTCCATCTCAACCAGGGGTGTTGTCATCTTAATTTTCCTAGCCATCCTATTCTCCTTTGCCATTATAATATTTATACCGTGTTAATATTTATTTCGCAATATTGTTTCAATATTGTAAGTAATTTAAGCGAGTAACTAGTAGCAAATAACTTGTAGCGGGTAATTCGTAACAGTTAAATCGTAATAGGTAAATCGTAATAAGTAATTTGTAATATCGTAAGTAAAATATACCGTATAATACGAAATTTTACAAGTCCTTTTCCAGCATATTACCCAATAGTTCTACAGCAATTTTCACTATAATTTTATCTTTTACTATTTTTGAAATGACATTCATATTTCTTATAAATGCCGGTATTTGCTTTATTATATCTTCACTGGTTCCTCTATATTTTTTCATAATATTCGTTAACAATTCTTTAATAGTATAGATCGAAAACTGTTCAATTTCAAGAACTTGAGCTGCATGTTCGATTAAAGAAACAACTATATCACCATAAGAAGCATTTGAAGGAATATTAAGTATATTACCGATTTTAGGTATAATATGTTCAAATAACGCCCTTCTGCCGTAAGTATTCTCTATGCCGAATAATTCGCAAACCGATTTTATGTGCGCATCATCAAGTTCGACAAAATAATCAACAAAAAAATTTTCATCCTTTTTGAATGGTTTAATATAATATCTTTTGCCTTTTAGTTTTAATACCACTCTTTTTGCATCAAAATATCCAAGAAGTAAGTTCCTTCTTGCCCTTGTGGTGCTGAAATCCAAAACAGGTCCAAGGCTTTCTGTCGGTCCTATATTTATGATATTTAAACCTTTTTCATTAAACTTTCGTATACGACCAAATGGCGTATATGTACGTATGACTACTACATCTTTACATCCTTTTTGTTGTACCAGGTTTACCGGGAGCACGTTATAAATACCGCCATCCAAATAAACTTTATCATCAATTGTTTTTAATTTAAATACAGGTAGACTGGAACTTGCAATAAGATAGTCAATTAATTTCCCATGTGGAATATCTTCTTTATATACCTCCACCGGTCTTCTGCTCGTAAGATCATATGTTACTATTCCAAACTCCATCTTCGAATTTCTTATTTTCTCTTCGTCTATAACTGCTCTTAGCAAACTTTCCAAAGGAGAAATATCCAGTCCTCTGTCTGCAATTATTTTTCTCAATCTTTCCAGTTTTGCTCCAAGCCTTTTCTCCTGTTCGCCGATATATTTTAATTCTCTCCGTTCCGTGTCTGTAAGTCTAATTACTTTCTCCGGGCATAGATTATACCAGATATCGTAAGCTTTGTCTATTTCTCCCTGCACTATCATAGCCCCGTTTAACGCTCCTACTGAAGTACCTGCAACTGCTTGAAAGTCAAACCCCATCTCATATAGAGATTTGACTACACCTATATGATATGCACCTTTCGCTCCGCCACCTTCCAAAACGAGCCCCCGCATAAAACTTTACCTTACCTCCTATGGCTTTTTATTACTTCATGTAATCTTATATTACAATTCTAAGTAATCCTAATAGTCTTACATTATTACTTTTAGATTACTTTTTCATTACATTATTTCTTAATTTCTTATGGCCTTGCATTTCTTATTATACTTTACATCGTCAACACTATCTTCTATGGCCTTACACTTCCTTTTCTTGGCCCTCTATTTCTTGATCCCCTATGGCCTTACATTTCCTCTTCTTGCGTAGTCTACAGGTTGTACGCCAAACAATTTTTCTGCATTTACGTGAGCTACTTTCTGAAGAACTTCATGAGGTAACCTGAGTTTATTTATAAACCTGGAATGGCAAAGAAAACCTTGTACCAAATACTCATCAATTCCACCGCATTTTAATGCAGAATCAGTTCCAAAAAGTATTCTATCCTGATATTTAACACAGAAGTCGTAATATATTTTTCTGTCTTCTTCATACAAATCATCCGCCCATCTTAAATAAAAACCTACGCTTGTATCTATATACATGTTTTCATGTTTTTCAAATATTTCCGACAGTCTTTCCAAACCTACATAATATTGGTGTGCACCTATTATTTTCATCTTTGGAAACATATCTGCGATTTTTATTGTTATCTGCAATAAATCTTCATTTGTGAATGTTACTCCTCTTTTCTGTCCATCGGACCAATATGGATTATACCCGCCACCATGGTAGGGAGATTTTGTAACTCTTTGGGTAACATGCCATAAAACAGGTATGTTGGCCTTCTCAACCATTTCAAATATTTTGCACCACTCATCTGTAAGCCATATATCAGGTTTTACCAAACCCTGCATGATTACCTTGTTATGTAGCTTTAAGCCAACTGCCCCATGCTCAAGAGCTTTCTCCAAAGTGCCTATATCCGGCTTATCACAATCTATCCATATAAGCCAGGCAAATCTGTCATCCTGGCTACTTACATCTTTAAGTACCTTGAGAGAAGCAGGATCTTTTGAAATTGCCAGTACCTTTCCCAGCCTGAAAGCATCCAGCCTGGAAAACCATTGATCAAGTAACTTGTAGATATCGCTGTGCGTCTTCCAGTTATCCAAATGGTTATGACAATCTATCCAGAATTCTTCATTCGTTGGAAAATGAAAGCCCCAACCTTTTGAAAAGCCATTATCAACGTAATCTCTTTCAAATACGTCCGGTGAATAGTGATAATTTTTTCTTTCTCTTGAAGAAGAATTTTCCATGAAATCACTCCCTATATATTATTGACTAATTTTTAACTAATATAAATATAATTACTAATATTAGGATACCATAATGTAGAAAATTTTTCTATACAACCTCTCCAACCTTTACTTCTCCCAGAAATTGTAAATTAATGAAATCAAACAAAATCTAACTAGATCAGGTTTGAATTATTTGTTATGTTTTTCAAATTATGTTTTTCAAACAAATGATTAAAGCCTTACCCATAATTTTTCAAGCTTGATCCCATTATTTTAATACCAACCTGCCCATGGCTTCCGGGTTGTAATTTGAAAGGCACAATCTATGACGAATGTGAGGATTTTCTCCGGCCCATTTATCTTGTATTGCTTCTTTACTTGTTTTTATATTCCTTACAATACTGATTGCCAGAGCTGATTGACCTCTATACCCCGGCATTTTCTCTAGGTTTATATCAAATTCTGCAATAATATTTTTGTCGATATGTTTTATTTCGTAATAACAATCAATATGAAAACCAATGTATATATCCGTATAAGCTCTGCATACGGTCTCTTGAAATTGTCCGGAGGTATTGCCTTTTTCAGAGGCTTTAAGGTTTAAGTTAAAATTATACGGATAACCCAGATCTTCTACTTTTATATGTAAGAACAGCCTATCTTCAATAATATCATCTTTAATAATATCATCTTTAATAATCCCACCTCTAACATTATTACCCTCGGAGGTGTCAGTATCAGATAGTTTTTTATTACATTTGACACTTATGTGCAAAACCTCACCTTCAACTTTTGCCGACCATTCAAAAGTTTTAGCCCTTGCCGGTGTTGAATCTGAACATTTGTATACCGGGGCATCTAGCGATGTAGTTAGCCGTTCCAGCTCTTTCCAGTAGGCATTTTCAATTAGTTTTCTCATTTTCGGGAACTCTTCTTTTAGCAAGTATTCCAACTGCTTTACTCTCCATAAAAGCTTCTCAGGAAAATATTTATAACCTTCTGCTTCGGAATGAAAACCTAGTCTTGAATCAAATTTGCATAACTCAATCATCTTTAAACTTCTATCTATCTCACCTTTTACAATGGACCTCATTTCATCGAGGAATTTCATCTTTTCCGCTAATCTGTCCGTATCTGTTTGGTCACTTTTATAATTATGTAGAATTTGGTCGCGCAGGTCATAAAACTTAAGAATATTCAATCCGCTTTCAAATTGTATTCCTAAAGCCTCAGCTACGACAATATCCTTTAACCTTTCAGGATCATCTTTAAAATAAGGTTGAATTTCTTTAAGAATTCCTACACCTTTTTTCCAATGATTGACCATCTCTTTACATAGTGCAATAGCTTCTTTTATTGAAAATGATATCATGCACTCCCCTATACTGTCCCCACTAGCAGGAAAGTCCAGCTTCCATGTGGGTGCAAGTGGTTTATGAACGGGGAATAAATACAGCGGCCAAACCACTCCGTCATGCATCGGGCCGTAGTATTGAAATACAACGTCCATTGGAAAATTTGAATATGCAATATAAAAATATTTCCACGCTTCTACAACTTTGTTTGCATATTCACCCCAGTCAATTTTCGCAAGTCTATGTAAAAACTCATCATGTTGTTTGGTAAACTCCATATCACCTTCTTTATCACCTGTCACAAGAGAGTCTTCAAAAACCAGCTCTCCCGCAGTCTTGTTCATTATACCAGGGTAATTCCCAAAATACCAGGATTGGATAACGGTTGTTACTTTAAGTTCACGCATAGCTTTATATTTTTTCCACAGCACCGTCGGCACCGGTACAAAAGGAACAGTTGCTACTTCATGGGAACATCCCACTTGGATTTTAGCACCTATTTGTATTCCGGCTTTTTCAGCAGCTTTAGCCATACCAACGAACCTATGGCTGGGACCCACATACGAGTGCCAATAGTCCCCTCCGACACGTTTCTTACCCAGTTGTTCCTTTTCTCCGCCTGATTCAAAATTAAATACCATAACAGTATCTTTAGGAAGCTTTTCAGAAATAGTATATATCCATTGGGCAGTTGGTATGACGTAAGGCATATACAGCCAACTTATAAATTGGGCATCCGGATTGATTTCGTGCATTGCACGAAGTATCGGTTTATGCGTTGCTTCTAATATTTCACCTTTTTCTTTTTTTGAGCATCTTGGACACTTCACTTCAGCTTCTGAAGTTGCAGGAACGCTTGACAGGCAAGATGTTGTGCGTTCACCATGGGTTATGCTGATTATTCCTCCAAGCTTCGGAACTCTCTGGAAAATGCTTTTAACAGCTTCATATAAATATTGTTGGGAGACTTCTGTAAACGGGCAGAAACAAATATCATTTCCGTTTCTCGCGCCGGCCACTTCGGGATGATTTAACACCAATGGATCATCGGGTCCCCATATTCTGGGCTCAATGCAAAATATAAATACCTTAATGCCGTATCTTCTGCATTTTTCAACGGTCTTTCTTAGCTTCTCCAATCTTTTATCGCTATCCTTACCATACTCAGGTACCAGGTCGGTTTTGCATATATCACGGAATTCTACGGTAAGCCAAAGAATATTTATTCCTTCATGAGCAAGACGGTTTAGGTATTCATCGGGATAATAATCTATATCATCCATTAATTCATCACGATTAAAAGGTGGGCGTTTAATAGGTCCAAAAAAGCACCGAGATATCCGGTTTTTTACCCAAGGAGTTCGCTTTATGACAGTTTGCTTCAAGAACGGCCCTTCCGATTCCAATATTAGATCCTCAAGGTAAAATATTCCTCTTCTTATACCTTCAGTGTCTCCGGCTTTTATTGTTATGCTATTTTTCGAAATTTCTATGCAATAACTCTCGAAACATCCCTGTTCCCCTTCAATTGCTTTAATTGTAATAATCTCTGATTCGCTAAATGAAGATTTTTCAGTTTTAGTTTTTATGGTTTTTGAAGTTCCTGATTTTATGTAATCGGATTTTACAGCTTCAAATTCTGTAGTCTCAACCATCGGTATGCCCACATCGCAAAAAAACCTCTCCAAATCCTGCCATGCTGTATCTAATAATCCTTCAGGGTCGGGAAAAGATTTTAAAATTCTAACACCTTTTCCAAAATATAATTCTCCTGGTTCCGGGCTGTATCGATTCCAGTGAGGTTTTCGGTGAAGCGGTGATTTTAATTCATCAATAAACAGCCAGTCATTTATGTTAGGTGACTGCGTTGGTTCATGTAAATTAAACATGGTTATAACCTCCGTTTGGTTATGCTTTAGAACCTTCATTTGGTTACACTTTAACACATAACATCAAATAAGATACCATTTATTTAAAAAAAATATTTTTCAAATATCCTCCACCATCTCATCCCCATGTTTCTTCATCCATTCAACGGCAACATCATAAGCCTCATAATCAAGGTCTGCCATCGTGTTAGTATGAAGAACTACACCTTAGGTACACCAAGATATAAACAGGCTTCCATAGGTGTCATACGAGATTTTTTGTATTTCCGTATTCATTATTATATCGCCCCTCTGGGTGCCCCCATAACCAAAATATTTCCCTTAATAACATAACCAAAACCCCTTTATTAATTTATTATTAATTAGATAATTAGAATAATTATAAGAATGATGATAGAATTCCTTCTACTTTTAGTATAAATATATATCATTTTATAGAAGCATAAAATATGTTTTTATAAATTTATTGTAAAGACTAATAAAAGAAAAATGAGTCTCAAATCCAAAATATTATATTATTTCTTTGACATTTCTTTACTTTGGAAGTAATTATAAAAGTAGAACATGAAGAGAAAAAGTTCCCGTAAATCTTACGAAAAAGAAACTCCTTACATATAATCTCACTCTTGTAGCAAAAAAATATATGAGAATAACAAAATGGTCAAAAAAGTATAGTCACTAAACTAAACTTGTCTAAGCTGGCAAAGAAAAAGGATTAAAACTAAAAAATCCAATATAAATCATACCTTGTATGGCAATTCTTGCACCTTCAAGAGACATACCTATTTTCTTCAGAATTTCTCTGGTAATTATCATAACCCCCCTACCGGTTGCTTCTCTTCTACCTAATGAGCCTCCAATTTCTACAGGTTTTCCAGTAACTACCCCGTGTACTGTATAACCTTTAAACATACTATATGTATCCATTATCCAGCCCATTATTTCAGGATTTGTATTCACATCGGGAGCAGGTATATCTCTCTCAGGTCTAATAAGTGGAAGTATCATTGCCGTATATCTTCTCGTAAGCCTTTTTAATTCTCCCTTAGATAATTCTCTTGGATTTACTTTAACAGCTCCTTTTGCTCCGCCATACGGAATATTTACAACTGCACACTTAAGCGTCATCCACGCCGCCAGAGCTTTTACTTCATCAAGATCAACATCTTGATGATATCTTATCCCCCCTTTGCAAGGTCCTCTCGAACTGGAATGTTGTACTCTATATCCTTCAAATATCCTAACTGATCCATTATCCATTTCAACAGGTATATATACTTTTAATTCTCTCTCAGGATACCTTAATGCTTCATAGTCTTTTGGTTCTAATCCTAACATTTTTGCTGACTTATCCAGAACTTCTAACATTTGTTCGTATGGATTATATTTACGTTGTTCCATAAAAAACTATCCCCCTTCAATCTGATGTGCTATTGCAAAGAGAACATCATTTAAAGTATTAAAAATATTAGCATAAAATCTAACTTTTATCGTTATCGATATTATATTATATTTGAATATATATGTCAACTATTTTTAGTTTTTTGAAAATTTTTATAGAATAATAAATTAAAAGTTAAAAATATAGACCTATATTTACTACTTATCAATGGTAAATTGTTGAAACAAATATAATCTTGAATAACTACCAGAAAATATTACTTATTTACTTATAATCCAATTAATATAAAACTTATTAACTTGAATACTAGATACAAATATTATTGTTCAATAAAAAATAAAATATTAAATAGGTTTTGTAGTGAATCCGAATTCTTCTTGCATTACAATTGCTGCAGCACCGATTCCTCCTATTCTGTCACCAAAATCGTTTACTCTGACAATTAAACCTTTTCTACTCTCTTCAAGGCAATTTTTATCAATCTCATCCTTTATATAACTAATAAAATTTTTGGCATATGATATCTCACCTGAAAAAATTACTTCATCAGGATTAAGTAACGTTATTGCATATCCTACTGCTCTTCCTATAAGCTTACATGTTTCTTTCAATAATAATACGGAATCCTCGTCATCCCTTTCGATCGACTCAACAAAAACATCAATATCAAGTTTGTCAATATTCCCATCTATTATTTCATTTACAATCCTAAATTTGCCTTCTTTCAAGCCTGCTATTATCTTTTTCTTTATCGCACTATAACCTACTTCTGTATCAAGACAACCATACTTTCCGCATTTGCATTTTATCCCGTTTTCTTTCACAAATATATGTCCTATCTCGCCTGAAGCATTGTTTCTACCGTTATATACTTCGTTATTTAATATACAACCCATACCGACTCCTGTCCTAATAGAAATGAATAAAATATTCCTGGAACTCATATCCTGCTTATACCACTTAAATGCTAAGGCCATTGCTTTTACGTTAGTTTCAATATACGTTTTTATTCCCCACTCTTTCTCAATTTCATCTTTTATCGGTATGTTTCTCCATTCAGGTACGTGAACGTAATTTATGGAAATGCCTCTTTTTTTATCTACAAATCCCGGAACTCCCAGACCAATCCCAACAATCCTGTTTCTTTTCCCTTCAAGCTGATTCATAAGGTCTTGAACACAGTTTTTTACTTCATTCATTATAAGTTCTTTACTTAATTTACCTTTTATTACTATTTTATTCGTGTATACAATTTCACCTTTTAAATTTAAAATAGCACCGGTTACATCATTAGCATTAAACTCAGCACCTATAAAGTATGCCCCGTCAGGGTTGATTTTAAGCCATATTGGCTTCCTGCCCCCTGTAGATTCTCCTGTCCCTGCTTCATATATCAACCCATTTTTCAGTAATTCCTCAATTGTATTTAAGACAGTTGTCATACTGAGCTTGCTGATCGTTTTTACAGTGGATCTTGAAACATATTGATTATTTTTAATTATATTAAGTATTAAATTTCTATTATTTTTTTTTCGCAAATCTATATTTTTCCCTCTTGCCATAGCAAAACTCCTTTAAATAATAATTGTTTTACCATAGCAAGAATTATATCATTATTTATATTTAATTCAAAATATTTTTTAAAATAAAGCAGTAAATTTTAATAGGTTTAAATAGGTTTTGTTGTAAATCCGAATTCTTTCTGCATAACAACCGCTGCTGCTCCTATACCTCCAATTACATCTCCCATATCCGAACATTCAATAACCATATTTTGAATAATCTCCTCCATGCACCCCTCTTTAATTTCTTTGGTAATATAATTCAAGAATTGTTTTGGCTTGGTAATGTTACCTGAAAAAATTACTCTGTCAGGATTCAAAATCATAATTGCACAATTTACTGCTTTCCCTAAATACTTACATAATTGCTGTAGTAATTCCAGAGAATCCTCATCTCCTTCTTCTATAGATTGTACAAATAATTCAATGTCAAGTTCACAATTGTTTTTTTCGATTAATTCTTTAATTTTTTTAAATTTTCCTTCTTTCATTCCGTTAATTATTTTTTCTTTTATGGCATCGTACCCCAATTCAGTATCAAGGCAACCATATTTACCACAGTTGCATTTTTTATTATTATCAGCAACATGAATATGTCCTATTTCTCCTGACGCACTATACTTACCATAATACATTTCATTATTAACTATGCAACTCATTCCAACACCGGTCCTAATAGAAATAAACAAAGTATTTTGCGACGCTTTATAATTTTTATGCCATATATACGCCATTGCCATGGCATGTATATTTTTAGATATATATACTTTAAATCCAAACTTTTTTTCCATTTCATCCCGAATGGGTATACCAATCCAATCAGGAACGTGAACGTACTTTACTGATTCTCCTTTCTCCATATCAATTAAACCGGGGACTCCCAATCCAATTCCAACAACTTTATCTTTTGCCTCACCAAGTTCATTCAAAAACTCTTGTATACAATTCATGATAACTGCCTTAACTTTATTAACATCTTTTACTCCACGTATTATAATATTTTTAGAATTTACTAACTGTCCTGCTAAATTCAAAACAGCTCCGTTAACATCATTAGCATTAAATTCAATCCCTATAAAATAAGCACTGTCAGGTTTTAGTTTTAACCAGACAGGCCTTCTTCCGCCCGTTGATTCACCTACTCCGGCTTCATATATATAACCTAATTCCATCAGTTCATCAATGCATGATATTACAGTTGACATACTTAGCTTACTAAGAGCTTTTATCTTTGTTTTGGATATATACTTATTATTTCTGATAATATTAAGTATTAGGTTTCTTTTGTTTTTCTTTCTAATGTCAATATTGTATCCCTTTGCCATAATATGACCTCATATTCCCCCTATTTTTTAATAATATTGCCTATTTATAACAATTGCAAATAATGCATTTATTAATTTTGGATGAAGTAACTTAAGAATTTCAATGCACTCTTTAAACTTTATTAATTACTTCCTCCAAAAGAATAAATGCATCATAGCTAACTATATATTCAAAAATTTATTTAATAATTAAAAAAATAAATTTAAATATCTAAATTTAATTAATACAGTATGAAAGATTAAAACTTTAATCTTTCATACTGTTTTTTATTTTTTCTTTTCTTTTTTATTCATTATACACATCCGTTTTATTTGTTATTCTACGCCCTTACAGTTTAGTCATTCCATATAGTTTTTTTCGATCTTACTGATTTTTTCTACCCTTAAAGCATGTCTCCCACCTACAAATTCACTTTTCAGCCAGATGTCTACAATCTCTAAGGCAAGACCTGTGCCTATTACTCTTTCCCCCAGGACAAGTATATTAGCATTATTATGCTCCCTGCTCATTCTTGCCGTATAACAATCGTTGCAAAGTGCAGCCCTTATTCCGGGTATTTTATTAGCAGCAATCGACATTCCTAAGCCGGTACCGCAAATTAAAATACCTTTTTCACATTCTCCCTTGCTTACTGCATTTCCAACAATTAATGCATAATCAGGGTAATCAACTGATGTTTCTGTATAAGTACCAAAATCCTTTACCTGGTAACCTTTTTGCTTTAGATAATTTAATATCTCAGTTTTAAGCCGATAACCTCCGTGGTCTGCTCCAATTGCTATCATATTATTTCCGTCCTTTACATTATTTGTTATATTGTTTTATATAGTTTTTTTTGAATTCCAGGTATCTTTGATATGCTGCATTCTGTATTTTAATTAATTCATCTACGCCTGCTTTCTTTAATTGATTTTGGTATTCATCCCAACTTGATAACGGAATCAATCCCATTACCATTTTATCTACATATTCTT
>DUMC01000014.1 GCA_012840075.1 Clostridiaceae bacterium | reverse complement strand
CAAAAAATATCCCTACTGTAAAGTGAAAATATTTATTCGAATTGCAGGAGGGTTAAAACTTTTTGCACATTATTTAATGTGATAAAATTATGGTAGATTTACCTGAATTAAAATGAAAATCTACAATTTCTCGAGAACTTTAATAGAAGAACTAACAGATTATAAAGATGATTTTGAAATAATTCATACAAGTCTAAACGTTCTTTATAACAGAGATATTGCTATGCGCTCTATTTTATCTCACAACAAACAGGCACTGCGCTCATATATTTTGAAGAAAATAATTTTAGGCGAATTTACAAACAAAGAGGAACTAAATAAAAGTGCATCCTTGGTAGGTATGCATTTTGATAATGATTGGTTTAGAGTGCTGATTGTTTCTTTAAGACAACAATTTAATTCTTTTACAATAACAAATGAAGAATTCATAACATTTGTAGAGAATCATTTTCCCTCTCAATATAATATTTATGGCACTGACACTTTAGCTAACAACAATTTTATTTTTATAGTTTCAAGCAAATCTCCTCATTTGCAGGATATAGAAAAAATCAAACTTTCAGTAAATAATATTAAACTTACATTCAAGAGACGATTCGATGTAAATATCGGTATTGGAATCGGTAAAGCTTATAATAATATAGCATCAATTCAGAAATCATATTTAGAGGCGTTAATTGCAATTGATTCTTGTTTTGCAGATAGTTTATATTCAATCAACTTTTATGAAGAAATAAACTTATTTAGCTGTGACTCTGGAAATCAATCGATAAATAAAGAGTTATACGATATACAAACCTTTCTTCGTCAGGGAGATTTAAAGGTAGTTCTTCAAATTTTGAGTAAAATACAAAATAAGGTTGTCAATAAAGATAATTCTATACTTATAATTCGTCATTTTTGCTACTCTGTTTACTATTCAATTATACAAACTATCAACCACCTAGACAATATATTGCCAATAATTGCAAAGGATTATATGGAAGCTTTGATGTTTTGTAATACTGCAGAACGTTTTTTTGAGTTGCTTGAAAAATTGTGTGTTGAAATCTGTGCTGAATTCTCTGCCCAACGCGAAAGTCAAAACTCAGATTTATGCAAAAAAGCACTTAAATATATAGATGAATTTTACAACAACCCAGACTTTTCGGTATACATTATGGCAGAAGACCTTAAAGTCTCACCATCTTATTTAAGCCGTTATTTTAAAGATCAAACCGGTAAAACTATTACTGAATACCTTATCTACAAACGAATTGAAAAGGCAAAGGAATTGCTGCGTTCAACCAATGAGCCTATAAGATCAATTATGCAACATGTAGGTTATCAAAATGAAACAAGTTTTGTTCGTATATTTAAAAAAATAGAAGGAGTAACACCAGGTATGTATAGGACAGTATCACAATAAAATATTTTGTAAATATTATCTAATAGCTTTTTCAAAGTTTATCTAACATCTATGTATGCTAGTGCCAATATATTAATGTCTAATTTGAATTTATCATTTAAATTTTATTCAAAAACTATAAAACATAAATCAGTAATCAAATCTTCTATTATCATTTTTTATATGTGCCGATTTTTACGCTAAATATGCCTACTTTTACATTAAGCCTACACTTTTATGAATGAATATATAGTATCATGGAATGAAAAAATATCTTAACTTATAATATACAATCAAGTGAAATGAAAAAACTTAAAAAGATAGTTATTGTAATTTTGTGCATATATGAGTAAAAAAATGTTAATTTACATGTAAATTGGATTTTGCTACAATACAGTTAAACAAAACGATTTGAATTAAATTTTTTCAATAAATAAATCCATACAATTTTATACTTAACATTCAATTTTATACTTAACATTCAATGTTAAATGCTGTATTAATTACACATATATAAATATTTGTATCTAACGGATAATGATTGTATTTTTTACTTTATTATAAAACCGATTCATGGAAACTCTAATTTACTGAGTTGGGAGGAGGAATTGCAATTGAGTGCATTTACTAGTTCTCCGTGTTCAGCACACACAAAAAAGACACTAAAAAACATATTAAAGAACTATCAACTTTACATATTTTTGATTCCAGCACTTGTATACATTATTATATTCCATTATGGACCTATGTATGGAGTACAGCTGGCTTTTAAAAATTTTATTGCTACAAAAGGAATAACAGGTAGCCCCTGGGTTGGTTTTAAGCAATTTAACCGTTTTTTTTCATCTGCAAATTTCTGGCGTGTTATTAAAAATACTGTTACAATTAATCTATATAGCTTGTGTGTCAACTTTCCTGTTCCTATAATATTTGCATTAATGCTTAACAATGTAGCTCACAAACGATTCAAATCATTTGTACAAACGGTTACATATGCTCCCCACTTTATATCCACAGTAGTTCTTGTATCTATGATGTTAGTTTTTCTTTCGCCACGTTCAGGTTTTATCAATATAATTTTGAAAAACTATTTTGGTATGGAACCCATATTTTTTATGGCCAAGAATGAGTTATTTAAAACTATCTATGTGTTTAGTGGTCTATGGCAAAATATGGGCTGGGCTGCTATTATTTATATAGCAGCACTTACAGGTATAGATCGAGAGCTACATGAAGCTGCAGTTGTAGATGGTGCAAACAAAATACAGCGTATTATACACATTGATATTCCAGGAATCATGCCTACTATGGTTACTCTTTTAATACTCAACATGGGTTCAATAATGAATGTTGGTTTTGAAAAGGTGTTTTTAATGCAAAATTCTTTAAACCTGGAAGCGTCAGAAACAATTTCTACATATGTTTATAAAGTAGGTCTGGTTGGCGCTGATTTTAGTTATTCTACTGCAGTTGGGCTTTTTAATTCAGTCATTAACTTTATTATGCTGCTTATTACAAATCAACTCTCAAAGAAGGTAACTGAGGTAGGATTATTTTAATCTTATTTCGGATTTCGGAAGTATCATTTAAAAGGTGGGAAATATATGAACAAATCTAAAAAAATATCCATATTCAATGTAGATACTATATTTGATATTGTTAATCATGCAATCCTCATATTAATAGTCATATCAATTTTATATCCTTTATATTTTATAGTCATAGCTTCAATTTCTAATCCTGTAATGGTAAGCAGCGGGCAAGTTCTATTTTGGCCAAGAGGAATAAATTTTGAAGGATACAAAGCAATTTTTAAAGATAGGATTATTGTATCAGGTTATAAAAATTCACTGGTATATATGGTTTTAGGTACTTCTATTAATATGATTGTAACCATTCCTGCTGCTTATTCACTATCAAGAAAAGATCTTGTCGGTAAAGATGCAATAATGTTTATTTTTGCATTTACTATGTTTTTTTCCGGTGGCCTTATTCCAACATATTTAATAGTTAGAAATCTTGGAATGATTAATTCCATATGGGCGATGGTAATACCTAACGCTATGAGTGTTTACAATCTGATCATTTCTCGTACTTTTTTTCGTACAAATATCCCCTACGAATTGCTTGAAGCTTCACAAATAGAAGGATGCTCTAATATAAGATTCTTTGTTACAATAGCTTTGCCTCTTTCAAAAGCTCTACTGGCAGTTATTGCACTTTTTTATGGAGTATCCCATTGGAATGCCTTTTTCAATGCTATGATTTATTTGAATAAAGAAGAGTTATATCCTATTCAACTTGTTCTCCGTAACATACTTCTTGAAAATCAAGCCCGTCAGGAAATGATGAAGGACTTAGTAGAAAATTTAAGTACTGCTGAACAGAGAGCAGAGCTTATTAAATATGGTATGATCATTGTAGCTAGTGTTCCAGTTTTGATGATGTATCCATTTGCACAAAAGTTCTTTATAAAAGGCGTAATGATAGGTGCTATCAAAGGTTAGATGGAAAATGATATTGCGAAGATAACGGAGTAATTCCGTTAGATAATAAAATTAATAATTTAAAACAAATTAATGAAGGGGGTAATGAAAATGTTAAAAAGGATCCTAGCATTAATTGCAGCATTGATGCTACTCTCAACATTTCTTTTAGGATGTGCAGGTTCACAAAAGCCATCATCAACCGAATCGACAACAGAGTCTACTACAAATAATACAGCTCCAAAAAAAGAATCCAGTAGCAATTTTAACAAAACAGGATATCCCATTGTAAATGAAAAAATTACTCTGCATTTTGCATCAAACAAGGGTGGAGAAGAAATAAGCTACGATGATCCAAAGTATATTTGGCAGGAAATCGAAAAAGTAACTAACATTCATATTGAATGGAACAACATTCCTCAAGCTTCCTGGAATGAAAAAAAGAATTTAATGCTTGCTACTGGTGATTTACCTGATGCATTTTTGGGAGGTAACGGCGGTGCTCTAACTTCTGCTGATTTGATAACTTATGGACCTCAAGGAGTACTGCTTGATTTAACAGATTTAATCCAAGAATATTGTCCTAATATTCGAAAAATGTTTGAACAAAATGTAAAGACTAGGATTGTAAGTACCAGTCCCGATGGTAAAATTTATTCACTGCCGTTCGTACAAGAACTTGGATCAAATCTTGTTTATAACCGTCACTATATAAATCGTGTTTGGTTGGAAAAGCTAGGTCTTGATATTCCAGAAACTACTGATGAATTTGTTGAGGTATTGAGAAAATTTAAAACTGAAGATCCTAATGGCAATGGCCTAGCTGATGAAATTCCTCTTTCATTCATTCATAATAACCATAATTATGGGTGTTATGGCTTCTTTACACCTTTTGGAAGCCTTGACTGTGCATCTCATGTCTCTGTTCGTGACGGAAAAGTTATCTTTGAGCCAATTACCGAAGGTTATAAACAAGCTGTTAAGTGGCTTGCTTCAATGTATAAAGAAGGTTTGATTGATCCTGAGGTATTCACTCATGATATTAACCAATACAGAGCAAAAGGTCAAACTGATACTATGGTATATGGTGTATTTTCCGGTTGGGTAACTACATGGGGTCCATATACAGTAGGTACAATAGAGGATGGTCAAAATTGTGACTATGTTACTTTGCCACCATTAAAGGGACCTGATGGAACTCAGATGTGGCAATCACGTTCACCTGCTATCTGGGGTGGATTATTTGCTGTAACCAGCGCTAATAAATACGTTCCTGAGACTATGAGATGGATAGACCTTTGTTACGATCCCGAATGGTCTTTTGAGCTACAATACGGTCCTGTAGGTTACATGCTAGAAAAGGACGAAATTGGTATCTATAGCTTCATTGAAACAGAAGATCCAGCTCAAATGCCTGTTCGTGGAAAGTATGCACCAGGACTTCCACCATCTTATATATCAGCCGAATTCTTTGAAACAAGAGTAAAGTTTTCTACTGCTATGCAGAAGGACTATGATCAGTATTATACTTATGCTCCTTATATTGCTGAAAACTATATGCCCGATGTGACATATACTCAGGAAGAAACTGAAGAAAATGCAACGCTTACTGCTGACATTATACCTTATATAGTGTCTACACAAGCTAAATGGATTGCTGGCGAAGGAGACATAGATGCTGAGTGGGATGCCTACGTTGAAGCTGTTAAGAAGATGGGGCTTGATAAGCTTATTGAAAACTATCAGGCAGCATATGACCGTTATATGGAATTGGCTAAAAAATAGTTTAAATAGTTAATTAGTTAATTTAATACTTTTTGACATGGGAAGTCTTTTTATAAGCTTCCCATGTATTTTATATTAACATCTAAATTTCTATAACAACTTCTACCTATATAAATGAAAGGAGTGTAATTATGTATATAGGAAAATTAAACTCAAAAGCTTCGGGATTAGCCGGCAATTATAGCTTTTTATATAGAGGAACTAATCATCATTTTCCACCCAATAAAATATTTATTTCTGACGATATAGAAAACAAAGAAATACCTTTTGGGACAGGAAGTTTGTGTAAGGGAAATCCTATAGGCTGGAAATGGGATTCCGTTATGGATGTAGGCGTTGATATTAAAGTTAATCTCACAAAAGAATGTTTTATAGGTGCTGTCTGCATAAGTCTTTTAGAAGGCTCTGCTGTACAAGCAGTTGAAGTCTTTAGTGTTAACAAGGATAACCATCGGTGCATAGGACGTTACGATGCTCAAACTGACTCAATTCTTGAGGGTAGCTTTAATATACCTGTTGGAATCAAAGCAGAAGTTTTAATTATTCGTTTTAAAGCATCATTAAAAGACATTGTGATTTCAAAGCTAGATATCATTGGAGCAGTCATTGATGATAAACCTATAATATATCCTACTCCGGTAAGTGCTAAATACGGACAGAAAAGCATCCCTATGAACTCTATTAAAGCTATTGCAACAGATGATGATTCAGAAGATATCAATTTTGCTATTAAATACTTACAAGAAAGAATTTTTGAACGCTTTGATATTAATTTGCCTTTGCAGAAGAAAAACAATGCTTGCTCATCTGATGATAATAGTAGTCCATTATTTGTAAATAAGAAAGAATATTTAATTTCCATAAATATGTGTGAAAATATCAAAACAGAAGGATATAAAATTATTATTGATGATAAAGGGATCAGCTTCTCGGCTTCTACAAGATTAGGACTGCTGTATGCTATTGAAACATTTATTCAGATTTGTAGTAATGGAGAAGTACCAATATGTGAAATAGAGGATTATCCTTATAAGCCTTTTAGAGGGTTCCACTTTGGATTACCACCTAGGGAAGAAATAGAATTTGCAAAACGATTAATACGCTATGTTCTAATCCCAATGCGATATAATACCCTTTTTATAGAATTTGCCGGAGGTATGCGGTTTGATAAACATCCTGAAATCAGCGAAGCCTGGCTTCAAGGTAATCGTGCCGCTAAAATGGGACTTCAACCTCCTTTTCCACATGGCGACATGGTAGCAGGAGGAGAGCTGCTCGAAAAAGATGAAGTGCGTGATTTTATAGAATATGCCAGAAGCTTCGGTTTTGAAATTATTCCTGAAGTACAGTCATTTGGTCATGTACAGTATATTACATATGCGCATCCAGATATCGCTGAAGTAGAGGAAATTTCCAAAGATTCTGAAAACAAAAATGTAGATACTCGTCTTGCAGACCAACCTCCAAGCAAGTTTTATCATCACTCATATTGTCCATCCAATGAAAAAAGTTATGAAATCATTTACGATATAATTGATGAAATAGTCGAGGTAGTAAAACCAAAACACTATGTTCATATGGGACATGATGAGATTTATCAAATAGGTTTGTGTCCTCTGTGTAAAGATAAAGATCACGCTGAACTATATGCAAAACATGTAACCCGTATGCATGATTATTTGCAAAAAAAGGGCCTTGGAATGATGATATGGTCGGATATGCTTCAGCCAACCGAAAAATATCTTACTCCCCCTGCAATTAATAAAATTCCTAAAGACATTGTAATGCTCGACTTCATATGGTATTTTCATTTTGATATTGATATGGAGGATCACATTTTACCATATGGATTCAATGTTATTATGGGAAATATGTACTCCAGCCATTATCCGCGTTATGAAAGCAGAATTGCTAAAAAAGGTATGCTTGGCGGAGAAGTTTCCACTTGGTGTAGAATCGATGAATATAATTTAGCAAAGAAAGGTAAGATTTTTGATCTTCTTTATTCTGCTGAAATGCTTTGGTCAGATACTTATAATTCTGATGCTCGTGAAGCGTATACAGATATAATACAAAAAATGATACCTAAAATCCGTGATGAGCTGCGTGGTATCTCCAAACCGGAAAACGCGCAAATTGTTTCTATCCCGATTACTTTGCCTGAAACATCATCATCTTCACTCCCTAATGCAATTAAAGCTTATATCGAAAATATCAGCACCAGTCTGCAAAATGTTATCATCGACAAATACATTTTTGATCTGTCCAGGACTCAGCGACTATCTTCTACACCAATCGAGGCATGCGTAAACAATAAATTCAGCAAACTAATTTTCCTACACGCGACAACAAATAATGCCCAACGTGTCGCATGGAAGTCTCTTACTAAGGTAGGTGAATATGTAATTAAGTATTCCGACAACACGGAAGTAGTTATTCCTGTAGAATACGCAGGTAACATTTGTGTATGGTCAAGACGATATGCTAAACCAATGCCTCAGCAATATTACCGTCATCAAGGATATATAGCCACATATTTGTCAGATCCGCTAATACGAGCAAAAACAGAATCAGGTCAGGATATTACGGTACTGGGATATGAATGGGTTAATCCATACCCGGATAAGCAAATAAAGGCAATTTACTGTAGCGGAAATGATTCTACTGATGCTGATATTTTATTATTTGCTATATCAGGTATTAGGTAATATCAGTATTTGATAATATAGAATTTAATGTGTTAAATATCTTTAGTCACTAATCATTTCTTTAAGCATAATAACAATTATGTTAATGCTAAACTAAAGGAATATAAATATACATGGATAATTCATTTAAATGCAGGTGTTTTGTATATTTATATTCCTCTTTTTATATACAATTCATTATATTAATTTAGTCATTTCTATCTTTCAGCAATTCTAATTGTTTTCTCCATTCAAGTCCAAGCACTATATTATTAAGCAGCATACCATCCGCACCTAAGCTATATGCCAGGCTCAAGGATTCTACGCAACCGTCCAAAGAGCCGTTCTTATAAGCCATAATCCAAACCTCTACGTTATATTTCTCCTTGACATCGGCTGGAGTTATATCTTGCAGCCAGTGCTCCCATAAGCGGATAATACCGGCTTTGTTTTCGGCAAAGTCCGGATAGCATTCCTTTGCAGGCATAAAAGCAAGAATATGATCCGATGGAAATACTTTGCTCATGGTTTTTAATGCCTGGATACTCTGAACACCGCAGATTATCTCTACAGGTGCTCTCCTGACAATGTTAACGAAGTCGTCATCGGGATTATTCATCTTAATATGTAGCAATATTGGTGTTCTTTCTTTATAGTCTTTAAGCAGTTCTTCCAGCGTAAGTAGATTTCGGTCGGCTCCTGCCAGCGCTGCTTTCATCTCATTATATGTCAGTTCTCCTACTTTTCTGTCCAGACCTGCAAGACGTATCAAATTATCATCATGAAATATAACATATACACCGTCTGCTGTCGGCCGCACATCGCATTCAACAGCATCTGCACCAAGTTGTGCTGCGTAGATGAGACTTTCCAATGAATTTTCGGGGCGCTCCAGGGAAGCTCCTCGGTGAGCAATCAGTTTCATATTATTAATGCCTCCTTATAAAAGTAACGGTAGTTTACTAATATCTTTTCAGCCGCTCCGGCTAGTGCTTAACTTAAATTAAAGGAACTTATTCTTAATACATTTTGCAAAGGACACTATATCACTAATGTTATTCTGCAAAATAGAATAGACAATTTCCGGATTAATCCTGATATAATCGTGAACAAGCACATTTCGAAACTGTGCCATTTTTTTAAATTTCTCCGCTAATTCCGGCATAATTATTTTCGCTTCCATCAGGACTCCAAAACTATCTTTATTATCTTTAGGCTCTCTAAGGCCCTCATAGGATATTATATGATTTGCTATATCAAGACACGCTTCCGTTGCAATATGAAGTGTTCTTTCAACATATCGCCTCAGAATTTTATTAGATTTAAATTCTTCCAAGCTATTATTTTTTACTTCCTCCAGATCTCTAATATATTCTTCCAATGAAATTAACCTTTTTAGTAAAACTTCTTGTTCTACCATCATGCTATCTCCTTTCCAACCTTTTCATTGCCTGAGTATGATAAAGTCTGTAAAACGGCAGCATATCAAAATACTCCCTACGGGATTTTACCTCAAACTCGACTCTTCTATTTATATCCTTTTCAACTACCAGAACCTTATTAAGCAAAAGATTATGAATAAAATACGGATCAGCTTCTTCCAAGTCTACTATATCCACTTCTGTCCCGACTAGGTCTTCAAGCTCATTTCTGATATCAAGTTTTTGGTCAAAACGCTGTATACTATCAATACCTTCATAAAAAAGAATCCCCAAATCAATATCGCTTTTCTGCCTTCTCTTTCCTTTGACAGTAGAACCATAAAGATAAACAACACATACGCACGGTTTTCTTTCAAAATATGATTTTAGTTTAGCTATTAATTCATTTATATTTATATTTACATTTTCACTTTTTATATTTAGATTTTCACTTTCACTCATATTTTATCACCAGTTTATTATTAATTTCAGGAACAAAAATTTATTAGGTCTCTATAATTGTTGTTTTCAGCCTCTTGGTATGCTTATTATTTAAAGGATTTTCGTTATATTAAGAATTTGAGTTATATTCGGCATTCGGTCCTAATATTTAACAATACCTATGCATACGCTTTTATTCCATGTTTTGTTTTCTTCAATGTTAAAATAATATCCTTTTCCACAACTTTCACTTCAATAATTTTCTATAAGTTCTGCTTCATATTCTTTTCGAACCTTTTGCTTCCATGTCTCAGCTAAATCTTTTTCAAGAGTATAACAAACCATTAAAATTCATTTTCCTTAAAGACGTTATTATTAATTCCTCTTATATTTTCTATCATCCCTATGGTATTATTGTATCTAATATTATTATATCCTATTGTCAGTCTTGGTACAACATGGAAGTGTAGCAAATAAAGCATTGGGATAGTGACTGAATATTTTTTATGCAGAAGATTTTTTATGCATAAAAATTCTGATATAACATGTCAATTATTTTTAAAGCTCATTAATAACAGCGCTCTTGCAGGAATATATAAATTCCTACAAGAGCGGTTAATAATAATATCCATCAGTTTCCAATATAATCACCACACTTAGTAATTGATTTACCGTCAGCAGTCCTCTTTAATTCATATTAAGATAATTTATACTAACTTTTGCTTTCCGTTTGAGTTTATATTGCAGCTTTTCATACAAGCTTCTTCTTTGCTCGATTTACAGCATTATCTTCTGTTTAACTTTTTATTTTTACTTTTACAAACTTAAGTTTACCTGCCTGAATTATATCACCGTTACATAGGTTGTCAATTTTTAGAGTTTCAATTTTATTACCATTAACTTTCACAGCTCCTTGAAATATAAGTCTTCTGGCTTCGCTATTGCTGGGACAAAAACCTACTGATACCAAAAGCTTAACCATATCTATCCCATCGCTATCAATAATACTCTGCTGTACTTCATATTCTTCAAGTTCTTCAGGCAGTTCATGTTTCTGAAACACTTTTTTAAAATGATTTTCTGCCACAACTGCTGCTTCATGTCCATGGTACAAAGCTGTTAATTCTCTTGCAAGTCTCATCTTGACATCACGTGGATTAACATTGCCGGTATTCAAACTCTTCTTTATTTCATCCAGTTCATCAGGATGTATGTCAGTAACAAGTTCAAAATATCTAGTTATTAACTTATCAGGTATTGACATAGTTTTTCCGTAGATATCATTTGGTTCTTCATCAACTCCAATGTAGTTGCCAAGACTTTTACTCATTTTCTCTATCCCATCAGTACCTTCAAGAATAGGCATAAATATTGCAACCTGGCTTTCCTGGCCAAAGTCCTTTTGGAGACTTCTGCCCATCAGAATATTAAACCTTTGATCAGTACCACCAAGTTCAACATCTGCTTTCACTACAAATGAATCATATGCTTGCATTAAAGGATAGAATAATTCATGGATACCTATACTTTCATGGTTATTAAACCGTTTCTGGAAATCCTCCCTTTCAAGGATTCTGGCAACAGTACATTTTGAAGCCAACCGGATAACGTCTTCCAGGTTAAGTTTAGAAAGCCACTCACTGTTAAACCTAACTTCCGTTTTTTCTTTATCTAGAACTTTAAAGATTTGATTTTCGTATGTCCTAGCATTCTCAATAACTTCCTGTCGACTTAGTTGCTTTCTCGTTTTAGATCTGCCTGTAGGATCACCTATCATTCCGGTAAAATCACCTATGATAATGACAGCTCTATGGCCCATATCTTGAAACTGCCGAATTTTACGAAGAACCACTGTATGCCCAAGATGAATATCCGGTGCCGTCGGATCAAGACCAAGCTTTATTAACAGTGGTATTCCTGTTTTTTGAGACCTTTCCAGTTTTCTCTTCAGATCATCAATATTTATGATCTCATCGGCTCCTTTTCCAATTATTTTGACTTGTTCCTCAATTGACATCATATTTAAACCCTCCATTTTTTATTTTTGGGGACCTACCTGCAAATTTAAGCAATTAAATAATAAAACTGCAGGAATGTCCCTGGTTAACATTTATTTATAAAAAAAACTCTCGTCTTCTGAACCAATCAGAGGACGAGAGTCTTATTCCCGTGGTACCACCTCAATTTACCGACACTTTACAATGTCGACCTTTTCGAGGACTAATGCTAAAAGCACGCTATCCTCTAGCACTATAACGGGTGCAGGATTCCGTCAACAGCCTACTAAGGTAAGGGGACACACCTCTCTCGAGTAGAGGGTATTCCTTTTGCGCTGAGGAATGTCCCCTTTTGATTGTAAGGGGACACACCTCCCTCGAGTAGAGGGTATTCCTTTTGTGTTGAGGAATGTCCCCTTTTGATTGTCCGTCCTATTCGGTGTGAAGCTCAGAGATGTATTCAGAATGTTTTTTCTGCCCCTCTCACCTACCGGGTACTCTCTGTAGAAATAATCCATTCTTACTTCTTCTCATCAATGCTTTTTCACTAATTAAAAAACACTTTTTTATTTTTTTACATTTAATAATTCTTTTTTATATAATAAATTAGTAGCAATATATCCCAATATGTTAATAAATATTTCTTACTCTTATCCAAAATTCATAATTGCAATGTACAATCAAACACATTAAAAGTCCCTGTAATTATCTTTTGTTAGAGCTATTATATGCACTGTATGTTTAAATGTCAATTACTAATTACACATTTTGCATTATATCTCACTTTTTTACATATACTTTTGTAATACGATCCTATGTTTCATCAACAAATGCAATTACAATTTAATCTTAACAACAATCTTTTTTACTCTCTGAATTTCTTCCCATGCACACTTGGGCTGATGGGCATCTTCGGGGAACAGAATTATATAATCTCCGCTCTTTAGCTTGACTTCCGTTCCATCAGGTCCATTCAGAAGAACATAGTCACCTTTCTCGTCATATTCAGTATATGGGGTTAAATTACTGATATTAGTATAATTTATAATTTCCTTTCCTTCGGAAACATATTGTAAATCTATGTATTTTCTATGTGCTTCCCATTTTGCCTGTTCCTTTGAAATAGTATCATAATGCTGTACCATCGCATAAATTTTTTCACCGTCAATCTCATATTTTCCTTCAGGAAGCTCATTTTTTTCATAGTTTTTTATAAACTCAAAAGCTTTAGCAAAACCTTCATGTACATTTGCATATAAGCTGCAGTTGCTTAAATTATCCACTATCATTTTAATACCTCCTCTTTAAACTGACCTGAAATGTCTAACTTTACAGTATGATATAAAATATGGTATTTTTAGTTTTTTCATTATTTTATCATAAGCGTTATGGTATATTAATAGTAGAATATTAATTTTGATTTTTCTATACTTTCACACTTAGAGTTATTGTATAACACTGTAAGCTATGACTTTGGAACAAACATATATAAGGAGCGTTTATCATGATGTTGATTAACCGTAAATCTATAACTGTCACCTTTATTGCAATGATTATAAGTGTTATCATAGTATTTACAGGCTGCACATTTACAGAATCAAACATAGATAAAACATCTAAAGCTGAAGATGATAATGAAGTCCAGTCTGCTAAAACGAGTAATTCTTCCCTAAATACAGAAAATAATATGGAGTTAAATCAATCTGATAAAGACGAAGAATCTGATAGCAGTCCGTATACGATCTCTGATAACTCAACAGATATCACAAGTTTAACTGGTTATAAACGATTGTATTATGACTTCTATATTAATGAATTATCTAAAATTGAAGACTATATAGAAGGCATATCACTACTTGACTTGGACTTTAACGGCATTTATGAGCTTATTGTATATCTCCCCGGTGCTTCCGCATCCGGTTCAAGTGAGATCTATACCATTGAAGATGGTGAAGTGCGTGCTTTTTCCGGACGTGCACTACCGGAGGAAGTATGGGAGCGAAATGTACCTTATTCCAAAAATGCCGTAAAGGGAATGTTTTGGGCAAATTTACCTTCTGGTATGCTTAAAGATTGGCAAATAGAATTCTGGAACATTTTTAAAATGTATCACAATCGTGAAACAGGCGAAAATATATTCGTTATACATACAGGAAACGCTGCTGGTGAAAAAGACTCCTGGAATACCTGGGTAAAGTTTGAAAATGTTAATGGAGCGTTATCTGCAGTTGTAATATTCTCTTATGAGAAAGTCGGAGGTTATGATGAAAAGAGCGGCAAGTTTGAAACGCTGGAATGGCTGATAAATAACAAATCAGTTAATGAAGAAGAATACGAGGCAGCCATTATTAACTTCGAAACAGACTTCTATTCCAAATACGAACTGGTAAATTTTGATTACAGTAATTATTCTATTTATAAGCAACAGGAACCTGGTATAAGTAGTACTACAGGTAATGTAAACGATCCAGGTATAAATGCAGACACTTTTGCAAAATTCCTGTCAGAATTTTCAGGTTTCTGAAACAAATTACAAAATGCAGACAGGGGTGCAGACAGGGGGACGGTTCTTCTGTCTGTGCTGTCTGTGCAGTCTGCCGTCCCCCCCTGTCTGTGATCCCCCTGTTTGACTTTCTAACAAATGCAAAACACCATTGTAACTTAAAAGTTAAGACACTACCTATGTCAGAGAAAATTGTCCCAGGCACTCTTTGTTTCTACTCAAAAAAGCTTATCTGATCATACTTCCTGTACAAGTACACGTTCTCCAACTTTTCATCCTGTTTGAGTTCCTTAAGATGTATGGGTTCTATCTCCAGGAAATCTTCCTGCATCATATTTTGCCTTATCTTTATCATATAAATCAAGTTGAAGCTATTGATAACTGAGCCCTGTTTAATATCAGATAAACAAATCAGCTGGGTATTGTACTTTGCTGCGATGTCAAACATGGGCTTTAAAAGATGTCCTGATGTGATTGGTCCGAATGGATTGTCCATTATCAGGACCTTGCTTTCTTCTTTCCTCCTGAATGTTTCATATCCTTTTATCTGCTTCCGGCTATATGAAATCAATGCTACAAGCAGTGAAAAATATGCAACGAATTTCTCACCGCCGGAGTTCTTAACAATAATATCTTCCCATGGCAGCATCTTGCGGTTCTTTTCATTTAAGTCCACCTTATATGCTTTTATCTTGCAGTTTTCAAGATTACTTATAATGTTTAAAAGCTCTTTGGTCGACAAGTATTTTTCAATTTCACGGCGCAATTTACTCTCATCAGACAAGGGGACGGTTCTCTTGTCTGCGTCAGACAAGAGAACCGTCCCCTTGTCTGAGAGAACCGTCCCCCTGTCTGCGCCTTTGATAAGCTGTGTTAAGTTTTGCAGGCATTCCTCGATATAAATGTTCATTTTCTCTCTTGCCTGAACTTCATCCGTCATTTCTTCATATTCGATTTCAAGAACTCTCTTTCTAACACCGTCTATTTCTATTGCAGAGTTTTCGGAAATCTTGGGTATTTCATAATAAATTCTCCTGGCTTCCATGAATGCATGTTCTGTTAAGTCCCTCTTGCTGTGTTCAAGCTGTTGCATTTTGCTCTCCATTATTCTCAGAATCTGAGCCAGTTGCTCGATATAGTATTGTATCCTTTCAGCCAGGTAATAGTATTTTTCATAACTCCGTGTCAATGTTTCAATTTGATTGCGTAAGGCTTTTACTGCTTCTTTTACCGTACCTTCTTCATAATTTGAATACCGATTTATAAACCTGCTGCTGTTATTGCGGAATAGTTCTATGGATTTATCAGATTCAATTACTGAGCCGCCATACTTTTCCAGCATATCATCAATAGAAGCTTTTAGTTCTTCGGAAAATACCTTAATCTTAGCATCTTCATCTATTCTCAATTCCCTTATGTCCTTAATCTCTGTTTCTATCCTGGCAGAAAGCCTTGCTAATTCAAGCTTATTTCCCTGTATCTTTTTTATTGCAGCTTCGGTTTCAATCTGCTTTTTGTTTAGTTCCTCGCGCCTTTCAGCAAAATTCCCTTTTATTTCCTGTAAAGGCACTATCAGATTGTCTCCGAGGGCTTTCTTTGCCGCTTCTATTATGCCACTTAGCCTATCTACCTCTTTTTCAAGCTTTCTTTTTTCATTCTCCAGATTTTTTATTTCTTTTTCAAGTTTTCTGCACTGCTCTTCCAGTTCCATTTCCACACTTTCGGAATAAGAAACGATCTTATATTCCTCATTCGGAAGATTTAACTTCCCGATATCTTTATCAATATCCCGAATGTCCTTTATCAACCTATTGATCTGCTCGGTCAAATCAGAAACTTCATTACTTTGCTGTTTTTTGTACGCTTCCAGTTTTCCCTCAAGTTCTGCAATGCTTTTACCTCTCAAATCGTCAATTTCATGCTTACCTGAATGTAGATCACCCAAGCCAGGTTCTGTTTCCTTATCTTCCTTATCATCCGATATATCAATCTCTGTCTCCCTGGCATCTGCTACTTCTTTCAATTTGTTTTCAATATCTCTCAAATTTCTGCTTTTATCGCCAATCTGTTCCTTTAATCCCGCTGCTTCTACTTCTAATCTTGAAATTTCATCCTCATATTTCTTTCTTGTGATAGTTAAATTATTTATTTGGCCATCAATCCGGCTGTATAGACGAAGATTTTCCATATATGCAACATCTCTTACCAGATAGCTTTCAAAGTCTCTTATCCTTTTTTCCTTCCAGGGAAGCTCAGCCTTTAAGCCCTCTACTTCTGCTGTTAACTCTTCCAATTGCATGTTTATATTATTAATTTGCTGAACACAGTCTTCCATATTCTGTTGATTCATTTTAATTTCATGCTTTTTAGCTTTCAGTTCATTCTCAAGATTTTCCTCTTCTTTTTGCGTCCATTTAAAGCCGGTGATTATCTGATAATCGTGATTTACCCTTTCAATAACCTTTTTAGCTTCTTCAAGTTCAGCTATTTTACGCTCCTTCTTTTCAATCAGCTCTCTGATTAGATTGCTAACATCCTCATTGGACAAATTTATATTTTTAGGAGATGATATAAAATGCATATCCAGCTTTCCCAAGTCTATCTCCCGGTCCCTGCGATTATAGCTTATAACAGGTATGACCTGGCTTAATTCCATATCAGACACAAGCTGCTCTATTAAAGTAATTTCTTTTTCAGTCGCTATAATAGCATAAGGCAGTAAAGGATTTCTTTCTATCAATTTTTTCTTAGTTTCTTCATCAATATCCCTTAAATATTGCTCACCGGTATAGCAGGAAAGATTACTTTCCTGCAGAAGGGATAAGAAACTTGCCGGAAGGTAGCTTACGCCTTTTTCTATACCATAAATCTGTCTTTCCAGTTCGCTTATTTCCATCTTTATGTTGTACTCTTTATTCGTCCAGTCATTCAAATATTCCCTGGCAGATTTCAATAGATATAACTGATCGTATAAATATTCAGGATTGATATTCAGCCTCTTCAGAGCATCAAGAACTGTCTGTTTTTCATTCCGAAATCTTTTTATCCTGTTGAGAATTTCCGTTTCTTCAATTTTCAGTTCAGTATGCTTTTTATTAAGCTCTTCTTTTCTATGCTGCAGAGTGCTCAGAACCTCTTTTAGCTTACCTTCCTCATTCCTCTTTTCATTCAACAAATTCTCCGTCTCTTGCTTTTCCTTTTGCAATTGTCCTTTAACTTTTGCAACTTCCTGTTGATCCAGCTCCTTAATCAAAGGATTGCGGTATATTCTAATATTTATCGCCTTTAGTATTTCAGGTTCTTCTTTTTCAAAGCTTCTAATTTCTCTTTCAATTCCACCTAATTCCTTATTTAGTTTTACAATTTGTTTCTGGCATTCCTGTACTTTAAGCTTGTTTTTATTAATCTGGCTTAAAATATTATTTAAATTTTTATTCCCATCCTCAATTTCCTTTCTGATGCTCGCAATCTCAGCATCATATGCAATTTTCAGGAAATACTTAACCCGATTTAAACTCTTAAGCAGAGCTTCCTGGTCCTTGGATGCATTTTCAAGACGCTGCCTGAGCTGAGCCATGGTTCTTTCTTTCTCCTGTCTCCTTGTGTATTTTTCGGCAGCTTTTTGCAAATTCAATTTGTACTTTTTATCATCCAGAATCACTTTTTGATTTTCTAGGCTATCACTTAATTCCTTTTGCTTACCGCCTATCACTTCTATTTCTTCGGTATATTTATATATTTCCTGCGATTTCTCTTCGAGATCAATGGATTTTAATTCATTATCAAGTTCCTTTAATCGTCTTTCAAGATCTGAAAGTTCCTGTTCCAGTCTCTGCTCCTCATTCCTTAAAACATAGTATCCTTCAGCAATTTCTTTTTTTAACTTGTCCTCATTATCAAGATTGGTAAGAACAGTCTTAGCATCATTGTAAAGACTTTCAAGATCCTTACTCAATGCTTCTATTGCTCTGTACTCTCTTATATGTTTTTCATTATCCACCAAGGATTGGGCTACCTGAGCCATCATTATTTCAAGCTTTTTGTGGTCTGTCATTTCAGCATCCGATGACTTATTCAATACTTTTTCAATATACTTTATAATCCACTGCTCCATAACTTTCCTGGAAGTTTTACATTCTGAAAAAACTTCGGATACTCCATGCTCTGCTTCATTTATACTCACAATGAGCTCTTTCCACTCATCTCTTGATATACCGTAACTCTCCAGCTTCCTTTCATACTGGCTCTGTTCTTCACGGGTTGCGTCAAAAACAAATAAATCCTTTTGATTTTTATTCGATTCCTTTTGCAAAAGTTTCTTAAACTCCTGAAATGAAGCGATCCTCACACTGTTACTGACTTGTTCAGCAACCGGCATGTGCTTAATATCAAATTCGTTACCTCGATCATATTGATGTATGAAGGTAAAATATCTAATATCTGTGTTCTCATCTTCTTCATCTACGGAAGAGCTTGTCCTAGCTGCTACTGCAATGCCTGTCAAGAGATAACCTGCATTATCATCCAGTTTCCATTCAATCATGATATATGAGGGAGTTTTTTTACCGATGAAGAAATCCCGAAATTTTCTGCCCAGCAACGATACTTTTGGCAAAATCGGCTGCAGCATGGCTTGAACGAGGACTGATTTTCCTCCGCCGTTGACAAGGCTCAATAAAGCATTTTCTCCACCATAAAAATCAAAACACTCATCTATAATATGGCGGTTATTATTGTTGTATGAAAAATTAACTATTCTAACCCTGTTTATTTTAGGCACTTACAAATCCCCCCTTTCAAAAGCTTCATTAATTTGCGCTACTCTTTCCGCGTTCAAATAGTACTGCCGCATCAATATATCCAGTTTCTTTGTAGTACGTATCTGATTTTCCACTATATATGCCAGATTATTTTCTTCCAATATCTTTACAACACTCTCGATTATTTTCACTTTTGTTTTTCTCCTGGACTCGTGATCTACCAAAAGATTCATCCATATATCAATGCATGAAGCGAGATTAACGGAGTATACTTCCTCAAGATGCTCAATTTCTTCCCTGCTCATCTTTCTAAGCCTTTCAAACCTTTCATCAAGCTGATCAATTAAATGGTTTATCTGTATAAAATCCGTCTTCTTGGGATCCTTATTTTTTCCGCTGTAGAATTGGTAAAATATAAACATCATTATATAATATCCTAAATATACGTCCTTGTTTGTCGCACTGCTTCCGAAATAACGCCTCAGTTCACCCGGTTGAATTCCTATTATCTGGCTGCTGATATTGGGTACCAGATAGAGGGTATCTTCAAAGTTTAAAATCTTACATTCGAATTCCTCTTCGAAAATTGACAATACTTCCTGCACTTCAGTTTCAAGATATTCACTATACAAAAAGGCATATTCCCTCTTGTTTAATTCTCCATTGCTAATCAGCAGCTTGAATATTTTTACGGCAGACTTTACATGTTCCATTAACTCCGTCGTCTCTATTTTTTCCATTAGCTCCATTATCTCACCACCTTAAAAATCACATCTGTCATACGAATAGTTTCAATTATTTTTATTTCTTCAGTTTGCTTCATTTCTTCTGCTTTCTCCATTTTTTCTGTTTTTTCAAGAGATAATTCAATTTCATTACCGGATTTCTCCACTATTAGCTCCTTTACAGTATCAATTTTATCAATCATATCCTTAATCCCAACAAGGCAATACTCAATATTAAACTCTTCCGAAGGCCTAAGCAGAACACGTTTTCCGCTCTGATAAAAATCCTCTACAGGTATCCTGCCAATATCATATAACTTAAGAGCAACTAAAAATATGCACCTGTCTTCCGTAATCCTGTGGTACAATTCCACATCCCTGTCCCTGACATATTCCAAAATACGGCTTAGAGAAATTTCACCTTCCTTAATTGCTTCCGTAATTATCAGTGCCACAATATCAACATACCTGTTACTTATTTCCCTTATTCTTGCCTTTTCTGCAGAATCGTCATATTCATCGATGTTAATAACAAGGTTATCCTGGCTCTGCACCTCTTTGAAAATAGTCTGAGGCTCATATATATCACAAATTCCAAGCACTTTCTTTTTGCCGGGCATGAACAGAGGTTTTAGCAAACTCAAGCATTTATCCAGGACATTGTTATATCTTTCAAGGTTAAAAAGTATAGTTTCTTCAAAATCATACCTCTTTTCGAAACTGAATTCAAAGGACTTTTTTATTGTATCTATATATAAGTCCGTCAAATTAAACCTGTTCAGAATCAAATCCCTTTGTTCGGTTATAACAATGCCTATATTATTGTGAATTTCAGCAATCTCTGCTTTTGCTTTAGCAAGCCTTTGTTCAAAGTTTTCGCTCATATGAAACTCTTCTTTGATTTTTTCTTCAGCCATGGTTATCATTTTCTGTATTTCTTCCATGGTTTCATATTCTTCAGCTAACATAGCATATGTACTTTTTATTAATGCCTCGTATTGTTCAACATCCACATTATATATGTTTTGCTTAATGGATAGTATGAAATTTTCTATATCTTTCTTCTTCTGGCGTACAAAGCTTATCAGTTCAACGCTTTGTCTTACTGCGCTGGAAAACTTCTTTCTTTTTATATATTCTTTCAGCTTTAACTGCTCAATGGTTAATTGTATTTCTTCGTCTATTTCTCTCATTCTGAACAGGAACTCATACCCCTGATTGGTAAGCATATATACAATTTTACGTTCGTTATTCTCATAAACAATTTTATCAGCAATAAGCCTTATGGTAATTTCATCCATCCTCTTGGTTTCATAATTCATTACAGGATAAGTATATCTGACACCGTTATTTTGTAAAATATCCTTAACAATATATCCGGCAATATCTTTAATCTGCTGCCTTGTAAAATTCTTTGAATAGTAAAATCTAAGCAAATCATCAAGGAAATTCTCTATATGATACATTTCGCACTCATTATTTTCTTCAAGGGTCTTTTCCATGATAAATAAAAAAACAGATACTATGATGTTGGTCAGTTCATTTTCCTCAAAAAGATTTTCAAGTGCAGTATTTTTTCCTTTTCTATTAATAATGGAATTGGCAATACCCACCCACTCCATCCTTTTTTTAAAATTATCAAGAAACTCAAACATCTTATTTCCTCCTTAAAAGGGGTCTGACTTTCTATACAGTGTAAGGTCTAAATCATTTACTTATTCACAAGTTGTACTAAAGGGCAGCAGTAAATATTGCATCTGGTTAATCTTGAATCATTTTTGGACAAGCTTGAATCTGTTTAAACCTGTCCCATATACTATTCTCCCAACCTGATCTATCCGGAGCTCAGCCAACTTTCAATAATTCTCTGAAATTCACGTTATTAAGTATCTCCTGGGGTATATACCTGTCAGATTCCAATATGTTTTTTATAATTTCCTGGTGCTCATCATTAAAAAATGAAACAAACCATTCCAACAGCTCAGCTTTTTTCACCTGTTTATCTTTTGTAATAGGCAGCTCCTCAATTATATCTTTTGAAGCATCCAGCATGGCAGTATATAGGGTTTTCATCAGTTTAATACTCAACATCGAATTCACATTAAGTAAATCATAAAATATGCTGATTCCTTCATAATCAAGGTCTCCAAAATAGTAGTAAGTTGTTTTTACTCCATTAAAAAAACTTTTGTCAAATTCAGTCAAGGAATCCATCTTTCTTGCAATTTTCTTGCCTTCTCCATAAATTAAGCTGTCAAATTTAATCCCGGCTAAACAATTTAAATTGTGTGACATAATATTTTTTAAAGTATACCAAGTATCCTTGTTTTCAATAATTAGAATGTTAAGCTGTTGGTCATGTTGCTGAAGCTTTTGCTCATATTGTTGACGCTGTTGTTCACAATTACCATTATTGCCTTTTGCGTCATATCTAATACGGTAGTTGGTAATATCATGCAAAAAAAAGGGCTCCGGTGTTTGATAGTAATTTAAAATTTCCTTTAATCCTGGATTAAAATTAAGGACAGCTGCAAGTTCTTTATCTTCTTTTAAGACTTTTTCCTTTTTAAATATCTGAAAGGATCTTTCATTAATAGATAATGGTGTTTCAAGACTCTGAAAATGATACTTGAGAAAATAATCCAAGGGCAAAAGCCATGGCTTATGTTTCTTATACTTTTCAGGGTCTGCAAGATAACCTTCAATGTTCAGTCTGTCATTCAATAAGCGGATTTCCGGGATTAAATCATCATAATTGTGTTCAGGTTTTATTATATTATATTTTTTATAAAGAGGTGGCCTCCTACCATTAAAACCGGAGTTTTTTACAGGTGTAATTATGTTGTTTCCTACAAGTTCAATAACAATATGATAATAATCTTCATAATCAGTAACAGGAGCATACTGTCTCAACTCTTTTTCAGTAATTCTTGCTTTACCATATTCAAGCAGTTTTTTTCTTATCTGATTTATATATTGCGTATTATTTATTTTCACTTTTTTTACATACTCCTCTATATATCTTTACATTTTAGTGGAAAAAGGATTTTTGTTTCAGACTTCAATAACCTAAGCTGGAATATTTACAAATATAATTGCTGTTCTCCTATTATATTAATCTTTCTTATATTGTAATATTGCCAGGTGCTTTTATCAAGTTATATGTAGAGAAGAAATAAATTTACCTAATTTCACGTTTATTAAAGTATACATAGTGAAATAGAAAAATAGCCTAATAAAATTACAATAAAAAATGTTTTGAGACTAGTAAAGATATAAATTAACCTGTTGCGCCAGTTTACTGGAAAAATGACAGCTATCACACCCTTTTTAAAGTGCAATAGTTGTATTTTCTTATGTATAAACTAACACAACAGGTTATATTAACAGCAAATTATTCGTTATATAGAATGTTAATTTAAGTCATTTTTGTTTTATCTTACTTTTGCCTCATCATTGTTTTAATCGTCCATATGAATTTGGTTTTCAAATATTCATCGACATACTCCTGATGTTCAAGAGCAACCAAGTTTTCTTTTAAGTATTCAATTGCCGCATCTTTTTGTCCTGCCAAATACATAAGCGAACCTTTTTCCAGGATAATATTTTCATAAGGTTGCATTTTAGCTAAAAATTTATCGACATAGTTTAATGCCTCCGAATACTCCTCTACTAGTGCGAGGTCATATGCTGCAAAAAGGTAGAACCTTTCAATGTCAACAACAGCAACTCTTTCAATTCCATATTCATCTGGCACAAAAAGGTTTTCCATTTTATGTATATACTCAACTACCTTTTCGTTATCTTTCTCTTTAGATGTATAGTAATCTACAAATGCTTTGTATAAATAATAAAGGTCCTCTTTTCCATTTCTATTTATATCATATGCTTCTTCAGCTTTTTCTAAGTACTCAATAGGCTTGTTTTCGTCATATCTATATAACCAGTAATATAATCCGGCTCTATTCCAATAATCTTGCTGCTCTAATTCCTTTAAAACATTTAATCTGTCTTCATCCCCGTGATAATAAGGAATCTCCTCACGTTTCATTTTTTCATACTTTGCTATAATTTCATCTTCTAGTTGCTTAACAGCCTTTTCATATTCTTCTGTTCCGTACTCTAAACCCTTATCTTCCAGATCCTGCTCATAAAAACCACCCATAAGCTCTTGTATCATTTGGCGGTCCATAGTGTAACCTTTAAAATATGCAACATATTTTTTATCTTCTTCTGTAAGTGGATTTTCATAAAGTTCTTCAGACATAAATGTTGGTATATAATCTCCATCACTGGAAGAACCAATAAAGGTCATATAATTATCAGGACTGGCAAAAAAGTCCGTGTTATATGCAATATCTTTTAAAACATTTGTCATAATAACTGCAGCAGCAGCTCTCGTTATATTTTCCTTAGGTCTGAATGTACCATCCGGGAGACCTTTAATAATCTCGTTATCAACAAGATAAGTAATTTCATCTATATATTTATAATCAGATGCAATATCCTTAAATTGAATATTTTTACTTCTAACAGGTGGTGCTACAAAAACCACTGTTATTGCAGCTGCTTCTTCTCTTGTAATAGGCTGATCAGGATAAAAATTCTCACCTGGAAAAACTTTTTCAAACAAACCAGGATTTTTCTTATCAGCATAATTTTTTGTCCACGCAACAATATTTTTAGCCCAGTAATTTTCCAAATCCTTATAGGGAGCATCATAGTTTGCTTTTTTAAAATTCTCTAAAAATTCTATCCTTTCTGCTGCGCGGTAACCATAAAAATATAAGTTTCCCATATATGCACTGTATTCTTCTGAATCGATGCTTTCATCAAGTATGCATACTGTTTTAAATAAAGCTGCCAGATATTCACTTCTTGTGATTTGATTATCAGGCTTAAATGTTTTATCGCTATAACCTGACAATATGCCATAATTAATTAACTCACTAATATACTCTTTTGCCCAATGATTGCTTATATCTGTAATTAGTGAAGCAGGTGGAATATAGTCAGATAGCGCTTCTATGCCTTCTGCCTCCTCTACCGCTTCTTCTGCTTCTACCTTATAAGGCATTAAATTCACACTTCCAAAAACCAAAGCTGTTATTAAAAATAGTATTGCTAACTTCTTCATTTGTAATCTTCCCTTCTGCAATTAATATTTAGTCGAAATTTACTTAATAAATTCTTAAAAATACTTGGATTATACTTAATTGCATTACATTAACATCCGATTGTATTACACTTTACGTCCTCTTTTTTATTCACCTCCCATTAATAAAAATAGTTTATAAAATAAAAAAAGCGCAACAATGTGTTTTTCGGAATTTTCCATAAAAAATTTAGTCCCCTCATTAAATGATCTCTTCTCCACTCTCCTTCATTTTTCAAACATTTATTATTAATCCTAGTTATATTAGAAATATTTTATTTACCATAAAGTAAAAAGTATTTATCTATAAAACCCATAATCATACACACTTTGATACATTGCTATAACATTTTCTACAGGTGTATTATCTTGAATTGCATGAGCAGGAGCAAAGTGATAGCCATATCCATCCATCATTATTTCCAGAGTGTTTTTTACTTCCTTCTTTACATCTTCAATCGTTCCAAAAGCAAGTGCTCCACCGGTAGATATGCATCCGCGAAAACAAAGCCTGCTTCCGAAACGTTCTTTCAGGTATTTCGGACTCATATTGGCAGCTTCAGGTTGTATAGAATCTACACCTTTTATCCCCATTTCTATAAATTCTTCATAAGCCCAACTTGAACTGCCGCATGAATGGATAATAACGGGAATGTTATATGTTTTTGCAAGGTCAACAAAACGTTTATGAATAGGTTTTAAAACCTTCCTGTACATTTCAGGGCTAATTAACGGTCTATGCTGGGTTCCCAAATCTTCGCCAAGCCACATAAAGTCTATTCTGCCACGATATTTGTCAAGTGTTCTTTCAAGAACATCAAGTCTCATATTCATGCGCTTGTTTATAAAATTAATAGTAGGTTCATGTTCAATAGCTAAATTAACCAGAGTGTCTTCCATACCCATTATTCTGGCGGTCGAATTAATAACATCGGGGACGCCCGCTCCTCCAACATAAATTGCATAATCCTTGTATAAGGATAATTGCTGCTCAACTGCTTCATAATCGAAATGATCAGGATTCGGAACAGGAAAATTCTCAATTGTTTCATCATCCGCATTAGCCAAAGGAAAATCACAAAAATCCCAATATCCTCCTGATGCATGCTCCACCCATCGCATATTATAACCATCTACCGGGTCAGTTCTCCTGCCCGGCAGAGTCTTAAAAAGCATTAGACCTATGTATGGAGCTGATACCCCCCGATAATCAACTCCTAAAGCCTGCAAAACAAGTTCCTTATTTCCGTCGCTGATACCCAAAGCTTTCGATAACCCCATATGTATTCCTGGATTTGCTTCATATCCTATAGTTACTCTATCTGTTTTTTCAAGATTAAAAGTTTTCAACACTCTCTCTTTATGGCTCATTGTTTCCTTATATTTTTTGACAATCAATTGTATCACCTTATTTCTTAAAATCAGCGTATTCTTTATCAATAATCCTTTTATATACTTTTAGCCATCAAAACCGCTTTGCCGGTTATTATGTCTTCTACTTCCGGTACAAAAGGTCCTGCAAGTCTTGCTGATATAAATGATTCGCTTTCGTAGCCACCCTCACGTAAAATTTTTCTTGTTGGAATATAGCATACAATACTATTGGAATAGCCAAGTACAATTGCATCCTCATTATTAAGAATCTTTTTTATGTTCTTCCCTATGCCACTCACAACTTCACATTCCAGTGCAATTATACAAGTTCTGTCATCCAGTCTGAATAACGATATATAATAAGGAATGTAGTTTTTGACTATGCCTTCTTTCATATTTTGAATGACTTTTTTAATTGATGGTTTTCTATATTCAGGCGTTTTCGGATCATTTTGGAGTGACTCCCACTTTTGTATGTCCCAGGTTTCTGAATATAATTTTATTTCTACACTGTCAGTTCTTATGTTAAAATCTATTCTTCTCCATTTACTTCCTTTAATTGTGTCCTTTTGATCTTCATTATCATTAATTAATGCCTGAATTTCTGTTGCAAGAAACCTGCCGGCTGTTTCCAATTCATCGAAGTTGCAACTTTTGAATTTATCATTATCAGCTGTAATATAAGGTTTTATGTCAGCACCACAACCCTGAAGAAATACAGATATCATACCAGGATTTTGACTTTCAAGATATTTTCTTACAACTCCCGGATAATCTGCCGATATCAGATAGTTATCAGATCCAAGCGTAGTAGGATGACATGCGTAATTAAATATAAGACCACGTAATTTACCATTTTTATCTATGAATTTTATAAGAAACAGATCCGTATCTATTGCTTCTTTATTAAAATACGGTTTCCAGAGAACTCCTCCTTCCCACGGATATCTTCTGCTGACACCAAATTTTGAACTGCCTTTACATATGTAAGCTTCTCCCTCAATGAGATTCTTCAAACCTCTGTTAATCATATTAATTATTTTACTTCTTATCATCCTGAAATATTTTATGTCTTCTGAGAAATCAGTATTCTTTTCTTTGTTTTCCATATTCCATTCAAAGTTGTCATCATTAATACTATATAAACGGGATGACCTTCCTTCATCTTCTTCCCCGGTTACTCCAACAACCGAATGGGTATGTGAATAATTAATTATTACATCTTCTTCCTTTAATCCATACTTTTCATATATGGCTTTCTTAATACCATTTGCAAAACTTCTATCTCCATAGAGCAGATCCAATGCAATTATTATAACAGTTTTGTTTGCTTGAATGATAACGACTGTGGCATATGGATTGTCGTGAATCCCCTCGCTTTTATGAGTCCTTGCTGCAAATCCCCCCTGAAGAACGGGAATGTGTGGAGTTATTTCTTCTTTAAGTATAGAAAACTTCATAGAAAAGACCCTCCATAAGAAAAATTTTTACAAGTTACATAATTACATAAATGAGATACACAAAGTAATTTAGTGACATCGCTAGTAATTTATGATTGAAAGAATGTAAATTTTTACATATTTTTTGTTTATTACCTTTATTTTCATAATAATGATAGCATTTTTCTTTTAATTTATCAACAAAATACCACTATATGAAATCAAATAAGTTTACAAAAATATCATTTTAATATAAATCAATATAGTTCTCACTTATTTATAAATCGAAAAATGTGGGATTTCTTAGTGCAAGGGCTAATCTCCTGTTTCAGAAACATCTTCTGTAATACTACATATTAGGAGTTCTTCTATACATTACACATATACGCTTCACGCAACATTTTAATTTCCCTTCCATGACCAGATAAATCATTTGGGGTTTCCAGAAAGAAAGGTAAATTTCGCAACTTAGGATGGTTAATGATTCTTATAATCGCTTCCTTTCCGATATATCCTTCCCCTATCTTTTCGTGCCGGTCCTTTTGACTTGCTAACGGATTCTTGCTGTCATTCAAATGTATTGCATATAATTTATCAAGACCGATAATCCGATCAAATTCATTCAAAACGCCATCCAAATCATTAACAATATCGTAACCTGCACTGTAAACATGGCATGCATCTAAACATACGCCTATTTTATCCTTTAAAACAACTCCATCAATTATTTTTCTCAAATCTTCAAATTTACTCCCAACTTCTGTTCCTTTACCAGACATCGTTTCGAGCAATACAGTTGTTGTTTGAGTCGGTTTAAGAATGTTATTAAGCATATTTATTATGTTTGTTATGCCAACCTCTGTTCCTTGACCCATATGGTTTCCTGGGTGAAAGTTATAAAGGTTATTTGGAAAGTATTCCATTCTTTTTATATCATCTTCAATAGCCCACCAGGTGAACTCTTTTGTCCTTTCATTTATGGAACAAGGATTTAAGGTATATGGAGCATGTCCCATTATTCTGGAAAATTTATTTTCTTCAATTATCTTCAATAAAGATTTAACATCCTCAAGATCTACTTCTTTAGCCTTGCTCCCCCTGGGATTTCGTATAAAAAACTGAAAGGTATTAGCTTCTATTGCAAGAGCGTCCTTTCCCATTGCTTCATATCCATTTGATGCCGATAAATGACAGCCTATGTTTAGCACTTATTTTTCCTCCACTGCTGCATAAATGTATAAATATTCTCGTTCTATTTTTGCTTAACTCTTTCAAACACTTGTTATTAAGCTTACCGTTGTTCAACTTTTATATATACCATTAGCTATATTATCACAGGATATATTGAAAACAAAGATGCAAAATGTGGTAATAGGTGCATTTTATTTAGCAGAAATAACGTCCCTTGTACAAAATTATTACATTTTTTTACTACTTTATTATACTTAATAATCACAAAACATCGATAATAATTGTTTAATATGTTATTACTAATCATTCAGTAGATCAATTAAAATTCGCCAAACAAAATATTAAATATCAAACAGCGAAATTTGCTTATGCTTTACTTTCTTTCTATATGCACTGATTATATCAGGCATTCTGTATAATACTCCGTATTTTGTACAAAGATCGGAAAATACTTGATACAGACATTCTGCATTTTGTACTCTACATTCATACCGTTCTCCATATACAGCCTGATATCTGGATTTTATCCCCGGGAAGTACCTGTCAAGCTGCTTATAGAAATATATTCGTTGATTTTGTCTTAATGTAACTCCAAACCATGGATATATAAATTTTGCTCCTGCTTCTGCAGCTGCTTTGACAATATTTGAAATGTTTTCTTCTGTATCGTTAATAAATGGCAAAAGCGGCATAAGCAAAATACCACAAAACAGATTATTTTTGGATAGTTCCGCTATAGCGTTAAATCTTGCCGAAGAGGAAGCTGCACCTGGCTCTATAATCTTAGCCAAAGTATCATCATATGTTGTAATAGTAATTTTGATGCATATGGAAGAATGTTCATTTATTGACCTTAATACATCTATGTCCCGTGTAACCAAATCACTTTTAGTAGCAATTCCAATACCAAAACCATTTGCATCTATTAATTCGAGGGCTTTTCTTGTTAACAATAATTCCTTTTCATATGGATTATATGGATCTGACATCGCCCCGGTTCCAATAACACCGCTGTTTCTCTTAGATTTAAGTTCTTTGTTGATAATACCAAGAGCATTTTCTTTTGCACGAACCTCATCAAAATTTTCCACTCCATAACACTCACTGCGTGAATCACAATAAATACATCCGTGGCAACATCCTTTATATATATTCATGTTATAGTCATATCCAAACCACATTTCAGGGCATTTATTTTTTGTTATAATGGTTTTTGCAGGAATATACTTCATTGTTATACTATCCTCTGATCCTTTTACCTTTATAATTTTTCACCTTTATTATTTATTTTTCTCAGCATTATCAAACCGGTGTGTTGTCATGATAAAAGTTTAAGAGCAAAATGGCAATACCTTCTTATAGACATCATCAATTTTTAACATATTTATTTTCTTACCATTTTCTTAACCACAAACCTGAACGCAATAGTTAAAAGTACATATATTGTCACAACAACCAAAAACGTTATTACTCTTTCTGTAGTAGTTCCATCTGCAAGCAGTACTGGACCAAGTCCGAAAAAAGTTACCAATAAGTACATTATAATAAAAACAGCATATATTAACCACTTCATTTTATCACCTTCCCGATTTATTTTTTAATTAGCTTATCATCAAATACCGTAACCCACAACAGGCAAATAAAACCAGGAGGTACAGTGAGTGAGCCTAGAAGGATTATTATACCACTAATACAATTTCTTAATACTATATTGCAGTTAAATGATGTCTATGTCAATTATATTTTAACAATTTAATACCTTTTGGAAGGGTTTTTTCAAACAATGGTGAATATATATAAATAATCATGCATTGCATGAAGCTTATAATTAGCATTTAATATTAAATGAATTTCAGAAAGAAGGATCGTTTATGAGTATTCGTATTATCGTTGAGGCTGGTTGGCACGATCGGGTCAATTGCCCGGTATCAGTAAAGATTGAGAAAAAACTAATTGACGGTGTGAATCTGTCTTCATTATGTCTGGCAACCGAACGTGCCTGCGAAGTAATAAAAGTACAGACATCAGAGGATGAGGACTATATAACAGTTCATTGGATAATTGATTATCTTCCTAAAAAAGAGAAAATTGTTTATATGTTATGTTCAGGCAATTGTGTCATTAATAGTGACAGTAATTTAGCCTTCGGCAATGCTGCTGACAACTTACCTATGAAATCCGAACTTGCAGATGATCTACTAAAAATATATGTAAACGGTCAACATTATACAAATTATTATTTCGGAAGAAAAACAGTAAAGCCTTACCTTGGTCCTTTCTTCGGTAAATACGGAGAACAGATAACAAGGCTGGATTTTAGTGCATCTGAACATCCTCATCACCGTTCATTATGGTTTTCACACGGAAATGTAAATGGTGTGGATACATGGAACGAGCCTCAAGGCCGTCACGGTCGAATAATAAATAAGTCAGTGGATTCCATAATAAATGGAAATGTATATACATGCTTCGTTGCAAAAAATGTATGGACTGACTTTAATGAAACTCCTCTGCTCAACGATGAAACAACGATAACATTTTATAACACTCCCCGCCATTTAAGGATTTTGGATGCAAAACTGACTTTAACAGCTGGTTATGGCAAAGTAACACTGGGTTCTACAAAGGAAGCAGGTCCAATTGCTATCAGAGTAAGTGATAACCTGACAGTGAACAAAACAGGTACGATAGTAAACGGATATGGGGGAATAAATGAAGAAGAAATATGGATGAAACGAGCACCTTGGTGCGACTACTTTGGAGTTGAGGAAGGTCATACTTCTGGTATAAGTATATTTGATCATCCGGAAAACCCTGATTATCCTTCATATTGGCATGCAAGGAACTATGGGCTTTTTGCACCTAACAATTTCTATAAACTTGGTGACAGGATAATAGAGCCTGGACAAAGCATCACTTATAATTACAGAGTAATTATCCATTCCGGAGATACCTGGTCCGCCCGGATCGGTGACAGATATCATGACTATGTAAACCCGCCTGATATTCAGGTTCAGGTAATTTGATTTAAAGGTAACAAAAGGTAATAAAATATACTTCTTCTCCTTTTTCATCAGTTATAGTTACCTCAAACTGCTGTCCGGAGCTAAATACAAGATTCTTTACTTCATTGTAGTGATTAATCAGTTCAAAATCGAATATTACCTTGTCATTTTCTATTCTATAACTTCCTCCGGTTTCGAATCTCTCATCTTCTTTAGGCTGATTTTCATTTTCTTTATGCTGGTTTTCATTGGTTAATTCAGCGTCTATAGCTCTGCGGGTGTTTAATGCTAAAGCTGCAAGTTCGCCATATCTTACATTGTCTTTCGGAGCAAAAATTCCGTTACTCCTTCCTTTAGCTATATCTTTTATATAAGCAACAGTTACACCGTGATTATATTTTGCATCTATCTCTGCTGTATCTTCATAAAATATCATTTGAATAACTACTATTTCATCCAAACTTTGGTTTGTTTTCTGAGCCCATATTTTAGCAAGTTCATAGACAATAGCTTCCCTGGTTAATGCGTCAGGTGCACCATCATACTCCTCATCAAACACAAGCTTAACAATTTTCAGAAAATCCTCTTCAGTTATATAAGCTTCGAGATCTTTATCTTTAAAAATAGAATCTACATTATATTTCTCCGATAATTGTTCTATATACATTTCAGCCCAGTGATTATACTTGTAGCTAATAGGAATAATCTCACTATTATATGCTGCTACCGGTAATGAATTCATTCCAAATGCAAATGATGGCATTACCAAGGCAGTGCATAAAGCACCTGTTATAACAGTGCTTACTATTAATTTATTTTTCCTTTTCCTGTCAGTCTTCCTGTTTTTCATAGCAAATCTCCCTTTCGCTAATTTTTATTTTTATTTTGTATACTATTAGACGGTCATATGTGAAAAATGTTCCATGCAGGTTTAAAGTTTCCATCTCAACCAAAAGACTTCCATACTGATTTAGAGATTGCCATCATAACTAAAAGATTTCCTTCATACTTTTAAGACTTGCAGGGAAAGGTACAATTAAATTAATGCTTTTGCTTCATGTTGTATTGTTTCCTTTATTTATAATTTCTTCACATAGCATAGAACCATCAGGAAAAGCTTCCCTTACGGCTTCAAGTATAAGCTTGTCCAACTCCTGACTTTTTTCTAATAATATTTCATAATCATAATCGTTAGAACTTATCATCTTATTAATAATCTCTCTTAAATGCTCAATTTTTTCCTTTTGCATCTATATCCCCCCTCCCAAATTATAATAATTAAAAATAATGCTTTCAATGTACTTATTACTGAAATATTACACAAAACAATGGGTTTTTATATCAACATGCCCAATGTCTTTATATCTATTCAGTTGAAGTATTGCGAAAGCTGGGCTTTCCCTTCTGTACAGCTATAGAATGGTTGTCCAAAGTACTAAGAAATTTCTGTCTTCTTTCACTTGCCTAACAGGATTATATTAAGAAAAGCTTTATTAGATGTTATACGATGTCATTAAGTACCATAATATAAACCCCTAATCAATAACTAGCAATATATTTAGACCATAATTTCTTGTAATACAAAATTCTCAATCATGATTGATTTGTATTTAAACTGTTATTTTATGTATACCCATTAATTGCAAATAAATAACAAAACAATTTTATATTTATACTGAAAAGATTGCAGAAAGGAGTAGCAAGAAGATGAGCCGGATAAAAAATAAGTGCATTAAAAATGCACCCATGATTATTGAAATGGATAATTCCAGGGGTAAGATGATTGAGAAAGATAATTCCTGCCATTAAGAATTGCGGGCAATTTATTTGGTAAAAGTCTCAAGCAAAAATCTATTCGAGAGCTTTATCAAAAACTTGCTTTACAATTTCCTTTGTAGCAGCTCCTTCATGAACTTTCTCCCCGTCTACATAATATGTTGGCACATAAAAATAATCATATTTTTCCGCAAGTTCTGCTTGTTCCTGCTCGTCTACCATTTGTACCTCAATTTCTGCATATTTTGGATCCTCGTTTTTTAGTTCCTCCATCCAGTTGAGAGCTTTCTTACAATATGGACATCCTTTTAACATAAACATTAGTATCGGTTTCATATAACATAACAACCCCTTAACTTTATAAAATATTTTATTAGTATACTTACCCATATTCTTAGAAATTATATCTATTTTTATCCTTTATTAATTTAAAATGTGCTGCTGAAGTTAACTTCTATTTAAATCTTTTTCGAAGCTCCTCATACTTATCACTGGTCATAAGTGCATCTACATCAGTGTTCTTAAGCTTAACCAGATATGTCCATCGTCCATATGGAAATATTTTATGTATTTTTGACAGATTAATAATATATGATTTATGACTTCTGAAAAACATCCATCTGCCCAACTTTTCTTCAATTTGTCCAAGGCTGTCGGATGTAACATACTTTTCATGAGATGTGATTATTACCGTATTGCGGTCTTCCCTCTGGATGAGGATGATATCATCAATATCCACAAGAATTACGCCTTCTTTGCCGCGTATCAGAAGCTTGTCTAATTCCGGTTTATTAATCCCGGGTATTGCCGTACTTTCTTCATTCTGCCTGAGAGCTATATTTTTCAAATGCTGAAGAGTCTGATACAATCTATCCATTTTAAAAGGTTTTACCATGTAGTCAAAGGCATATACTTTAAATGCCTCGGGCATATATTCCTCATATGCAGTTACAAATATTATTTTTATTAACGGATTAAAATCAACGATCATATTTGCACATTCTATTCCATTTAAAACTGGCATTTCAACATCCAAAAAAACAATATCCGGATTAAGTTTTTCAACAAGGCGAAAAGCCTCTTCACCATCAGAGGCTTCTCCAACTACATGAAATCCGTCTACTTTTTCTATTGCTTTCTTTAATAACTTGCACATTCCGGCATCATCATCTGCTATCAATACTTTGAAATTCATACTTATCATCTTCCTAATCTTTTGCTTTTTGGCTTTCCAAGAATTTCAGAAAATAATATTCCCTTTAGAATACTTTCTGTATTAATATCAAACAACTTTTTTTGCTGACCTATTTCTTCAGTATATATTGGTGAACTTTCCATATCTGTACCCACTTCTTTTGATGCCTGCCGTGAGAATTGCTCAAATATTTGCTCCTCTTCCTGCAGTATATCTTCTGCCTGCAAAACCTCATCTGTTTGCAATGAATCATCAAACACTTTATTTATTAATATATTCATATTTCCACCAGCTTTCTACTTCTTTTCATGAGATGATGTATCAGGCTTTCCTATATTTGATATCGAGTTACGCATTTGTGTATCTGATATTATATTTTGCATGTTGTAGTAATCCATAACACCAAGTCTGCCCTCTCGAAGAGCTGCTGAAATCGCTTTTGGAATCTCTGCTTCAGCTTCTACAACCTTAGCTCTCATTTCCTGCACTGCAGCTTTCATCTCCTGCTCTCTTGCTACTGCCATTGCTCTTCTTTCCTCGGCCTTAGCCTGAGCTATCCGTTTATTCGCTTCTGCCTGGTCAGTCTGGAGCTGTGCACCAATATTTCTGCCTACATCAATATCGGCTATATCAATTGAAAGTATTTCAAAAGCAGTTCCTGCATCAAGACCTTTGTCAAGAACAGTTTGTGAAATGGAATCAGGATTCTCCAGGACTTGTTTGTGATCTTCTGCCGAACCTACAGTTGTTACAATTCCTTCTCCTACGCGTGCTATTATTGTCTGCTCACCCGCACCACCTACAAGCCTATCAATATTAGCTCTCACCGTAACTCTGGCTTTTGCTTTCAGTTCAATGCCATCCTTGGCTATAGCAGCTATAAGTGGAGTTTCAATAACCTTGGGGTTAACACTCATCTGCACTGCTTCGAGAACATCTCTTCCCGCAAGGTCTATAGCTGCCGCCCTCTCAAACTCCAAAGGAATGTTAGCTCTTTGAGCAGCTATAAGTGCGTTTATTACCTTATCAACATTACCTCCTGCCAAGTAATGAGCCTCAAGTTTGTTAATTGATACGTTCAGACCGGCTTTTTCTGCTTTAATCAATGGATTGACAATTCTTGAAGGAATAACCCTTCTAAGCCTCATTCCAACAAGTGTAAAAATACCTATTCTTACTCCTGCGGCTGCTGCTGAAATCCATAATCCTACAGGTACAAAACTAAAGAACAATGATAAAAATACAATAATAGCAATCAAAATTAATATTAAAATATACAATTCCATTTATATGACCTCCTTTTTTAAAACAAAATATCTTTTCATTCAAAATATCTTACATTTTAGTCACTACTATTCTTCTGCCTGCAACTTTTTTAATTTTAACCCGAGTATTTTTTGGTATAAATTCACCTTCTGACACTACATCGAGCTTAACACCATCGAACTCCGCAGTTCCGGACGGTCTTAAAACAGTTGTTGTTACTCCTTCTCTTCCAACAAAGTATTCAAGATCTTCCGTACCGCTAAATCCCTCTTCCTTATTAAGAGAGTCGTTAAGAATAAGAGTTTTTGACAGACGTCCTTTTGCAGCGGAATGCAGCACAATTGTCAGAGCCAAACCAAGAATTGCCAATATAATTATAATCATTACTAATGCTTCCAAAAAGCTTCTTGCTGTAAATATAATACCTACTGCAAGTAAAATTAATCCCACGATTCCAGGAGCGCCAAAACCAGGGTTAAACATTTCAAAGATTATAAGAATAAGCCCGACAATTAGCAATAACGCCTGAATTATCCCTATTGCTTCTACAAAACTGAGTAACGGCGGCATAAAACCCCCCCTAAAAGATATTTTCATCAACTTGTTAATCAATCAAATTTGTCAATTAATCAATTGAATTAATAGAGTATTTTTTAACCTATTTATTTAATAAACCTGAATTAGTTTCACTATATTGATTATATATCCCTTTTATTTTAGAATTAATACCTATTTGCTATAAAATACATTAACATGTTTACAACGTCACTTTTTGGGTTTTATTACTCATCACAGGATTCCATGCGTGGTATTGAAAACTCAAATATAGTTCCTTCAGCATTGCTTATAAAATCAATATGTCCTTTGTGTTTCAATATAATTTCCTTTGCTATGGAAAGTCCTATTCCTTGGCCATTATTTCCTTTAGTAGTAAATCCTCTTTCAAAGATTTTCTTTTGTATATTAGGGGGTATTCCGATCCCATTGTCGTATATTTTGAAGTTATAAGATTTGATATTTTCTGATATTTCTATAGAAATGATTTTATCTGAATTTACATACTCCAGTGCTTCAATCGCGTTGTCTATAATGTTTCCTAAAACACGGCAAAGCTCCCAGCCTGGCATAGGTAGTCTTTCCAAGCGACTTGACACATGAAGGTTAACAGAGATTCCTTTTTTTTGAGCATATAAAATTTTAGCCTGCAATAAGGCATTTACAGCAGGATTTGAAGTCTTTAAAAAGCTGCTGACCTTTTGTATATCTGCATATGTTTTTTCGATATAATTCTTGGCCTCAATATATTCATCCATCTCTATAAGGCCATGAACCACCTGCAGATGGTTAAGAAAGTCATGTCTTTGTTCTCTGAGTATAAAATTAAGATCTTCAACTTTTGCCAGTGTGTCCTCAAGAAACCTCTTCTGCTGTTCAGTTTGATATAGATAATAAGAATCACGTATTGAAATAATACTGTTCAGAAAGGTAGTTACAATTATTATTATGATGACTACATATTCATTATTGTAAAGCCTGCGCTTATATAAAGCAAAATACAGGGCTACAATAATTAAAGCAGCTATCTGTATAAAATTGATTGCTGCAATTACATATACAGTCTTTTTAACATCAATGTTTTTCTTCATTACTTCTAATCCCTTAAAATATTTGCATGGTTTTATATTTATAAATTATATAATTAATATTTCACTTTGAAAAGATCAGATTGATAGTGTGCATGCATTTAATTTAACGCAACGGCAGTTCCCGGCAATATTTCATCAAATTGTAACGTTGTCTGAGTAAACTATTGGACTCAGAAATCATCTAATTACAATTACCTTATATTTCTCAGATTTCCTATATTCTCTTATAAATCTGCCGGTAAGTTCCCGGTGTAACATTCTCCATTTTCTTAAATACCCTGATGAGAGCTGCACTGGAAACGAAACCGACTGCTTCTGCAATTTTTTCAATACTATCGTCTGTTTGTAGAAGTAACTCTTTTGCTTTTTCAATTCGTACTTTTGTAAGAAAATCGAAAATAGAAACACCTGTAACGTTTTTAAATCTCCTGGAAAGATAATATGAAGATGCAAGATTAAAATTTTTCCCTATTTCACTGACACAAAGATTTGGATTTGAGTAATTTTGATTTATAAATTCTATTATTTGGTCACATAAATCCTTTTCTTTTTGATAATTTTCCTGTTGTAAATTATTTTCCATGTAAAGTTGGCGAAACTTATTCAATATACTAATTAGCTGGGCATCAAATTGCGGTAAGGTTTCGCAGAAAGAAAGAACATATAGCACTTCTTTATTAAGTCCGAGCTTATCTGCCACTTTTTTTAATAATTTATTCATATCGTAGAAATAGTATTTACATTCCTCCGGTGAATGAATATCGCCATTGAATAATTCATTTTTTATTTGTTGTATGACATCTTTAGGCGAAGGATTTCCCATGACTATTGACATACAAATCAAACGTTCAATGGTTTCAAGAGCCTCAAAATTATAGCTAATTTCGGATTCCTCTATCAGTTCATCGTATGATACTATACTTCCTGCTCCATAAATTATGCGGTATTGTAAGGCTGTTCCCGCTTCTTTCATAGCTTTGCTAAGACCTTCCCATCCTTTATGTGCAGAACTGTATGCTATTGTGCAAATAGTCTCCATCTGAACTTTAAGACTATGCTGTATGCCGTGACAAATTTCAAGAGCGTTCTCAAAATATTTTTCTGAAAGGTTAATAACACATATGCAGGTATTGTTATCAGTACTCACGGTGAATATCTGGTATTTTCCGATATAATGAGTGTCCAAAGCATCTTTAATAATAGGATTGAATAATTGGCTCGGACCATAGCGATAGTTTTCTGAAACGGAATTAGAACCCCAACTGTCAACATGCAAAATCATGACTGTGAAGTAATCTGATAATAACTCTATACCTAGCATCTTAAACTCATCAAAGATATTTTTGCTTTTTGGATAAATACCCTGTACAGCTTGAAGAATAAGCTCCCGTTGGCGCGATATTTTGTATTGATCTCGCTCATTTATTGCAGTATTCATAATACTACGGATATAGTCAATTTCGTTATGAAAAACATAAGGTGGAACATTAATAGATTTATTTCTAATATCTTTCACAAGAGTTAATATGGGAGTGTAATTCCGGTACGAAAGCAGAATGGACATTAATATGCCAAATAAAATGTATATGCATCCTGCCAAAAGGCTGTAACTTTGTATGCTGTCAAGTTTAGTCCAAAAAAGATTTGCCGGGACTATCGAAATAAAAGTGCAACCTGAATAATCAGACCTGACAGCCTGAAAAATATATTCCATTCCGTTTATAGTCTTTCTAAAATAATTAGCTGTATCTTTCAATTGATTAACATCAATATGACTGATAAGCCGATATTCAATATCAGTAGTTGCAACAATTTCTCCTTCTCGGTTTAGAATTATAACTACAGCATCATCACAATATCGGGCATTGTTTAGCATTTCAACCATAGCAAGCTTATCTAATTTATAAACAGCAAAAGCATTAGGATTTTTTAAATTATTCAAGGGGAAAGATTGCAAAATAGCTATATCATATGGGCTTCCGAACGATTTAACGGACATAACATGCGCATGGCCAAAATACTTTTTAAAGTCATCATAGCTAAATTCAGATGCTCTATAGTAGGCAGTAAAATATAATTCTGAAACCAATGCCATGCGGGCAGATGAAACCACCCTGTCCGAATTTAAATAGTATATGAATAAATCGGCAGCATCGGCTGATTTCTTTGTTTTCAGAATTTTAAATGTATTGTATATATGAGTTATATCAACTCCTCCTATAAAATCCTCCCGTATGTACTTTATGATATTTGGATCAGAAGATAGACTTAAGAAAAAAATGGCGGCATTCTCTACTTTTGAATCAAATTGGAGGCTCAGTTGCTTAAGAGACGAGGCATTGGATTGAACAATTTCTTTCTCTAAAACATGGTAAATATATGAATGGATTACAACACCTGTTACAATTGAAAAAACAATAATACATACAAATGAAATTATGAGTTTCCAGAATATCCTCTTCTTCAAGTTATTCTGCCCCCTTGAAAATATAAGATTTTATAATTTTGTAGGAGCATTTTACAATAAACATAACTAATTTAACCTATAATTAAACATTATAACAATGTAACTGTTCGGATGCAATAATTATAATTAAAGTCATAGAATATGCAATAATATAATAGCATACTAAAATATAATTGTGCAATATCAGCCAAAATACAAACATAAAAAAAGGACAAGGTCTAAAATTGCTCTAAACAGATTAGACACTTATCCTTACTAATTAATTAAATCTCCTAAATTTTCGTTGACATATTAAAACACACTAATCATCACTAATCATCAACCGCTAATTCTATGTTTTCTCATAAAATCCATGAAGCGCTGCCAATCGTAACGGCTGTGAAAATGTTTTCCGGAACGCATATGAAATCCAAGAGTGCCTTCATGGAATATATCATCTATTTGAGGTAATCTATCCGGATGTATAAAACCTTCTTTGCCGAGGAATTTATAGACCTCATCTGCTACAACATAGCATAAATATTGGTGATTAGGATCGGCCCATTTATCCTCCACAGCTGTTCCTGCACAAACAAATCGTGGTGCAATTGCCGCTACTAAAAAATGTTGATCAAAAGGCATTTCATCTTCCCGGTTTACATATTTCTTATAATTAGGACAGAACCAGAAAGGAAATCTTTCAGTTATATCAACTACATGTTCTCCTTCTTTACCGCGTGTTATTGCGTCACCTGAGCAACCTGAGTCATTTGGAAATGAAAAAGCAAAGCGCTCATCGTAAGCGGCTGCAACCAGCGCAGTTTTTCCGAGGCGTGAATGTCCCATTACGGCGATATTTTTATGATCAATATCATTTCTGGTCTGTAAGTAATCCATCACCCTGGATGCTGCCCAAGCCCACATCATTATTTTCCCTGTGTCATTCGGAGGACGTTGATCTCCTTTCTTTAATATACCGGCCAGCCCTCCCGTGAAATAATCTTCTTTGTCGGCTGCTATATCATTGTAGCAAAAAGTGGCAACTGCAAAACCATTATCAATAATTTCCTCTATAGGTAAATAACGATCAGGTACATTAGGTCTAAATGCGATATAAACTATCATCATGGGGTTATCTACTAATTTGGGAATAAAAATCTTTAGGGGAAAAGAAAAACTTTTATTATTTACTTCCATTGAAAGTGTTAAGCTTTGTTCTATTGCTTTCCCGGCATAAGCATTTACATTTTCTTCATTAATTGTACCAACTACAAACGAAGGATCCACAGGTCGCACTCCGTATTCCTCTTCACATAATAATTCAAGTATTTCTTTACGTCTTTTTTGCCAATCCCCTATTGATTTAACCGGGGAACCGTCTGAAAACTCCAATAATTTCGGCAAATTCAGTTTCTCAATAATTTCACGCAACATTTTATTATCATCCCTTTCACTAAAATGCATGGGCTAAATTGTTAACTTCTTTCTAAGTTATTAGACTATTCTTGATTATTAATTCTATTGTCAATAACCCTTACCTTAACCTATTAATTCTAATTATACATAATTGCTTTATGTCATGCATCTATTCTATTTATCAAAGTTTTTGCATTACATTAAGTTTTCATTAGTTTATAACATTCTGTTTTCTTCTTAATTTCAATTCCTTGGCAAATTTAAAAGTCTCCGTGAAAAGTATTAAATGCATTTCATATATTTGCTCCGGTGTATGCTGATTTTTAATGGCAAGTCCTTGGTTTGATTCAAACACAATACACATTTCTCCGTTTATATGAGAGCAGGCTGAAGCCAGATTAAAAGAAGGAGGTGGATACTTATCCATACTGGGTTCCTTTTCACAAACGCGAAACATATCTTTATATCCCTTAGCTTCTGTGGCATTCTTCACTTGAAGCGCAAGATTATAGATTTCATGATTCAAATATGTAGGTACATACTTAGTCTGTATAAAGCACGGGGTTGTATTTCCTCCCCCATGCAGGAGAATGGTAACATCAGGAACTCTTTCATCACATAGAAGCAAAAGCGCTTTAGTTTCCTCCGCCATAGGAAAAAAGAAATTATCATGCATTAGGTTTACGCCATCATCATTAAAGTAGCTGCCAAGAAAATCAACATGTCCCTTAATCGGATGCTTTGCCTTGCAGTTCGGATATTCGCAAAGGCCACCGTCTTTCCAAGTTCCCTGGCTATAATACCGGAAAGTTTTATAATCCTTACCTAAAAATGCATCGAAGGGAACGCGTGCCCTGCCGTCTGCATTCAAACACGGAATTAATAACAGATTTATATTCTCCATGGCACTCAAAATCTCATCATTTTCTCTTCCGAAAAAATCAACACCGGTTTCAATTAAGTTTATAAGGTTTAAAATTGCAACAGTACCTTCGAATTCCCCGCCATGAGTTGCCCCCACCAATAGAACGGTAGGTATATAATCAGCTTGGGTTTTATCGGCATAATGCTTCGGATTTCCGGCACCTGTGGCTGAACTGTAATTAGCCTCGTGATGCAAATAATTCCGTTCACCATATTCGATCATATAAATATTGCGTCCTCCAGCAGATTTACAAAGCAGTTTCACCTTACCCTTCTTAATGTTTCTTACAGTGTTCTCAATATCATCTAAACTTCCCTTCCAAAATACAGGTGTTTCCATATACTCACTTCCTTTAAAATAAATTTTAACAAATACTTTTTAACCTTTTATAGCTCCTATCATAACACCTTTTACGAAATATTTCTGCAGAAACGGATATAAAGCCAATATAGGAAGTGTTCCAACAACAATAAGTGCATACTTAATGGTCTCTGCATAATCATCCATAGTTCCGTCTTCTCTTACAACGTTAGTATTCAACAAACGCTCATTTTCAATAAGAATAGCGCGCATAACTGCTTGTATTGGTAATTTAGCATTATCTTTCAGATAAATAACGGCATTAAACCAAGAATTCCAATGACCTACCCCATAATATAGCGTAATAACTGCAAGCGTCGGTATAATAAGTGGAGTAATTACTTTGAATAAAATGATAATATCATTGGCACCGTCAATATATGCAGCTTCCATCAGGCTATCCGGAATTCCCTCTATAGCCGTTTTTACTATAATAGAATTATAAACACTTATTGCACCGGGTAAAATTAATGCCCAAAGAGAATTATAGAGTCCGAGAGAACGGATATTCAAAAAATTAGGAATAAGTCCGCCACTGAAATACATGGTAAATAAGATAAAAGTTATTATAAATTTTCTATATAACATTTTTTTAACTGACATTACATAAGCGCAAAAAAGTGTCAAAACCAAATTAATTGGCAAGCCAAAGATCAAAACAAAAAGTATATTTTTATATCCGGAACGTACCAAAGGATAGGAAAAAGTCAATCTATAAGCGCCAATAGTTGAGCTTAACGGTTTCAACAACAACCCCCTATGAGTCAGCAGTAAAGAAGTATCGCTCAAAGAAGCACAGATAACATAATAAAATGGATATATAGTAATAAATATAACAAGAATCATAATAAAAATATTGAAAACGTCAAAGATTTTTTCACCAAGGCTTCTCTTAATCACTATGCTTCACCTCCTTAATACATGGATATATCAGAGGCTTTTTTACATATATAATTTGTTAACATCAGGAAAATAACATTAACAACGGAGTTAAAAAGACCTACTGCAGTAGCATAACTCATGTCGCCTCCAACTATTCCCTTTCTGTAGACATATGTAGATATTACATCAGCAGTTGAATATGTGGCAGGATTGTACAGCAGCAAAATCTTCTCAGCACCGACACTTAGTATTCTACCCATACGTAAAATAAATAATATAATGATAGTACTCATTATACCGGGCAACGTAACATGCCAAACCTGCGCAAGACGTCCTGCACCATCAATATGTGCAGCTTCATACTGCTCTTGATCTATTCCTGCTAAAGCTGCTAAATATATAATTGAATTCCAGCCAAATTCCTGCCATATACCAGAAGCAACATACACAGTACGAAATTTAGACGGATCCTGTAAAATCTGTGATCGTTCCCCTCCAAAAAATGCAATAATATCATTAAATAATCCGTTAGTTATAGAAAATTGTTTGATCATACTGCAAACAACAACAAGGGAAATAAAATGGGGTAAATATGAACAGGTCTGAACAACTCTTTTAAATCTCATTGCTTTTAATTCATTTAATAATAAAGCGAATATAATCGGCACAGGAAAACCCCATATTATAGAATAAAAACTTATTAAAATCGTATTTCGCATTATTCGAGGAAAATAAAAATCCTTGAAAAAACGCATGAAATTCTCAAATCCAACCCATGGACTTCTACTTATTCCCCTGGCCGGAGAATAATATTTAAACGCAATAATAATACCATACATGGGCTTATAATGGAATAAAATAAAATATAACGCAACAGGTATGAATATTAGATATACATATCTATTGCGTATAAAGTCTTTCCTTACCTTATTGTAAATACCTGAAAACGAATCCTTATATCTACTGTTGCTACTAATTGTTTTCATCTCATCTCCTCCTATAAAATGTAATGTAGCAAATTT
>DUMC01000112.1 GCA_012840075.1 Clostridiaceae bacterium | reverse complement strand
GCTTAAGCTAGTAGTATTTCTTTTGCGTTGAGGTGTGTCCCATTATGATTAGCCATTGTTAGGATAGAAATATATGTCGCCCTTATAGTTTTTCATTACTACTTGGTTATCATCCACAGAAATTATATATTCCGGATTTATCGGTATTTTGCCTCCTCCCCTTGGAGCATCTATGACAAATGTGGGAACTGCAAATCCTGATATATATCCTCTGAGATTTCTAATTATTTCTATACCTGTTTCCACCTTGGTCCTGAAATGGCCTATTCCTTGTGCAAGATCACACTGATATAGATAATACGGTCTTACACGGTATTTGACAAGTTTTAAATACAATTCCTTTAAAGTTTCCACATTGTCATTTACACCTTTCAGGAGAACACTTTGATTACCCAAGGGTATACCGGCATCAACAATTTTTGTGCATGCTTTTATTGATTCCTCCGTTATTTCCTTAGGATGATTAAAATGGGTGTTTATCCAAATAGGGTGATATTTTCTGAGCATGTTAACAAGGTCATCAGTTATTCTCATAGGTAAAACTACAGGCGTGCGTGTACCTATTCTTATTATCTCTACGTGAGGTATTTCTCTTAATCTCCGTATAATATTTTCAATATATCCGTCATTCATTACTAATGGGTCGCCGCCTGATAAAAGCACATCTCTGATTTTACTGTTACTTTTTATATATGAAATTGCATTTTCAAGTGTTTCTTCATCTATGGAAAAATCCTCTTCTCCTACTATGCGCCTTCTGGTACAGTGCCTGCAATACATTGAACATTTGTAGGTTACTATAAATAATACCCTGTCAGGATACCTGTGAACGATGTTTTTAACAGGAGATTGCGAATCTTCGGCAAGAGGATCTGCTAACTCTTCACTTCTAACATCCAGTTCTTTAATTGAAGGAACAGCTTGCATTTTTATCGGAGAATTTTTATCATCATCATCATCAATTAATGTTGAATAATATGGAGTTATTGCCATCCTAAATCTTTTAAGGCAAAAATCGATGTCGTGTTTTTCCTCCTCTGATAAATGAATTACTTCACTTAATTGCTGAGTTGTTGTAATCCTGTTCTTAAGCTGCCATCTCCAATCTTCCCACTGCCCGGAAGTTACGTCTTTCCATAAACTTATAGTTTTATAGTCTTTCATATATTTATCCTCCCTTTTATCCTACGGTACTCATGCCATACCGTTTAAGTCCGCTATTTAAAACCATTTTAACGGTGTCATAATAACTTATTCCATTAAATGCCGTAATCATCGGGAAATCACTATATCCTGGTGCCAGACCCGGCAAAGGATTAATTTCAATAAAATATACCTCTCCTTCCTCTGATACACGGAAGTCAATTCTGGAAAAATCCCTGCAATTTAAACAATTATAGATCTTTCTTGCAGTTTCCGTCATATCTTTCAATATCCTCTCTTCAATAAAAGGGGGACAAATATATTCCACGTACTCTTTATAATTCTTCTTTACGTTGTAGCTGTAAATGCTGTATCTTTCGTCATTTTTTCGGAATTTTATCTCCATAGGAGGAAAAACAATCGTATCTTCGTCGTTTCCGATAACAGCTACTGTAAATTCTCTGCCTTTTATATATTTTTCTACCAGCATCGGTTGATTATATATTCTACAATTTTTATTAATCAACTTTCTTAGTTCTTCTTCATTTTTGACTATTGCCGTATCGGAAATACCCTTGCTTGAACCTTCGGCATTTGGTTTAACTATGACCGGATAATCCATTGGCGGGATCTGTTGGGATGTGCACTTTATTAGACAATATTCAGGAGTTCTAATACCATAAGTTGATAATATTCTTTTTGTTAATTCCTTATCTAAAGCTATACAAAGAGTAGTTTCATCTGAACCTGTAAACGGGATTCCAAGGAAATTCAACAAAGCCGGAATATGCGCTTCCCTTCCTCTTCCATTTAGTCCTTCTGCTATGTTAAAAACAATGTCCGGTTTGTTATTTAACAAGCTTTGAATAACGTTTTTATCAGCTTCTAAAAGTGTTACCTCACAGCCGAGATTTTCCAATACTTCTTTTATCGCATTTACCGTCTCAATGCTGTCATATTCGGCTTCTAGGTCTTCAACATCCGATTTAAGCCCTTTCTTTAAATTAAATGTAAGCCCTACCTTATAGGATTTGCTTCCATTTTCTCCTGGTAGTGGTTCGTTTTCTCCTAACTCCATTATAATCATCTCCTCTTAATCATCCATTAATTATTAATTTTTAATACTAGGGGTAATAATAGAATTCATCGTATATAATTCTTGGAAATCACTGCCCTTCAAAGCTGCAAATCAAATTATATACAGAATTGTTATTATTACTTTTTTAAATTATAACAGAATTGAACATAAATTAAATTATTAAAATAGGCTGTTTTAAGTTATATGCGGGTATATTAGTCAATTTACGGAAATTACATCATTCTGATATATTATATTAGAATTTATTAAGTAATTAACATAATAATATTTCATTTACAGTTTACATAAAAAAACAACTCAATAATCTGTAAAATTATTAATAAAAAAAGGGGGCTAATCCTGGCAAGCTCCCTTGTAAATACAAAAACAGCAAAATTATTTATATGTAAGGGAAGAGTAGGTTGTAAATCAACTACTTGCTAGAAATATTATCTATACAGTCTAGTTAAAAATAGTCATTTATTCAACATTCATAGGAATATCTTCGAAACTCTCTTCAAACTCTTCTGTCCTCGTACCTGATTTAATATAACATCCACAGCACCAGAATAAAAGCAAGAATAAAATTATGAACCACAATAATTTTTCATCACCGAAAAAATTTCCCAAGAAGCTTTTATTATTTCCCATTTTATCATCCTCCAAAACTTTCCTTTTATTTTCAAGCTTTAATCTGTTTACACTATTCCATATTATGCTATAATAATGTTTTTGGTTACAGTTTTTATAAAAACAAAAAACTTATTACTTAAAGACAGTTTAAAGTATTGACATCATTTTCATGTTATGTTATTATTTTTTTAGATTTTAGTATGATTCATAAGCGCATCAAAACGCATCATGATTAATCAACATCTAAGTTAATCCGTATTTAAGCGTTAATTATTTGAATCTTAATATATATTAATTAATGAATATGTAATAAAATTAACATATATAAAATATAAAATTTTTAAAGGAGGATGTTCACATGAAAAAGTGGGGTAAAATTATTCCGGTAATTCTTCAAATAGCAGGTATCATTTCTTTAGTATTGGCCGGTGTAGCAGGTTGGAAATGGGGCTAATTTCTAAAGTTATAAGTAAATTATAACTTTAAATTTAAGTTTTCATCAGATTATATAGATTTTACATTAACCTATTAATACATAATTAATAACAATTAATCATTACTTCATTAAAAAGCCTTATTTTATAAGGCTTTTTTTTTATATTTATTTATTTTTCAATGAGTTAAAACGGTTTTCGGTAATCTATAATCCCTTATAATCATTTTTTTAATATTGCTTTAATTTATGGTCTTTTATATTGACTCATAATCATATGTTATACAATACTTATAATCATATGTTATACAATGACTTGCTGTTATAAAATTAAATATAATATATAATTTATTCAACATTTGCAGGATTTTAAAAAATTTTATAGAATAATATCGTATAATAATGATCTAGCTTATTTTGAATTACTAATTAAATTGCCAAATAATTTCATTGCAATACAAATTACTACACTAATTGCTATACTATAATTCACTGATAGGGGAAGACATGAATGTTTAGTGACTCTTTTAAAATTTCAAAATTTCTTAAGAGTATTTATAAAAAGATTAATTATAGATTTATTTATGTTTATTTAGTTGGTTTCAGTATATTTCCAATTATATGGTTTGCAATAAGTCATGTAGATTTTAATAATTGGTACATCCTCTTATTCTGGATTGTCCTTGAATCGGCTGCAGATTTAAAACCTTTTAGGAGTATTTTGTATTACAGAATGGATATGACTTTATCTTTTTCGGTTCAGCTTTCCATGATAATACTTCTTGATAAATGGGAAGCTGTTCTGGTAGTTATTGTTGCTACTTTAATTGCTGAATTTATATCAAAAAAAGCCTGGTATAAAGCTTTATTTAATACGGGACAATATTCACTTTGCCTTTTGATTACAAGCATTTTCTTTGATTTATTGAAGCTGTCTCCACCCGATGTTACTCTGGACATTATACTAGATCTTCCTGCTATCATTTTATCAGTTATTGTGTATTATACTTTGAATACTTTCTTCATATCAATTGTAATCTCCCTTTTTACAGGGAATAGGTTTATAGATGTCTTCCTCAGTGATTACAAGATTATGGTGTGGTTTTATTTCAGCATCGCACCAATAAGTATAGCAGCTTCCCTCCTTTATACTCCAACCCAGCCTTATAAAGTTTTAATACTCATACCTCCTCTTATTATGGCCGACCAGGCTATTCGAAGATACTACACTTTAAGTATGGAAACAGTAGAAACGCTTAACGTATTGGCTAATATTATCGACGAACGTGATAGTTATACTTATTCTCATTCCATGCGGGTTGCAGAATACTCAAGTAAAATCGCCCAAGAACTCCATTTGTCTCAAGATGCCATATACGAAATAGAGACAGCCGGACGTGTTCATGATGTTGGTAAAATTGTTATTGAAGACGGAATATTAAAAAAACCCGGAAAGCTGACTTATGCTGAATATGAAAAAATTAAAAAACATCCTGAAGTGGCTTATCGTCTTTTGAATAATTTAAAGCCTTATAAAGCCGGCGCTAAATATGTATTATACCATCATGAGAGGATGGATGGTAAAGGCTATCCCCACAAATTAACCGGAAGTTCGATCCCTATCGGAGCCAGGATCCTTGCTGTTGCGGACTGCTATGACGCAATGACCAGCGACCGTCCTTATAGAAAAGCTTTACCTCAAAAGGAAGCAGTAAAAGAACTTATTAAAAATTCCGGGACACAATTTGATCCAGTTGTTGTGAAGGCGTTTATAAAAGTATTAGAAAGAGATTATGGATATGTTCATAATAATGATAATTTTGTAAAAAAATAAAATATTTATTAAAAATAATACGATTTACAATTAACCAAATAAATAAATACAATCTAACCAACATGATGGATCTTCTTTATTAATTTTTCCTGTTTAGTTGTTAATTCTTTCTGTAGTTTATTGGGAGGTGTATATTGTGTTTATTCTCTATGCAGTTGTTTTGGGCATTATAATAGGTTATATTTTAGGCGGAAGGTTAAAGTATTTATCTCAAACAACTTTCAAAAAATTGTATCTTGCAATTGGAGGATTTTTAATACAGATTTTTATCTTTTCGGATATACCGTTTTTCAAAACTCTACAGCAAAACTATGAAAGTATAGTCATTGCACTTCATATATTATCTTACATACTGATATTGATTTTCATATCCATTAATTATAAAGTGCCTGGGATTGCCGTCATTGGTGTAGGTATTCTATTAAATGCTATCGTTATAATTTTAAACCGCGGCCACATGCCTGCATCCATTGAGTCTTTCTCCGCTTCTTCCATAGGAAAACATGCAGACTTGTTGAAACAAGGTGAATCAATTAACAACTCAAAAGCAATTACAGCCGAAACTATATTACCGTGGCTGGGAGATATTTTTGTTATTCCATCTTATATACCTCTTTCCAACGTTTTTAGTATTGGAGATGTTATTATTGCTATCGGTGTATGCATATACTTTGCAATGAATATGAAGGCGGCAAAAAGTAAGGTAAAAAGTATTAATGATTAGCTGAATGTCAGCTGTGCTGAACATCAGCCAAGCCAGTCAAGCAACTATTAAATATATTAAATATAAACTGTGATATAAGCAAGAGTATTATTATAGATGCACCGAGTATCAGCTATGCTGAATATGCTCCATACCTTGATTAAAAAGCTGCAATATATGATCATCATCAAGAGAATAAATGGCAGACTTTCCATCTCTTCTATACTTCACCAGCTTCATTGCCCTAAGAAGCCTTAGCTGGTGCGAAATTGCGGACTGGGTCATATCAAGTACATCAGCAATATCGCACACGCACATTTCAGTTTGGGATAACACATATAAAATTTTTATCCTTGTAGGATCTCCCAAAACCTTAAAAACCTCTGCCAGTTTTTTTGCATTTGTCTCATCAAGCATGCATTTTTTTATGCAAGCAGTCTTTTCTTTATGAACTTCACACACATCACATATATCGTTAAAACTATTATTCATTTTTATCACCTATATAAATTGATAGAAGAGGTGTTTCCCTTGCCTCTGCCTCTCCAAAAGAGAGCATTCCTCTGCGGGTGTATCCCCTTAACTTATTATATCCACCTTAAAAAACATTGTCAAACATAGACAGGGGGACGGCATAGACAGGGGGACGGTTCTCTTGTCCTGAGACAAGGGGACGGTTCTTCTGTCTAAACATAGACAGAAGAACCGTCCCCTTGTCTCAGACAGAAGAACCGTCCCCTTGTCTCACCCCTTGTCTTTCTTCTTCCATGTTGATATAATACTTTTCATGTATAATATGTTGGAGGTTTTAAATGGTTTATATTTACTTGTTTTTATTTATTATTGTACTTTTGTTGCTATATATGAGATTTGAAGCTGGCAGGGTGAAACTTGAAAGAGTTAAGTTTAGCAAAAATTATAACGGGTTAAAAATAATCCAACTATCTGATATACATATGAAGTATTTAAGAGTTGCCGAAGAAAAAACAAAAAGTATAATAGAAGCTGAGAAACCTGATATTATTATTATAACAGGTGATTATATTGATACACCACATCAGATAGAGGATTTTTTGAAATTTCTTGACAAGATAATTGACAATATACCAACATATTTATGTATGGGAAATCATGATCATAAAGCTTTCAAAAATACAACTATATTAGAGCCAAATGAGAAATTAAAACATTTAAAAGCAGCGGCAAAATTGAAAGCACAATATCCCAAAAATCATAAATACAAAAATGGTTGTAAAACAGAAGGGGGTTGCGATATCAACAACAACTTTAATGATATTGAAGATATCAAAAATAACTTTAATAAAAATAATCTTTACACCAATATTTCAAATGCTGATCTTGAAGCTTTACAAGTCAATAGCATGGAAAAATTTATACGGGTCCTGGAAAGCAAAAAAAATGTTAGAGTACTTAACAATGATGCTGTTTGTGTTGTAAAAAATTCTAAAAAATATAATATAATTGGTATTGATGATTTAAATACCGGTAATCCCTGTATAGAAAAAGCATTAAGTGCTTGTGATAAATCAGCGGATATAAATATTGCTTTTTCACATAATCCTGATATAATTTTTAAAATCCCAAAAGGCAGTGTCGATTATCTTTTTTGTGGTCATTTCCACGGAGGACAGATATGGATGCCTTTTAATCTTGAGTACACTATACTTAGAAAAGAAAAGTTATGTAAAATGGGGATAAGTAAAGGGTTGCATAAACTGAATGGTATAATTTTGTATATAAATCGTGGTCTTGGAAATGTTTGTTTTCCGTTAAGATTTCTTTCAAGACCTGAAATCACGGTATTTTACATGCCTTAGAGTATTTATGTTAAGAGTGTTTATTGTTAATTTTGAGGTATAACAGTATTGTGAATTTTGAGGTGTATTGTATGGTAGAAATGACTAAACACGTAAAGAACTTTTTCAAAGGTATGGCAATTGGTCTGGCTACTTTAATACCTGGAGCCAGTGGTGGAACAATGGCTATAATATTAGGAGTTTATGATAAAATGATTCATGCCATAAGTTCCTTCCTAAAAGATTGGAAGCGCAATTTTTTGTTCCTGGCTGAGTTGGGATTGGGTTCGGCTGTTGGGATACTCCTTTTTAGCAGACTTCTTGAAAGTGCCATAGAAAGATACCCTGCAGTAATGCAATATTTATTTATGGGGCTGATTATAGGGGGACTTCCTACACTTTACAAAAAGTCTAACTCTTCCGGGAAAATAACCTTGAGCGATCTAATATTTTTTGTGCTAGGTTTCATAATTGTGCTTTTAATGACATCTGAACCCGAAGTGGTTGTTAACATGGCAACGGCACGAGGATTTCTGAGTATGATATTCCTTTTTCTTGCCGGCATAATTATTGCAATTGCCTTGGTTCTTCCCGGTATAAGCGGTTCATTTATGTTGCTCGCTTTGGGTTTATATAACCTTACGTTGAATGCTATTAATGAATTCAATATTCCTTTTTTGATATCAGTCGGTCTTGGTATAGCCGCAGGAGTATTAGGCACTACAAAGATAATAGAACAAATGCTTCAAAAATATCCTTCTAAAACTTACATGCTCATAATCGGTTTTGTCACGGGCTCTCTGATATCCGTATTTCCCGGAATACCTCCAAAAACTCAGATTTTTGCATGTGTTATATTCTTTGTCCTCGGACTTGCTGCAATCTTATGCTTAGGAAAATATGATATTGATGTCTAGATAGGTTTGTATGATTCTAGATAGGTTTGTATGATTCTAGATAGGTTTGCATGATTCTAGATAGGTTTGCATGATTCTAGATAGGTTTGCATGATTAAAAATGTCTGTGAGTCTAAAATGCACTATATTGAAAACTAAGATAAACTAAGATAAAAAATTAAGATAAAAATTAAAAAAGGTAAAAAAGGGGGATCTTCCCCCTTCTTATTTCAGCATGCTCTCCAATCTTTCTCTTTCACTTTCGTAACCGGGTTTTCCAAGCAGAGCAAACATATTCCTTTTATATGATTCTACCCCCGGTTGGTCAAATGGATTTACACCCATAAGGTATCCACTCATGCCACAAGCCTTTTCAAAAAAGTAAATAAGGCTTCCCATGTAATATGGGTTCAGTTCAGGTACATTTATTACAAGATTAGGCACTCCTCCGTCCGTATGAGCCAGTAAAGTTCCCTCCATCGCCTTTTTGTTAACAAAATCCATAGTTTTACCTGCAAGGAAATTCAGTCCGTCTATATTTTCATTGTCTTCTTTAATAATTATATCAACAGCAGTTTTTTCAACATTAATTACAGTTTCGAATATATTTCTAAGTCCATCCTGTATATACTGCCCCATAGAGTGCAGATCCGTTGTAAAGTCTACCCCTGCTGGGAAAATACCCTTATGGTCTTTACCTTCGCTTTCTCCATAAAGTTGCTTCCACCATTCTGTGAAATAATGAAGCGAAGGCTCGTAATTTACCATAATTTCGGTTGTTTTGCCCTTTCTGTAAAGAATATTTCTTATTACTGCATACTGATAGCATTCATTTTTATCCAACTTTTCATTATTGTATTGGTTATATGCTGAAAGTGCGCCTTCCATCAACGCATCAATATTTATTCCGCATACTGCTATCGGAAGAAGACCTACTGCAGTAAGAACAGAGTATCTCCCACCAACGTCATCGGGAATTGTAAAAGTTTCATATCCTTCAGCTTCAGCAAGTTTCCTCATGGCTCCTCTTTTCTTATCAGTAGTAGCATAAATTCTTGAAGCCGCTTCTTCCTTTCCGTATTTCTTTTCCATTAATTCTTTAAATATCCTAAAGGCGATGGCAGGTTCCGTCGTAGTACCTGACTTCGAGATCACATTTATTGAAATATCTTTTTCTTCAAGAATACTCAATAAATCAGAAAGATACTTAGGGCTTATATTGTTTCCTGCAAAATAAATTTCAGGAGTTTGCCTCTTACTTTTATCCTGGAGGTTATAAAATGAATGACTCAAAGCTTCTATAACCGCCCTTGCTCCTAGATATGAACCTCCTATACCAATTACAACCAAAGCATCGGAATTGGACTTAATCTTATCAGCAGCTTCTTTAATTCTTAAAAACTCCTGTTTATCATAATTTACAGGAAGCTCAACCCATCCGAGAAAATCACTTCCGGGTCCTGTTTTATTATGAAGCATCCTGTGCATTAGTTTTACAGTTTCTCCCACATGGTCGACTTCATGAAAATTTATGAACCTCAATGATTTGGAATAGTCAAATTTTATGCTCCTCATTTTTCTTTATGCATCCCCTATCCTATGTTAAATGTTTATTTAGATAATGTGAGTAATAATTGTAACGTTTACATGTAATATCCACTTTTACATATAACGCCCTTATAAAGTTTACATAAAGTATGCAAATGAAGTATATAATGTTTAAGCTCAAGTCTTACCCCATCTTACTATCCTAAGCTTTCTAATCTAATCTTATCTTATCTTAATTTTAAGCCTGACCCCATTTTATTAAGCTTGACCCTATCTTGCTATCTTAAACTTATCTTACTTCTTAAGTCTGTACTCATCTTACCATCTTAAGTTTATCTTAATCTTGCGTTATAACGTTTTTCTAAAGCAGCGACGATTTTAGCCATGCTCTTGTTGACTTCATCGTCGGTAAGCGTTCTGTCAACGGCTCTGAAAGTTATTGAATATGCCATGCTCTTGAAGCCTTCAGGCACTTGTTTGCCTTTATAAACATCGAATAGTTTGATATCCTCCAATGTTTTGCCGCCGTTTTCTTTTATAGTTTGTTCTATATCCCAAGCCAGTACTTCATCATTAACCAAAATAGCAATGTCTCTTGTGACGGAAGGATATCTTGGCAATTGCTTATATTCAACTTTCATAACCGCGTTTTTGACCAGCGGCTCAATTTCAATTATTCCTATATAGGTTCTTTCAGGAGTTTCAAATTCTTCTGAAACCTCAGGATGAATTTCTCCTATCAAACCTGCATCTTCACCTGCAATTACAAGTCGTGCCGTCCTTCCGGGATGGAAGGTCTTATTATCCCTTTCAGGAACAAATCTATAGTCCTTTATTTTTAGCACATCCAGCAATTCTTCAACAATTCCTTTTATATCATAAAAATCCACTTCACCGTACATGCCTATTGTCAGCACTTGCTTTTCAATAGGCAGTTCTTTTAGAGGCAATTCCTTTGGTATATAAACGTAGCTCAGTTCGAAGAAACCTGCTTCTTCAATCTGCCTGTTATAGTTCCTGCTAATAACACCCAACATATCCGGAATTGTAGTTGTTCTCATTATACTGTAATCCTCACCTAGAGGATTTGAGATAGTGATTACTTTTCTCAATGGATCATCTTTTGCAACCCTTAATCTGTCAAATACTTTAGGACTGGTGAATGAATAAGTATACGTTTCGGATAAACCACATGAAACCATGGTGTTTCTTACTATGTCTTCTATTTTTTGCTTTTTTGTCTTTCTTCCGACTGTAGATGATTTTCCTTTTAATAAAGTTGCTTCTATTTTGTTGTAATCATACAACCGTGCAATTTCTTCCGCTATATCAGCTTCTCTTTCAACATCTCTTCTGAAACCGGGAACCGTAATCTTCAAACTGTTCCTGTCTACTGCAAACTCCAACGATTCAAGGATTTCTATCATTGTATCGGTATCAATGGATGTACCAAGGAAAGCATTTATTTTTTCAGGCCGCAAAGTCAGCTCTCTCTTCTCCTGCTTCACAGGATAGCAGTCTATTACACCCGTGCAAACTTTTCCTGCTCCCAATTCTTCAATTAGTTGTGCAGCCCTTTCCATTGCGACAAGTGCGTTTTCCACATCCAAACCTTTTTCAAAACGAGAAGATGCTTCTGTTCTCATCCCCAGCTTTTTAGCCGTAAGGCGTACGGAAACACCGTTAAAATTAGCAGATTCCAATATTACAACTTTTGTTTCGGGGTTAATACCCGAATACTCTCCTCCCATGACTCCTGCCACACCTATGGGTTTTTCGCTATCTGCTATTATCAACATTGACGAATCCAATATTCTGTCTTGTCCGTCAAGAGTTTTTATTATTTCACCGTCTTCTGCCCGTCTTACAATAATCTTACCGTCTTTCACATTGTTAATATCATATGCATGCATAGGCTGACCCAGTTCAAGCATTACATAGTTTGTTATATCCACAATGTTATTAATGGGTCTGACACCGGCCGCTCTTAATCTTTTTCTCATCCAGTCAGGGGATGGTTCAATCTTTACATCTTTTACTACTCTTGCAGTAAATCTTGAGCATAACTCCGGTGCTTTTATCTCAACATCCACATAATCGGATGCTTTTTCCTGAAGTTCTTCCTTTACTGTAATTACCGGCTTTTTAAATTTAGTTTTTAAAGCGGCTGCAGCTTCCCTTCCAACTCCCAGTACACTTAAGCAATCAGGTCTGTTGGATGTAATCTCCAATTCAATTACTTCATCATCATAGCCAATAACTTCCTTAATATCCTGTCCTAAAGTATATTCGTCAATATTTTTTTGCTTGTTTAAGATGAATATTCCATCTTCATCCGCTTCAGGATAATCATTTTTTGTAAGGCCAAGCTCTTGAATTGAACACAGCATCCCTTGAGATTCAACGCCCCTTAACTTGCTCTTTTTTATTTTGACTCCACCTGCCAATGTGGAACCATCAAGAGCAACGGGTACACAATCGCCCTCCGTAATGTTACTTGCACCTGTTACTATTTGAAGTACTTCTTTTCCCGTATCGACTTTTGTTACAACAAGCTTATCCGCATTGGGATGCTTCTCTATTGAAAGTATCTTCCCTACCACCACGTTAGTTATCTCTGAGCCCGGTCTTTCAATGCCTTCCACCTTTGTTCCTGACATTGTTAATGCGTTGCTTAATTCTTCAACACTTACATTTATATCGACAAAATCTTTCAACCATTTTATCGGCACATTCATATTTATCAACTCCTATTTATAATTGATAGTCATTCTATACTTGTCGTTTTATATTTAATATAGAAATACTCGCTCAATTTTATAGTGTTATATTGAAATATTCGCTCAACCTATAATAGTTTAAATTAATTATATCCGTAAACTGTCGCGTAATATTAAGCGGTAATATTTGAGTTTATTATTTGAGTGTATTATTTTAGTCTAATATTTTTTGTGTAATATTTTAATATTTTAAGTTTAATAGTTTTAAATTTCGAATACTTATAACAAATTTATAACAATACATATTAATTTATATCACAACTGCATCCATGAAACTAAAATTGCTTCAAAAACCTTATATCGTTTTCATAGAACAGCCTCATATCATCGATATTAAACCTTCCCATGGCGGTTCTCTCCACACCGATTCCAAATGCAAAGCCGCTGTATATTTCAGGATCTATTCCGCTCATTTCCAATACCTTGGGATGAACCATACCCGCTCCTAGTATCTCGATCCATCCGCTTTCCTTACAAACCCTGCATCCCATTCCTCCACATGTCCAGCAGGAAACATCTACTTCGGCACTGGGCTCGGTGAAAGGAAAGTGATGAGGCCTCAGCCTGATTTTTGTATTTTCTCCAAAAAGGTGCTTAGCAAACACCTGTAATGTTCCTATCAAATCCCCCATAGTTACTCCTTTATCAACCACTAGGCCTTCTACCTGATGGAATATGGGCGAATGTGTTGCATCCACTGCATCTGAGCGATATACCCTTCCAGGGCATATAATCTTTATAGGTGGTTTATGCTTTTCCATAACCCTTACCTGTACAGGGGATGTTTGAGTTCTTAACAAAATATTGTCGTTAATGTAAAAAGTGTCTTGTAAATCCCTTGCCGGATGTCCCGGAGGAGTATTTAATGCTTCAAAGTTATAATAGTCCAGTTCAACTTCAGGTCCTTCTGCAATTTCATATCCCATACCTATGAATATATCTTTAATTTCATCTACTACAACGGTGAGGGGATGTTTACTTCCCATTTTTCTCCTCTTGCCGGGAATAGTCACATCGATTATTTCACTTCTGAGTTTTGCATCCCTCTCTTTTTGCAAAAGGTCGGCTTTTGCGTTTTCTATAAGCTCTTCAATAGCAGCCCTGACTTCATTAACCAACTGTCCTATTACAGGTCTTTCCTCGGGAGGCAGTGAACCCATACTCCTTAAAATAGGTGTAAGTTCACCTTTTTTTCCTAAATACTTAACTCTTAAATTATCCAGCTCCTGTAAAGAAGCTACCGAAGAAATTTCGCTTCTTGCTTTTTCCCTGATGCTAATTATCTGTTCTTTCAAATTCATCACTCCTATACTTAATTCTGTTATTAGTTATTTTTACAACAAAAGACATATAAAAGTCTTTCATAAGTTTTTTTTATAATTTTATAACAACAAGTTCTTTAATTATAACAATTATAACTATAAAAAAACCTCCATCCCCAAGGGACGAAGGTATATCTTCGCGGTACCACCCAAGTTCCTGTTAGTATCCTGTGCCGCTAAATTGCTGCTTATGCTTAAAGATTAACCATTGCTGTTTAAAATTCACTATTGCTTGTGCTAAATATTTATTGCTTATACAAAAAATTGATAAATCATGGCTGTTAATTAATTAATTGTTATCAAGCTGTTAACCTATACCATTATTTCATATTTCATTCAAATAATTAAGAATAATTAAATAAAATCCCCTGATGGTTGATACAACTTCGCAAAAGCAAGCACTTGATACTTTAAGTTACAGGCGCTCTTTTTATAGGAAACCCATGATTTCCTCACAGCTTTAACGGTCTGCTCCGTCATCGCCTACTTTGTAAGCTCTCCTTTATCTAATTGATATGTAGTCATATCCATGCGTAGCATTTGTGAAACCTCACAAAGCTTACAACATAGCTTACAGTTCGGGATGCCGCTCCGGAGCGAACTTCAACAGCAATCTCTATGAAGATACTCACACCCTGGAGAATCCGGCTCACCTCCAGGTATCTTCTCTCTGAATAAAGATATAGCTGCTTACTCCTCTCCTTCATCGCATTTGCAATATTAACTTCAACATTTTAATATATCTTTAACATTTTAATAAATATTATATCATAATTATCATAATTGTTATCATGATATTAGCATATTTATCTATTCAATGCAATGATAAATTTATAGATAGGTGTATTAATTTTATTAGAAGCCCTATACATCATAACGTAAACCTCTTGGCAAATATTTCTTAACATTAATTAAATGCGTCTTTTTACATTTGCATATTTTTCTTTCATTTATCTTTATAATCATAATCTATGATAAATAAAAAGCTTTGTGCATATTTAACATTATTATGCATGATTGCATTTAAAACAATATAATAGAAAACACGTTATTTTAACATACTAATAAAAGCAAAGCAAATTTATTAATAAAGGTGGATTATTAAAGGTAGATTATTACTAAAAAACATAAATTAATATTCAACGAAGCTAAACAAAAGCCAAAAAATCTAAATATGAGAAAAAATACGAGGAGTGAAATAAATGAAAATTTTAAATACAGTAAGAAAAATCCCGGGAGGATTAATGATTATCCCCCTTCTGTTGGGTGCATTTTTCAATACATTCTTTCCAAATTTACTGGAAATTGGAGGATTTACCACAAACTTATTCAAAACAGGTGCTATGCCAATTCTTGCAGTATTCCTATTCTGTAACGGTGCGCAGATAAATGCAAAGCAAGCAGGAGCTCCACTTATAAAAGGTGTGGTTTTAACACTAATTAAATTTCTTATAGGTGCTGCATTAGGAATTCTGGTAAATAAACTTTGGGGACCTAAAGGGATACTCACTTTATCTCCACTGGTTATAATAGCAGCTATAACTAACTCTAACGGTGGCCTTTATGCAGCTTTAGCAGGTGAATATGGTGATTCAACGGATGTTGGAGCAGTGTCAGTGCTCTCAATAAACGACGGTCCGTTCTTGACGATGCTGGCTTTCGGGGTATCAGGAATAGCTACGATCCCCTTTATGGCTCTAGTTGCAACTATAGTCCCAATATTGATAGGATTTATACTTGGTAACCTTGATGAGGATCTCAGGAAATTTCTCGAACCCGGTGCAACGCTTTTAATCCCGTTCTTCGCATTTCCGTTAGGAGCAGCATTAAACTTTGGACAGCTTATACAAGCCGGAATCCCGGGAATTATTTTAGGTGTTGCATGTACATTATTAACAGGTTTTGGCGGTTATTGGACCTTGAAGTTACTTAAGGCCAAGAATCCCCATGTTGGCGCTGCAATAGGTACAACGGCAGGAAATGCCGCTGCAACCCCTGCAGCTATTGCAGAAGTAGATCCTTCGCTGGCTGATATCGCTCCATTAGCCACAGTTCAAATTGCCGCAGCAATAATAGTTACGGCAATACTCTGCCCTATGCTTGTTAATTACTTGGCCAGAAAAGAAAAAGCAAAATTGCATGCAGTGACACGTTAATTTATTTAATTAATTTATTTAGTTAATTTATTTTGTTAATTTATTTATCTTCCGTTTTAATTTATTTAACTTTTGTTTAGAAAGTTTGTTGTATGCTTGATTGTTAATTTTTTATAAGTACAAAGGTATGCTGTTGATATAAGCTCAGCAATACCTTATTCTTAAAATAGAATACTTTATCTTATAATTAAAACATTTTATTAATTATTTAAAACACCTTATTATTATAATAAGAAACCTTATTCTCATAACCGGGAGGAACATTATTTTGGATAGGTATTTAATAGTTGCAGATGATTTTACCGGAGCCAATGATACAGGAGTCCAACTGAAAAGGCGAGGTATAGATACAAATGTGGTATTTTCTACTGAAACTATTCATAACAGTTCATGCTCATTTGTGATCGATACCGAGTCCAGGGGAATATCGGAAGAAGAAGCTTATAATAAGGTAAAGAGATTATTAAGAGGAGTAAACTTCTCTGATTTTAAATATGTAATAAAAAAAGTAGACTCCACTTTAAGAGGAAATATAGCCGTGGAAGTAAAAGCCGTGGATGAGGCTTACGGGAGTGAGCTTGTTTTATTTGCTCCGGCCCTCCCGGATCTTAACAGGACCACTGTCGGCGGAATACACATGCTTAATAATATACCAATAACGCAAACTGAAATGGCAAGAGATCCAAAAAAGCCGGTAAAAGAAGATAACATAAAAAATATCCTTAAAAAGGTTTATTCGGAAGAAGTAACACATGTACCTTTGAAAACTGTACAAAGCGGAAAAATTAGACTCTCAGGCTCCAGAATATTTACTTTTGATGCAGTTACAAATGCCGATATGAAAAAAATCATAAGAGCAGGCATAGAAACAGGCAAAAAAGTATTATGGGTCGGGACGGCAGCCATGGCTGACAATCTCCTTGAAATCGAAAAAGAAACTCATCCTGTTTTGTCAGTAGTGGCAAGTTTAAGCAGTGTGACAAGAATGCAGGTAAAATATGCTGAGCAAAACGGCATGCTATCCGTTAAAGTACCGGTTTATAATATCATTGAAAAAAAGGTTGACCCCAAAGTATACATTGATGAAACAGTAAAGTTATTAAGAGACGGTAAAGATGTAATGCTAATGCCTTCTTCCACCTATGATCCTGAAGAATACACTAAAACAAATGAAGCAGGAAAAAGAAACGGCATGTCGAATGACGCTGTAAGCCTTTTCACTCAAAATTTAATGGGATATTTGGCGAGAAATGTATTAGAAGACACAAAAGTATCGGGGGTTTTCCTAACGGGGGGTGATACGGCTATAGGTTTCTTTGATAAAGTGGGTTCTCTCGGATCAACCATAGTATCGGAGATAGCCATAGGAATTCCTTTGATGAAGCTGGTAGGCGGACCTTTTGAAGGTCTTAAAGTTGTAACAAAAGCCGGTGCTTTTGGAAAAGAAGATTCTATAATATATGCCGTTAGGAAACTTAAGGAGGTAATAAAATGAGTTTTTTTGGAATAACCATGGGGGACCCTTGCGGCATTGGACCTGAAATAATCTTAAAAGCTTTTAGGTCAAAACCTGAACTCATGGAAGATTCAATCGTATTTGGAAGTTTTGAACTTCTAAATTTTTACAATATAAAGTTTAAAATGGGTTTTAATATGAATAAAATAGAGAGCCTGGAAGACTGCAAATCAGGTAATATCAATGTCTTTGACCCATATCCTGTAAACGTTGAGCATATTCCTGTCGGAAAAGCCAGCGTTATCGGTGGCAAGTGTGCATTTATGTATGTTCAGGCTGCCATAGAATTTGCATTAAAAAAGAAAATTACATCAATTGTAACGGCTCCCCTAAATAAGGAAGCATTACACATAGCAGGATACAACTATGCCGGTCACACGGAGATATTCGCTGAATTTACTCATGGAGATTCTTATGCAATGCTTTTATGGAGTGATAAACTAATGGTAATACACACTTCAACACATATTTCCTTAAAAAGTGCCTGTGAAAGTATAAGCAAGCAGCGGAATATGGATGTAATCCGCTTAGCTTACGAAACATTGAAAAAAATCGGATATGAAAACCCACGGATTGCCGTGGCAGGGTTAAATCCCCATGCAGGAGAAAACGGACTATTTGGTGATGAAGAGATCAGAGAAATAACTCCCGCAGTTTTAGCATGCCAGGCTGAGGGAATAAATGTCACAGGTCCCATATCCCCGGATACGGTTTTTCTTAGGGCATACAAAGGCGAATTTGATATAGTCGTAGCCCAATATCACGATCAAGGACACATTCCGATTAAGCTGCTTGCCTTTGATTCAGGAGTAAATATCACGGTAGGACTGGATATAATAAGAACATCGGTTGATCACGGTACTGCGTTTGATATCGCCGGGAAGATGATTGCTAATGAAACAAGTCTCTTAAAAGCAATAGAAATCGGAGCAAAGCTTGCATGAAAAGAAAGTGAAAATTTATATACTAACATTATACATTCAATATTTGCATGAAAAAAATAATAAAACATAAAACAATAATAAAATATAAAACACAATAAAGGAGGAGCAACAATGCCTGTTATTAAATTACCATATGGAGCAGATTTTCTTGAAGTGGACATACCCGAAGAAAGATTGAATGGAATACTGGTATCCAAACTACACCACTACAAGCCTCAGTCAAGTCAGGAAGAACTCGTAAGACAAGCCCTTGAAAACCCTATAGGAACACCTAAACTCAAGGAAATTGCAAAGGGCAAAAACAAAGTTTGTATTATATCAAGTGACCATACAAGACCCGTACCCAGCAAGATCATTATGCCCTTAATACTTGAAGAAATAAGAAAGGGTAATCCTGACGCTGATATTACAATACTCATATCAACCGGATGCCATAGAGAAACAACCAAGGAGGAGCTGGAAGCAAAATTTGGTCCTGAAATTGTATCAAAAGAAAAAATACACGTCCATAATTGTGATGACGAGAGTATGCTTGTTAACATAGGAGTGCTTCCGTCAGGCGGGCTTCTTATCATAAACAAACTGGCAGTAGAAGCTGACCTTCTTGTTGCCGAGGGGTTTATAGAACCACACTTCTTTGCAGGATTTTCAGGCGGCAGAAAAAGCGTACTTCCTGGAATTGCCAGCAGGGCTACTGTAATGTATAACCATAATGCAGAGTTTATAAATAACGAAAAAGCCAGGACCGGAATTTTAGATGGAAATCCGATTCATGTCGATATGTTATACGCTGCAAGAGCGGCAAGACTGGATTTTATAGTAAATGTAGTAATCAATGCTGATAAAGAAATTATTTACGCAGTTGCAGGTGACTGTGACCTTGCTCACAGGGAAGGATGTAAGTTTCTTGAAAGCCAGTGCAAGGTTAATAAAATCATGTCAGATATAGTAATCTCTACAAACGGCGGATATCCCCTTGACCAGAACATTTATCAAGCAGTCAAGGGTATGACGGCAGCAGAGGCAACCGTAAATGACGGAGGTGTAATCATAATGATTGCCAAATCCAACGACGGTCACGGTGGAGATCATTTCTACAAATCCTTTAAAGAAGAAAAGAATGTAGACAACATGTTGAAAGTATTTTTAGAAACACCAAGAGAAAAAACCATCCCTGACCAATGGCAGTCTCAAATATTTGCTAGAGTGCTGAAAAAAGCTAAAGTAATATATGTATCAGATGCTCCGGATGATATGGTTTCCGATTTACACATGATACCTGCACATTCAGTAGAAGAAGCAATTGCAAAGGCAGATGAAATTCTAGGAAAGAAAGATTCCAAAATTACTGTTATTCCCGATGGAGTATCTGTCATAGTTCTTTAAGCAATAATTTTATATTTTCAAAAACAATGGTTTTATATTTTCAAAAAGAATGGTTTTTATGTTTTAAAACAATAGCCTGTGATTGTCATTTAAATGTTTTTTGTAAATGTTATTGGAAATGTTATCGTCATATTTAAGCGTTATTTTCGTTTAAATATTACTGTTTTTTAAATTGTAGCTTTTGGCCGCCTTTTTATATATAATCAATTATAAAGGCAAGTAAAAAGAGCGGCCTTAGAAATACTTTATAAGCATTTTAGGATTATAAGGTCTATATATAGGATTACAAGATCTGTATTTTAGTATAACAAGGTTTGTAACGGAGGTATTTATGAAAAAAGTTGTGTTAATTCCGGATTCTTTTAAAGGTACCCTCAGCTCTGCCAAAATATGTGAAATTATTGAGAACAGAACAAAAAATTATTTTCCCCAATGTAAAGTAGTTTCCATTCCTGTAGCGGATGGAGGTGAAGGAAGTGTAGATTGCTTCCTCGCTGCACTGGGTGGTGAAAAGGTTTTTGTTACCGTTAAAAATCCATATTTTGAAGATATGACTTCTTTTTTCGGACTTATTGATAATGGCAATACTGCAGTAATTGAAATGGCAGCCTGTGCAGGTTTACCTCTCGTTGAAGATAGGAAAAACCCCATGAAGACTACCACATACGGTGTAGGACAGCTTATCTTAGCTGCTGTAAATAGAGGAGTAAAAAAGATAATTGTAGGTCTGGGTGGAAGCTGCACGAATGACGGCGGTTGCGGAGCTGCTTCGGCAGTCGGAATTAAATTTTTCAACGATAAGGGCGAAGAATTTATACCAACCGGCGGTACGCTTAAAGATATTGTAAAAATCGATGTGTCAGAAAAAAATGAAGCTTTAAAAGGTGTGGAAATAATTACTATGTGCGATATTGACAATCCTATGTATGGTCCAACAGGTGCAGCCCACGTTTTTGCACCTCAGAAAGGTGCAGACCCTGAAATGGTGTTAGCTTTAGATGAAGGGTTAAAACATTTGGCAGAAGTTATTAAAAAAGATTTGAATATGGACGTAAGTGGAATCCCGGGAGCAGGTGCAGCTGGGGCTATGGGGGCCGGTATGATTGCATTCTTCAATTCAAAGCTTAAGATGGGAATAGAAACCGTACTTGATACGGTTGATTTTGATTCTGTAATAGCCGATGCGGACATGGTATTTACCGGTGAAGGGAAAATTGACACTCAGAGCCTTAGAGGCAAAGTAGTTATAGGAGTTGCAAAGAGAGCTAATAAGCATAATGTACCTGTTGTTGCTATTGTCGGAGGGGCGGATGAAGGAATAGATGCGGCTTATGATTTAGGTATTACCTCAATTTTCACAATAAACAGACTCCCCCAGGATTTTTCAATCAGCCGTTATAAGAGCGTTGAAAATATGACTTTTGCAGTAGATAACATACTACGGCTAATTAAGAGCATTAGAAAATAGAAAACCGTATTCTGTAAAAAACTGTACTTCATAAAAACTATATCCAATAGAAAATCGCATTCCATATTCGAAAATTGGAAAGGTATATTCAAATTACATCACATATTTTTAATAAAAATCAACAAAAGAACACAGCTCTGGATTTATTATTCAAAATTTATATAAAAAATATATAAAGCCGTGCAGTTTTATTAACAAACTGCACGACCTTATATATCTTATATCTCCTTCTATATCCTATATATCAAGGAAAGATCTAATAATATTGATTTAGTAATATCATGAAAATATGAAATATAAACATCCTTTAAATATAAACTAAATATATAACCCTAGAATAAATGCACACACTAGAAAACTACCAACACACTTACCATCTTGTAAGGAGCTACATCAAAAATCAGTTCATTTCCGTTGATTCTCACCGTTCTGCTTAAGTCTTCATTTTCATTAATATCTACAAAACAAGCTTTCTTAATATTCTCTGCAAATTTAATTACTGCTTGTGTACCGGTACCTTCAGTTTCATAAACTCTCACTATTATTTTCCTGCTATCAATGCCTGCTTTACAGTTGTCAGCATTTTCTTTAACTTCAGGCATTTTTATGGCAGATATAGCAATATTTCCGGAGACAACTGACATAAAGCTCTTTTCCAGGGTCCCTGAACCTTCATGTACCGTACCTGAAATATATCTTAAAGGATGATTGTAATTGAAAGCGCTTTCTATCAGTTTCTTATTTATAGGTTCCTTGTTGTCGGGGTTATTATCACCGGAAGCACTGTTATCGTGCTTGCTGATTATATCAACAGCAAATCCGAATTTATGAATACCTAATTCAGGATACGGATCAGGATCATAAGAACTCCTCAGGAGGTCTACTGTCAAAGAATCTTCGTAACCTCTGAAACCGTATTTGGTATCAGTAACAAGCATTACTATATTATCTCCCTGTTCAGGAATACCGGCCATCCAGCTATTTGCAGGAACATCATCATCAATTTCAGGTCTTTCTATAGTTCCAAAAGGTATGTCATATTTATAAGCTTTGCATTTGTAATTCAACGGTATGTGAAAATTAAGTTGCGGTACATATTTACCTCTTACAGGTTTTTCCTGCCAATCGCATTCAACTTTGTAATTTAGTTTTGAACTGTTTTTGTCCAAAAATACCGTGACATTTAACTTCGATTCACCAAATTCTATCGTGTAGCTGATCCATTGTCTTAATGCATTTCTGTCAATATGCGCATCTGTAATCTTTACATTCTGCGTATCATTAAGATTAATAACCTTCATATACCTTCCTACTATCCAGGAAGTCATTCCTTTCGAATCATCCTCATGGATCAGCCTGAAAACACCGGCAGGTTTACAGGAACAAATAACATCACTTCCTGTCCTTTTATCAATAAGGGATGTAATAACTGCCTTTCTGCTGTCAAAACTTGCTTTAATATAATCGTTTTCAAGTATATAATCAGTATATCTATTAACTCTGGGCCATGTAATCTTTGGGATTATTTGATGGGCTTCATCTTTTTCTGAGAGACAATAAGTAGTATAACCATATCCCGGAACGGTTACATCAACCAACATGCGCATGTAGGTATGTCCCCAATAAGTTTCCGGACGATGAATGTTTTCATTTTGTATTAACTGAAACTTAACATCATTACCTTGGGCATCCTTTACCTGTATCCTGCTTTTATCTCCGGGCCAGTCCCATATGAGTACTTCCACAACTTCATTTCTTTCTACCGGTGAAGGATTGAAAAAGTGCATAATCCTTCTCTTTCCTTTACCGCGCTCAGTTTGCGGAACACCAAAGTCCTTTATACCAAAGCCTACTCCGGCACCTTCGGACCTGCTCTCATAAATATCCTCGTCATTTTCTTCAAATGCAAAAAGGCCTGCTGTATTAACATTAGCTGTAATAGCCCTGAAAGCGTTTACCGTTTCTGTGTTTGCTGCAGCCAAAACTTCTTGGAATTTACCCATTGCATATTCTCTTGTGTCTATCACTCCTGAACCAGGAATAATGTCGTGGAAATGGTTAAATAAAACTTTCTCCCATGCATCTGCAAAAGTTTTATTGCAATACCTTCCATCTGAAAAAGCTGCTGCAAGCGAAGTAAATGCTTCTGCTTCATTTAGTTTCACTTCACTTATTCTGTTTGACATCTTAATCCTGGATTGTGAGGTATAACAACCTGTAAATATGAAATTAAGCTCATTTTGCTCCACAGGAAGTTTATCCTTTACTTTTTCCAGCTCTTCAAAGAATTCTATAAATGTCCCGAATTTGATTGTAGGAAATATCGGCCATTTCGACATATCAATTATTTTTTCTATATCTTTCCTAGTCGGTCCTCCACCATGATCACCGACACCATAGACTTTCAGCATCGTATTGATCCCAATTTCAGCACAAATTTCAGGTGCAACTATTCCCATGGAAGGATTTATATCCGCATTATACCAAAAAGGTTCCCTGTAAACCAAAATTGAACTTCCCGAAGGGGATTGCCACCTATATGCTATGTACTTATCGTATCCCCTGCAGTGGTAATAATATTTTATACCTCCTTGCGATACAATTTCAGGAACGTTAATGTTATGTCCAAAAGTATCAGGTTCAAAGTCTATCTTCAAGGAATCGGGAGATATATCCAGAAGCTCGGATAAATATCTTTTCGTATAAAGAATGTGTCTTGTAAGGCTTTCTCCGTTAGGCATGTTCTTGTCGGTTTCAACCCATGTTGAAGCGGTAACTTCCCAGCGTCCCTCTTTCACTCTTTGCCTTATTTCTTCAAGCATTTTCGGATCATGTTTTTCCACAATTCTATAGACTGATGCCTGAGATTGTGAAAACGTAAACTCAGGATATTCGTTCATTAAATTAAGCATTGTTCTGAATGTTTCAAGTGTAATAGCCACAGTTTCGGCGTAACTCCACATCCAGTTCATATCAATATGGGCATGTGCAGCACAAATGATTTTATATTTCTTAGCTTCTTCCGATAAGCTACTCATTATATTTTCGGCTTCAATTGCCGTTTGTTTTGTAATAGCCCCTTCTTCGGCAAACTTTTTAGCTAAGAAATCAACAGTTTTATTAATTAACCCTCCGAAATCATTTCCACTTACATGTGACAGTTTAGAGGCATACTCAAGCTGTGATATTATTCTTTCCGCCCAGTACCCTTTTGCTTTTGGTTTTAAATTAGAAAGTTTCAAAAGATAACACCTCCGCTTGTTTGAATAAATATATAATAAATCGTTATAATAAATTATTTTGTCTGATAAATGAATTTTGACAAAGCAATTTTGACAAATCATTATAATTATCTACTATAATCATCTACCAGGAGGATATTCGTTGCATAATAAGTATAAAGGTGGTTCGTCTTCTTCTATGCTTGGGAATCTGCCGGTTTTTTCATAAAAACGATTATCATTCTTATCGTCATTAACTTTTGAAACCTCACCTACCAGTACCTTGCCTTTGCCCTTTTCTCCCCAGAATTTATGATATTGGCCGGGATATAAGCATATGCTTTCTCCTGGTGTTAAAGTGATGATGCTACCTGCTTCGACATAATAATTTCTACCGTCAACGGATACCTTTACCTTTTCTTTGCTAAATTCACCGTTTTCCGTGGAATTATATAATTGGATGAGTAAATTCCCCCCACCCCTGTTTATTATGTCCTCCATCTTGTTCCAATGAAAGTGAAAAGGAGTTACTTGTTCTTCTTCGACAATCATTATTTTTTCTGCATATGTTTTAGAATATTTGTCTGCTTTGCTTAAATTGCCGTTTCTTAAAGTAAAGAGGAGAAGACCTACTTTGCGGAAATCTCCGCTTCCAAAGTCAGTAATATCCCATCCCAACATGTTTTCCCGTATTTCATCGTACTCACTGCCCTTGCTCTTCCATTCTTCCGGGCTCCAGTAAGCGAAAGGAGGTAAAGCAAAATTCATCTCTTTCAAAAAATTCACTGCATCCTTTAAAATTTTATTAATTTCCGATCTTTTAATGGTTATCACCCCTTTTAATTCTATTTTTGGTTTTATGGCTATTTTAAGTATAGTAATATGCTCTTATTTTCTTATATTTATTCTATCATACTTATTTATTTTTTCTTCCTTTTTTAACAATTTATTTACCGCAATTATATTTTTATTTGCTGCCTACATGTCATCTCTGCATAATGAAATTAGCTTTACCCCTTTACCGTGGTAAACGTTGACCGCTAAATTTCTATAAATTATAATTATAGTATTATTATTGGAGTATAGTATTATTACTGGAGTATTATAGCATTAATAAAGAGTAAAATCTATATATACATAAGCAAATTTAACGAGTAAACTTAATTACATTGGAGGGTTTCAGATGGCAGGCGGATTTTCAGGTCTTATTTATTTTATACTATTTGTAGTAATAATGGTAATGGTTTTTAAAACTAATGTTCTTGCAGGCTTAGCTTTACTTCTGGTTATAACAGTATTTTATTTATATGCGAAAAGAGCAGCTATATTTGCTTTTATTGGCAGGATAGCCTATGGCAAAGGTAGCATGCAAGATGCATTAAAATGGTTTGAAAGAGCATACAAAACAGGTGTTGCAAAACCTCAAACCATCGTCTCCTATGGATATTTGTTGCTAAAGTCGGGAAATATTGAAGAAGCGGAAAATATATTAGAAAGACTTTCACGAAGAAGTCTCAGTGAAAATGACCGCATGGTGCTAAAATCCAATATGGCCCTTGTTCAATGGAAAAAAGGAAATCTTGATGAAGCAATCAGCACTCTGGAAGAAGTAATAAAAAAATACGAAACTACTAATATTTACGGAAGCCTCGGATATATGTTGATTCAAAAAGGAGACTTGGATAAAGCATTGGAGTTTAATCTCAAAGCCAGTGAATATAACAGCTCAAGTCCCATAATTATGGATAACCTGGCTAACACATATTACTTAAGAGGCAATTACGATAAAGCTGCAGAAATATATGAGAATTTAATGGAGTCAAATCCTACCTTCCCTGAAGCATACTATAATTATGCTTTGGTTCTGAAAGCAAAAAAAGAATATACAAAGGCTTTGGAAACAGTCAAAAAAGCCTTAAACTATCAGCTTACTTTCCTAAGTACCATTACTAAGTCGCAAATAGATAATCTTATCAGTGAATTGGAAAATTTGTGTGCCGGTGAATGAACAAAAGAAAGTAAAATGTCAAAATATGGTAAGAAAGAAAAAGTCAGGCTTGAATTATTCACTTATAGGTGTAAGTGAATAATTTAGGTGTAAGTGAATAACTCAAGCTTGACCACTTTTGATCGATTTGAGTGATTCAAATAAACTCCATGGATATTCGTCCGGTGGTTTAGATTGAAAACACATTTCTTGCTTTTTCACCGGGTGTTGGATTTTTATTTTATGGGACCATAAGGCAAGTTGTTGCCCAGGTTTTGCATATTCTGTCCCGTATTTCAGATCACCATATAAGGGGGTTCCAATTCCGGAGAATTGGACTCTAATTTGATGGTATCTTCCCGTCAATAGATTAATTTTAACAAGAGACAAATTTTTCTTAAACTCTAAAACTTTATATTCAAGCAGCGCTTTTTTACTTCCATGCATCTCGTTCTCTTCGGAAACTATTCTCACAACATTCGTTTTCTTATCTTTCATTAGATAATGTTCTAAACATCCTTCATCAGGCTGTGGTTTTCCATGAACTACAGCAAGATATTCCTTTTTGAAAGTTCCGTTTCTTATTTGCTCTGACAGTCTTGATGCGGCCTTTGATGTTTTTGCAAATACCATTGTACCTCCTACAGGTCTGTCAAGTCGATGTACTAGTCCCAGGTACACATTGCCGGGTTTGTTGTATCTTAACTTGATGTCTTCTTTTAATATGGTAAGTAAATCCTTGTCACCTGTTATATCACCTTGGCTTAGAATATTAACAGGCTTTTCAACAACGAGAAGATGGTTGTCTTCATATATTATTCTGATTTTCTTATCATAATTTACCCTGGCTATTCCGGCATCTTTGCTCAACAATTACGCCTCCCATCTCCCGACAAAACCGCATGGAAGTATCAAACGGTTAGATGAAATCTGCAGTCCTATTTCTTCTGCACTGGTTTTTCCTCCGAATTTGCCCTTTATAACTATATCCAAAATGTTTTTTACGGCAGTTGGAGATATGTTAGTGGCATAAGTATTAACAAGAAAAAACAACGGTTTTTCTACTAAAACTTCACCGCAAAGTTTAATAAGGTCATATAAATTATCTTCCAACTTCCACAACTCACCGTTTGGCCCTCTTCCATAAGACGGCGGATCCATTATTATGGCATCGTAGAATTTACCTCTCCTTTTCTCCCTTTGGGTAAATTTAACAACATCATCAACAATAAATCTAACAGGACGGTCTTTAAGACCTGATAATTCCAGGTTAGTTTTTGCCCTCAAAACCATACCTTTGGCAGCGTCAACATGGCATACTTCCGCACCTGCATATGCCGCTGCCACAGTTGCTCCACCTGTGTAAGCAAACAGATTCAACACTTTTATTGTTTTATTTGTGTTCATTTTGCTTTCTTTAATTTTTTTGATTATCCATTCCCAATTTGCCGCTTGTTCTGGAAAAAGACCTGTGTGTTTAAAACCCGTAGGATGTACCTGAAAGGTAAAATCTTTATACTTTATTGTCCACTCTTCAGGAATTTTAGAAAAAAACTCCCAATTACCTCCCCCGTTTTTATTCCTATGGTAATGTGCATCTACTTTTTCCCATCTTCTCCGTTCACCTATAATAGGCCAAATAGCTTGAGGATCCGGACGCCTTAGAATATATTTTCCCCAGCGCTCCAATTTTTCTCCATCACCTGCATCAATCAACTCGTAATCCTTCCAATCTTTAGGAAACTGCATCAATACTCCTCCACTATAAAATTGCAATATAAATTCGTTTAGCTTTTATCATCAACATTTTCCTTCTGCAATATTGCAACAATTTTAGCATCTTACAAATTACATATATCAAGAATTATATACTTCAAACATAAAATTTTGCAAGCATCTCGAATTGAATTATCCTAACCGTTATTATACACCCTATCCATTATTATACATAATTACATGCGTAGATTATTATTCGTACATGCAGAGTATCATACATATATTTATTATAAATAAACACATCTGAATCTATAACACATAGAATAAATGAAATGATTATACATATAATCTCAATGAATGTCGGTCATTGTCATTCAATACGATAAAAAATGATAAAAAAATAAATTAAATAGATTTTAATGAGAATATAAACATTTATTTTTGATTTTCATTATTTTGGTTTGTATTATTTTGACCTTCATCATTTTGATTATTAAGAAATAAATCTTCAAGAGTTGTATCAAAGATTTTTGCTAGCTTAATGGCTGTGAACATACCGGGGATTCTTCCTCTCTCTATCTGTGAAATATAATCGGAAGTAACGCCCACAAGATCTGCCAATTCTTTTTGGGTCATTTTATGTTTTTTTCGATATTCTTTTAATTTATGATTTTTTTTCATTTCTAATTTTAACCCCCTCTATAAATATTTTATCGAACATTTTGTTCCATGTCAAGAACTTTTTGTTCTCATTATTATTAATAATTTAACTATATGTTATAATTCTCTAGGAGGTGATAAATTCCTTGTTTGGTGAAAATCTTCGTAAATTGCGAAAAGAAAAAAATCTTACACAAAAACAACTAGCAGAGCATTTAGGAGTGACTGCAAGAACCATTGGCTATTATGAAAGCGGTCAAAGATTTCCTTCCCCTGAAACAATCAACAGAATAGCCGATTTCTTCGATGTGTCATTGGATTGGCTTTTTGGCAGAACCAATATCCGCACGCCAATCATGCCAATTATGAAGATTTCCGAAAAGGCTGATAACTATAATAATGATTTGTTAAATGAAGAAGATTACATTTCAGTTGAAGAATTAAAAGAATTTTTAAATCAAAAGAAAAAGGGACCAAAAGTAAAGGGGCAATAGAAAAAGATATCTATCAACGATTGATAGTTTTGCCCCTCTTACCACGATAAGTTTTTATTCCGTTTGAATTTTAAATTATTGCTCTAAAAATATTGCTCTATAAATTTTTGTTCTATTGCTAACTTTCTAGCTTACCAGAACATTTAATTTACGTATATTTATCTACATATTTCCAGTTACGTATATTTAGCTTTACCAATATTTGGATTTACTACAGTTTAATTTTTAATACTTAATTTTTAATACTTAATTTTTAATGCTTAACTTTTACTCGTCTAACTTTAGCGGCATATAATTTCACAGTGTTAACTTTTTATAACTTTAACGGTGTTTAACTTTTAAACCCATCCGGATGTCTCTTATGCCATTTCCAAGCTGTTTCAATTATAGTCCTTAAGTCATTGTATACAGGCTTCCAATTTAATTCTTTCTTAATCTTATCAGACGAAGCAACTAAAACTGCAGGATCTCCATGTCTTCTAGCACCTATTTCCGTTCTAATCTTAACACCGGTAACCTCACCCACGGCATTTATTACTTCCTTAACTGAAAAACCTTGTCCGTTTCCAAGATTATATATCGAACTTTCACCTTTTTCCCTTAATTGTTTTAGTGCCAATATATGTGCTTGAGCCAGATCTGTAACATGAATATAATCTCTTATACAGGTACCGTCGTGAGTTTCGTAATCATCTCCAAAAATAGTCACATATTCCCTTTTTCCCAAGGCAACCTGCAATACTATAGGAATAAGATGAGTTTCAGGATTATGGTCTTCACCTATTTTTCCGGATATGTGAGCACCTGCTGCATTAAAATACCTAAGAGACACATATTTAATTCCATATGCGCTATCTGCCCATTTTAAAGCCTTCTCTATGGCCAGCTTGGTTTCCCCGTATGGATTGCTTGGTTGTGTTCTGCTGTTTTCCCGGATAGGCACTTGTTCCGGCTCACCGTATACAGCCGCCGTTGATGAAAACACAATTTTGTTGACACCATACTCTTTCATCTTGGTAAGTAAATTAAGTGTAGAGACTACGTTATTGTTGTAGTATTTCAATGGATCCCCGGTGCTCTCCCCCACAAGGGAATAGGCAGCAAAGTGAATCACAGCTTCAATATCATTTTCCTTAAAAACTTTATCAAGAAACTCATTATCCCTCAAATCGCCATAGTAAAACTTTCCACCTAAAACTGCCTCTTTATGACCTTTTTCGAGATTATCAACAACCACCACATCTTCTTGAGCTTCAATTAGTTCAGCAACCATATGGCTTCCAATATATCCTGCTCCTCCCGTTACCAACACCGACATTTTTATCCCTCCTCTTATAATACTTATTAAGGTGGCATTATTTTTTTTAGACAAAAGAACCGTCCCTTTGTCTATATTTTTGAGACAAAAGAACCGTCCCCCTGTCTATAATTCTGCTGCCCCATCACCTATTTCAGATATATAGAAAGACGCTTTCAAGCCTATTTTATCATAATAATTCCTGCCTACCACTTCAATAAACTCATCTATTGCATTTTCCTTTACAATACTGACGGTACAACCTCCAAAGCCTGCACCTGTCATTCTTGAACCTAATACTCCCTTTATTTTGAGAGCTTCATTGACCAAGGTATCTAGTTCAATACCTGTCACCTCATACAAATCTCTCAATGAAGCATGGGATTCGCACATTAACTTTCCAAATTCATCCAGGTTCCCTTTTTCCAGCACTTCTACTGATTTTAATACTCTGTTGTTTTCAGACAAAACGTGCTCAACTCTTTTTCTGATAACTTCATCTTTTATTAAGTACTCTTTCTTCTTATATTCTTCATAATCTATGTCGCAAAGGTATCTTGCATTTGGAAATGCTTCATTTAGGTATTTGAGTCCTTCTTCGCATTCCTTTCTTCTTTCATTGTACTTGGAATCAGCAAGCCCTCTTTTCTTGTTTGTATTGGTAATAACTATTTTGCAATCTTCCAGTTTTAAAGGCACGAGCTTATAACTTAAATCCCTTGCATTCAGTAAAATTGCATGATCAGCTTTTCCCATGGCTGATGCAAACTGGTCCATTATACCGCAATTCACACCGACATATTGATTTTCCGCTTTCTGGCTTATTAAAGCTAATTGAATTAAATCAATACCTCTATTTACACTTGTGTTTTCATTTGCACCTATGCATGTATCTTCGCATGAATCATTAAATAATTCAAGACCTAAAGTTGCCAAGGTCAATGCTGTTGCAACTTCTATGGAAGCGGAGGATGAAAGGCCTGCTCCAAACGGTATTGTACTATGGAACAGCATATCACAACCCGGGATTTTATATCCGTGTTTTTGAAGCTGATCAGCTACTCCTAGCTGATAATTGCCCCATTTCAAATTTTTATATTCTTCCAGGTTGTCAAGAGACGCTGTTACTCTTTCTTCCAGGTCAGTTGCCGCAAGTCTTATAATTCTGTCTTTTCTCGCTCTTGCTACAACAACAGTGTTCATTTTTAACGCTGCAGGAAACACATATCCGCCATTATAATCCGTATGCTCTCCTATTAGGTTTACACGACCCGGTGCCGCAAAAACCCGAAGTTTTTCATTATAATATACATCTTTGCCTTCTTCCTTGTACCCAAATATCTCGATAAATTTTGTCTTAAGTTCGTCATTTGTCATAAAATGCATTCTATCCCTCCTGATTTTCCTCTTTCATTTTGAATTTTCTATAAGCCTCTCTTAATTCTTCCGCTTTTTCCTCCGGTTTTGTAGGGTTGGCGTGAGCCCATGCTCCTGTCTCACTCGATGCGTTAAACTTCTGCTTTTCTCTAGAACGCATGGGAGGGAAGAATTCAATGTGAAAATGATAATACTCGCTAAAATCTCCTGAATTTACCGGATCCTGATGCATGCACATCATGTACGGAAACTGATAGTCGAAAAGTGAATCCAACATTCCCGTAGCTTCCTTAAGAGTTTTAGCAAGATTGTATTTTTCTCTTTCCGTAAATTGGGCTAAATTCTGTATATGTTTTTTAGATGAAACGTATATGCCATAAGGATATTCAGTGAAAAAAGGCAAATACACTACAAAATCTTCATTTTCAAAAATCACTCTTTGTTTGAATTCCATCTCGTCTTTATTCATATCGCAGATTAAACAGGATTTGTTCAGTTCATAATGTTCTTTACAAGAGGCAAGCTCCAGTTCCAGCTTTTTAGGTATATATGAATAACCATATATTTGTCCGTGGGGATGCGGCATTGTTACACCTACTATTTCTCCCCTGTTTTCAAAAATAAATATATATTTTATCTTAGGATCTTTTCTTAGTTCAATAAAGCGCTCCGTCCATAAATCTACCAGTTTCTTTATATGGTCAACAGGAAGTTCGGGCAAGGTTGTAGTGTGATCAGGAGAATATAGTATGACTTCGCATTTGCCATATGCTTCTTTCATTTTATAAAGTTTTGTCGGTACATTATCAGGTTCAGGCGGGTTTTGAGATAATGCCGGAAAATCATTGTCATATTTTAGCACATCATAATTCTCGGGAACCTTTCCCGATCCCGGGCAAAAAGGACACCAGTCTCTCGGCATTTGCGGACGATTTTGCCTGTGTGAAGCAATAATAACCCAATCTTTTATTAATGGATGCCATCTTAATTCTGCCATCTAAATATTTCACCTGCTTTCATAATCATTTGTATAGTAAGCATTAATAAGATTACATTTTGCTAAATAGCATTCTTTTGTTAAATTATATGAAATTATATGCTTTTGATAATATTTTTGTCAAAAAATATACTTTAGAACCATTATATCACAAAATTAACATCTTTAAACTTAATGAAAGGGTGCATTTATAACATATGTATGAGTAAAATATAAATACACCCTCATAAGCAATCGCTAATAAAATGACGACATAAGATTAAGTTAATCTATTTTGAAATGCTTAGTCTACCTTATAATGCTTAAACTGCGGTAACCAATCTTTATTCTTTTCAAACATTTCATTGACCATTGATTTAATCTCATCAAGGCTCAATACCGCTGATGTTAACGGGTCAAAGCAAATAGCATGGAACACTTTTCTTGGATCTCCTGTCAAAGCTCCCTCTACAGCCAACTCTTCACATCTTGCATTAATATTATTAAGAATAGCTAAATGAGGTGGCAACGGACCTACATGTATTGGCTCAAGACCATATCTTGAAGCAAGAATCGGAACTTCTACACAGCAGCCCTCAGGAAGATTATCTATTAATCCGAAATTGCGAACATTTCCATTGAACTTAAACATTGTACCGTCTCCGAATATTGCATTAAATATATAAGCTGCATATTCATGTCCTCTATTCAGGTCTATTTCTTCTTTATTAAGCCAGTTTTGAATATCCCTCTTCCAAGTATCTTCCCTGGCAAGATATTGCTTTAAAATATAAGCATATACTCCCGGATTCCACCCGGTTCCGTGAGTGCAGTATTTTTCTATGAGATCAGGTCTTTTTCTAAACCAAGCATTATACTCCGAGTTATGCCCACTGGATTCAGTTACGTAATAATCAAGATGCAGGAACATTTCATTTCTGACTATCTCTTGATTATATATTTCCGGTTTCTTAATAGCTTCTCTTATTAACGGATAGGCATCTTTTCCGTTCCATTTATATTCTAAGTACCAAGCTTGGTGATTTATACCGGCACACAGATATGTAATTTCTTCCATAGGTGCGCCTATCCATCTTGCAAGCATTTGTGCAGTTCCTTGTACACTGTGACACAATCCTGTAAGCTTAACTTTCGTTTCACCTTGCATAGCCCTGCAAAGCATGGCCATTGGATTCGTATAGTTTAACAATATAGCATCAGGACAATATTTCTCAATATCCCGGCAGATGTCCAACATAATCGGTATTGTTCTAAGAGCCCTGAAGATTCCTGCAGGACCTCTTGTATCACCCACATTAATGTCAACACCATATTTCTTTGGAATCTCAATATCATAACGCCATATATGCACTCCCCCTGCCAGTATGGTACATACTACTCCGTCAGCACCCTCCAAAGCTTCTGCCCTGTTTTTTGTAGCTATCACCTTTGCAGGATATTTACCGGCTTCAATAATTTTCTTGACAGCTTTCTCTATATAAGCCAGCCTCTCATCATCAATATCCATCAGAGCTAGAGTACAATCGGCAAGAGCGGGGAAAGTAAGAATATCACGTACAAGTGTTCTTGTAAAGCCAAAACTTCCGGCTCCTATAAAAGCGATTTTTTTCATTGGTTCATTGCACCTCGCTTATTTTTATTAATTACCAATTGTATTATATCAGAAGAGTTTACTAAGTAAATGGAAATGTGCTATACTAACATGGAATAATGCTATTTTATGTTTATAAAACACGGAGGTTGAAATACCTGCTATGATAGAAGTAGTGCCAATTAACAGATTAAACCTTACGGATATCAATATGTATCAATGCGGTACAGAAAAATGTAAACCGGGCCATTTCTTCGGTCCTGCCGTACGGGACTACTACCTAATACACTATATTATTGACGGTAAGGGTATTTTCCAGATAGGAAACACAACTTACAATTTAAGTAAAGGTCAAGGTTTTCTTATTTGTCCGGGAGTAGTAACTTTCTATCAAGCTGATAAAGAGGATCCTTGGTATTATACATGGATTGGATTTCACGGTCTGAAAGCGGAAGAATACTTAAAAAAAGCAAACCTCACTTTGGAAAATCCGATTTTCACATATACAAAAGATGATTTTATTGAAAATTGTTTCAGGGAAATGATTGAGATACGAAAAATGGAGAGGGCCAGGGAAATAAGGCTTCTTGGATTGTTTTACATGTTCATATCCCAGTTAGCGGAAGTATGCGGAAATATTTCACAAAATGATGATTTAAAAAACACAAAGGAACACTATATTAACAAAATGATTGAATTTATAGAGTTAAATTATTCGAGAAAAATCAGTATATTCGAAATGTCTAAATATGTCGGTCTGGATAGAAGTTATATGGGAGCCATTTTTAAGGATTATTTCAATACCTCGCCGCAAAAATATTTAATGAAATTTAGAATAAATAAAGCTTGTGAGTTAATGTCAAATCCAAATTTAACTATCGGTGATATTTCAAGGTCAGTCGGATACGAAGATCCTCTGTTATTCTCTAAAACTTTTAAGAAAATCAAAGGTGTTTCACCAAAGGAATATAGGAAAAATATGCATATCATGAAAGATAAAGAAAAATATTCTTCCAGATATGGTTGTGAATGTACTCTATGGTAGGGTGCATTTACAATATAAAAGTGGAGTACAGTACATTATAAAAGTGGAGGGCATAAATGTGGGGTTCGGAATTGTCATTCTTCCAAACCCCACTATAAAATCCACTATAAAAGCTTGTTATTTCAACAATTTACAACAATTCGCATAACTTTTATCTGCTTACTGCCCTTTCAACCTACACAAGTTGTGCCAATCCATATAATTTCATAGTTCATTATAAACTTAAGACTTCATAAGCTTAAGACTTCACAACTCATGTTAACCTTGAGCTAAAGCATTTATTTTTACCTTTTCAAATTCATCCTGTATTTCCTTCGAAGGTTCTTCCGATAACAGAGAAACTACAAAAATGACAATGCAGGATATTATGAAAGCCGGAAGCAGCTCATATATTCCAAAAACTCCACCTAAAGGCCTTATAAATAGTTTCCAAATAAACACCATTCCTCCGCCGGAAACCATCCCTGCGATGGCACCTGATCTCGTGGTTCTCTTCCAGAAAAGCGAAAACAGCATAATAGGTCCAAATGTCGCTCCAAATCCTGCCCAGGCAAAAGATACTACCTTGAATATAACACTGTTTTCATCCATAGCTATAACTATTCCGATTAAAGTTATTAAAAGCAGAACAGCTCTTGATACAAGCATAACTTCTTTATCATTGGCATTTTTCCTAAAAATACCCTGGTAGATATTTTTTGAAATGGCAGAAGTGGCGATAAGCAAATATGAGTCCGATGAACTGATAGTTGCAGCAAGTATACCCGCCATAGCAAGACCGGCCAATAACGGAGGGAGAAATCTTGTTGTCGTCAATATGAATATGCTTTCTGCAGTGCTTTCGGTAAGTAAATCAGCAGGAAATAATGCTCGTCCGATGATACCTATGGCTACTGCGGCAAGAAGAGAAATTACGCACCATGTAGTAGCAATTCTTCTGGATTTAGTGACTTCTTCAGGCTTTCTGATAGCCATGAATCTTAATAGTACTTGAGGCATTCCAAAGTAACCAAGTCCCCATGAAAGTGTAGATAATATGGTCAAAAATCCATAAGTACCTGCTTCTGCAAATAGAGGTTTTCCGTTTTCTACTTGCTGAACACCATCTATTGTTACAGGTTGTGCTATTCCGAAGAAATCAAAAAAACCGGGTATTTCCTTGATGTTTTCAGCTACACCTGAAATACCTCCGGCATTAGAAATACCTACTGCAAATACACCTACCAATGCTATTACCATAACAACCGCCTGCATAAAATCCGATGCACTTTCTGCTAAAAAACCACCCAGAAGAGTATAAAGAATTACAAATAAGGCACCTAAAATCATCATGTATTGGTATTTTAGATCAAAAAGAGTACTAAATAATTTGCCGACTGTTACAAAGCAACTTGATGCATAAACAGTGAAAAAGATTAAAATAAAAAGTGCTGCAATTGTCATTATGATCTTTTTATTTTCTTTAAACCTGTTGCTGAAAAAATCCGGTATAGTTATGGAATCTCCTGCAATTGAAGAGTATGTACGCAACCTTTTGGCTACAAACAGCCAATTTATGTAAGTACCTGCCGCAAGACCAATTGCAGTCCAAATAGCATCACTTAAACCATACCAGTATGCAACACCGGGAAGTCCCATTAAAAGCCATCCGCTCATATCAGATGCTTCAGCACTCATAGCAGTAATCCAAGGTCCTAGGGTCCTACCTCCGATAAAATAATTTTTGCTGCTTTCATTTGCACGTTTTGCATAGTATACTCCTATACCTATTACCAATATCATATACAAACACATGGCAATTAGAACCTGAATACTATTTTCTAGCATTAATCTTCCTCCTTACATGGCATGAATTTAAATAACTGCATATCGCCTATATAAGGTAATATAATCGCATATCACCTATATAGGATAATAATAATAGTATATCAATTACACATAATAATACTGTTGCATAATTATACTAAATCAATGTATAAATTTCAATTATATTTTGAAGGTTTGGAAAAAATAAAGCGTTAATAATTTTTAATAAAATAACGTATTTTTATTAAATTAACGTATACATGTAGGATAAACATAAGAGGAAATCTATTGAATATTTTTATACAGATCAAAAGCCGCCTTAAGCAAAGCTTCTTTTTCATTCGGCAAATTTCCGTCAATAACTTGAAATAACAGGTGATTTAAAATTTGTCCCAAAGATTTGCTTTCCGGAATACCTAATTTAATCAGATCATGCCCGTTAACAGCAAGATCTTTTAATAAAAAGCATTGCTTCTGAGTTATTATTTTGTCTATAGTATCATTAATCTCATCTAATTGTTTTAATTTACAATGATCTTGGAAACCTTGCCCTAGGACGTGAGCTTTTTTTAATACTATAATATCTTGCATAACCTTTTCGGATAGCTTGTTTAACCAGCGCTTTAAAATTCTCTCGTCATTTTCAAATGTTATATCATGATACAAGATCAGTTTAGTCACTTTGTCAATAGTATTGTTATCATATTTTAGTCTAATCAATATATCCTTAGCTATCTCCGAGCTCTTTTTAGCATGCTCACTAAAGCATTCATTTTCATTAAAGCATTGTTCATATTTATGAAAATACTTCGGTTCCCCTTCCCATTCACAAATACATTTCCGTTCCCATTGATCAGAAGAGCCGGTAAATGGTTTACCTATATCATGAAAAAAAGCTGCAAGTTTTAGGCGGAGGTCTTTGGGGACATTGTTAACAACTTTCAAAGCATGAGTCAACAAATCACATGTTTCGCACGTTCCATACATATCACATTTCTTAGGTGTTTTATCTTGATAGGTATTTTTCATCTTACAGGAATTATTCGTTTTATAGAAATTTTTCATATGGACAATTTCCGGAATAAAAACACCAAACACATCGGTAAACTCGTAAACTACGGATTCTGCTCCTTCTGCACAAAGTATCATTGAAAACTCGCCGGCAATCCTTTCCACTGCTATATTGCGTAGTAATTCCTTGTTTTTGTGAATGGATCGGGCCGTGTTTTCTTCTATTGTAAAATTTAACTCTGCAGAAAAACGCAATGCTCTTAAAATTCTTAAGGCATCTTCACCAAACCTTCTATCGGGTTCACCTACACATTTAATAATTCTCTTTTCAATATCGAATCTTCCGCCAAAGTAATCCACTATTCCATGGTTGTGGTTATATGCAATAGCGTTAATTGTAAAATCTCTTCTTTTTAAATCCTCTTTTAAGTTACCGGTAAAATTAACATTATCCGGATGCCGATTGTCGGAATACTTACCGTCAATCCTATAAGTAGTAATTTCAATAGGCATGCCGTCAATAATTACAGTAACCGTACCATGCTTTAGTCCTTTATCAATAATATGATAATTCTTAAATAAAGTGATTATTTGCTGAGGAAGGGCATTTGTAGTTATATCATAATCTTTTGGTATCTTGCCTAATAAAATATCTCTAACACATCCACCGACTATATAAGCTTCGTAACCGTTATTGATAAGAATTGACAAAGCTGTTTCAATTTGATTTGGAAGTACTATTCTCATTTTCTTTTTACCACTAAACCGCACAATTTTTTATTTTTCAAAAATTGTAATAGGTTATGTTAAAAAACATAGCTATAAAAAAATTGGTGGGCGATGAGGGACTCGAACCCCCGACTTTCACCATGTCAAGATGACACTCTAACCAGCTGAGTTAATCGCCCACGTAACTACAATATAACATGTAACTACAATATAATTATATACAAAGCTGAATATGATTGCAAGATTATTTATACAATTAATATATCGTTTTTTTTATTAAAATTCATTTTACTCGATTAAAACTCATTTTTTGCCTAAAAACTTCTTCTATTCATATATCTTTTATACTCGTATCTGCTTTTTCTATGAAAAATAATAAATCCCTGCTTAACAAATACAGCAGGGATTGTAGTATATCATATTAACGCAAAATTATGCTATAAAATTAAAAATATAATATCAATGTACCTCAATGCATATCAGCGATGCCTGAAGAAATGCCATCCTCCAAGTCTTGGTGGATTACCAGGATCATCTTTTAACAATTCTTTGTAATTTTCTGCGACTTTGCGATAAGCATATGCATATTGTTCAATTATTTCCGGTCTGTAATGAATAAACCAAGGTATGCTATAGGTTCTGGTTCCTATTTTTTCACTGACCGGAAGGCTCTTGTCAAATTCTCTTACATCCTTGTTGGCATTAGCAATTCTGGTTGGTTTCCCATGACCATATACATCAGCAGTATTAAATAATGCATGAGTATGAAGTGCTGCATTGCATCCGGGGGTGCACATTGTTACGCCTTCTGCTCTGACGGCTTCCGTAAATCTCGTTACTGATAATCCGCCAAGTTCCTCCGGTTTATATATTCCGTGAGGAGCATACCAACCTGCCATATTGCTGTCAGAATCTTTCGGCACACGATGTGCTTTTATTCCGGGAACACCTTCTAATAAATCCCAGAAATAGTTCATAGCTTTACGGATTTCAGCACAGCGTTCATCATAGTATTTTAATTGAACACGACCTACTGCAGAGCTCATTTGATGCATGCGATATTTATATCCGCCTAGGGGAAGTCCTGCATACGGCTTTAAATATTCAGTTTCAATTTCATTTTCGCGATATCTCTCATAATGACCAAAAGCAATTGCTCTTTCATAAATTTCCCTATCATTTGTAACAAGCATTCCGCCTTCGCCGATAGCTAAAGATTTACCACTCATAAGCGACATGGCACCTACGTCACCGATTGTACCAAGCTTACGTCCTTTATATAGACCGCCTTGAGCATGTGAAACATCTTCAATAACTTTCAAATTATGACGGCGTGCAATTTCCATGATAGGATCCATATCTGCAGGATGACCAAGATAGTGAACAACAACAATTGCTTTTGTTCTCTCTGTTATACGATGCTCGATATCGTTTGGATTAATACAAAGAGTGTTTTCATCAATATCTGCAAATACAGGTGTAGCCCCAAGCGAAAATGCTTGAAGAGCGGAAGCCCAATAAGTAACACTGGGAACTATGATTTCGTCTCCCACACCGACTTTGCAAGCAAACATAGCCGTTTGGATTGCTGCAGTTCCACTGCTGAAACCTAATGCATATTTCGTCCCTTGCCATTGTGCAAATTCCTTTTCGAATTGTATTGTTATATCAGTGCCCGACATCGCTCTTCTTCTAAGTACATCCAATACTGCTTCTTCATCTTCTTTGGTGATAATAGGCCAAACAAACATATCACCGGGATCACATTGTACAGCTTTGGGTCCTCCAAATATAGCTAATTTTTCAGCCATTAAATAACCCCTCCATTATTTGCATTGTTACCTAAATTATTATATCTTTTGTAATGTCTTCCGTTATTTCTTTTGTTTTTGTTTAAAATATCTCACTAGTTTTTTAAAATATTTTACTAGTTTTATTATAACTTCAAAATCAATTTTTATCTTTGCACTTTTAATTATTCACTTGACATATTCTACTAGAATTCTACTGCCTCTAGTTCTATAGTTTGAGTATATTAATATTTTGCTGTTGATCTGTTCCTTGCTTCTGATTCATGCTTTGTTGCTGTTTTCTATACATAAGAGGGGAAACTCCTGTTTTATGTCTAAATAAGCGATTAAAATGGTTTACGTTTCTAAATCCTACTTCGTAGCAGATGTCAAGCACTCTTTCATCAGTATTTCTAAGCAGTTCCATGGCTTTAGAAATCCTTATATCATTAACATACTCTGTAAATGTTTTAGAGGTAATACTCTTAAACAGATAGCTAAAATATGATTGGGATAACATAAATTTTTTCGCTACTTCTTCAACACTTAAGTTTTCGTTATAATGCTCATCTAAATATCGGATTGCACCGAAAATTGAATCCCTGTGCCTATCAAATACAGACCTTGACTCGGAGTTTTCAATTTCCCTTGTAAATTCGCGGCCAACCATAACAAGTAGTTTTAAAAGTAAGGATTTTATAACCAACAAAAAACCGGGTTTTCTTTCTTGGTATTCGGATAATACTTCATTGAGTAAATTTTCAACCTCAATTTGTATCTTTCCTACAAGATTTAGACGTGGTTTTACTTTGTTTTCTTCCACCAGGAACGGCTCTATATAAGCAAAGTCAAAAAAGGCTTTAACATTTTCTATGCTTTGAAAATTTTGATTTACAAATTCCGGAACAAATTCAAATTCGAATATTTGAACGCTTGAATCTTCATCTGACTTAATATAGTGAGGCACATAAGGCGGTATTACAAAAATGTCGCCTTTGATTATTTTAAATTCCTGCTTGTTAATAAAATGAATCCCTCTTCCTTGACATACATAATTAATCTGCATGTATTCATGTCGATGGAGAGCTTTCGTGTCAGTAAACTTATTATCAGGGAACAAACTATATTTTCTCACGAAAACCGGGAGATCCCCATGTTTGTTATCTGACATCTTTAATAGAGGTATACAGTTATACTCTTCTCGGTTAAAAGATTCCAACCATGTCAATCTGCTCATAATTTTCAACTCCCTGTTTATCCATACCACTATTATAAGCAAGCATGAATATTTTTTCAACAATATTATAAGCAAGCATGAATATTTTTTCAACAATAGGGAGTTATAAGGGGGACATATTTATTTTATACCACCCTAGAGGATTCCAACAAATAGGCTATCAAACGAAAAGAAGGTGATTCTATAATAATACCTCATATTTAGAGTTAAAGAATATAAAAGAGGCGATAAACTTCAAATTTTGAGATTTTACGTTTACGCCTCTTTACCGTTTTCATTTAATTTATAAGTTTATAAGAATCGGGTTCTGAACTCTCTCCATATATTTTCAAACCAGTATTCGTTCCGAGGTATCGGTCGCACAGGTTTCCACTCCGAAATTATCTTTATGTCTTCTTTTTTAGTTATGTCAAAATTTCCTTCATTTCCTTCCATTTTTATTTCGTTTACAATTTTTTGAAGCTCATCATTTTCGTTAAGACTAAATCTAAATAATTCCGGCAAGGTTTCTTGCGGGAGTATACCTTTATCATCATGTATTAGGTAGGAACCTCTGCTTTTACCTCCTTTTTCTATATACTCTTTAATTGCGTATAAATAAACATACTGGGTTATGGCTATATCAATATTTCTAAATACCTCCGGAAGTTCTCTCAAGCAGGATATTCTGCTTACATCCGTCATGTTTTTTAGTTCTTCAACTGTCTCTTGAATGGCTTTTACTATTTCCTCATATGACCTGATATGTGCACCGCAGTTGCTCATTCTTTCCTGCATTCTCTTTCTTATATCCCAAATATTCGATTTTATTTTTAAACGATCATTTTCAACTTCTAAACTGTGTTCTGAATTACGTTCTAAGTTTCGTTCTGTCTTAAAGCTGTTTTGAATAACCGTTTCTGCAATTTTTGTTTTTTTCAATACCTGAGTTTTGGCAATCTCTATAAATTCTTCTATATCTAAAGGTTGCCCTTTATAATCAGGGTTTGTTGCAATATACTGAGCAGCTCTTAAACTCCCTGTTTGAGTGGAGTTCAATGCCGAACCGCCCGGTCTGTACACACCGAATGTACCGTTAACCTCACCTACCGGGAAAAAGTGTTTTATATTGCTTTCCCACCATATATTACCTACAAGTCCTCCGTTATTATGCTGGGCACAGACCGCGATTTCCAGGTATTCTTTTTCCAGGTCTATTCCGTGGCTCTTATACAAATCTATTGCAGGTTTATTCATTTTTGCCAATCTTTCAATAGGAGTACCGAAAAGTGCCCCTGAATTTTTAAGGTACTGGTAAGCCTCCTGTCCAAGTAAAGAAAAATCTAACTGATTGTTTTTGCTCCCATATTCGGGGTTCTTGGTGTAATCTAAAAATACTCTTCTTCCTTTTATTTGAGTTTCGTAATATACAAGTATGTCAATTAAAGAAGAACCGTAATTTGCAACTTTTCTGGGATCAAAAGGCCACTGGTATCCCTTCAGAAATATTGCATCCAGCATTTTCCCCGGATTCGGAAAGTATTCATTTAAGAATTCTTTTTCATTATTCCCATTAACATCCGTAGAAACATATCTAGGTAATACTTGTTGATATGTACCTGATAAATTCCATCTGAATTTTATGGATGCAATGCCATACTGCCACTCAGTTAAATTAACCCCTTTTACTCCCGCTTCAAAAGCTATACCGGTAGAACCTATCTGGCTTTCGGGATATACTGACGTTGAATAGATACCTGCCGGACCTCCGGTTGCGTAAATTATATTTTTGCAGTTAAACAGTGTTATACCAAGTGAATCTAAAGTTAAATTGTTAATGTCAAATGATTTATTGTTATATAATTTATTCAGATTTATTGCTATAAGGCCAATAGCTTTTCCGTCATAATCTTTATATTCCCCTTGGTTATCCCGAATTGTCAATATTCCGATAACCAAGTATCCGTCGAAAATTTTAATACCTCTTTCAACAACCCTTCTTTCAAGGCATTCCGTCATGTACTTTGATGTTAGCGGTCCTGCTGAAGATGCGCGCTGTCTTGGATCATGATCAGTCTTATATCCGACATATTCACCATACTCATTATGTGGAAAGGGAACTCCGAGTTCTACGAGCTTAAAAAAGTTCCTTGTCGACAAAGCAGCTTCTATGAGGGCAATATCGCCATGCATGCATCCGCCGTTAAATAGAGTCTGGGCCATCTCCAACACGGAATCCTTTTCTCCTCCTGCAAGAGTAAGCTTATAGAATGTTTGCTTGTCTGATCCCGTGTTCCTTGAAGTGCCCATTTTTATACCTTCAGTCACTATGGCTATGTCTTTTTGACCAAGTGAATATAGGCTGTCTGCTGCATTAAAACCTGCACAACCTGTGCCTACAATTACTGTATTTAAGCTATATACATCAACGGTTATGCCGTTTATTTTAACTGATTGATAATTCAAAACATGCTCACCTACCTAGTAATAAAATCATAGTCTTCTCAAATGAAAACCACCGTCAACATTTATAACTTCCCCGGTTGAAAAATCCAGGTTTCCTGAACATATTACAGAAACTACTTTAGCAACATCTTCAGGATATCCCCATCTTTTTATAGGTGTTATACCTTCACTAATAAGCTTGTCATACTTTTCTTTTACTTTTGCAGTCATATCTGTCTGTATAATACCCGGTCTGATTTCATATACGTTTATGCCATATTCTGATAACCTGTCCGCAAATAAGCTTGTAATCATACTTATGCCTGCTTTTGAAATACAGTATTCTCCCCTGTTTGTAGAAGAGACATATGCCGAAATAGAAGATATATTGATGATTTTCGGCTTATAGCTATCATCATTAAGAATGCTTTTTAATTTTATCATCGTGTTAGCTACCAACTGGGTCAAGAAAAAGGTACCTTTAAGGTTTATGTTTAGTACATAATCCATGCTTTCTTCCGTCGTTTCCAAAATATCCATTCTTACTTTTGGTGCCACTCCGGCGTTGTTAACGAGTACGTCTATTCTTCCAAATTCTTTCATAGTAGTGTTTATTATATTTTCTCTGCTTTCGGATGAAGAAATGTCACCTTTTATGTAAATAACTTTATTTTCACCTGCTTTTTCCCTAACTTTAGCGATGCTTTCCGCCACTTCTTCTTCGTTTCTTGTAGCAACCATGGCTATATTATATCCGTCTTCCGCTAGCTTTACAGCAATACCGTTACCTATTCCTCTTGCAGCCCCTGTAATAAGTGCGACTTTATTCGTTTTCAAGATTTCATACCTCCTAATTTTGAAATTAATAAAAGTGAAGAAACATCCCCGTTTATGCATTCAGAGTGAAGTTAGACTGAAGAACCGTCCCCCTGTCTCATTTCACACAATATTGCTTATATATGGGGGCATATACTTTTGCATCGCGGACTGCACATCCCGTCGGACCTCCGGATCTCATGATTTCTGCACATTTTCCGCAAGCAATACAGCACTTTTCTTTTTTCATTGCACCGGTTGTAAATATATCTTTTGGGAAATCAGGATAGGCGAATGTTTCTCTTCCATAGCCGATGAGTGTAGCCAGCCCCTGTTCAAGGGTGCCTGCTGCCAGGTACGGTGAGAATTCTCTCAGCCAACTGTATCCGGTTCCTACTACCTTTATTTCAGGAAATGCCTTCTGAATCACTCCTGCACCATTTACTAATCTTGCAACTCCCTCAAGGGGATGTTCGTCCGGGATGTAGCTACCTTTGTCGTAAGGTCTGTTTACATGGGGATTATGATAAGGTGTGCCCATGGTAATGTTAATCAGTTTTACACCTTTTTCATATAATATTTTAACAAGTTTTATAGGCTCGGTGAAATCCGGTTTTCTGTAATCATCTTTATCTACGCCCCATCCGTACGGGTAGGGTATTCCGTCATATATGTTTAACCTTGTTGCAACAATAAAGTCCTTGCCCAATCTCTGCTTTATTCGGTCTACAACGTTTAACAGAAACCTGGTGCGTCCTTCAAAGTCCCCGCCGTATTTTCCTTTCCTGACAAAACCTCCGAGAAGTTCGGAATTGAGATACCTGTGGCAGGCTTTTATATCTACGCCGTCAAACCCAGCTTCTTTAGCTAACACGGCAGCTTCCTCGAATTTTTCCTCTAACCTTTCCAGATAATCGTCATCAACAACCGGCGTATTCTCATCGATTTTTCTCGTCTGGTCAAGATAAGGATTGTGATATGCAATAATTGGAGCCGGTGGTCCTTCCGGCTTGCTAAAACGTCCGGAATGTGTGAGCTGCATTATGCATACAGGTCTAAAGTCTCTTCCAAATTCATTCTGTGCGTTATTAACTACCATATCATGCAGCTTTCTAAATTCATTTACATTGTCTTTTGTAATCCATAACTGCCTTGGGCAAACCCTGCCTTCTTTTACAACTGCCACCGCTTCAAACCACAATAGTCCTGCTCCGCCCCTGGAAAACCTCTCATACCTGCGTATAGTCAACTCGTGGGGACTTCCGTCATAATTACCGTCAGTACCTTCCATAGGATGAAATGCTATTGAATTTGGAATGGTTACGTGATCTATTGTCACTTTTCTTTTCAAAAGCTCCAAATTATCTGAGAAGTGAAGATTTAGATTCATATTTTTGATATCTTCTTTTATTTCATCAAGATTTTTATATCCGAACTCTTTAAACTCCATTTTTTCTCCTCCTGAAATCAAAATATTTACATCTTTGCAATATTTGTTTTTACAAGATGATGATTTTTCAAAGATAGGTCCTTTTCAAAGCTCATTATACCTAACAACTAAAAGTAATAATAATCAACTTAATTTGCTATATGTAATTAGTACATGATCTATTATATCAGTTAATATAAAGCTTTTATATATCGTTTTTGTGTAGAAATTAGCGTTTTTTGCTTCAATAACGATTTTTGCAAGAATAGGTTTTCTAATCTGCCTTTTTTGTCCAATTTATAATGACACCGGATACATTATATACTAAAATAAAAATTTATGAGCTATAATTAATTATAACATAAATTATAATATACATACGGGATAAAGCTAAAATTTCAAGTGGAGATTTTTTCGAAATGAATGATCTTATTTATATTGCATACAGTGAATCAGATAAAAAACAGGTAGAAAAAGGCAGATTAACGTTAGAAAGCCATTATCACAATGCATTTGAGATTATTTACATTGTGGAGGGGGAAGCTGTTTTTAAAATTAATGATAAAGAATATATTGCCTCAGCAGGTAATTTGATATTCATAAATAACCTTGAAAGCCATCATGTTGAGGCTACTATTTTCCCTTATAAAAGATATTTTATTCTTATAGATCCGGCATGGTATCAGTCAACCATAAATGACCCGGTACTTGCATCTATTTTCAAGAACCGTCCCCCACACTTTAATCATAGAGTCAGCCTGAATGAAAAACTAAAGAAAAATATTGAGCTACTGTTCCAGGAAATATTAATTGAGTACACAAACAAAACAGACTACTGGAATCTTGTCTTAGAAGCATACATGAAAAAATTATTTGTTCTGTTATACAGGCACTGCAAAGACGCTTTCCCTATAACAGCATATAACAGTTCAATAGAACTTGTTTCCAAAGTTCAGAAATATATTGAAGATCATTGTACGGAAGAAATAAGTTTAAAAAAGGTATCTCAGCTTTTTTATGTTGATATGTTTTATTTGTCTCATTTATTTAAAGATAATACAGGTTTTTCATTCAAAGAGTATTTAATTCTGCAACGCATTTCCAAAGCCAAGGAGCTCTTATTTTATACAAATGACAGTATAACAGAAATTTGTATCAAGTCAGGTTTTAATAATGTGAATCACTTTATAAGAATCTTTAAGAAGTATACAGGATTTACCCCTTCAAAATACCGTGTTACAACTAGAAAAGGATAAACCATATATTTTATCCTTTTGTCAATATTTTTAGTTTTTTGCATAAAAAAAGCCTTGAAGGGCAAATATACCCTTAGGCTAATTTGCTGCAACATAAATATATTGAATTTTGGTGTCTTCCTATAAAAATTTCATTTAGAAAAACAAAAAATATCAGTTTATTTGCCTAAACATAGTCCTCGAATATTCTTCTATATCTCAATGTAGTTTAGATTATATACTTATTTTAAATCATAATTTTTTATCAACAGGAAATTCTAAATATATAATATTTATTAATACTTCCTGAAAAATTTACTGAAATCTCTGATTAAAGTGCATTCAGTTTCATAAGTTTACGTTTCTTAGCATATAAATTATTTAATTAATGCGAGAAAGGAGTATTTTTATGGCAAATAAATCACAGAATAAAAGATTAAGTATCAACCCAATCGAAAAGCATGATACCGCTGCATGGGCAAATATAAAACGGACTAAACCTGTTTCAAATGTACCTATCCCAAGTGAATTTGATGTTGAGCATGCAAGAGAACATGTGGAAGAAAATCAGAAATAAAAACTGCAATTAATCTGTTTTAAAGATTATTAAGATTATTAAAATAATCACCGCAGATCCGGATTTTATTAGAATCTGCGGTGTTTTTTGATGCAACTTACGGTAGCGTAAATCTTCATAAAATCTTCACAGTATAAAGCGTATTATTGTTCCTTCTCCTTTGTTACTAGTAAATCTGTCGTTAGTAAATTTGTCGTTAGTAAATTGTTCAAGCTAGACTCCACATAGTTGCTAATTTCTTATACATTTCATATCTTTCTTTTGCATTTCTTTCAGCTGCTTGGTAAAGTTCTTGTGCATCTTCTTTGAAGCTGTTTTCAAGCTGCGAAAATCTAATTTCACCTTTGATAAAGTCCATGAAATTACCTTTTGGTTCTTTTGAATCGAGGATGAATGGATTCTTGCCATCCTTTTTAAGATCCGGATTAAATCTGTATAAATGCCAGTAACCTGATTCAACGGCTTTTCTTTCTTGCATGATACTTGTTCCCATGCCCGTTTTGATACCGTGGTTTATACATGGGGAATAAGCTATTATCAGGGACGGTCCTTTATATTTTTCAGCTTCGGTTATCGCTTTAATTGTCTGGTTCATATCTGCTCCCATTGCAATTTGAGCTACATAAACGTTTCCGTATGTCATGGCCATCATGCCAAGATCCTTTTTAGACGTTCTTTTTCCTGCAGCTACGAATTTAGCAACTGCTGCAGTCGGTGTGGATTTTGACGCTTGTCCTCCTGTATTTGAATATACCTCCGTGTCCATGACGAATAAATTGACATCTTCACCTAAAGCCAATACCTGGTCCAAACCGCCGTATCCAATATCATATGCCCATCCGTCACCGCCGATAATCCATATTGACGGTTTGACGAAGAAATCTTTTCTTTCTATAATCTCACGCAGTACTTGCCTTTGTTTCAGGTCATCACTATTAGCCGGATTGTCACCCATATTTGAGTTAATTGACTTAATAAGCTTATTCTTATCTATTTTGTTTAAAATACTGATTATTTTATCCGATAATACTTTTGATTTTTCACCGTCATCTTTGTTTTGTAACCATTCTTTTAAGTTTTGTCTTAGCTCCTCTGCATTGTATCCTAACTCTGCCGCGTATTTATCTATAATTCCTTCGTTAACAGCCAGATATATGAGTTCTGTAAGTTTTGACCTGATTTGTTTAATTCCCAGGTATATACCGAAGCCAAATTCCGCATTATCTTCAAATAAGGAATTTGCCCACGCAGGACCTTTCCCTTCAGCGTTTGTTGTATAGGCAATAGACGGCGCACTGGCTGCCCATATGGAAGAGCATCCTGTTGCATTTGCTATAATCATTCTTTCTCCAAATAGCTGGGTTAACAGCCTGATATACGGAGTTTCGCCGCATCCCGGACATGCACCGTTGAACTCCAAGAGCGGTCTTGCAAATTGGCTGCCTTTTAAGGTATCCAGCGGCAGTAAACCTTTCTTTTCTGTTAAAGTCATTGCAAATTCCCAATTTTCAGATTGTCTTTCCATTTCTTCTTCAGCAGGTACCATTACCAAGGCCTTACCTTTAGCCGGGCATACATCGGCACAATTGCCACAACCTGTGCAGTCGTATGGAGAAACTTGAATGCGATATTCATATTCTTCGAAACCTTTACCCATGGCTTTTAATGTTACAAATCCTTCGGGTTTCCTCTTTTGCTCTTCCTTATCCAACAAAAACGGTCTTATCGTAGCGTGCGGACATACAAAAGAACAGCGGTTGCATTGTATGCACTTTTCTTCCTGCCACTGTGGGAGAAATACTGCAATACCCCTCTTTTCGTAAGCAGTTGTTCCTAACGGGTATGAACCGTCTTCCATGCCGTTAAAAGCACTTACGGGAAGTTCGTCCCCTTCATTCCTTGCCATAGGTCTTTGTATATTCTTAACGAAGTCAGGTTCTCCGGTTTCATCTAGGACTATCCTTCCTATTGGTTCAAGATCGTCATTTGATATGTTCTTCCATGATTCAGGAACATCTACCTTAATTAAAGCTTCAAGTGCTCTATCCACAGCTGCGGTGTTCATATTTACTATATCTTTGCCTTTTTTACCATAGCTTTTCTCAATGGAATCCTTGAGATATCGAATTGCATCTTCCAAAGGTATCACATTAGCAAGCTTAAAGAATACGGTTTGCATTATCATGTTAATTCTATTTCCAAGCCCCACTTCAGAAGCTATGGATACTGCGTCGATTATATAAAAGTTAATGTCATTTTCGGCAATATACTTTTTTAAATAACCGGGAAGCTTTTCATCAAGTTCTTCAGGCGTCCAGGGACAATTTAACACAAAAGTTCCATTTTTCTTCAATCCTTTAAGAATGTCATAATGGTAAATAAAAGATTTGTTATGGCAAGCAATATAATCTGCATTATATATTAAATACGAGGACCTGATGGGTTGTTTTCCAAACCTAAGGTGTGATATTGTCGTACCTCCTGATTTCTTGCTGTCATAGGAAAAATATCCTTGGACATATAAATCGGTATTATCACCTATAATTTTTATGGCGCTCTTATTTGCCCCTACCGTTCCATCAGAACCCAGACCCCAGAATTTACAGCTTATAGTTCCCTCAGGAGTAGTATCTATAACTCCTTCTTCAGGTAAAGACGTATTTGTAACATCGTCTACTATCCCAATAGTAAAACGGTCCTTTGGTTTGTTCTGTTTCAAACTTTTAAACACTGCGAGTATTTGAGACGGTCTGGTATCTTTAGAACCGAGTCCGTATCTTCCGCCTATAACATAATCGGTATCAAGTTTTGAAAATGCAGGATTCTTTGAAAGTGTCTTTACTACATCTAGGTATAATGGCTCACCCAGAGCTCCCGGTTCTTTCGTTCTGTCCAATACGGCTATTCTTTTAACGGTATTAGGCAAAACAGATAAAAAGTGTGATTCCGAAAATGGTCTGTACAGATGGACTTTAATTAAACCGGTTTTCTCTCCCCGCTTATTCAGGTAATCAACAACTTCTTCTATTGTATCGCATACTGAACCCATGGCGACAATTACATATTCAGCATCATTAGCACCATAGTAATCAAATAAGTTGTATTTTCTGCCTGTTATCTTTCCGTATTCTTTCATGTAATACTCAACTATGCTCGGAACTTCGTTATAGAACTTATTTGAAGCTTCTCTTCCCTGAAAATATATATCCGGGTTTTGAGCAGTACCTCTTGCTACAGGATGTTGAGGATTTAGTCCTCTTCTTCTGAAAGCATTTATTGCCTCATAGTCAATTAGGCTTTCAATTTCATCATAATCCGGAACATCTATTTTTTGGTACTCATGGGATGTTCTAAAACCATCAAAAAAATGTATAAACGGTATTCTGGATTTAATAGCAGAAAGATGGGAAATAAAGCCCAAATCCATAACTTCCTGTACGTTTGCCGAAGCCATCATGGCTGCCCCGGTCTGTCTGCACGCCATTACATCCTGATGATCTCCAAAAATAGATAATGCATGAGTAGCTATTGCTCTTGCACTGACATGCAAAACTCCGGGTAAAAGTTCTCCTGCCATTTTATAAATATTTGGTATCATCAAAAGCAATCCCTGGGATGCCGTATAAGTTGTAGTTAATGCTCCTGCTGCAAGAGATCCATGCATTGCACCTGCAGCTCCTGCTTCAGACTGCATTTCTACAACTTTAACTTTCTGGCCGAATATATTCTTCATACCTTTAGTAGCCCATTCATCCACGCTTTCAGCCATCGGTGATGACGGTGTTATAGGATATATGGCAGCAACTTCGGTAAAAGCATAGGAAGCATAAGCTGCCGCTTGATTTCCGTCCATTGTTTGTTTTTTACTCATACCAACACTCCTCAGCTTACGGAAAAATTTTCATCAAATAAATAATACTTCATATACGTAAGTCAATTCATATTATTTCATTGTTATGTAATTTGTATTCACACTATTAGTCACATTTACATAATATGTACTGAAGATATTTCAAAACAGTAAAATGCTGCTGTACTTATGATAAATGAATATTGATTAATTTTGTAACCATACGCTCTTGTTTTGAATAATATAAACTATCAGCTAAATCTTATAAAAAAACCTAATTAAAACTATATAAGAAAGGTACTAATCAATGCGTTCAACTATTTCCTTCAAAGGCTCTAAGGAAAGGGGGTTTTGAAATGGGTAAAGGCATCTTTGGTGGCAACAGTGAAATATTATTCTTCATAATTGTATTCCTAATTTTGTTCTTCGGTTTTGGAAGATTTGATTTCAGAGAAGAGTAAAAGTTAATGAAAGTTAAAGTTAATTAAAATGTTAATAAAATAAATGTAGAAAGGAGAGTATAAACCATATGTCAAATAAGGGAATTTTAGGGGATATTTTCGATAATGATACCATCCTCTGGTTTATAATCCTCTTCCTGCTCCTCTTCTGGTGTGGAAGATGTGGCGGTGTATTCAGAGATTAACGCTGGAGATTAATATAATTCAAACTCTAAAATATAACAATATTCAATTACTAAATCACAAATCCGAGGAGATTATTCCATCCCCTCGGATTTTACTTTATTAATATTTAATAACTGATATTTGTAACTGATACTTATGTAAATTGCGAAGCAACAAATTTCTCATAAAAAAAATCCAATGCTCAAATTTTGCATTGGATTTTTTCATTTGATATGCAATTTCTTTCAATTATTCACTTGTTTCAATCATTTACTTGCTTTTTTATTTATTCTTTTGCTTTATTCACTTGTTCTTCGATTATTCCCTGTATCCATAGCCGCCGAATATGCCCGGGCAGAACAAGCAGATAATTATGATAATAATAATGATCCACCATATCCATTCTCTACCGTATCCACAACCGTATCCCATTCTTTCTTCTGTCATATAAAAATCCCCCTCTCACTTAATATGATTTTTGATAATAATGCATTTTGATATTCCTGCATTTAATAATGCCGCCTTCGGTTGTGCCGTGTTCGATAATATAGCTCTAGTTCGGAAATGCAGCATTTGTTACACTTGACACAATGTAACATTTAAAAATATTTAGTATCGTTTGTAACATTTGTAAATTTAGCATCTGCAGTATAGAGTTTTAAATGATAATTCCGCTCTCGGACAAATATGTTCCGGTAACCGGTACGTCATACCGGTTACCGCCCTATTATAACGCCTATTCCGACTTCTCCAAGTAGTTAAATTTAAGCACTTTGCTTACTCCATACCATATTATTCATGAAGGGGGATTTGTGTTACATGTTGGCAAGAAATCTATTCTTCATGAAAAACTGAATTTAAATGAACCAAATCCTATGCGAATATATATAAAATTAAATTATATTAATTGCTATATGAATCGATTTGAGATTAATTAATTAATTGGCTAATTAACTAATTAATTACAATATCTAGTTAAAATTATTAGCTAATTTTGCATGAAACTAATTACATCATTGTGATATAAGCTGACTGCATCCTTGATGCTTTTTCGGGTAGGCATGCCCTTACCTGACAAAACAACAATTCTACCGGGAACAATATTTGAGTTATTTGAATCTGCTATATCATGTTTTTCAACCTTAATCATATTGCTTACACAATCCACCAAATATATTTCTCCGCCAATAGAGACAAACCCTTTGATTCTATAAGTATCTTCCACGAACATCTTTATGAATTGAATAAATCTTTGATACGTAAAAGTATCCTTAACCAAAATTAAGTATTTTTGCAGAGTTATGTCCCGGGTTTTAACGTTTTTCATATATTGAAGCGAATTTGTGTCAGTATCGGCTTGTAACAAATCCATATCAGTATCAGGCTTCAGCTCGGTCATATCATCTATCCATTCTGGCTTGATGTATCCAAAGGAGGTTTCAAAGATCCTTATATTTGGTTTTTGTGTTTTTAAAATCTCTTTGCAATTTTCAATTTCATCCGCACTTGCAATATCGGTTTTATTTATAACCGCAATATCACTGGTTGCTATTTGTGCTTTGCATACCCTCGCAGTCGAATATACTTTCTTTAAATTCAAAGCATCAACAAGGCAGATGCTGCCCATATATTGAATGTCCCTAAATTCTTCGGAAGACAGAATATCCCTGATACCGGTAGGGTCTGATAATCCTGAAGTTTCTACAATGACAATGTCCGGCTGTTTTTCAATAACTTCTTTTAGTGTTTGCTTAAATTGTTCCAACCTGCAAACACAGAAAATCGAGCCATTTACTATTTCTGAAATAGAAATTTTAAGAGAGGATAGAAGCTTGGCATCTATCCCCTCCTTACCGAATTCGTTTATTATAATAGCAATTTCATCCTTTGGAAAAAGTTTAACAAAATTTTTCAAAAAAGTGGTTTTTCCTGATCCCAAGAATCCGGTAATCAAGAATAATTTTGTCATGATTTTATCCCTTCATTTTCCTCGTTAATAATTTTATTAATTGTTTAATTACACTAATTGTTTTATTATAAATGTTTAATCGCTAAAATTTCATTTTTAGTGTTTCAATTTAGAATTCCGTTTTATTTCATTGCTTTATTCCATTGTTTATTTTTAGCATTTTATTTTAGTGTTTCATTTGTTCAGTTATTGCCTTTTCAAGCTCTTCCCTGCTTGGAATTATAGATGAAAATTTAAGCTGCCCGTTAATATAAATTGAAGGTAGGTTCTTTACACCCATCTTTTTACATCTTGCAATATTTTCCTTTAAGGTAAATTTATATTCTACAATATCAATTGCATCACCAAATTTTTCCTTTGCCTCAAGGACTGCCCTCATCATATATGTGCAAGCCGCACATGTTGCTGAATCCAAAGTAAATACCTCTACAAGAGGTTTAGTTAAGTTATCGTAATCAGGAAGTTCCACATCAATGTCCAATTCCTGGGATGTGTAATTTTCAACCATTTTACGGGTTTCGTCAAGGTGCAACACTGCTTGAGATACACCAATGGCATTCTCAATCGGCACATTATATGGCATATCGCATCCAGGCGCTATGATTAGATTCTTCTTATTGTCTATGCTGTCCAGGAGGTCTACAACATATTTCATGTTATCTTGTTGGGTACCATGAAGCATTATTGAGGTAAGAGGTATATTTCCTCCAATTGCAATATTGTACTTGTCTGTAATTTTCTTTGCCGCTACAAGATCCACATTTTCATCTACTGATATGGAATCAGGATTTGTCTTGCACATTACTTCTATATTTCTCGAAGCATTTCCACAGACAAAGAAGGAAGAAAATGCTCCTAATTCTCTTATTGTATCAAAAAGCTCCGTGAAAGGATCATGCATAAACTCTTCAAAATGTGCCGAAGATATTTGTGAAATCAAGGGGTCAACTACAGCAATAACATCCATACCGGCATTTACATAATATTCAGCCATTCTCTTGCCTACCTGGCAACAATACTCAAGCAGATCTTTTACGTACTGATCATCATCATACATATCCATAAAAATATTATTTCCGCGAAGATGAGAAGCCAAAGTGAAAGGTCCGCAGATTAAGCCATATAAAGCTGTAGTATCTCCTACCTCTTTTTTCATTCTGCGCATTACGTCTAAAACCATTGGTAAACGGCCGTCTTCTTCCGTAGGAATTGTACATAAACATGGAACTGTTGCTTGTTCCTCAAGGGGATGGGTTGCTACTGAAGGAGGAGCATCTTTCGCCCAAATCAAATCACACCCCAGGCATTCAGCCTCCAACTGGAGATCAAAAACTATGGGTTGTCCGTCAGGTTTATATAGTTTATTAACTGCTTTGAGGGCTTCAAATAATTTATCACCGTCTTTTAAAATTTCATCTGCGCTATAACCTACCAATTTTCCCGCATGTACCCCTGCAAAAGGTACCCATGCTGCTCTTTCTGTTTCTTCGTGTTTTAAAACTTTAAAAAGCAATTCTTTTGGTTTCATATTGATTACGTCTCCTATTTATTAAAGTTTATTAAATAACTTAATTTTTTAATAAAGCAAATATGTTTTATGCTAAACTACAAATCACTTTAAAATTATTTAAGATTATTTAGAATTATTTTAAATTATTTAATTTTAGAATTATTTTAAATTATTTTAAATATTATTAAGTTACAGTTATATACAGTTATATATAGTTTTATCCGGCAAAGCAACATATTTACTCGTAAATTATGTATATTTGCAATTATATCATTTACAAACATTTACACAAATTTACGAATAAAAATATAATGCATGCTTGGGTTATAATGCATTTTCAGCATGTATATTGCTTCTTTTATGTTGTATCATTTTTTTATTATACAATATTAAAACTTAATTTTATTGAAAAAACATTTAGTTTTTTGTAATATTATGTCATATGCGGATTTTTAAATTTAAAAATTTTTTAGTACTATTTACAATAATATGCAATGGTGCTATTATATTATAAATATACAGTACAACGAATATTTATACAGATAATACATATTTTATATAAAACTTTATATTTATAAATAATTACATTTTTGCTATACACACTAAAATGTTGTATCCTAATATTTACAAGGAAAGCAACAACTCACATAGTAATGTGAGTATAAAAGCGCTTAAGTGATTTTATATGAATTAAAGATTTTAAATAATTTAAAGAGTATTTACATAAATATAGTAATTAAATAAATACTAATTGTAATTTCAGAATACCAATTATTAGGAGTGTTTAATATGGGGAAAATTATAGGTATAGATATTGGTGGCAGTACAACAAAAATTGTCGGTCTTGACAACAATAAAATATTCAGCCCAATGCTTGTTAAAGCAGCAGATCCTGTTTCATCGGTTTATGGTGCATTCGGCAAGTTTTTAAGTGTCAATAAATTGTCTCTCAATGATATTGAAAAGGTCAAAATAACAGGTGTAGGTTCATCTTTTATAACTGATAACCTGTACGGAATACCTACGGGAAAAGTCGATGAGTTTCGAGCCATCGGCATAGGGGGATTGTTTCTAAGCGGACTTGAAAAAGCCATTATTGTAAGTATGGGAACCGGTACCGCTTTTGTTTCTGCAAGTTACAATGAAGTTAAACACATGGGCGGTACAGGCGTGGGAGGAGGAACCCTCCTTGGGTTGTCAAATAGAATGTTAAATGTAAGAAGTTTTGATGATCTTATTGAAACTGCACACGGTGGGAATCTTGCCAATATCGATCTCACAATAAAAGATATATCAATGGACTCGTCCGTAGGTGTACTTCCTCCCGATACTACTGCTTCGAATTTCGGTAAAATAAGCGACTTGGCTACCAGAGCTGATATAGCACTTGGTATTATAAATCTTGTATTTCAGACTATAGGAATGTTATCTGTCTTCGCAACACGTATAGACAACATCAAGGATGTTGTGTTGACAGGAAACCTTGTTAATGTACCGCAAGCAAAAGATATATTTGATAACCTGGGCAATATTTTTGACGTAAGATTTCACATACCTGAGCATGCTGAATACGCCACAGCAGCCGGTGCTGCCATAATTTGTGCCAAAGAATAGGGAAGGTAATATTTTATATCAAAGGAGATATATTGGTACTTAAATAATAAATTAATAATAAATAATTCTCTTATAAATAACGATTAATTTTCTTAAAAAAGCGGTTTGTAGGGGAAACATCTTTTTCGCAGTATCATATTTTGTCCGCATGCAGTATCATATCTTTTCCGTATTTTATAGCATATTTGTTGCATAGTTAAGCTCATGGTTGTTCCTCCTGCAAACCGCTTTTTGTAATTAATCTTTCCGGGTAAATTCCTGTCTAAATGTAACATATAAATGGCAATCTTCGTAGAATAATTTTAGAAAATATTATATATTCCGGAAACCTATATAGTAAAACCGCATACTTTATGTAGCAGATAAAGTTAAAAAAATTGGAGGTTTGCATATGAATTTTTTTGATCAAAATCAGAAATACCAAAATCAACAGCAAAACATGAACATACCTGTTAATACTGGCGCAAACATACCTTTTAATGTGTCCCCTTTTAATATGCCACCTTGTATGATGATGCCCGGTCAATATAACATTATGCCCGGTGTAGCAGCAAACCCTATACAACAAGCTAATATAAATCCATTGCTGCAAGCCAATTGTATGGAGGATGATACGGTAGGTGGAATGATTCCTAATGATCTACCTATGAATTTTTATAATTTTCCCGTTTCCAATAACATGTTTCCCGTATCTCCAAGTTTCGGACCAATGAACAATGTTCCAATTAGCAATATTCCTATGAGTAACATTCCTTTAATGGGAAATATGTTGAATAATTTGCAAAATAATATGCCAGTATTCAATATTAACGATGCAACAAGCTCACCTACAGCCATGATAAACCCCAAAGATCTTCAGGAAGCCGTCAACCTCATAAAAGAAGCCGTATCAGGCGAATCTGAGGACAGACTATTCTACGAATACTTAATAAGCGTTGCACCTAATGAGGAAGAAAAAAATTTAATTAAAAGTATACGCGAAGATGAAGTTAAACATTTCGGTTACTTTAAAGATCTATATAAAGAGCTTATAGGTTCAAACCTTCCTGCAACCAGTAACGAAGAGTTTAAAAAGCCTAAATCCTACTGCGATGGATTAAAAAATGCACTTTTAGGTGAACAAAAGGCTGTACAAAAATACAGGAAGATACTTGCCGTCTTAAATGAAAAAGCCCAAATCAATAAACTGGTAGAAATCATCACTGATGAAATAAGGCACGGAATTATTTACAATTACCTTTATTCCAAAAATAAATGCTAGTAGCGTGGACAGTAACATGGGCAGCAGTAATGAATATTGATAGCAAACCCTTGCCTTTCTTAAGTCTCACCGCAAAGGCAAGGGTTTTCACTTCCTGTTTTTTGCTTTTTCAATTTTTTACTATTAAAATATTTAAATATTTAATTCAATCAAATATTTTAATCCGATTAATATTTTTATTTGATGTTTTATTATTTAAATGTTTAAATTTGTCAAATATTTTAATCTGCTAAATACTCTAAATTTGCTAAATATTAATATTTTAATTTGCTAAATACTTTAAACTTGTTAAATATCTTAAACTTGTAAATATTTAAAATTGCTAAATATTTCAAATTTGCTTAGCTAGATTCTTTCTATATTTTTCGCTCTCCCAGTTGCGAATAAAATTAATCCCCTCTTCTGACATTGATCTAACTTTTAATCCTAACTTTTGAATGTTATCTATGACATAAATATATCCCAGCAATGTTTCTTCTATAGTTAAAGCTTCATTGTAATTTGTGTAATAAGTTAACTCTCCTTTTTCAGTATTAATCACGAGCTTATTCTTTACATTTTCGTCCATTGAAATACTGTCATTAAGATAAACTAATTGATCCGGGTAAAGTGAATATTTTTCAAAAAAGTCATTTTCTATTTTTTTATTTTTAAAATAATTAACCAGGTATTCAGTATTGCTCCTCAAAACACCATCAAAAATTTGCAGAATTTCAATTTTAGGATATTCTTCCCTTATGTTAAAATAATCTTTAATTCGCATGTTGACTTCTTCATGAAGCTTTATGCAATCTTCCAAGTTATCTGAATGAACTATAAGTCCATGGTTTTCCATAAAAATTATCTCGGGATATTCACTTTTTTCATTGTATTTATCCAGCTCTTCTTTTATTTTAATTGTCAGGAAAAAGCCCGGATTTATGTAAGGAATCCATAATACATTCCTCTCTTCTCCGGAAAATATTTTATGCATCAGACTTTCTCCTTCCGTTGAGCAGCATACGATATTAGCATACACAGGATGCGTATGTATTACGTACTTTTTAAGGATAGAATGAAAACCTGCTTCCACAGAAGGACGAAGTTCTTTTAGTCCCTCAAATTTTACGATATTTTCTCTTGTAAACCTGGTACTGTCTTTTTCATAATCAAGATCTGAAGAAAGGTCAACATTATTGTAATATTCTTTTATTTTTTTATAATTAACAACTACAAAACCCTCATTTTCAGTAATTTGTTTCAATTTATAACCAGACGCTTTTACAGCCATCAATTCATCATTTATTTTAACAGAAGTATTCCCACCCCCGCCTTGTACATACTGGGGCAGGGTACCCACACTTTGTGATAGTTTGGCCAGTAGGGTAAAGCTTTCGGTAAACATGGTATCCTCCTTTCAAGGTTAGGGGACACACCTCTTCGAGTTACAGGGATTAAGGTAAAGGGACACATCCCTCTCTAGCAAGAGGTATTCCTTTTATGTTGGGAAATGTCCCTTTTTAATCTGAAAAGAGGAATGTCCCCTTTTGATTGTTTATCTCTTTGACAGCACTTTTTCTTCGTATTCTTTTATATCATTCAGCCAAGCTGCTCCTACAGGTACGTTGTTATCCAGGCAAAATTTATCCCAAACTGCCCCAAAAGGAAGAGTCTTTAGTTCTTCCATTAAGGCTAACCTATTGCCCAAGTTACCTGCCAATTCTTCTTTTAATAGCAGTTCCGTAGGTTCAAGCAGTGATATGAGTATAGATTTTAAAGCTGCTCGAGTGCCTACTACCCAAGCTGTAATTCTGTTTATGCTGGCATCGAAGAAATCCAGTGCGATATAAACTTTGTCAAAAGCGTTGCTTCTCTTTATTTCCTGGGCAATTGCCAAAGTTTCATCGTTTAGAACCACTACATGATCACTGTCCCATCTTACACCTCTGCTTACGTGTAACAATAGGGACTTATTAAAACTTAAAATGGAGGATATTTTATCGGCTATACTTTCCGTTGGGTGAAAATGCCCAGCATCAAGGCATATCATAACATCCCTTGTTAAAGCATAACTCATATAGAATTCGTGAGAACCAACTACATAAGTTTCGGATCCTATTCCAAATAATTTACTTTCGACTGCGTCCAATAAATAGTTTCTATCATATTTTTCACTGAATACCTCATCAAGAGCATCCTTTAATATTAATCTATGCTCCAGGCGGCTTACAGTAAAATCTTTTGATCCATCCGGAATCCATACATTATTAACACAAGGAATCCCAAGCTCTTTACCTATTTCAGCAGCTATCTTTCTGCATCTCTTGCCATGTTCTATCCAGAATTCTCTTATAGCTTTATCTTTGTTGGACAATGTAAAACCACTGTCTGCCATCTTATGTGCAAAAAAGGTTGGGTTGAAGTCTATGCCAATCCCTTTGGATTTTGCCCAATCTACCCATTTTGAAAAATGAGATACTTCTAATTTATCTCTTTCAACATAAGTATTACCTGTTTCTGCGTACATAGCATGTAAGTTGATTTTATGTTTTCCGGGAATTAACTCCATTGCCTTTTCGATATCCTGTCTAAGTTCATCTCCGTTACGAGCTCTGCCAGGATAATTTCCGGTAGCCATTATTCCGCCACCCGAAACACCTTCCGATAATTTTTCAAATCCTGCAACATCATCACCTTGCCAGCAATGAAGTGATATTCGTATGCTTTTCATTTTTTCCAGGATCTCATCCGTATTAACTCCATAAGAGTTATATACATCTTTTGCATATTCATAAGCCTTATTAACTTTTTCACTTACATTACCAATAAGACCATACTTATCCATTTAATCAGCAACCCCCATCCTAATTATTTTTCATTTAAATCTTCTGCAAAAATAACATAAAATGCCTAATTCTTCTTCAAATTAACACAGTTGCAAAACCTTTTGCATTATGTTTATGTTTGCAAGCATATTCACATCATATTTACAATTAAGTCCGGCTTTCTTTTAAGTCTAGATTTCTTCCAAACACCCTAAATAACAATAACGAGATGTCCTAAACCATATCAAACAATGCGATTATGTACTTCTTTTATGTAATTCCATATTGAATTATATCATATTATTGATTGAATTATATCATATTATTGCTATATATAATATCGTCTTAATAAAAGTACATAAATTAATGACGGCAAAATACAACAAGTACAAGAATTTAACAAATCTAACGGTTTAATTTTAATGCATCCGGATTATATTCAGCTCTTCTGTTTGGACATCTTTCTCTGGAGCATAACATGCAGTTTTCGTAGTTCATCTCTGTTGGGAAAATAATTCCTGAAACAGATTTTATAGGCAGCATTAAAAAACTTTCTGTTAACTGGACTCCTATTTTCCTTATATTTTCTTCCCCCAACAGTGCAAATAGAGGTTTTTGTTCGCTTATGGGCCAACTTTCAAGAGAACCCGGATTCATAACCGCAGTTTTTCCTGGTTTCATCTTGAACTCCAAGTCGCGTTTCATTGCAATATACGCTTTACTGAGATATATTTCGCATAAAGCTTCTGCCCAGTATCGTTCTATTGGATCCAAAATGGATTTTGCCCAACTGTACACTTCTTCTCCACATGTTGCAACATATGGGAATACTCTTTGAACCTCTTTCAAGTTATTGCTCAGCAACCTACTGGTAAAGCATATTCCTTCAATGATTACGTGGTTTTCATCCTTTTCATCAATGCATGCAGCACCGTATATAGCTTTAGGCTTTGCCACTGCTTCTGCCTTTTTTGCTAGATCCAGTATATCTGAAGCATATTCATCATTCGCATCTATTTTTAATTTCTGAAAAATTTCCTCATCTCTGACTTCTTCCTTAATGTTATCTAAAATATAAACCTCCATATTCCCATCCTCCTATTACGTTTTACGTTGTTTCCTTAAATAGTTAAGACGGTTATATTTTCATATTTACAATTCTATGTTTCTCTTAAGAGTCCTTATTACAAACAGTGCAATACTTCCCCCTACTAATGCAGTAAAAAGCTGGGGCCAGCTAAAAAGACCTGTAAGGACAGCTGCAGGCTTCTCCTCTACTTTCATTACCCTAATAAAAGCACTAATAGACGCAAGTAGAAGTCCAAATTTTACAATAGAACCAACAATAATGCCTATAACTTTATTCTTTTTACTTATAAGATAAAAACACAAAACATATACAAAATTACCCAAAGCAATAAACGGGGAAAACGAAAGAATTAGCGGAGCTATTGCCGCTTTATTTGTCAGTGCTGAAACAAAAGGTGCAATTACCGATATGGCTGTTGCTCCCCAAAGACCTGTGGCCGCCGTAGCCACAATCAAAGTGGCATTAACTAACGGCCCTACAATATAATTGTTATTTGGTCCCATGAATCTACCCATCATCTGGAAAACAATGGTCAGGGCAAGTAGTATAGCAGTTCTTGATACAATTATTACTTTCGATTTACTCATAATTTCACCTCTAAAATAAATATTGAAACAAAATTTTGTAAGTTAAAACAAATGCCGCAAAGCATAGCCGGTGTCTTCTGATATTAACTATTTTTTGCCTCTCTCAATTATATACCAATATATGATTATTTAACAAGAGACATGGGGACGGTTCTTTTGTCTTTTTTGCGCTCTTCTCCCCAACTTCAAAGATATAACAAATAAAATTTTGTTGTGCGAAATATATAGAAATAACAAAAATTAAACTTTGTTCGTTTTTTATTTAAAAGTGAGTTCTATAAATGTGGTATAATATACATATAATAATTATTGACGAAATTTTATACAATTGTAATAAAAAATAAATATAATTGAATTAATAAAAGGGGGGTCACTATGTCATTCTTTGATGATTTAGGAAAAAAGGTTAGTGAAGCAGCACAGCTAGCCGCCAAAAAGTCAAGTAATCTTTTGGAGATAGCAAAACTCAACATGGCCATTACTGCAGAAGAGGATAAAATTGAAAAAGCTTATGCAAAGATCGGAAAGCAAATATTTGCTAAATACAATTCAAAAGTTGAAGTAGATCCTGATGTGGTTTCGATTTGTGAAGAAATAAAAGTCTATCAAGAAAATCTTGCCAATTTAAAATCACGCCTCATGGATTTGAAAGACGTTAAATTATGTATAAGGTGTAATGCAGAGTTGGATAAAAGTGCTCTATTTTGTCCCAAGTGTGGAACAAAACAGGAAAAACAATCTCAAGAAGAACAGCCTCATGAGAAACAACATGATGAAACTTCACAAAGTAAAGAAAGAGTAATAAGGTTTTGTTCAAAATGTGGAGCCGAGGTAACAGAAGGATCCGTATTTTGCCAAAACTGTGGCTCGAAGATACAGTAAATAAAGGATTCGGTTGTTTCTACGCACCGCTTTGTTATTGCTCATACCGGCTATAAAAAAAGACTCTCTAATTAACTTTAGAGAGCTTTGGAGCTGGTGGTGGGAATCGAACCCACGACCTGCGCATTACGAGTGCGCTGCTCTGCCCCTGAGCCACACCAGCATTCATTATGCGGTTTGCATTTAATGTGCAGCTTAATTATTACAACTTTAATTATTGCAGCTTATGGATTACTGATTGTATAATACTTATAAATTACTAACTTATTTATCGTACTGCATTATTGTAATATACTTCCAGTTAACTACTTAACCGTCATTTTACAACATATTACAATACAATTATGCATCATTACAACTTGTAAGTTGTTTGCATTACAACTAATATAATAATACATTATCAGTCATTTTTAAAGTACTATTTTAAATTTTTTTATATTTTTTTTAGAAGGCAAGATGCAACTTGCCTTCTTTCTTTCTTATTTATCTTTTAATCCTGCACATTTCTTTTTTTATCCCATAATCTCTCTTTATCATACTTTATCCCATAATCTTTTTTCATCCTATAATCCTGCATAGCAATGTTGCCAGTTCTGCCCTTGTAGCACTATTATAAGGCAAAAACTTGCTATCCGGTGTTCCTCTAAAGATTCCCAGATAAGTCAATCTTTTTATGGATTCATAGGACCAAATATTACTTTCCGGACTTATATCAATATAACTTAAATAGTATCTGTCTTCGGAAATATGTGCTTCGCTTCTTCCGGCAAGTACTTCTCTGTCAGTTAAGATTCTATCTACCATAACAGCCAATTCTTCACGGGTAATCTTATCATCAGGTCCAAAGGTATTATTTCCACGTCCCAAAATAAGCCCATATTTAGCTGCCTCTTTTATATATTTCTCAGCCCAATGACCGGAAATATCGTTAAATACGGAAACTGCACCGGAAACTTCCAACTTGTTATTACGGTTTTCCATAAATCCTTCTGAACTTAAAGCTCTGACAAAAGCAGTAGCTACTTCGGCTCTGGTTAGTGCTCTGTTAGGTAAGAAATTGGATTTTCCGTCCCCTATCATCCAACCATTGCTTGCTGCTTCCATTATCTGCTTTTTCGCCCAATGACCCTGAACATCTGTATAATAATAGCCATTCAACCATAAATCATAATAATCCCAAATATCAGGTGTTTCCTGACCCAAGCTCCAACTCCCGGTACCTTTAAGATCATATTTGTTAACAAGTTGAAGCTTATATTTTATAGATGCTTCGTTTTCAAACCATATCGTGTATATTCCCGCTCCCAATGTTTTCCCCATTACAATAGGTTTACTGTCCCATGGATTTATTGTTATCACTGCACAGGGGGATTTGTAATAATAGTCAAAATAAACTTTTCCGTTATACCTTTCAATTAGAGTCTTAACAGTAGTGAGGTTTACACCCTGCCCTCCAATTATATCTCCATGTTTCCACATTCTACCGTAAAAAGGTAAACCTAAAACAATCTTTTCCTTTGGGACGTATTTTAGTGCATATTTAATTGAGCCTTCCACAAAATCATAGCTTGCAACCGGACCTGCCAATCCACCTTCATAGTGTTCATCATACGCCATAATCATCAAATAATCGCTGTATTCACCCAATGCTTTATAATCATAAGAACCTTGCCATCCTTTGTTTATTCCCCATGGATTAGGAGCAACTGATACAGCCACAATTTTGTCTGAAGGAAGATTCTGCCTCAATCTCCTTACAAAATCCGTATAATCATCACGATCATATTCTTTAAGATTTTCCAGGTCAACATTAACCCCGTCAAGATTATAATCTTTCACCGCTTTGACAATCTGCTTTACTAATTCTATTCTATTGCTCAGAGCTGCTCTGCCTAAGTTATAATCCCAATGATTACTTAAAAAGGGAACTACTCTTATGTTTCTTGAATGCATCTCCTCAATAAAATTTATGTCTAGTTTATGAGTAAGTTTTAATGAACCATCGGAATTAAGCTCAAAGTAGTTAGGAGCTATTTCATCTAAAGTATCTTTTGTTTTATTAACAGAATTTATATATCCACCAATATTTCCAAAATAAATATATGACATATTAAACCTAAATTTATTTTTATTATTAGCGGCTTTTGACGCATATACTGTTACGCTTGCAGGTAATGTTGTTGCTAAACACAAAACAAAAATTATTATGGTAACAAATATTCTTATTCTAGTTAACATGCTTCTAAACATCATAATACCTGTAACCCCCTATTTAAGAGATTACAGGATATAATAGAAAAAAACAACACACAAATTATGTAAACTGCTAAAATATTAACAAAACTATTCTGCAGTATTAATAAAACTATCTTTCGATATTAATAAAACTACCCTTCTCTAATGAAACTATCCTTCAATATTAATAAAACTATTTTGCAAGCAATCTTTCAAGCAATCTATTACTCAATCTATTACTCAATCTATTACTATTCATCGACTAATCTATTACTTTCCTTTGAGCAATTTATTACTATTCTTCGAGCAATCTATATAGCATAACTGCTGCTTCAGCCCTGGTTATTTTATCTTTCGGCTTAAAGTAACCATCAGGCGTACCGGTAATAATCCCTTGCTGTGACACCCTTATAATAGAATCATATGACCAAGAGCATAAATCCCTGTTTACATCTTTATATGATATATCCATGCCGGATGCACTCACCATACTGTTGCTTCTACTGGCCAGAATATTGTTTCTGTGATTAATTGAAAATAACCTGTCCAACATAACTGACATTTCTTCCCTCGAAACCGGATCGTTGGGAGCAAAAGTTCCGTCCTTGCGTCCGGTGATAATTCCATGCTGAGCAGCAATCTCTATCTCATCTTTTGCCCAGTGGTCAGCAATGTCCGTAAATGTAACTTTATTATTGCTTCTCCTATCTTTTTCAAGATTTAGTGCTCTCACCAATGCGTAGGCAGCTTCAGCTCTTGTAAGAGGCTGATCCGGTGCAAATATTGATTTTTCTTTTACTTCTTTAGTTGTAATCAGCCCTTTGTTTAGTGAATATATTATTGGATTTGTCGCCCAATGACCTTCCAAATCTTCGTAATAATGTCCATTCAGCCACAAGCTGTAATAATTCCATACACTTGAGGTTTCCTGTCCCAAACTCCAGCTTCCCGTACCTCTAAGATCATATTTTTCTACAAGCCTTAATTTATATTTTATAGATTCTTCATTCTCAAACCAGATAGTATATGTACCTGCCTGCAGCTGAACACCATATATGCTAGGTTTTGGATCACTTGGCTTTATAGATATAGTAGCTTTCGGTGAAAGATATACTTTGTTGAATGTCACCTTTCCTCCATAAGTTGATATAAGGCTTTGAACTTGTCTTAGGCTTACTCCACGGCCGCTGATCCCCCCGCCTACCCTCCATATTCTTCCATAAAAGGGTATTCCCAGGACTAATTTTTCTTTTGGGACATATTTTAGTGCATATTCAATAGATTTCTCGACAAAATTTATGCTGGCTACAGGTCCTGCCGGACCGCCGCCATAATGTTCATCGTAAGCCATAAGCATTAGATAATCACAATACCTGGCCAGTCCTTCATAATCATAAGACCCATGCCAACCTGTTGTAACACTTTTAGGATTGCTTGCAACAGCAACGGCAACAGTCTTTCCTGCAGGTAATTTTCTTCTAAGTAATCTTACAAAATCAGTGTATCTATCTTTGTCTTCCTCAGTAAGGTTTTCAAGATCCACATTTACGCCGTCAAGATTATATTTTTCAACTGCTTCTGCAATATCTTCAGCTAATTTGTGCCTTTTTCTTAAGGCAAGTCGTCCTGCATTTCTATCCCAATCATTACTGAGATATGGTACAACTTTTATCCCTCTGCTATGCATCTCTTCAATAAACTTTTTATCTATTGTATGAGAAATTTGCAGATTTCCGAGTCTATCAACGTAGAAGTAATTAGGAGCAACTTCATTCAGTGAATCCTTAGTATTATTTACATATTCCAGAAATTCGTTCTTATTACTAAAATGTATATAAGACATGTTAAATCTGAAACCGGCGCTTTTCTTTCCCGACTCACTTATATCTTGTGCATAACTTGTAAAAGCAAAAATTCTACCGCTAACCTGCCAAGCAATCAAAGCGGCAAGCGTCAAAATTAATAAATACACTGATTTTCCGAGCAATTTTTCAATTGTTAAAGCTACCGATTTTCGCAGTAATTTATCATGTTCCTTGCATGTCTGCTTTTTCATATCCTTGCTCATATTCTTATCCTCTTATCTCTTCTTATCACTGCTCTTTATTTTCAATTTACTTACTTTATTTACTTACTTTATTTACTTACTTTCTAATCACTGTACCTTGGTTTCCATTTGATTCTATAATTTTAAAATGCACAAACTCACTATATACCTATTTGCCATAAAACTTAATTATTACTTCTTTACGGCATATTTTATAAATACATGATCCATCATTATTTTAAGTATAAATGTGTCAATCCCTGGCAAGTTTATAAACATTAACCTCTGGCAAGTTTATAAATATTCAAAACATCTTCTCTAGTGAGCTTTACAATATGGCCTACAGAATCTCCGTTGGGAAGCTTGCATTTACTTGCCATTTCTTCAAGTCTGTCGTCAGGAATATTTGCATCTTTCAAGGTAACAGGCATGCCTATTTCCTTGAAGAATTTTTCCATTCTGTTTATACCTTCTAATGCCGTTTGTTCAGGGTTTTCAAAAGAATAATCTACATTCCAGACTCTTGTAGCAAATTGGGCAAATCTACTTATATTAGCTTTATATACATATTTGCACCATGCTGGAAAAACTATGGCAAGACCTGCTCCATGTGCAATGTCATATATAGCACTTAATTCATGTTCAATCTGATGAGACGCCCAATCTCCAATTCTTCCCGTACCTAGTAATCCATTATGCGCTAATGTACCAGCCCACATTATCTCTGCTCTCGCATCGTAATCTTTAGGATTTGCTAATACTTTATACGCATTGTTTATCACTGTTTTCAGTGTAGCTTCACATAACCTGTCTGTAAGTTCCACATTTCTTGTGTGGGTAAAATAGCGCTCCATTATGTGGGCCATTATATCAACTATTCCACATGCAGTCTGATAAGGTGATACTGTGAAAGTTAACTCAGGATTTAATATGGAAAATTTAGGTCTGATAATATCATGATTTAGACCTCGTTTATACCATCCATTCTCGTTTGTAATTACACAACTGTTGCTGGCTTCACTTCCTGCGGCTGCAAGAGTAAGAATAGTACCAATGTCGAGGCACTCTTTAGGTTCAGCTTTTCCTGTGAAGAAATCCCATACATCTCCATCATAAGGAACTCCAACACAAATTGCCTTGGCAGAATCTATTACGCTTCCTCCTCCAACGGCAAGCACAAACTTTATATCATTCTCCCTGCATATCTTTATTCCTTCTCTAACTAGGCTCAACCTAGGATTTGGAACTACACCTGACAATTCTATAAATTCAACACCGGCTTCTTTAAGTGAATTAACTACTATATCATAAAGTCCTGTCTTTTTGATACTTCCTCCGCCATAATGTAAGAGACATTTTTTTGCATATCTTGCAACTTCAGAACCTACACGTTCTTCGGTTCCTTTTCCAAAAATAATTTTGGTTGGACTAATAAAATCAAAATTTACCATATCAATACCTCCTGGAAAAGTGTTTAATTATAAATAATTATACTTATTTTTATATCTTTGTTTATATGTTTGCTTAAAACTTTGATTAAACTTTATTTATACCTATAATAATACTTATAAACTTTTACTTAATTATAACTATAGACTATAAAAATTAATAATTCAACATAAATCTGGTAGAAAATATGATAGAATAATACTACATTTAAGATGCCGCATGAAAAAGCAGGAAATACCAATAAGAATTTAAACAATGAATATTAAGGTTGAAAAAAATACGAAATGTGATAATAAAAACAACATATTAGAGGTGATTTTAGTTTGAGGTACAATTTTGACGAAATAGTTGATCGGAAAAACACTGATTCCCATAGGTGGAATTTGGTTAATAAACTTTGGAAAGATAAAGACGGGTTGCCCTTGTCAACTGCTGATATGGATTTCAAATCTCCAATAGAAATTATACAGGCTATTAAAGACAGGGCTGACCATGGCATATTCGGGTATGCTTTTATACCTGATTCATATTATGAAGCGGTAATAAACTGGGTTAAAAGCCGTCATAACTGGGAGATTAAAAGAGAGTGGCTCATCTGTACATCAGGAGTTGTTTTCGCACTTAATACAGCCATAGTAACTTTTACAAACCCTGAGGACAGCATTCTTATTCAAACGCCCGTATATCCTCCCTTTTTTTCGATAATAAAAAACAACAACAGAAATTTGATAGAAAACCAGTTAATTTATAAAGACGGGCGATATACCATTGATTTTGACATACTGGAAAAACAGCTCTCTTCAGGTGTGAAAATGATTATTCTATGTAGTCCTCACAATCCGGTAGGAAGAGTGTGGAGTTATGAAGAACTTAAGACAGTAGGTGAACTATGTATTAAATATAATGTACTCATGGTTTCTGATGAGATCCATTCTGATATTGTTTATTCAAAAATAAAACATACTCCGTTAAGTTCAATCTCGGAAGAAATTGCTAATAATTCAATTACTTGTATTTCTCCTACGAAAACTTTTAACATTCCCGGAGTCGGAATCTCCACCGCAATTATTCCTAACAAAAAACTTCGCGATGAATATAACAAGACATTAATAAAAATGGCTGCAAACGGTACACATAATATATTCAGCATACTAGCCAGCGAAATAGCATATCGCCATGGTGCCGAATGGTTAGATCAACTCCTTCCATACCTTGAAAGCAATGCGAACTTGATGGAGATGTATATAAGAGAAAATATCCCGGCGATCAAATTCAGCAAACCTGAAGGCACTTATCTTGGATGGCTTGATTGCAGACAATTAGGAATAGAGCATGAAAACCTGCGTGATTACTTCGTTCTCAGAGCAAAAGTCGAGCTGCAAGATGGTAGGTTATTTGGAAGTAACGGTCTTGGTTTTTTGAGATTCAACTTCGCAACTCCGAGATCAGTAGTTAAAGAAGCTCTTGAGAGAATAAAAGCTTCATTGTAAAAGGTCATTGCAAAAGGGTCAGGCTTGTAAATATAAAGGAGTCAAAAATAGAGGTATCAGATAGAGGAGTCAGATAAAGATGTCAGATAGAGGTTGGATAGAGTAGAGGTTGGATAGAGGTTAGTTAGAGGTGTCAGGCTTGAATAATTTACCATAATTTATCTTATGTACGTAAATAACTCAAGCCTGACACTATTTTATTAATTTTTCCTGTTATTTTAACATTTTACATTTTACGTTCCAAATTGCCATGAAGACAGGTACTTCTCCTGCTCAGGAGTAAGTTTATCTATTTCAATGCCCATTGATTTTAACTTGAGTGCGGCAATTTCTTTATCAATCTGGTGAGGTAGAACATAAACTTTATTTTCAAGCTTACTTTGGTTTTTTACTACATATTCAGCAGCAAGAGCTTGATTTGCAAAGCTCATATCCATTACGGCAGCAGGATGTCCTTCTGCCGCGGACAAGTTCAAAAGTCTGCCTTCTGATAGCAAATATATTTTTCTATCATCTTCCAGCACATATTCAACTACATAATCTCTTACCTGCCTTTTGGAAACTGAAAGCTTTTCCAACGCTTCTATATTAATCTCGTCGTTAAAATGTCCGGAATTTGCAATTATAACTCCATCCTTAGCTTTTTCCAAATGATGCTCGTCAACTACATTGAGATCCCCTGTTACAGTAATCACTATATCAGCTATGGGCATTGCCTGTTCAAGCTTCATTACTCTAAAGCCGTCCATCACAGCTTCTATAGCCCTAATCGGATCGACTTCCGTTACAATGACATTTGCCCCCATTCCTTTAGCCCTCATGGCAACACCTTTACCGCACCATCCATATCCGCATACAACAAAATTTTTGCCGCAGAGCAAAATATTTGTAGCTCTTAGCAAACCATCAATTGTGCTTTGACCCGTACCATACCTATTGTCAAAAAGATGCTTTGTTTCAGACTCATTGACCGCTATTACAGGAATCCTAAGCGTGCCTTCTTTTTCCATGCTTTTTAGGCGTATTACTCCTGTTGTGGTTTCCTCAGTGCTCCCTATTATTTTCTTCAAGTAGCTTTCCTTATATAACTGATGCAATAAACTCACAAGGTCAGCACCATCATCCATGGTTATATCAGGTCCATGCTCTATAGCTGCTATTAAATGTTTGTAATAAGTATCTCTGTCCTCTCCTTTAATTGCAAATACAGGTATATCATAGTCCATAACTAGGGAAGCCGCTACATCATCTTGGGTTGAAAGAGGATTAGATGCACACAAAACTACATCTGCACCGCCTTCTTTTAAAGTTCTCACCAAATTGGCAGTCTCGGTGGTAACATGAAGGCAACAAGACATTTTTATTTTTGCAAGGGGCTTTTCTTTAGCAAATCTGTTTCTTATCTGCCTTAAAACCGGCATTTGCTGATCTGCCCATTCTATACGCAACCTACCTTTGGATGCCAATGTTTTATCTTTAATATCGTATTGCATAGTGGTATTTCTCCTCCATTTTTATTCTAATTAAGTTATTAATTCCCAAAACAGGATTTTAACCTAATATGTGAAAAAAGAAAACATAATAACATTTTTCAGGTTAAAATCGTAATCGACATCGCATTATACCACATTATTTAGCATTAACAATTTCATGGTATTTATTATAAAAATCATAGTTAAAATTAGCTGCAAATATATTTTATATCTCATTCATCGGTTACTTACACACATATTTAATACCATTCTATATAAAGTGCAGCTTACTACTTTACTTTGTCTTGGATTTAAACATCTCATAAAAATTATAACATATTTATACTATATCTTTCCATCTTAAATACTTCTAATTGAAATATTTATCAAAACACCTATCAAATTCATCAGATTTTATTTATCAACCTTAATTCGGTAAAAACCATGTATCAGCGTTTAGATACCCCCCACGGAAATTGTGAAACTCTCAACATAGTAGTTCCATATGGTACTAAACTCAATTTTATACATTCATTCGTATCAATATAAACAGGACTAGCTGGCGGAATATCAGCACTGTTTTGAACCAATTTCCATTCCTCACAAGGTACAGCCAGCACCTCTATTTCAACAGCTTTATTTTCTGTTGTAAACAACTTGAACTTTTCATTCTGCTCTTCTTCATCAGAGACAGGGGGACGGTTCTCTTGTCTAACAAGTATTTCTCCTTGTCTTCCATTAGGCAAGAGAACCGTTTCTGTGTCTTTAGATAAGGGAGCTTTTCCCTCATCTTTACACAAAAGAATCGTCTCTGTATCTTTAGATAAAGGAACCTTTCCCTCATCTTTAGACAAGAGAACCGTCTCTGTATCTTTAGCCAAAGGAATCTTCCCCTCATCTTTAGACAAGAGAACCGTCCCTGTGTCTTTTCGACAAGAGAACCGTCCCTGTGTCTTTTCCTGTGTCTTTTTTAGACAAAAGAACCGTCCCCTTGTCTTTCCCTTGTCTTTTTCTATCTATTGTTGCAGGAAGAGCATTATAAGCAACTTTCTCCAATAGGTCCGCAAAGAAAACATCATTTATGACTTCCAGAACTTTTTGGAGGCTAAACATTAGTTCTACCACAGCACAAAGTTCAGTTCCATTTGACGGACTATTGCCATTAAGGTGCTCATCTCCAATAAACATTCCATTTGCTACACCGTGATATTTATATAAATCTTCAAGACCCTTTTTTAAAATATCTTTTTGTCCCTGGTCACCATAAAATCGCATCACCAGAGCAGGATATTTTACTGCCATTGCTACATTAACAACATGACTTTTCATATAATCAGGAAAAGCTATACTTCTTTCATTAACAGGAAGATTCGCATTTTGTACTTTTTGCCAGTCCATGTAATACCCTATTGGTTTCTTATATGGAAAATTCCTAAAAAAATCAGACCAGTTAAAGGATTGCTTAAATAGTTTATCTGCTAAACTTAAAAGATTCGGTTCTCCGGTTTTCTCGTAAAGCCATAAAACAGCGTCAATATTTTCTGATGCTCTGTACTTGCCCCAATCTGTCAAAGGCTTTTCATCAATGTGATGAAGCTGATATGTAAAATAGTCCTTCATTAAAAGAAGAATTTCTGGGTTTGGTTTTGCTTCATAATACTGTATTAACGCTTTTAACATAACCATCCTTGGCCACCAGTCCCGGTTATTTTGAGGGCCGAAAAAACCATCCGGGGTTTTACTTTTAAGTGTCCATCCGATCCACTTTTCTACTTTTTCCAGTAGTTCTTCATCTTTCAACAGAAAAGCAAGAGGAACAAGACCATCGCAATAATAAGGACCTCTTTCCCAGTTTTCTCCCGTTCCACCTAACCATCCGCTATTTGGACCAAGATCATCCCAAATTGCATCAATGTTACCAGTAAGACCTTTTGCCTGTGTTTCAAGTTGTACTTTTAACCATCCATCAGCTAATACCTGCCCCAGTGGCAACTTACAATTTACTTTTTCGTACATAAAAGCTCTCCTTTACTCAGATTTTATGTTTTTTTACGGATATACTAAAGTGATTATGTTGTTTACTGTGTTTAATTTTTCATATTATTTTGTCCATGATTATTCCATAAATGATAAGGTTGATAAGATGCTATATATTTTCCATCAATTCATTTCCTGTTTATAGAAGCAAGAGACTTCTTGCTGTTTAGGATATAATTCATGATCAATTAGTTTTTTATTATCATACATATCTTTATACTGTTTTGGCGTCAACCCTACTATTCTCTTGAAAGCTCTTATAAAACTGGATACATTACAATACCCTAATTGCTCCGAGATTTCATTTGTCGAACGCTCATTACTGATAATTAGCTGCTGTGCATACTTAATCTTTTTGTTCTGGACATAATCCATTATTGTAATATGCATATTTGATTTAAAATAATGGCTTAACCATGATGGCGACATATTAAATTCATCTGCCATTAATTGAATGGAGAAATTCGGTTTGTTATAATTTTCATCAATATACGCCAGAATTTCATTCAAAAGAGAATCATCCGTTGTTGGATTCTTACGTATGTACTGAATTACAGTATTACAAATGAAAGTAACAACCTCTTCCAGCACACTTGAAGAAAATATGGGGCTTTTTGTAAAAATAAAATCCCAAATTTTTTCTACAAGGGATGCCTGATTTGAATCATCCGGTAAACTGCGAATAACGACCCTTACCATTTCATAAACAATATAATTTATACAATATTCAGGTAGGGAGTTGATGCTCATTTCATGAGTAATTAGTGAAGGAAATTTGGCGAGGTATTCAATGTTAGAACGTAATACATTTATTTCAAAATCCTTTATTAGTCCCAGACAAGATCCGGTTGATGTACTATCTGCAGGTTTCATTATATCGCTAAAACAGTATACATTTTTATCTTGCTTGTCAAATTCTTCAAAAAGCTCACATATATAAGCCTCAAAGTAAGATTTTCTTATTTTTTCAAAATCACCCGGTCTTCCAAGCGATATATGTAAATTACATTTATTTTCTACATTTATGTGCTCTATAACTTCACTCAATAAAGCTTTAACTGCTTCATAGTCACAATCATCAAAATTGAGAATTACAACTATTCTGTCATCCATGGGAATACTGGAATAGTATAGTGATACTTTTTCATTCCCAACTTTATCAAGTGCAGATGTAACAATACTGTAGTCCACATTTTTTAATTTTATGATTCCTGCTAAAAAGCTGTTCTTACAAAATTCAAAGCAAAATTCCTTTCCAATTTGTTTGTAACTACCGGCATCCAATTTTTTCCGTAAAGAATCTGATGTAACAGATAATTATGTACAGCAGGCTGGATACTTTTTAACCAGGATGACATTTTATCTACATTGTTAATTAATGTATTTACTGCTTTCTGAATCGTTTCTAATTCATTTAGTGATTCGTTTTCAGCAATTGGCTCCATTTGTTTCTTTAATTTCAATAAGGGATTGTAGTTTAACCTTATAGAAATATATATCCCGAGTCCGCTAATTAATAATAGAATTATAAATATTGAATAGAAGAAATACATACTATTAGTGAAGTTCCTGTTAGCAATGGAAAATGAAACGATACTGATATATTTCCATCCCGTTTTTAAAGAAGTTATTTTTGAAACACAATATTTATTCCCTTGATATTCAAAAACTTCAGACCCATTTAAGGATTTCCCGTTATACTGCAAGTAATCGTTCATAACCTTATGATTTGCATTTCCATAATGTGCAACTATATTATCATTGCTATCCAGAATAAATACAGACCCACTGTGGCTATCATACTGTTCGGCGAACAGGTCGATGATATTTTGAATATCAACTATCATTACAATAATAGAACTTGTTTGATCAAAATCTGATGATGTCGGATAAACGTACAGAAGGCATCTTCGCTCTCCGACTCCTGATATGTTCACATTTCCATATGTATACACCGGTTGAATAGCAGTTTCTATAAAATCTTTAAGTGGAATTTTGTTATCCAGCGATGCAGAAAACACCTTATTACCAAAATACTGTTTTGGTATAGTGCTAAAGTTCGAAATTACCACATCCCTTGACTTATCATATAAAATAAGGGCACTTAACAGTTCATTTGTACTTTTTATATACCTAAGGGTACTTAAGGCTTGATAATAATTAAAAAACGATTGATCAAGATAATATGGTTTTAAATTAAAGTTATTTGCTGTCAACAGGGCAAGATTCTCAAATTTCCGGATACTTTTATCTACGGAATTATGTATATGGCTTAAATTATTGTAATCGGAAATCATTAATTCTCTTTGCATATTGGATTTAAATGCATTCGATATATATAACAGCAAGCAAACCATAGGAATAATTAAAATGAGTATGAAGGATACAATATATCTGTATAAAAAGGCATTCTTTTGTATTGCTTTCAAGTCATACACTCCCTCCTAATAATAAAAGCAAGGGCATTTTATAATGCTTTTAGATTAATTATATCCTCCGGATCTTTTTTAATCAAGCTAGCTGTATTATTTGGTGTATTTATAAAATTTTGATGAAAATGTTTTCAAGAGCTATTATCACGTTTTACCAAGAGCTGTTATTGCATTGCATGGAATCTTATCTGGAATCCAACTTATGCCCTTTACTCACACTTTCATCAAATGAGCCAGATACATCTTTACAATTTCGTTATTTACTAAACCGGGCTACTATGTTTACGCCCGGCTTATGTTATGTTTATAATCAATATTTATAATATTTATATAATATTGTCTAACTTCAAATTTATAGTATAGTCTCACGTTATATTTGTAGCATTTTGTCTGATAAGTATAACAATTATAAAGATTTTAGTTATTTTTCATATATTGTTCATACGCCCTTTGCAGTATAGCTAATGCATCATTAATTTTCATTTTTTCAAGCTGCTTTACGTATTCATCCCATTTTTGATCTATATTTCCTCCTGTAACAAATTGAGCTCTTGATGTTTCAACAAATGCATTTATATCAACCATTATTTTCTTAAGGGCTGCAACATCTTCAATGGAGAAGAATATATTAGGATACGGTTCTTTTTGTAAATATTTAGCGACATATTCTTCTGCTCTTGCACGAGCTACCTGCTGTTCCGGCGGAACAAAGAAAGAGCTATATTCGCTAAGGGCTGCATATGCACCGCTGTCAGCGCATGTACGTCCCCACTTCCATGAACCGTAGCTCATACCTTCCGGAGGCTCGAGAGCAATTAGCTTATCGCCTTCTCTCTTTATCATTTCACCGATAGGTCCATAGAAGGCTTGTACGGAGTTTTCAGGAGAATAGAACTCATCAACCCATCTTATTGTGGCTTCAGGATATTTATTTTTAGTTGTAATTTCAAACATATGCCTTCCAATTTGTGAACCTGATACAATACCCCATCCCTGATGACCTTTAGGACCTTTCAAAGCACCAAGTTGAACAAAGTCGTTCTTTGCTCTTTCAACACCGACTGCGCTATCGATTGTCCAATCTATGACAACTCCTACTATATCTTCTTCACTCCTGGTTTTTGCATAATATGTGCTGGAATCAGTAGTAAATACTTCTTTATCCAGCAAGTCTTCAGCGTAGAGTCTGTTTAGGAATTTTAACGCTTCTTTATAACCTTCATCCATTGGGGTAAATATTACCTTCCCATCCCTCATCATAAGATGATATGTAAGTTCATTATTAGAAGTGTTATCATATACCCCAAAAGCCGGATATAAATCTGCCTCACTTCTTACAGAACCTGAGCCCATTGCATGGTGGAAAATAAAAGGAATTTCATCTTGTTTATTGTTCCCGTTTGGATCTCCTGTTTTAAATGCTTTTAAAACATTATAAAATTCTTCCGTAGTCTCCGGTACTTCAAGCCCGAGTTTATCAAGCCATTTCTTGTTTATGCCCCATGTGGTTCTTCCTGCAGGAAAGTATAGTTCTCTTACTCTGAACAATGAGTATATATTTCCGTCAGAAGCAGTAATTGAACGTTTTGTTTCAGGTCTTTTCTCAAAGACCTTTTTTATATTGACAGCATATTTATCAATAAGGTCATTAAGCGGAATAAAAAAATCCTTGTTGATTAAAATATCTGAGTCAGACATACCTTCTCCCCAAAATGCATCCGGAAGATCGCCACTTGCAAAAATCAAGCTTTTCTTTTCTTCAAAAGCACTAGAGGCAATTTCTTCCCATTCAATTTGCACATTTGTCTTCTGGGATATTTCTTTAAAAAGCTGCATATCTCCATACTTGTATTGACCTTTACCAATATCGTGCTTAGCAACTATTTTGATAATTATAGGCTCATTCACTACAGGATAACCTTGAGCATTAAAATTTGAAGTTTCCTGCTTTATGTTTGCCGAATTATCACTTTTCGTTGATGTACCATCTGATGTATTGCTTTTAATCGTACATGCAGATAACAATATGCAAAACACCAGTGATAGTATTAAAAAAGCTGTTTTTTTAGAATATTTTTTATTAGGCATACTCATCCTCCTCATTATTATTTTATTTTTATTTTTATTTATACTATTTTGCATTAAGCAAAATAGTATTTCCTTTATTTACCTGTGATTCCTCTTTCAGCCTTTAACGGCTCCTATCATAACACCTTTAACGAAAAACCTCTGCAAAAACGGATATATTACAAGTACCGGTCCTGTTGCCACTATAATCATCGTATACCTAACTAAATTTGCGGTATAACGCATATCCTGGGTTAGTTGGGGATCCATTGCCATGCTCTGCTGTTGTATTAATATTTCTCTTAGAAATAGCTGCAACGGAAATTTTTCAGGGGTATTGAGATATATAAGGGCATTAAAATAACCATTCCAATGGTTTATCCCATAAAATAGAGCAAGCACTATTACAATTACTTTTGACAGCGGCAACGCTATATAAAAGAAAAATTTTATATGAGAGCAGCCATCCAGAAAGGCAGATTCCTCTAGTTCATCAGGTATATTCCCGGCAAAATATGTACGTGCAATAATCAGATTCCATACAGATACTGCAGAAACAAGAATTACAGCCCACATTGTATCAATAAGTCCTAATCCTTTTACTAAAAGGTACGTCGGTATAAGACCTCCGGAGAAAAACATTGTAAAAAGAATAAAAACGTTGATATATTTTCTAGCTTTAAAACACTTCCTCGATAATGCATAGGAAGCAGGTAATGTAACAGACAAATTAACTGCAGTACCTACAATCGTATAAATAATGGTATTTATATACCTTCTCCATATCCTTCCATCTTCAAATAATATCACAAACCCTGCAAAGGTAATATCCTTGGGAAAAAGAATAACCTTTCCTGCGTAAGTAAGATCAGGATTACTTATTGATGCAATAACAACAAAGTATAGAGGATACAGTGTAATTACCAGGATTATGATCATAGTTAAATTTAAGAACAAGTCAAATATCTTGTCTTTTTTTGTTACGCTTTTTTTCATAATTACACCTCTTACCATAAACTGGTATCCTTATATTTTTTAGATATATAGTTAATAGTTATTACTAATATCAAATTTATTATCGAATTGAACAACCCAATAGCACTTGAATAACTAAATTCGCTTCCAATAATCCCTATTTTGTAAACATATGTTGAGATTATCTCTGAAACAACCAGATTCATACTATTCTGAAGCAAAAAAACTTTTTCAAATCCTATGCTCATTACTTTCCCTGCATTTAATATTAAAAGAGTTATTGCTGTTGGTACAATGGATGGAAAATCTATGTGTATTATTTTTTTAAACTTCCCTGCACCATCAATTTCTGCAGCTTCATATAGATCTGGACTAACAGAAGTAAGTGCAGCTATATAAATAATTGCTTCCCAACCGGTATGTTGCCATATTCCCGAAACTACATATGTAGACATGGGGACGGTTCTCTTGTCTAAGGATAGACACTGGAACAGTTAGAGACACGGAGATGGTTCACTTGCCTAAGGATAGGCATGGGGACGGTTATATTCTTTCCGATCCTGTTACAGTTGATAACAAACTTGCCGGGAAAATACAATTTTTCTAAGCCTCTCGTCAAAAGAAAAGTAACATAAAATTGTAATAAGGAATATTATGTATATGTATTAGAATAAGTGTGTCATTGTGAATAAGGAGGATTAGTATTTATGGAGAGTAATTTTTATCCAAATATGAATAATGGTGCTACACCTGCGTACCCATATCAAGGCTTTCAACCAATGCCCAATATGATGCAACCCAATCAAAGCCAGGTTTCACCTTATACAATAAAGCAAAATCAAGTGTTTCCTAGTATGATGAAGCCGAACCAGTTTTACCCTGGTATTATGCAACCATTTCCGCAAATGATGCAACCTAACGCAAATACCATATATCCGTATATGAACAACATAAATGTTCCTAATGTAATACAGCCATTTGGAGTAGGGCACTCAGGTTTCATAAATAATATACCGGATATTGATGAAATGGAACTTCTCGATAATATTGAAGATATTGAGAATATGGAAAATATTGAAGAACTTGGGGGAATAGATGCCAAAGGTACTACCAGTAACAGACCTGCTGCAATAATAAGTGATAATGCCCCAGTTCCTACAATAAGTCTTTTTAAGGAATTAACAGCTTATCCCAATTACGGTAATCCAAGCGGAAACGCAGATATCTTATATACAGGTAACAGAGGTGTTTGGACTTTCCAAATTCCTACCATTATTTCAGCATTAGGAAATTTAAGAGCACAGCTTGTTATACGTGCAGCCCTTGACGACCATGCAAATGTGCCGGTTGACAGGTATTCCCTGAGAATTGCCGTAAACGGTGTTACAGTTCATAACGGGCGCGTAGCCCTTGAACATGGTACACCTGCCGGAAGACAATTTAACAACTGGAGGCTATTAACTTTTAATATCACAAATGTAAGAAGAAATAACCGCATAGTAATAGTTAATACTTCTAATGCAGGTGAAAATGATTGGATAGGATTCGATTGGATGGAAATGAGGTTCCGTCAGTAGATACGTGAAAGTTCGAGACCACGATAGACATGAGGACGGTTCGATGATAGACATGGGGACGGTTCTTTTGTCTTTGTCACTCTGAGACAAAAGAACCGTCCCCGTGTCTATCTACCCGTGTCTATCTCTTAGTTCCATATTTTATAACTTTCAAATCTATGCCATTATCTGCTGCGTACAGCCTACATTGTTCAATTTCCTGCTCTACTTCTAAATTTATTGGGTTGTTGGGTACTACCAGAATCAACTGTCGCTTAACAATATCACTATTTTTAATAACAATTTTATCTTTTCCCCAGGGAACTTCCTGCCCTCTGTATGCTTTCAATTCATTTATGTAAAGTTTCATCTTCTTTGATACTTTAACAGGGTCCTGGTAATATTCCAGTGTTAAATCCATGCTTTTTATCATTGTCACTGTACCCGAATCTTCATCATATCTGGCTATTACTGGAAAAGTGAAAGGTAAGTTTGCCCCGAATATTTCCCTTATTTTTCTGCCTCTGGTAAAATTATCTAAAGACCATATATCATCTTTTACATCTTTAGTTTGCTCAAGTACCTCATCACCGCCAAGCCATCCTCTGACAGATGCTTTTTGAATCACTGTAAGCGAGGGCAAGATTTTTATAGGAACCGGCATGTTTATTTTATATTTCACCACAATACTTATAGTATTATTCTCATCTTTAAAAAGCTCCGACATACTAAAATCCAGTCCGTTAAAACCTCCGTTGACATCAAGCGCTTTCAACCTTTCATCTGGATCCCTAATCTCGTTTGTAACTAAGTATTTTTTTATGCACATTTTTGCTATAGGTATGAATAACCGGTCTATAGAATCTCCATAGGCTTCTTTTAAGATGCTATATAAAAGGTTCTTCATTTCATCTTGGAATTCTGCATCATTATTACCTTTCTTTGTTTGGATATCTGCATCTTGTGTATCATTCACATCTTCATAAGCTTTGTTAACATTATTTTCACTGCCCGGATTTTCAGCAATATCAATAATATCAATAATAGAGAATTCATTTGTAAATTCTTCATAGAATTCATTAAGGATCTCCTTTTCCTCAGAGACGTTTTCAACGATTTCTTCCATTTTCTCATGAAGTTTATCATGAATTCTTTCAATCCCACTTAAATGCAGTAAATAGCTATATGAGGAAAGCTCATTTGCCGTAAGGCTGAGCGCATTTTGTATGATTTCGTGAGTATAAATTATTTTCATCATCAGGGAGACTGATAAAATCACACTAATAAATAGAGATAAGGCTATAGCGGCTTCTAAAGTAACCGAGCCTTTAGTTACTTTTCTAAACATATTATTCTCTCCTGTTAAAATCATTAGCATAGCAATTTATTTTACATTTTTTGTTAATATCTTCGTTAATATTTACATTTTTTGTCAATACTTTTGTTAATATTTCTTGTCGATATTCTTTGTCAATATTCTTCATATAAAACTACTTTTATCCTATGCCTTCCGTCAGGAGTTTTTAGTATTGCCGGCATGAAATTCTTTGTGACAAAAAAATATTTCATGGAAATCTCAGCTTCTACTCTTATAGCGGAGTGTGTATTACCCATTTTAAAATCCTTTTTGTTTTTTCTCATATTAAGCTCAATTAAATCTTCTATTCTATCAAGCTTTTTCTCCCTGTCTTCTAACATCAGTAAGAATAATAGGTAATCCTCATACGTAAACTCTATTTGAGATTTTTTCAATAAAGGTACTGCTTTTCCGTCCATAAGAAGTTTTAAATCATTTATTCCGTCCGCTATCCCCCAAGTGCAAATAATTAAATTTGCAATAATAGGTATTCCTGCACCACCCGTCCACCAACTTGCTATAGCTGTTGCCAGTGAATATGCTTCTTTGCGTTTTACCGGATCCATATAAATTTGTAAGGTATTTATTCCAAATCTTAACAAAGCAATTTGTCCCGCTGTTTTAGCCACATTAATTTGTTCCAACTCATCCCCATGTAAAATATATTCAACCTCAGCCTGAAAGCAGATGTTATAATCGTTATACTCGTTATCATTGTTCTCGTTAATATTGTCCTCATTAATATTACTCTCATTATTAACTTTATTTTTAAAAACACTTATAACATACTGATTTATATATAATTCATCCCTGATGTCCAATAAACTACTACCAATTGCTTTAGCTGCATTAGCTATAAAATCAAAAACTCTATTTGTAAACACTCCATTAATATCGGTCAAATCTATATCTTCAGCTATTTCATGGAATTCACCGGTGTACAATTGCCAAGCAGTATCCGTAGATTCTCCGTTTGTTTCTTCTTGTCCTATTTGCTCTATGTTGTCGCTGAATACAGGCTCATTAACCTTTTTTCTTGATGGCAGCTCATCAAAATCAATTTCTTTTTTCTGAATGTTTAATCCTTTTAGTATTAATTCTTTTAATGCATTTTTTACATTATCTTTTACACCTTTTCGTGGATCTTTCTTATTTTCTTTATTCTCATTATCCTCCTTATTATCATTATTCTCCTTATTCTCATTATTCTCGTTTCTTCCCACCATTTGATAATTAAATTCTATTGTTTTGTAACGGGCATTTATTTCTTCCGCTGCTTTCCTTATCTCATCTATAACCAGGCTGAGGCTGCTACTTGACATTTCTTCATTCATGATCCTACGTTGTATATCTTCAAGAGTATCCATTGAAGACCTTAATGCTTGGATGTTATTTTCTAAAATGTTTATCATACTTATACCTTTTTCATAATCAGGAATCAATGTCTTAAAGTTGCTCAAATCTTCAAGAATTACATCCTTGAATTCTTTACAAACATTGTTTTCATCGTCATTTTCACTCTCATCGGTTTCATCTTCTTCCTTATCCTTGCCAAAATTTGAAGTGACTGTTCCAATAAATTCATCAATATTTATATTTAGTTTTTCCCTAGCCTCCATCAATTTTCTAATATTTGCTATTGTTTTTTCATTAATTCCTATAAATTTTTCCGTATGTTCATTGTATAATTGGTCAAATGTATTTGAAATGCGCACTTTAATGTCTTCCAACTGACTTACGGCATCCAGATATTCATCTTCTGCCTTCCGTATTCTCTTAGTTAAATCAGCATCATCCAAATTCGTTAACTCAGCATCTTCAGAATAGTTTTCATTCCTTATATTACTTTCATTATTTTCTTGTTCATCGCCCTCTTGTTCATTGTCTTGCCGGCCATCTCCTTTTATGCCACCTTTCCCCTTTAAGCCATAAAGATGCTCTAAAAGTTTCCTTTTTTCATTTAAGTAAGAAAATATGCGATTTTGCTCTTCTAATAAATTTATGTAATTATCAACCAGTCTGTCTCTAACACCGTTCAAATTAAATTTTTCAACATATTCTTCCTCAAAGACGCCATCTCCTAGAGTCCCGCTGATATTTTTCTTCACTTCCCTCTGAAGATTATCCAAATCACTGAGTTCCTTCTCCAATCCTGTCTTTTTTTCATATAATGATGCCATTTTTCCGATATCTTTAATCACATTAAATTTCTTGAGTATATTCTCTCCAATTTCCTTTGGTGCCCTATATTTCATTTGTTCCAATATTTGTTTTCTTACTGCCGAATTATTTGTTAAGTTAAAAAAAGGAGTTACACTCAGTTCTTCGATCCTAAAGTCATAAAGGTCTAAAAAGCATTCAAAATCGTCATTTGATTTGCCCGAATCTATAAAATCATTATTGATGTTTAAATTTTCACTGAGATATGTTTCTATAGTTTTTTTCAATTCCTCTTCATTACTTTCGGATAATGCAAAAATTCCGTATTCATTTTTCAGCTGACTGTCATATAGTGCCAATGCCGATATACAAGCATCTTCAAGAGCCCTAACTGCATTTACTTTACCCGAAATCATTCTCACTCCGTCAATTAATATACCGCAAAAGAAAAGAATTCCAATAAAAACAATTGTTAGAAATATTACAGTCTGACCTTTTTCATTGTTAAAGTAATTTATTTCATTGTTAAAACCATTACTTTTTCTTTTATATGCCCCATTTAGGCATTCTTTTAGGCATCCGATTCTCATGGGTTTATTTAAATATCTACTCATCATGCACACCAAATCTTTCAATTTGTTGTGTAATCTCTTCCATAACCCTTCTTATCCTGTCCATGAACTCTCCAAAGCTTTTGTACTTCTGCTCCAGTGCTATTTCCAATTCTACAATGAAATCAATATTTCTAATAAAATCAGGAGGATGATTCAGTATAGCCTTTGAATTACCACTGATCTCAAGATATTCCTTTACGCTGCTACTTATCGGAGTCTTGTAATAAGCTATAACCTCCGAATTAAGCTGCTTGTATAACAAGCAATTTCTCAACCAAACGTTAATATCCATGTCTATATCATGCAGCAACTTTTGCTTGTCAAAAACGGATTTAAGCCAAGTCTTGAGCCTATCTTCTTTCTTTTCTCTATTTATATCAAAAATATCCCAATATAAATCGCTATTGATTTTTTGAATTTTGCCTGTACTTACTTCTTTGTACAAATTGTCCCATACTTTTATTCCTCTTCTAACTGACAGATCAACCACAGACTGGATAACGGTTTTAATATAAAGCAAGTATGTAACATAAAATATACCAGCAATTATAATTAATACTAATGGGAAAATAATAGCTGCTTCCAATGTAAAACTCCCTTTTACGCTGTTTTTCCTTACAGCTTTCATGTTATCTTTCATTGTAGCTTCTATATCGTTTTTCTCCGTTTCTTTCTCCATTTTCAACATTCACCCCTTTTTCAACATTCCATCACTTGTCTAAGTAAATTCATCCAATGTTCAAGCTATATCATTTCCAATTTCAGGTAAACACCTTCCTATTTCAAATAATCTCACCCTCATATCCCAGTCTTAATATGCTTCGTCCAAGCTCTTGATTTCTCCTGATTTCTCCATTCAAGCCGTTAATTTCTCCATTCAAGTTATCACATCCCCTATCTAAGTCATCGCATCCTTCGTCCGAATAAATTTACTCCCATTCAAACCGCTTCATTTCTTGGATCTTGAATGTTTCTTAGACGACCACTTAATTTATAGCACAGCATAATATGGCATAATATTGATCTTTTACTTAACAAAATATTTTTCCTTTGCACAATATTTTTTCTTCACACAGCAAAATATTTGTTGCTCGCTCAGCAATATATTTGTCGCTTGTCCAGTAATACATTCGTCACTTGCTCAGCAATACATTAGTCACCTGCCTAGCAATATATTCATCACTTACTCAGTTATGTTTTCACTATTGTGTAGTTAATCACGTATTTAAAAGCATTAATATCCATATATGGTTTTATTTTTATTATATGTTAATTTGTGGATTATATAGATATAATACACCTATTAGGAAAATATTTCAAGAGTTTTCTATAAATTTATAGAAAATTTTTCAATTTCAGGACTTCGTACCTGTACCTGCCTGTCACTTTATGCTGATTTGAATAATCAAATAAAATAATAACTCTCCTTTGTTCAGGCAACATTAAGTTATCAGCAGTTGTTCCTGATTCAATATTCAAATTGTAATCTGAATTCAAGCTGTAATCTGAATTGCAATCAGCACCTGGTTTATTACTGGTATCTAATTTGTCACTGTCAGCTGATCTGCAACTATCATATGATTTACTGTTATCATATGACTTGTCACTATCATATGATTTGCCAATATTATCTGATTTGTTATAATTATCCAATTTTCCATTATCATCCAGTTTGTCATCATCAATAATTGACACACTGCCCGAACTTTGCAATTTGTCACTTAAACGCATTTTATCACTTAAAGCAGCAACATCATAATCAAAAATTTCAAATTTGACCTTGTTCAATATTTGACCGGGAGACATCTCGACAAAGTCCGGCAAATACTGTCTTACATGGCTTTCATCTTTAAGAAAATCCCTGCACCAATCCTTAAAGCCCGGTACTGTTACCCTGTTAATTCTTTCAGGCAACTTGCCCGTATTATTCGTTAACATAAAATCAAATTTCAGCAGATCATTAATAACATTCTTCAATGATTCTCCTACAGATTCCTTTAAACTCAACTTATCCGCTAAATATTCAACAAACTCCACAAATACCGTATATTGATCCCGGGCTGATATGGACTTGTCCAAATAGCCGTGTTCCAAATTATATAGATATAGTTCTTTATAAAACTCGAATGGAGAGCTGTAAAAACAGTTAATAATAAATCTTAGTGTGTTCTCGAACCTTCCTGAGTTATAATACCTTTCTAAAACTTCTTCAATTCCTTTCAATTCAGCTATTTCGGAAAAACTAATGTATTTATTGCACAAAACCTCGTAAGGAGGATATTCTCTGAATTCGTACTGATGTTTTTTAACCTGTTCCTCTGTTCTTATATAAGAACCTTTAAGCAGTTTAAGAAATCCCAGTTGGAAATAATGAGGCTCAAGACTATAAACGGCATCAAATGATTGTTTGAAAGAAGAATAATCTTCAAAAGGAAGTCCTGCAATCAAGTCAAGATGTATATGAATATTATCCTTTGACCTTAGTTTCCTTACATTATCAAACAACTTGTTTATATCCGTTTTGCGTCTTATTTCAGAATGAGTTTGCGTATTTATAGATTGTACTCCGATCTCAAGTTGTATAATGCCTTCAGGAGCCCGTAGCAAAAGCCGGATTAATTCATCATCAAAAAGATCACCGGCTGCTTCAAAGTGAAAATTTGTTTTCTTACTATTTTCAATTACATACCTTATTATTTCCTTGGCTCTTCTATTATTGCAATTGAAAGTCCTATCAACAAATTTTACCTGTTTTACACCGGCATTGATTAGCTTTAACAAATCACTTTTAACTCTTTCCATTGGAAAATAACGAACACCTTCAAAGGTAGAAGATATGCAATATGAGCATGAAAAAGGACATCCCCTTGAAGCTTCATAATATATAATTTTATTGCTTCCCATTAATGAAAGCATTTCATTAGTATAAGGAGAAGGTAATGCTCCAAGGTCCTTAATTATGCAATATTTTCCGTTATAATGTATTTTTCCGCCTTCCCTATAACATAGACCGTCAATATCTCTAATATTTGCCTCTTCAATATTTTCTTCATAATCAGAATTTACTCTATAGTCAATATTCCTCAAATGCTTAGGATACTCTTGATATTTGAGATCCCCTCTCAACTTAACATTCAACACCGATAATAGTTTTTTAAAACTATCTTCGCCTTCACCGCATATAATAAAATCGATATAAGAATTGCTTTTCATTATTTCTTCCGGTGTATAGGATACCTCAGGCCCTCCAAGTACTATTTTCACATTCGGCAAAACCTTTTTTATGTTACTAATGATTTTGAAAATAATCTCTATATTCCAGATATAACAAGAAAAAGCTGCCACATCCGGTTTTTCCGCAACTATTTTAGTTAAAATCCATTCAATATTATCGTTTATGTTGTATTCAAGAACTTTCACCTGGCCACAGTCATCACCGCAGGCATATTTCAAATACCATGGAGCAAGCGAGCCATGAATATATTTTGAATTAAGCGCAACTATTACTGTTTTCAAACCCTACCTCCATTTAAGTTCAAATTAAGTTTAAATTAAGCTTAAGCATTGAATTTTAATATCCAGTTTAAATTTATTAGTTCAAATATTTAGTCTAAATATTTTCTTTCTATTTAGACTAAAAATACTCAGTTTACATATTTAGTTTTAATATTTTAATATTTGAGCTTTAATAAATATTTTTATTATTGACAATTATATCACATTTTTTATTATTGAGAATTATATCACAAAAAACAGTGGATTTAACCATTTGAAATGATTAAATCCACTATTATGCTGCAAGACTCAGGAATTGTCTTATCTTACCATATTCATCCATTCTTCAATAATTATTTTTATATAGTATTTATAATCTTTGACATATACATCAGCGCTGGTTTTTAGCTCGCTGTGGGCTAACAATTTTCCATCAAGGAAGAATTGAACCTCGCCAACTGTAATACCTGCATATACAGGCGCTTCTAAATATTCCGGTATGATCACCTTTTTTTGTATCCTTTCATATTCATCTTTTGATAAGGGTATAAATATATCATTGACCGCCTCAACGCTAACCATATCCTCAATACCTTTGATTATAGATACTCGAGCAATTTTCTCCCCGGCATTCAACAATGTATACGGTTTATAATTACTAAATGCATAATCGAGGATTTTTTTGCTGCTCTGTGCTCTTAAAGCCCTGGTAGGACAGTTAAGCACCACAGATATATATCTCTGCCCGTTTCTTGTGGCAGATGTAACAAGGCACCTTCCTGCCTGACCAGTATAACCAGTCTTTACTCCGTCAGCCCCTGGATATAAATCCAGCATTTCATTGGTGTTATATAGATTTCTTGAACCGGCAATAATATTTTTAGTTCCGACTATTTGGGAAAACACCGGATTTTGAAGGGCATATCTTGTTATTACTGCAAGATCATATGCCGTAGAATAATGTCCTTCCCTATCCAATCCATGAGGAGTTACAAAATTTGTATTCCTTGCCCCAAGCAATTTTGCTTTATAGTTCATCATCTCTACGAAATTTTCCACCGATCCGCCTATATGTTCCGCTATGGCTATAGCTGCATCATTGCCCGATCTCAACATAAGTCCATAAAGCAGATCTTTCAGTTTAATTTCTTCCCCTGTTCTTAAATTTATAACAGATCCTCCTATGCTGCTGGCTCTTTTACTCACCGTAACTATGTCTTCAAGATTACCCAGTTCAATTGCCAGAATTGCCGTCATAATCTTAGTAGTACTGGCTATAGGCATCCTTCTATAAGCATTCTTTTCATAAAGTATTCTTCCCGATTCCATATCCATTACAATTGCTGCTGCTGCGTTTATAACAGGTACTTCCACCTGTGATGTTGGAGATGTTGCCTCTTTCTCAGCTGATGGCTCTGTTGATGGTGATGATGACGGTAAAACATCTTCACTTTCAAAAACATCAGCTTCAAAAACTTCAAAATCTTCAATCTTAAAAGCATCGACTTCAAAAATTTCGAAAGGTATGGGTTCATATTCTTCTTCATCTGCATATACTTCTACATATGCTGTTAAAGCTAAAAGCATAATAATTTCAAGCGATAATAATAAACTAACAAGACAGCATAAGTACTTTTTAATTGTCATAAAAACCACCGTTTTATTTGCTTTTATTTATTATCTATTATCTATATCTCTATATTTTACTTATATATTTTTTATCGTTATTATTTCAGTCTAATGCTTTATTTTGAAGTCCAATATGTTCTTTATCCTTTATTCTTGTGCTCAATCTCAAAGATCTGTAATATACTTTACTTGCTTTACTGTGCTGATATAATTCAATGAAATTCAATATAACTCAATATTATTATTTATATAATAACTTGCATGTGAATATGACCGATAAAAATAAAAAACATAATAAATACGATAAAAAAGCAAGACTACGTTTTGCGTAGTCTTGCCAAATTGCAATACCGGAATTCATTTCAACCTAAATTGAACTTTGAATTATAAACAGAAATTTGAATTTATTCAGGACAAAGCCTTGCTTTTATTTCGGGGAAAATGCACCGCATCTGCATTCATCTTGTGCTTTGCAATTTGAATTATTAACGCTACATACACCCTTCATTTGATTTATTGACGGTGATAATTCATTACCAATTTCCATCCTACCGGATGTTTTAAAATTAATGCAATCTTTACATTTCATATGCCATGTGAGCCTCCGACTAAATTTATTTCCAACTAAATTTATTATTATATTTTAGATTAGTAGTTTGCATTATTAAGTTAATTTATGCATGCATTATGCATGCAATCAGGCGGTACAATATTACATTGTCATACCGACCTGTATTTGACTTAACTCCTGTTGTGCTTGGGAAAGTAATTGCTGGCTGGCTTGTTGTGTCTTATACCAACCTTTTTGTGACATTATATCGAATATCTGTTTTTGATGTTGGAATGTTTTATTCAGTATATTAGTAACATCATTTCTTAAGTTTTGATTAGAACTCTCCAATATAAGGTTTGTCAAAGAGGTTGCGCATAATTTATGCTGATCAAGCAATACATTCATAATTTCCTTGTCTGTTATATTTTTCACAATAAACTCCTCCCGTTTAATTTTTCTTAAATTTCAACAAGGTTAAATTTCAGTAACTAACAGCTAAAAGCCAAATAGCTATTATCCGTATACTCAAGATTTAATATTCGCTTCAATGCATATTTGATTCTTCCAAGTGAGTTTCTATGTGCTTCATTAAAACTTGAAGATCATTCTGGTGTTCTCTAACCATTTGCTGACATAAACCCTTAATTTGCGGATCCTTAACCATTTCTGCACAACCTTGCATAAATTTAATTCCGTTTTCCGTCATTTTAATATTGTCCTGAAGCAACATTAATTCTTTAGTTGTTAATGCCATGACAATCCTCCTTTTTAATAATTTATTTTTAATAATTTTCTTCTAATAATTTTCTTCTTAATAAATTTTTTGTAATTCTTTTTCAATTATCTTTATTCTTTTTCAATTGTCTTTTACCGGATAACCGGCCAAACAACCTGCTAAGCTGAAAATCCGCCCTAATCATTTTTGGATTAGCTGCTTAGAATGGTCATTTGTACAATAATTATGGTTTGCGTAATTTTATAAATTATTCGCAAAAATATTCGTATAAGTAAAATGATTAAAAGGCAAAATATAATACACCACACAGTATTTTGAAACATACATTAAATTACATTAAAGTTAAACGTGTATTAAATTGAATTAAATAAATTAAATAAGTTAAATAGATTAAATCAATCAATAACTACATTAAAACAAAAAAGGATGTATTTGAAATGATGATAGTTTTTTTAAGAACAATTATTTTATATTTTGTAGTAGTTGTTGTAATGAGAATCATGGGAAAAAGGCAGATAGGCCAACTGCAACCTTTTGAACTTGTAGTTGCTATTATGATATCAGAGTTGGCTTCAGTACCGATGCAGGATACTGCCATTCCCCTGTTAAACGGTATAATTCCTATACTGACGCTTTTAGTTACTCAAATGACTTTGTCATATATTTCCATGAAAAGTATCAGGGCAAGAGGCATAATATGCGGAACTCCTAGGATATTGATTGGTAACGGAAAGATAAATGAAGAAAACTTAAGAAAAGAAATGTATACTATCAACGATTTACTCGAACAGTTAAGAACAGCTAATATATCGAATATAGCCGATGTAGAATTCGCAATTCTTGAAACCAACGGCCAGCTAAGTGTTATACAGAAATCTAATAGAAGACCCGTAACTCCGGAGGACTTAAATATTTCAACAAAATATGAAGGGTTACCTCTTGATTTGATTATAGACGGCAGGGTGTTGGATAAAAATTTAAAAAAGGCAAATCTGGACAGAAAATGGTTAATCGAACAATTGAAATTAAAAGGTATTCAAAGCTTCAAAGAAGTTTTATTTGCCAGCCTGGATACTACAGGTGAATTATATATACAAGAAAAATTATCTACATTAAAAAAGAGAGGAACTTAGAAAAATTGTAAGTTCCATAATGAGGGTGGTTTATTAGTATGGACCAATTATCAAAAGTCCTGTTGGCAATAGTAATCCTTACTTTGTGTTTAATAGGTGCAGGTATGTATACCAATTATGCACTGGCTAAAGATGCAAACGAGCTTGAAAAACGTATTGTAGCTATACAAGATAATATCAAAAACGGTAATTGGGAGGATGCAATGAACGAATTGATAAAATTTAAAGATTATTGGTCCAAAAAACAACATATTTGGGCTATCCTTCAAAATCATTTCGAGATTGATAATATTAACACGTCTTTAACAAGGCTAACTGACTACATTTATACAAAATCTCTTTCTCTGGCTCTTTCCGAATCATCCGTCTTAATGCAATATATTCAACATATTCCAAAAAACGTAGCTATAACCTTAGGCAATATTTTCTAAAATAAATTTCAAATTATAAATGAATTACAAATTATATTATAAATTTAAAATTGTGAATATTCCAGACATAAACCATGACATCAATTGTTTGATATTTGCCGGACAACTTCATACATTAATATTCCTGCAGCAATTGCAGCATTAAGAGATTCCGCTCTTCCGTACATAGGGATTTTTATTAAGCAATCAGCCAATGCGGCTATTTGATCACTAATGCCGTTTGCTTCATTTCCAACAATAAAGGCAATGTCATGTGATAAGTTCAATTCGTAATAGTTTTTCATACCGTTTAAATGAGAAGCATAGATTTTGATACCTTTGGATTTCAAATAATTGATTGCATGAGATAAGTCATCAGTTTCAATGACAGGTATGTGAAAAATCGAACCCATGGTAGATCTTAGCACTTTAGGATTATATATGTCCACACATCCTTTGCCGGCAATTACAGCATTAAAACCAGCTGCATCGGCAGTTCTTATAATAGTTCCCATATTTCCCGGATCCTGCACTGCATCAAGGATTATAAACAGATTGTTTTTGCCGTTGTTTCTTCCCACTGCGTCGTTGAGATTATATGCCTTCATTTTTACGACTGCAATTACACCTTGTGGGGTTTGTGTATCGGATAAGTTTTTAAACATATTATCAGGAACCGAACATAGCTTTATACTGGAATTTCTTTGTTCTGCCTTCCTTACAAGTTCTATAACATTTTGGTCATTTGCCATTGACTTTGAAATAATCAGTGCTTTTATTTCTTCCTCCGACAATAGGGCTTCTTCTACAAATCTAACACCCTCAATAAAAAAGAGCTCTTTCTGTTCCCTGTATTTTTTTAACTTTAGAGATTTTACTTCTTTTATTAGCGGATTGTTTTCGCTAGTAATCACTTGCATTATTATTACAAACCAACCTTTCAGTATTTAAAAGCTATCCATCGTATTTATACGTATCTCATCATATTGAAAAATGAATATTATTGAAATAATATATATTGGTAAATACACAACTACCCCTTATTATTTATTAAGAATTAACAAGGGGTAGTTTGAATATCTCCAATATTATGTTAATCATACCGAAATAAAATTAGTTATTAACAACAGCTTTAACTTGTTCTACAAGTTTAGCAAAGGCTTCAGCATCATTAACAGCCATTTCGGCAAGCATTTTCCTGTTCAATGTAATGCCTGCTTTCTTCAAGCCGTTCATAAATCTGCTGTAGTTCATTCCGTTTAATCTTGCGGCTGCATTAATTCTTGTAATCCAAAGTTTTCTGAAATCTCTCTTTCTTGCTTTTCTGTCTCTATAGGCATAAACTCCGGATTTCATTACAGCTTGATTGGCAATTCTAAACCACTTGCTCTTTGCACCAAAATAACCTTTTGCAAGTTTCAATATCTTTTTATGTCTTCTTCTTGTAGTTACTCCGCCTTTTACCCTAGACATTGTTTATCTTCCTCCCTGCTTACTTATATGGTATCAGTTTCTTTATCTTTGCATAATCAGCACTGGAAACCAATGTTCCTTTTCTTAAATTCCTCTTTCTTTTTGAAGTTTTCTTTGTCAAAATATGGCTTTTATATGCTTTAAACCTTTTAATCTTTCCTTTACCAGTAATATTGAATCTCTTTTTTGATGAACTATGAGTTTTAATTTTTGGCATAATTGTATTCTCCTTCCTGCTTTAACTAATCTTAACTACTATAAACACACATAGCTTCTTACATTTTATTAGCTTGTTGTACTTTATTAGCTTGTACTTTATTAACTTCCTATACTTTATATCATGTCATTTTATTTGCACTTTATTTATATAATAAATTTATATATAAAGTATATTGATCATATCCTGCTTGAATTTAAGACTTCGGATTCAAAACCAAAGTCATACTTTTTCCTTCAAGCTTAGGCTTTTTCTCAACAGTTCCATAATCTTTAACGGCTTCTGCAAACCTTTCAAGTAACTCCTGCCCTATAGAGGTGTGATGTATCTCCCTACCTCTAAACCTAACCACAACTTTAACCTTATTCCCATCTTTTAGGAACCTAATGGTATTTCGTACTTTGAAGTTCAAATCATTTTCTTCAATGTTGGGGCTAAGACGAACTTCTTTGACGTTAATAACTTTCTGGTTCTTTTTAGCTTCCTTCTCCTTTTTGCTGAGCTCGAAAATATACTTCCCGTAATCCATTATTCTGCAAACAGGTGGATTAGCTTTTGGAGCTATTTTCACAAGATCCAGATTTCTTGCATTTGCCAGTTTTTGAGCTTCCTTAGCTGACATAATACCAAGCATTTTTCCGTCAACGTCAATCAATCGCACTTCCTTGTCTCTTATTTCTTCATTTACCATTAATTGATCCTTTAAAATAACAAAACACCTCCGAAATTTTTTAATAAATACTGCAGGAATCCTTTGAAACCTTGCATTTGCCATTCATTATTAGTCATTGTCTCATGAATCATTATAAAAGCTTTACTAATTCATTCTCATCTAAACTAATTCATTTTCATTATAAAGCTCATATACTGTTAAATTATTATTAAATACTAATCATTATAACGCAAATAAAGTGGATTGAAAAAATCAACCCACTTATTACCTTCCTAAATAAATCCCTGCTTCCCAACCATTTCCATTAGCTGCATAACCTCACTTCATACATTTCTTTACTTCTTTAGCCCCAAATACAACGCAATTTTAGCAGCTAACTTCATTAACACAGCAGTTTCACATTATTAACCTTAACAAAATTACTTTGTAAGGTGAGAAGTGGTTGACTTCTTCTTTGTTTTGCTATTTTATACTAGCACAAACTTATGTCGTTTGTCAACTAGAAGTTTTTCCTTTTTTACTTTTTTTGACGATCCTCCTCAACAATTTTGTTAACAAAATCATCCAGAAGCATAGATCCAATATCCCCGTCCTTCCTGGACCTTACGGCAACGGTACCGTTTTCCGTTTCTTTGTCACCTATAACCAACATATAAGGCACTTTTTGGAGCTGTGCTTCTCTAATTTTGTATCCGATTTTTTCATTTCTATAATCCGTTTCGACCCTTAAGCCATTTTCAATAAGCTTCTGCTCTACCCTTTTTGCATATTCATGATGCTTATCTAAGATGGGTAAAACCTTAACTTGTACGGGAGACAGCCAAACCGGAAATGCACCTGCATAATGCTCCGTTAATATGGCAATAAACCTCTCAATACTACCGAATACAACTCTGTGTATCATTACAGGTCTATGCCTTTCACCGTCAGGTCCAATATATGTTAAATCGAAACGTTCCGGCATCTGAAAATCAAGCTGTATAGTTCCGCACTGCCAGGTACGCCCTATGGAATCCTCAAGATGAAAATCTATTTTAGGTCCGTAGAAAGCTCCGTCCCCTTCATTGATTTTATATTTCATTCCCATAGATTCCATGGCTTCCCTTAATGCGTTGGTAGCTACTTCCCACTGTTCATCCGTGCCCATGGAATTTTCCGGCCTTGTAGATAACTCAACATGGTATTTAAATCCAAAGATCTTATAAAAGTCATCTATAAGTTCAATTACACCTTTAATCTCATCCTTAATTTGATCAGTTGTCATAAATATATGAGCATCATCCTGAGTAAAACATCTAACTCTCATTAATCCATGCAAAACACCTGATAATTCATGCCTATGGACAAGTCCCAATTCTGCTATTCTTTGAGGTAGTTCCCTGTATGAATGAAGTTTCCTCTTGTATACGAGCATTCCCCCCGGGCAATTCATTGGCTTTATGGCGTAATTGGCATCGTCGATTGTGGTGAAATACATGTTTTCTTTGTAATGATCCCAGTGCCCTGAACGGTGCCACAAATCCTCGTTTAATATTATAGGAGTGCTTATCTCCTGATAACCTCTCTTTTTATGCTCCTGGCGCCAATAATCTATCAAAATATTTCTGAGAACCATCCCTTTAGGCAAAAAGAACGGAAAACCCGGTCCCTCTTCAAAAATATCAAAAAGGTCCAGCTCTCTGCCCAGTTTTCTGTGATCTCTTTTCTTTGCTTCTTCAAGTCTTGCTAGATATTCATCCAATTGACTTTTCTTCGGAAAGGAAGTTCCGTATATTCTTTGAAGCATTTTATTCTTTTCGCTTCCTCTCCAATATGCGCCTGCCACGGATAAAAGCTTAAAGGCTTTCACTTTTCCTGTTGAAGATAAATGCGGACCTGCACAAAGATCAACAAACTCACCTTGCCTGTAAAAAGATATTTCTTCGTCTTCCGGCAGTTCCTTAATCAATTCAACTTTATAAGTTTCACCTTTTTCTTCCATAAATTTAATGGCTTCATCTCTTGGAAGTACAAACCTTTCAATCGCATAATTTTCTTTTATTATTTTATTCATCTCATTCTCAATCTTTTCAAGGTCTTCAGGAGAAAAAGGTTTCTCTACATCAAAATCATAGTAAAATCCGGTATCTATTGCAGGACCGATAGCCAGTTTAGCTTCAGGGTATAATCTTTTTACGGCTTGTGCCATTATGTGAGAACTGGTATGCCTGAATGCTTCCCTCCCGCCTTCATCATCAAAGGTAAGCAGATTTAATTTACAATCATTTTCAAGCTTATACCCTAAATCCCTTACAACACCGTCAACCTCACCTGCAAGGGCAACTCTGGCTAACCCTGCACTAATGCTTTCCGCTACTTCTTTAATTGTGATACCTTTTTTATACTCATTAATACTTCCGTCCTTTAGCGTTACCTTAATCATAAATATCACCTTCCACCTTCCTATATTATCCATAATTATACATAATATACCATAACGAATAATTTGCTTTAATAATTAATTATAACAATAATTTCAATCTTTTAAGCTTTATTCATATATCAAAAAAGCTCCCGCCTCTTGCATACACAAGGGACGAGAGCTTTCTCCCGTGGTTCCACCCTAATTTGGACTCATTAGACTATAACGTAGTCACCGTCCCGGCTCAAAGGTGGTCTTCGATTATTTTCTCCTAAAGGTGCTTCCAGCATACTACACCTTCTCTCTGGAGGAGAATGGATAATCTACTCTTCTTCTCATCGCCGAGTCGCTAAATTTGATTTTCAATACCGATTATTCTTTTATATCTCATTATATAAAGGTTACAATGGTGTGTCAATACTTAATAAGCCTGCGAAATGCAAATTGTAAATCTTTATGATTGACATCCCCATTTCTATTTGTTACTATAAATAAGTAAATTTAATTTAACAAAAATTTAATAAAGAAATAAAGCTCATATAATTCCGGGAATATGGCTCGGGAGTTTCTACCAAACAACCGTAAATTGTTTGACTATGAGTGAAAATATAAAGCTTTTTGCATAAGCAGCCTCCGTAGACTCCATATTATAAAAAACGGAATGATGCTTAATGCAAAGGTAGCTTTAATTAATTCATAGGCAAACAGGTTGAATTTTCAAATCTGTCTGTCTTTTTTATTTTTAGGAACGTATTGAAAGGAGTGAATGAAGTAGACAAAAAATTTGCAGGGTTGTGTAATTTTTTTTACAATACATATATAAAAATGCCTTTTCAAGGAAAAATAAGAATATAGCCTTAATATAAGCTTTATTAAGTCTTAGTATAAGTGTTAATAATAAGCGTTGTTTCTTTATAATAAATAATTAAACTAATTTTTATTTAAATCTATTTTATTACTAAAGGGGAGATTTTAATATGAAAAATTTTTTTAAATTGGATGAGCACGGGACAAACGTGCGTACTGAAATAGTAGCAGGTATAACTACATTTTTTACCATGGCATACATTATATTTGTAAACCCAAATATTCTTTCCCTGACCGGAATGCCATGGGATGGAGTATTTGTCGCAACTATCCTGGCTGCCGTTATAGGTACACTTGTTATGGGATTGGTTGCTAATGTTCCTTATGCCCAAGCGCCAGGCATGGGATTGAATGCATTCTTTACCTTTACGGTATGTTTCGCTTTGGGCTTTACATGGCAACAAGCTTTGGCTCTCGTATTTATTTGCGGTATTATTAACATTATAATAACCGTTACACAAATCAGAAAAGCAATTATCAAAGCTATACCTAAGTCCCTTCAATATGCTATCGGCGGAGGTATAGGTCTTTTTATAACTTACATAGGAATTAAACAGGCAAATTTCATTAAATTTACAGCAGATGCCCCTAATTTCCTGGCACAAATCACGGATGAAGCCGGAAATCTGTCAACAATTGTTATCAACGGAGGAATTGTTCCTGCTTTAGTTAACTTTACCGATAAGCATGCCCAGCTTGCACTGATCGGATTAATAATTACTATTATTCTTATGCTTCTTAAGGTAAAAGGTTCTATAATAATAGGTATAATATTAACAACTATAATAGGAATACCTATGGGAATCACCACTTTTGGCGGAGATACTCACTCAGTAGCTGCAATATCAGAAACCTTTTTTAAACTGGATTTCAGCGGACTGTTCACTGATCCTTCCAGAATATTCATCGTATTGACAACAATCCTTGCTTTTAGCATGTCAGATACATTTGATACAATTGGTACTTTCATTGGAACCGGAAGAAAAAGCGGTATATTTGATGACAAGGATGAAGCAGCTCTTTTCAGTGGCAAAGGTTTTAAGTCCAAACTTGATAAAGCTTTATTTGCTGATGCCACAGCTACATCAATAGGAGCACTTTTAGGGACAAGCAATACTACCACATATGTGGAAAGTGCCGCCGGTATAGCTGCAGGCGGAAAAACCGGTCTTACCTCGGTAGTAGTTGCAATTCTCTTTATCTTATGTTTATTCCTCACACCTATTGCCGGAATTGTTCCTGCTGCTGCAACAGCTCCTGCGTTAATAATCGTTGGTGTATTAATGATGGAAGCTTTTGCTAAAATTCAATGGGATGATCTAGAAGAAGCTATGCCTGCATTCTTTACCGTAATTTTCATGCCTTTCAGTTACAGTATCTCAAATGGTATTGCTGTAGGATTTATAATTTACGTAATAACAAAAATAGTGACAAAGAAAGCTAAAGAAGTTCATCCTTTAATGTATATTGTAACAATCCTGTTCCTGATCAGTTTCATATTGTCAGGAGTTTTAAATCTATAAGGTTACCTGAATCCTGAATTAGGTTTAATTAGATTAAATTAAAGAAGTTATTAAGTTTATTACTTAAAAATATATTGAATATATTGCCTTACTCATGATTTCAGTCATGGGTAGGGCTATTAATTTATTAGGAAATATTTCCTCCTTATACGCAAATAATGGAGATATTGTACAATATAGACAAAGTTGTCCTAATATCATAATGGCAAGTTTAGAATTTCATGTTATATGATTTATTATTATTAGTTTTTTAAGAATAGCTATAAGGGGGATTTATACTTATGAGAACCAAAAGGCTTTATAAATTCCGAAAGTTTCGCCATAAAAAAATAAGAAAATTTATATTGTTTACAATAATCATACCAGCAACATCCGTTTTATTAGGCTATATATTAACTGCCATGGTTATTTTGCCATTGATATGGCAATAAGTTCCAGGCGATTAAAGTTACATTGTTAATGTTGCATAAAAAAACTTTTCTTTCATGTAACAAAGTCGTTAATTAATATCATTACTTTTTTTATTTTATAATCGTATAATAATACTGGTGACAATCATAATAACAATGAAATATGATTGTATTATGTGAAAGTTTGATTTTATTAAGTGAAAGTTTCCTCCTTTTTTATATAAATTTTAAAAAGAACCGGCTTTTTTACCGGTTCTTTTTTTGATTCATCAATCAATTCATTAGTCAATTAATCAGTCAATTTATTAGTCAATTAATCGATTAACCGTTTATCAAATTTTAATCAACCGTTATAAAATCTCTGATTTGCTCAAAACGTTTTTCTTTTATTCCCGGGACATTCATTATATCCTCGATTTTATTAAATCTTCCTTTATTTTTCCTGTACTCTACTATACTCTCAGCAATTGCATTACCAATGCCCGGCAGTGTTGCAAGCTCATCTGCGGTAGCTACATTAATGTTAATTTTTTCTTTCTTACTTGAGGCACTTCCAGTATCAGTTAATGTATTATCTTCATTATCATCATCGTTTCTCATGCTCCCGGCACTTCCGCTTGTATACTTCATCACCCCGTCACCTGCATCTTTAACAATTTGAACCCCGGATCCTGCTTCATTTACATCACCGGTGTTATTCCCACCCGAGATTGCCGTTTTTGAAATATTCTTTGGAAGTATATTTATCATTATATTTTGTGTCAGCTGATAAACCATATTAATATTATCAATATCAGCTTCTCCCGTAAGCCCACCTGCTGCTTCTATCGCTTCATACAATAGCTGTCCTTCCTTTAATGTGAACATGCCGGGATTATTTACACATCCTGTCACGTATACTTTAATTTCACGTCCGGCTTCTTGCGCTTGGTTATGGCTATCTTCAGCGTATCTTTGATCATCACTCTGTTCATTATCTTTCATTTGTTCATTGTCACCCTTTTGATCGTTGCTGTTCTCTTGTTCGTTATTATCCTCTATTTTATTGTTGCCTTTTTGCTCTTCTTTATCGTTTTCTGAACCGTTTTCATAACTTACAGAACTATCATGTTGCCCTGAAACTTGTGTCTGATCGCTGTCAATAAGAACCTCATCATTTTTTATAGCCTTATATGTGATTAGTAAAATAAATATAGTAAAAAATATGGTAATTATAAGAATATGCTCCTTTTTTATGTTAATCTTAGCATTAAATATATTTATTGTCACAATTTACCACACTCCCTGATATATTAATCGGCATGAATTTGTTTTTCTTTATTGCCATGTCCAACACATAGTTAAGTAATTTTTTACTTTAGGAAAATATTACTAAAATTTATGGAAAATAATGCTAGTACAAATTTAATATATTTTTTATTCATTTATATTTAATTTTCTGGTATACTAATACTGTTGCGCTAAAGTAAGAAGCATTAACTTAAAATGATACACCTGAATGCAATGGAAAGGTATGCCCAAAATAAGACGGTAAAATTATTTTTTGTCTTTGGAATGGGTTTTCTTACAGGCAGCATGAGGTGGTATGGAAAACTAAATCTTGGTTGGGGGTGCCTCAGTAATTTAACTATGAAATCTAGCTGCTATGTATTTTCAGAAAGTGGAATGGGTGTTAAAAAATCAGTAGGATTTTTTACTATTAAACTGTTGACTGTTTTTATTGTAGTGATATTCACGCTTTTTTATTCTATTATTAATCCGTGGCAAGTATATGCCACTGTTTCGCAACCTACTAGCGTTAATGTTGAAAGCTCCGGCATGAATGTCAATGTCGTAACTGTTAGTACAGGAACTGTTAGTAATACTGGAACTGCCGGTTATGACATATCCGAGTTGTTGGGTATTGAAGCAGAAAGCTTCATTTTGATAGATTCTCGTACCGGTATTGTGCTTTTAAGTGATGGTATGGATAAAAAGCATATATATCCTGCAAGCACGACAAAGATCATGGCTGCCATAGTAGCTTTAGAGAATGAAAGCCTTGATACTGTCATGACTGCCAGCCAAGCTGCAGTCTATGATATTGGCGAGGGCGGCATGAACATCGGAATAATGGCCGGTGAAGAATTGACTCTGAGGGATCTGCTGCATGCAATGCTTATATGCTCTGCAAATGAAGCTGCCAACATAATTGCTGAAAACGTGGCTTCTTCAAGAGAAGAGTTCATAAACATGATGAATGAAAGAGCAAAAGAGCTGGGGGCAACTGATACTAATTTTGTGAATGCAAATGGCTTGCATCATGAAAACCACTATACAACTGCCAAAGATATGGCTATAATAGCACGGCATGCGATGACCATCCCGGCTTTTAGAGAAATTGTAAGGAAAGACAGTTTTGACATACCTCCTACTAACAAACATAAAGCCTGGGACCCGTTGTATACCACTAACAGATTCTTGCGTTACGGAACTTCTCCGGACTGCAATTTTGAGATAATAGGCATAAAAACCGGTTATACCTCTGCAGCAGGGCATAACCTTGTGACGGCTGCAGTAGATGAAAACGGTATGGAACTTATTTCTGTAATTCTTGGTGTCAAGACCCCAAGAGCATGGGAAGATGTATATAAATACACCGAAAAGCTGCTTAAATACGGATTTGACAATTTCTCCCTCAAAAAACTAATCGATGAAAGCGAGCATGTTACAACAGTGTCCGTTGAAAACGCCAAAGATAGTTTAACCCTTGACTTAGTGACAGACCAAAGTGTAATTGGGATATTACCTAAAACTACTGCTGACCTTTCTGAAAATATAAATATTACAGAGAATATAAATATGATTAATATGAATGGAACAAATTCTAAAGATGAACTGGAGGTTTTTAATAGCAGCAATTGGAATGTTGTAAGAAAAGTACATCTGAAGCCTCTAATTTCAGCTCCTATCAGCGAGGGTGAAATTCTGGGTTACATAGAATTTTTTCTAGGTGACACAGTTATAGGAACGGCTAATTTAATTGCAGCAAATTCAATTGAAAAGAAAGTTTCTCTATACGAGAGGCTGAAAAACAGCTTGATATTCAATATTATAAGAACTACGGTAATTGTACTTGCTTCTTTCATGTTTTTAAGAATAATACTTAGGAAAATATCAAGGAAGGTAAACGCTCGAAAGCGTAAAACCGTATATAGATACAATAAACGTTTATATTAGGAAATCAAATTTAGATGGAGTTGCAGTTCTAACTGAAAGTTTGTTTACAACTAGAAGTTCAACGGTTCTAAAGGAGTTCTAAGCTGAATTTCGGTTCTAAGTGAAAATTCGGTTCTAAGTGGGGGGGCAAGCCCCCCACTGAACCTCTCATTGGAGCATTAGTCAAGTCATTAGAGCATTAATCAAGCAAACTTTGCTCATTTCACCACTATATTAACCAGCTTTTCCGGTACGACTATTACTTTAACAACATTCTTACCTTCAAGAAGCCTTTTCACTTTTTCGGTATTCATTGCTTCCTTCTCGGTTTGTTCTTTATCAAGCCCGGTTGGAATCATGATTTTATCTCTTACTTTTCCGTTTATTTGAACAACAATTTCAATTTCATCCTTTATAAGAGCTTCTTCTTTATATTCAGGCCATTTCTGCTTGTGAACACTGTCTTCTTTACCTATAATACGCCATAATTCCTCGGTAACATAAGGAACAAAAGGTGCCAGCAAAATTATCAGCTTCTCTATGGTTTCCTTGATCAAGGTAAGGTTTTTCTTATCATCAGATACCTTTTCCTTGTATGAATATAATGCATTAACAAGTTCCATAATAGCACTTATGGCAGTATTAAAATTGAATCTGTCCCTGATATCCTCTGTAACTTTCTTAATCGCATAATGCAAAGCATATCTGAGTTCCTTATCCGCATCAGAAAGGTTCATATGACCGTCTTGGTGTAAATCAGCATCTTTGCAAGCGTTAATATCCTGGGCAAATTCATTTACAATTCTCCATACCCTGTTTATAAAGCGATAGCAACCTTCTACTCCTTGATCGCTCCATTCCAAATCCTTTTCAGGTGGTGAAGCGAAGAGGATAAATAACCTTGCTGTATCTGCACCATATTTTTCTATAATTTCTTCAGGGCTTACAACATTACCAAGCGACTTTGACATTTTTGCCCCATCTTTTAGAACCATTCCTTGAGTAAGGAGATTTGTAAATGGTTCATCATAAGAAACATAGCCCATGTCATACAAAGCTTTCATTAAAAACCTGGAATAAAGCAAGTGCAATATTGCGTGTTCAACTCCGCCGATATATTGATCTACCGGCATCCAGTAATCCACATTTTCTTTGTTGAACGGCTTTTCTTTATTGCATGGATCACAATACCTTAAGTAATACCAAGATGAGCATACAAAAGTATCCATGGTATCCAGTTCTCTTCTTCCTGTCTTTCCGCATTTAGGGCATTTCGCTTTTATAAACGTTTCCGAAGTTGCTAAAGGTAATTCTCCTTTCCCTTTAAATTGAATATCAGTCGGAAGTATAACAGGAAGATCCTCCTCCGGTACAGGCACTATACCGCAATCATTACAATATATTATGGGAATTGGAGCTCCCCAATATCTTTGTCTGGAAATAAGCCAGTCTCTCAATTTATAATTGACTTTTCTTTCCCCGTATTTCATTTCTTCGATATAATCCATGATCTTAACGGCTGCTTCATCACTTCTGATTCCGTTAAACTTTCCCGAATTTACCAGATACCCGATATCCACATAAGCTTCTTTCATAGTTTCAGGATTTAGCTCCACACCCTCAGGTTGTATAACTACTTTTATCGGTAAATTGTATTTCTTAGCAAACCTAAAGTCCCTTTCATCGTGTGCGGGTACTGCCATAACAGCACCGGTCCCGTAGTCAGCAAGAACATAATTAGCCAGGTATAAAGGAACTTTATCTCCGTTTAACGGGTTGATAACATATCTTCCCGTAAATACTCCTTCTTTTTCTGTCTCCTCTGAAGTTCTCTCTATTTCATTCATATACTGGATGCGTTCTATAAATTTAAGGCATTCCTGCTCTTGCGGCGTACCCTTGATAATCTCTTTTACAATGCTATGCTCCGGTGCGATTACCATATACGTCACACCGAATATGGTGTCCGGCCTGGTAGTATAAATTCTTATGCTCTTATCCATCCCGTCGATTTTAAAATCTACTTCCACACCCTCACTTCTGCCTATCCAATTTTGCTGCATTATTTTTACTTTTTCAGGCCAACCTTCCAGTTTATCTATATCATCCAGCAATCTTTGGGCATATTTCGTAATCCTGAAAAACCACTGTTCCAGGTCTTTCTTTCCTACGGGAGACTTACAACGCTCACAGCGGCCGTTTACAACTTGTTCATTTGCAAGCACCGTTTCACATGAAGGACACCAGTTAACATTTGCCTTTTTCTTATAAGCCAATCCATGTTTATACAATTGTAAAAACATCCATTGAGTCCACTTATAGTAATCAGGACTGCAGGTAGAAACTTCCCTCTTCCAGTCATAGCTTATCCCTAACTGTTTTAACTGCTCCCTCATATTTTCAATATTTGACACGGTCCACTTATGAGGATGGATACCATGCTTTATGGCTGCATTCTCGGCAGGAAGCCCAAATGCATCCCAACCCATAGGATGAAGTATGTTATATCCGTTCATTTTCTTAAATCTGGCTACAACGTCACCTATGGAATAATTTCTCACATGTCCCATATGAAGTTTACCGGATGGGTAAGGAAACATCTCCAGTACATAGTATTTTGGTGCATCGCCTTTTTCGGTAGTTGAGAAAAGATCTTCCTTCTCCCATTTCTCTCTCCAGTTTCTTTCTATTACTCTTGGATTATAACTTCTCATAATATGCATACCTCCGAAACCTTCAAATTAATGCAATTAAATACAATTAAAAATATTAAGGTAGTATTTTTGAACCTGAAAATACTCCCCTAAAAATTTAATGCTGATGTATCTATTTTAAATTTTTAACTTATTTAATCGTCATAGTTTTTATTTTTTACTCTAACTTATTATCGTATCTATTTTATCGTATCTATTTCTATTGTTGCGGCACTTTTATTTCTTTTCTTGTAATTATGCCTTCTGACCATAGTCTTTCCAGGTTATAATATTTTCTTTCCTCCTCATGGAAAATATGGACAACTACATTACCATAGTCTAAAAGTATCCATCTGCTGCTTTCATATCCCTCTACATGGTGGCACTCAATTCCTTCTTCTCTTAATTTAATAATTACTTCATCAGCTAGGGTTCTTATATGTGTAGTTGAAGTACCTGTACATATTATGAAATAATCTGTTAAAATTGTTAAGTTTTCGATTTTAATAATATCTACATCTCTTGCTTTCTTATCTAACAAGATATGCGATATTTTTTCCGATAATTCCGCACTATTCAAAATGTTACCAACCTCCGCTTTTTTAATCTTATTTTAATCTTATTTTCTCCTATTAAAAGGTGATTAAATGGTTCATTTATTTCTCATGAAGAAATAAATGAGATTGATTTTATCAATATATCTCCATTATATCCCCATTAATCCTTTCAAAGTAATCATCATCTTAAAAGTAATAATAATCTCATTATAACTAAAAAAATCATGACTGCATAGCCACCGATATAAAATAATTTCTTGTTTTTATTGTATCAGGATGTATTATAGCCCCTATTTTAATTAAATATATCAAAGTTGTATCTAAAGCTTGTAAAATAGATTTATCTAAATCATCAAAAGCTAATTTTCTTATTTCTTCAACGCCCGGGAAATTTCTCCCCGGCTCAATATAATCAGCTATAAAAATTATTTTTTCAAGCAAACTCATATTTTCTCTGCCCATAGTATGGTACCTGATAGCACTTAGTATTTCTTCATCCTCTATTCCATAATCTGTTTTTGCTATACAAGCACCTATTTCATCATGCAAAAGTTCGGGATGTAATTTTTTATATTCATCCACATGTATGTTAAATTTTTCAGAAAGTTCCAACAATTCCTTGGTTGATTTCCCTTTTGCACAATCATGAAGAAACCCTGCAATAGTAGCCTTGTTCGTATCGGCTCCATATTTTTTTGCAAGCTTTACTGCAACCTCCGTTACATTTTCAGAATGCTTATACCTGCGTGGAGATATACTCAATCTTAATTTACTTTTAATATCTTCTACGGTTATCGTTAATGATAATTGTTCATATGTCAATTTAATACCCCCATTATTCTCTTCATTTTAAGGTTAAATGGGTGTTCCGGGCAAAACCGTATAAATATAAAGCGTTCTTTCTTATGTAATCTTCTACACTTTCAGGTACAAGATATTTTATTGATTTACCTTGTTTTATTCTTTTCCTTATAATAGTTGAAGATATTCCTATTAACGGAGCATCAACTACATGTATTATTGCGTTGTAATTCCTCTTATAATACTCAATTTTCTCCAACAGGAACTCCTTTTCAAAACCCGGTCTTAATACCGCAACAAACTCGCATAAAGTAAATAAATTCTCAAAACTTCTCCAGGTAACCAGTTCAGGTATAACATCCGCTCCTGTTATAAAGAAAAAAGTTGTATCCCTTCCATAAATTTGCTTCAGTTGTTTTAAAGTATCAATCGTATATGAATACCCTTCTCTTTCAATTTCTATTGATGCCACTTCAAAATATGGATTTGAAGCTGTAGCTAATTTTACCATGTTATAACGATGTATTGCTTCAGTCACTTTGATGTTTTTTTTATGCGGCGGATTACCTGAAGGTATAAATATAACTTTTTCAAGTCCCATGGTTTCCCTGATTTCCTCAGCTATTATCAAGTGACCGTAATGAATAGGATCAAAGGTTCCGCCTGAAATACCTATTCTTTTATATTGTCCTTTCAAAAATACCACTTTCCTTTTTACGCCCTATATCTTTTCTATAATGCATGTTATGAAAATGTATCTTTTCAACTTCCTTATACGCCTTTTCTACTGCTGATTCAAGATTACCGCCTAAAGCCGTAACACCTAGTACACGGCCTCCTGATGTATAATATTTCCCGTTTTCCAACCTGGTTCCTGCATGAAATATCAACACATCCTCATTCATATCAGTATTGCCTTTATCCTTTTTATTAGTAATAACATCAATTCCTTTTATTTCATAACCAATTTCATATTTTCCAGGATATCCTCCTGATGCAAGTATGACACAGGCAGCGGCTCTTTCATCCCACTCAATATTTATTTGATCAAGCCTTTCATCAATTATAGCGTTAAAAATATCTACTAAGTCGGTCTTAAGCCTGGGTAGGATAACCTGTGTTTCCGGATCTCCGAATCTCGCATTAAACTCTAAGACCTTCGGCCCTTCTTCAGTGATTATTAAACCGCAATACAATACTCCTTTAAAAGTTCTTCCTTCTTTATTCATTGCCTCTACAGTAGGTGTTATGATTCTTTCCATACATAATTCAGCTAATTCCGGTGTATAAACTCTGCTTGGCGAAAATGCTCCCATTCCTCCCGTATTTGGTCCTAAATCATTATCAAAAACTTTCTTGTGGTCCTGAGCACTTACCATAGGTTCAATAGTTTTTCCGTCAGTAAATACAAGGGCAGAAACTTCAGTACCCTTCAAAAACTCTTCAATAACTACTTTCCTCCCGGCTTCACCAAACATCCTGTTTTCAATCATATCTCTTACCACTTCGGAAGCGCGGTCAAAATCCTCTGCAATGACAACTCCTTTTCCTGCTGCAAGCCCATCAGCTTTTATAACTATGGGGTATCTACATTTTTTCAGATATTCGATGGCTTTCTCGCAATCATCAAAAACTTCATACTCGGCAGTCGGAATATTATACTTCTTCATAAGCCACTTGGCAAAAGCTTTACTGCTCTCAATTTCTGCTGCAGCTTTAACAGGTCCAAACGCTCTGATACCGATTTCTTGGAGCGCATCTACCATACCTGCTCCCAGTGGATCATCGGGTGATACAACTACAAGATCCATTTGATTTGACTTTGCAAATTCTACCATACCATCTATATCAGTTGCTTTAATCGGCACACATTCGGCTAACTCCGATATTCCGCCATTTCCTGGAGCGCAATATACTTTTTCTACTGTCGGATTTTGTTTTATCTTCCATATAATAGCATGTTCCCGTCCTCCACCGCCAACAACCAGGACTTTCATTATATTCAGTAACTCCTTTCTTTTTGTTGTTAAGTGCTGTTATGAGACTAAGCCTGAATAATATACTTTGCTTTTTGTGTTGTTTCTTATATTTGCTTTCCCAAAAAATCTGCAATGAGGGAATCATACTTGCTTGTATGCTCAAATACCTTACGCGCAAGCTTGATTTTAGTCTCATAACTTACTTCACCGGTTTTTCTTATTTCATCAAGAACTACCGGATAATCTGATGGGTCAATTATAACAGCAACATATTTAAAATTTTTAGCAGCCGCTCTTAACATTGCCGGTCCGCCAATATCTATATTTTCAATTGCTTCATCGAATGTAACATTAGGTTTTTCAATAGTCTTTTTAAAAGGATAAAGGTTTATTACAACAAGGTCTATTAATTCTATGCCTAGATCTTTAACCTGCTTCATATGTTCTTCATTATCTCTGACGGCAAGAAGCCCTCCGTGAATTTTCGGGTGCAAAGTTTTTACTCTGCCGTCCAGACATTCCGGAAATCCTGTTACATCCGATACATTAGTTATCTTTAACCCTGCTTCTTTTAAAGCTTTCGCAGTACCACCTGTAGAAATAATTTCAATACCTAGTTTGACCAATTCTTTAGCAAAATCAACAATTCCAGTTTTGTCAGATACGCTGATTAAAGCACGTTTGATCATT
>DUMC01000111.1 GCA_012840075.1 Clostridiaceae bacterium | reverse complement strand
TTTTCTTTTGGAGATTACTTTAAAAGAGAAGCAATAACCTGGGCATGGGAATTTGTTACGGAAATCTTAAAACTTCCGAAAGAAAGGCTCTGGGTAAGTATTTATCTTGAGGACGATGAGGCATTTGAAATTTGGAACAAGGAAATTGGATTAAGCCCTGAAAGAATTATCAGGATGGGCAAGGAAGAGAACTTCTGGGAACACGGGACTGGGCCATGCGGACCATGTTCTGAAATATACTTTGACAGAGGAGAAGATAAAGGTTGCGGAAAGCCGGATTGCAAGCCGGGATGCGATTGCGATAGGTACATGGAATTTTGGAACCTGGTATTTACACAGTTTAATAAGGATGAAAATGGAAATTATACACCACTTAAAAGTAAAAATATTGACACAGGCATGGGCTTGGAAAGATTGGCTTGCATCATGCAGGGAGTGGATTCTCTCTTTGAAGTTGATACCGTCCGCAGCATACTCAATTATGTTTGCAAAATTACAAATACCACATATGGGGCTGATGCTGAAAAAGACGTTTCTATAAGAGTTATTACTGACCATATAAGAAGCACAACTATGATGGTATCAGACGGTATAATTCCTTCCAATGAAGGAAGAGGTTATGTTCTAAGAAGATTGCTCAGAAGGGCAGCAAGGCATGGAAAGCTCTTGGGAGTAGACAAGCCTTTTTTATATGATGTAGCTAACGTTGTAATACAAGAGTCCAAACAAGCCTATCCCGAACTTGAAGAAAAAGCTGAATATATTAAAAAGGTTATAAGAATTGAAGAAGAACGATTTGAATCCACCATAGATCAAGGTCTTGCTATAATAAGCGAATATGTGAAAGAATTAAAAGAACAAAACAAAAAAGTTATGCCAGGAAGCATGGTATTTAAGCTCCATGATACCTACGGCTTTCCATTGGATCTTACTAGAGAAATTGCTGAAGAAAACGGGCTGTCAATAGATGAGGAAGGATTTAGGCAGGAAATGGAAAAACAGAAAAATAAAGCCCGTGAGGCTTTAAAGAGCAAAGAAACTTCAGCTTGGGCTCAAGGAAGCGGCATAAAAATACCTAAAGATTTCAGCAATGAATTTGTAGGATATGAAACGACAGAATGCCAAGCAAATATAATTTATATATTAAAAGATAACAAATTAGTAGATGTAGCCATGGAAGGCGATAAAGTCCTATTGTTCCTGGACAAAACACCGTTTTACGGAGAGAGCGGTGGACAAGTAGGTGATACTGGATATATAAGGACAAAAACAGGACGTGTAAGAATAGAAGATTGTAAGAAATCTCAGGAAGGGTATCACATTCATGTAGGAACAGTAGAGCAAGGTTTAATAGAAGTTAAATCCCCTGTGACTGCAGAAATAGATGCAGAAAGAAGGAAAGCCATTGCCAGAAATCATACGGCTACACATTTATTGCATACTGCTCTACGTAATAACCTAGGAAGTCATGTTGCACAAGCCGGTTCATATGTGGATGATCAAAGATTAAGATTTGACTTTACGCACTTTGAACCTGTTCCGGAGGAAGTTTTGAGTTTGATTGAAGATGAAGTTAATTCTAAGGTGCTGGAAGACCTTCCGGTAACAGTTGAAGAAATGCCTCTGGAAGAAGCAAGAAGAAGAGGAGCCATTGCTTTATTCGGCGAAAAATATAGCGACATTGTAAGAGTTGTAAAAGCAGGAAATTACTCTGCTGAACTTTGCGGTGGTACTCATATGACTTCAACGGCAGGTATAGGTTTTGTCAAAATAATAGGGGAAACAGGAATAGCGGCAGGTACCAGAAGAATAGAGGCAGTTACAGGTTTTTCGAGCCTGAAATATTTCAAGGAAAAAGAAGCAATGCTAAAGGAAGCTGCAGCAGTGTTAAAAACAGCGCCACAAGACTTATTAAAGAAAATTGAAGCATTGAATAATGAAGTAAAAGCTGCTCACAAAGAACTGGAAGAGCTAAGAAACAAGCTGGTTGAAAGTAAAATAGATGAAATATTGTCAAGAGCAGAAAAGGTAAATGACATAATACTGATAACTGCAAAATTTGATAAAATGGATATGGACACATTAAGAAATACTGCTGACACCCTCAAAAATAAAATAAACCAGGATGTGGGTATAATCGTACTTGCATCTGTACTGGAAGGAAAGGTCAGCTTTGTTGCCGCAGCTACCAAATCAGCAGTTGCTAAAGGACTTCATGCAGGAAATATTATAAAAGAAGCAGCTAAAGTAACTGGTGGCGGCGGTGGTGGACGCCCCGACATGGCACAAGCTGGTGGCAAAGATCCTTCAAAGATAGATGCAGCATTTACAAAAGTCAAAGAGTTAATCGGAGGTTAGGCTTGAATTATTCACTTATTGAAGAAGGGAGATTTCTTTCCCCTAGTCAGAAAGGATATTCTCAAATTCAAAGGAGCGACATTCCTCTACATTACAAGAGGACATTCCTCAACGTAAAAGTAATACCTCTTGCTCAAGAGAGGAGTGTCCCCTTGTAATAAATCGAACGAGGTTCCATTACATATCAAGGGGGGTACATTCCCTTACTTTACAAGGGGACATCCTTCATCGCAAAAAGAATACCTCTTGTTCAAGAGAGGAATGTCCCCTTACCTATCAAAAGGGGACATTCCTCTCCTTAAAAGGAATACCGAAATCTTGAGCGAGGTGTGACCCTTTACATTAATAGAACAGAATATAATAGTAATATTAGAAAGGAGAAAAACTTATGGAAAACTGCATTTTTTGCAAAATAATTAAAAAGGAAATACCATCATCAATTGTTTACGAAGATGATGCTGTAGTTGGGTTTAAAGACATTAATCCGGTTGCTCCGGTACATATATTGATAGTACCAAAAACTCATCTAGCAAACGTGAATGAAATAAATGAAGAAAATGCAGATATAATAGCAAAAATTCATCTGGCAGCAAAGAAAATAGCAAAAGAGATGAATATTCACGAAAAAGGTTACAGACTAATTAATAATTGCGGTCCTGATGCAGGTCAAACGGTTTTCCATCTCCATTACCATCTTATAGGAGGTAAAAACCTAGGCTCTAAGATATTGTAATGTATCCCAAAATATTGTAATATTTATTTGTTGACTTTGGTTTCTGTAATAAGATATAATGTAACATATGCATAAAAATTTTATTATTGATTAGCGGCCTATAGCTAGCAAGCAATAACTAGAAAGCTATAATTAACAAGCTGGAATTAGCGAGTTATAATTAGCGAATTATAATTATTACTTGGTGAGCAACTATTGTTGGTTAGCGAATAGCGATTGGCAAAAATCAATTTGCGAACAACAATTTGCGAAGAAAATTAGTGAACAACAATTAGCAAGCAACAATTATTGTTGAATAAGCAACAATAATTGGTTTATATAATTGATACCATCGGAGGGAGGGAAGTAGGTGTCTGAAGTAAGAGTAAGAGAAAATGAGTCTCTCGATAGTGCTTTAAAAAGGTTTAAAAGACAATGCGCTAAAGCTGGTGTCCTTGCAGAAATAAGAAAAAGGGAACACTACGAAAAACCAAGTGTAAGAAGAAAGAAAAAATCTGAAGCCGCCAGAAAAAGGAAGCATAAGTAAGGAGGGATAACATGTCCCTTAAAGAAAAATTATTAAATGATTTAAAAGAGGCGATGAGAGACAAGGATACCGTACGTAAGAATGCTATCCAAATGGCTAGGTCTGCAGTGCTTCAGATCGAAAAGGACCGAAGAGTCACCCTTGACGATGATGGTATAATTGAAGTAATAGCTAAGCAAATAAAGCAAAGAAAAGAAGTCCTCCCTGAGTATGAAAAGAGCGGAAGACAGGATTTAATTGATAATTTGCGTAGGGAAATTGAGATATTATCTCAGTATATGCCACAGCAATTAACGGAAGATGAGCTTGAATCTGTAATTAAAGATACGATTCAAGAAATTGGAGCTAATTCGGTCAAAGATCTCGGCAAATTAATGCAGGCTGTTATGCCAAAGGTCAGAGGAAGAGCGGATGGTAAACTTGTAAATCAAATAGCAAGAAAATTATTAAGCTGATTAATCTATTATTTTAATGTTAATGTCAAAGCTTTGCATCAAAAAGCTTTGAGAGTGAGTACTTGCCTATTTTTAATTAATAACTGTTAAATGAAAAGCTAATAATGGCGTGGATAATTAATAGGGCCTAAAAAGCCCTATTTCTATATCTATACATTTTGGTATCTACACACCTATATATTATTGTATATGTTAATTAATTTGATTAAACAAGTGTACACTGTTCAATGAGCAGAATAATATGTTAATATATATGTTAATATTTAATATATACGTTTAGATACTGTTTATTAATATAAATAAACTAAAACTACTATGTTAAATATCCTGAAGTTGGATTAAAATCCTATTCACACTCTTTTGTATGGGGTTTTAAACTTATATGAGGGTTTTGAACTTCTTTATTCACAATGACAGACTAGATTATTTGTAAATCAACATAGTAGTACTAACTAATATAAACGTTAATATATTTAACTAATATATACGCTAAATATTTGCTAATATATACGCTATTGCATTTAACTTAAGTTAAATAAATTTAACTCGCGCTAATATTAATGAAATTATACGTTATTAATGAGGCATAATATATTATTATACAATATTATTATATAAAAATTATATAAAAATTATATAAAAATGCGGCATTATCATTATAATGCTATTATATAATTAATGCTGTATCATATGTTGTTACTAATATTTTTACTAATTTAATATGTGTAACATTGTCCATATTATATACATTTTTATATTTTATATATAGATGGGTAAATATATATGGGTATTAAATATGTATGGCGCAAAAATAAATTGACTCATGTCAGCAATATGGCGACATATTTAAGGCACTAACCATTAACCCGCAAAAGAAAGTACGATATACTATATTTAAAGGCTAATAAGCTCTGATTAAAAACATACAGATCGATAAAGAGATCTGATAAATATATAAAAATTTAAACCCTAAACGGTCTAATAAAAAATATAAACAGAGGTGTTCGTATGAATAAAAAAGAAAATATGATCACCATAACATTTGAAGATGATTCAAAATTAACATGTGAAAAAGGAATAACACTCCTTGAGTTAAGCAAAAAATACGCTAATAAGTATCCATACAAAATAATGGCAGGCAAAGTAAATAACGACATTAGAGAGTTAACTTACAGACTTGAAAAAGATTGCAACGTAGAATTTATTGATTTATCAAAAGAAGATGGAATGAGAATTTATATAAGAAGCCTTACCTACATTCTGGCTAAAGCCGTGCATGATTTGTATCCTGAAAGAAAGGTTATCATAAATCATTCAATAAGCAAAGGGCTTTATTTTGAAATAAAAGGAGATACTGAACTAAAAGAAGAGGAAGTAGAAAAAATAAAGCAAAGGATGCAAGAAATCGTTGATGCCTCCATACCTTTTGTGAAGAAGATCATACCCATTGATGAAGCTATTGATTTATTAAAAGAGAAGGGGCGGGATGACAGGATATACAATATTCAGAATAGATTGAAACCATATATTACCATATACAGCTGCGGGGATTATGATGACTATTTTTATGGATATATGGCCCCTGATACAAGTTATGTGGATAAATTTGATTTAAAGTATTATGCTCAAGGAGTAATATTGCTTTATCCTTTAAGAGAAAAACCAAACACATTGCCGGCTTTTATAGAACAGAAAAAGCTATTTAACATATTCAGAGAAAATAGAAAATGGGGAAAAATTTTAGGGGTAGAAAGCGTCGGAGGGTTAAACGAAGTTATAAAATCCGGTAATATAAGGGATTTAATAAGAGTTTCAGAAGCTCTTCACGAAAAGAAAATTGCTCAAATAGCAGATATGATTACAAATAGTGAACACAAGAAAAAAATAGTTCTAATTGCAGGTCCGTCTTCTTCAGGAAAAACCACTTTTTCAAACAGACTTGCTATTCAGTTAAGGGTTAACGGTCTTAGACCTGTAACATTGCATCTGGATGATTATTTTGTGGACAGAGATAAAACCCCATTGGATGAGAACGGAGAACAAGATTTTGAGGCTTTGGAAGCAATCGATGTAGAGCTTTTTAATGATCAATTGAAAAAAATGTTGGATGGTTATGAAGTAGAAGTACCCATATATAATTTTGCCCTGGGAAGAAGGGAATATGTAGGTAGAAAGATAAAACTTAGAGATAATGACATAATTATCATAGAGGGAATACATGGGCTTAATGAAAAGTTGACACAATCCATACCCCATGAAAATAAATTTAAAATATTTATTAGTGCGATAACCTCAATGAATATAGATGATCACAACAGGGTGCCTACTACTGATACAAGGCTAATAAGACGTATAGTGAGAGACCATCTGTTCAGGGGTACCAGTGCGGTGGAGACTATAAGACGTTGGCCTTCTGTTAGAAGAGGAGAAGAGAAAAATATATTTCCTTTTCAGGAAGAAGCTGACATCATGTTTAATTCATCCCTTAAGTATGAACACGGAGTGATGAAAATATATGCTGAACCCCTATTAGCCAGTATCTCCAATTCTGAACCGGAATATGCGGAAGCTAAAAGATTGTTGGAATTTTTGAGCTATTTCTTACCTATAGCTGAACATGATGAAATACCGAGAAATTCTATTCTGAGAGAATTCATCGGAGGGAGTTGTTTTTAGTTCAGCAGGAAGTTGCTTTTAGTTCCTGAAGGAGCTGCTTTTAGTTCTTAATTGAAAGAAGCTGTTCTCAAATTATAAATAGAAATTTTTAAAAATTTTTTATTAGTATATTCAATAATAGACATAAATTTGATATAATTTTAACATATTTAATTATTTTTTTTTGCTTCAATCTGAGTCTATTTTTTAAAGAGGGAAGAATATGAAGTTAGAAAAGATAGGACAAATACTTGATGCAGAATTATTAAACGGAGAAAACTGTAACATTGATATAGAAGTGTATACAGCCTGTGGTTCGGATTTGATGAGCGATGTTATATCGTACGGCCATGAGAAGGATGTATTGCTTACAGGACTTGTTAACCCCCAAGTAATCAGAACTGCAGAAATGATGGATATTAAGGTTATAATCTTTGTACGTGGGAAAAGGCCAACTGAATGCATGATAAATCTTGCTTCCGAAAAAGGAATAATACTTATGTCGACAAAACATCCGATGTTTACGGCTTGCGGCAAACTATACAGTGCAGGGGTCTCCGGAGGGAGTGTATAATTTTGGATGGATAATTCATTAAAATTGCACTATGAGATTCCCGGAGATGATTTTGCTCTTGCAGGTGAGGCTTCAAGTAATGTAAAAAAAATACTTACTCAACTGGGGGTTAATCCTGCTATTATAAAAAGAGTATCAATAGCAATGTATGAAGCTGAGATAAATGCTGTAATACATGCTAACGGAGGCACAGCTGAGGTTGAAATTGATAGCAATAAAGTGACAATTATCATAAAGGATGAAGGACCCGGTATACCTGACATAGAACTGGCAATGCAGGAGGGCTATTCCACAGCGTCGGAAGCAGTAAGGGAATTGGGATTTGGAGCAGGTATGGGTCTTCCGAATATAAAAAAGTATTCAGATAATTTTGAAATAGAAAGCATAGTAGGAAAAGGGACAACTGTAAAAATAGAAGTATGGCTAAAGCCATGAGCATCGATGCTTTTATGTCAATGGACCTGTAAGGGGTGATTTTGGTTGGAGAGTTACTTTCATTCAGTAACGCTTGATGAGAAAAAATGCAAAGGATGCACAAACTGTATAAAGAGATGCCCTACAGAAGCAATAAGAGTGCGAAAAAGTAAGGCACGTATAATTAACGAACGCTGCATCGATTGCGGCGAATGCATTAGAGTATGCCCTTACCATGCTAAAAAAGCGATAACGGATTCCTTGGATATGATAAAATCTTTTAAGTACAAAATTGCTCTTCCTGCCCCCGCTTTATATGGACAATTTGACACCAAGTACGCAAGAAATAAGATATTAAATGGACTAAAATCACTTGGTTTTGATGATGTTTTTGAAGTGGCAAGAGGAGCGGAAATAGTAACATATGCTACAAGGAAATTAATAGAAAAAGGAGATTATAAAAAGCCTCTGATTTCATCTGCATGTCCTGCTGTAGTCCGATTGATACAAGTCAGATTTCCAAGCTTGATAGACAATCTTGTTAAAATTGAATCTCCGATGGAAGTTTCTGCCATATTAGCAAAAAGAAAGACGATGAAATTACACCATGTGTCGGATGACGAAATAGGTGTTTTTTTTATTACCCCTTGTGCTGCTAAAGTAACGAGCATTAAAGCACCTTATGAGAAGGATAAGTCGGCGGTAGATGGTGCAATTTCAATTAGGGACGTTTATCTTAGGTTACTGAATAACATGGACAAAAGCAACGAAAGCTTTGAACTTGAAATATCAGGGGCCGAAGGTATTAAGTGGGCAAGTCCCGGCGGTGAGGCTTTAGGACTTGGTATAGATAACTATATAGCCGTAGATGGAATCCATAATGTAATTAAAATTTTTGAAGAAATTGAAAAAGACAGGCTGAAAGATGTAGAATTTGTTGAAGCTCTTGCTTGTACCGGTGGATGCCTTGGAGGCCCATTGACAGTTGAGAATGCTTATCTTGCCAAAAGCAGATTGAAAAAGCACATTAAAGACGCAGCAAAAGTTAATGATGTGATAAAAATGGATAGCTTAACAATAACCGCACAAAAGGAAATGAAAAACGAAATTAATATGGATGACTTATTGTTGAGTGATAATGGAATTAGTTTTCAGTGGAAGGAAAATATTAAGCACAGACCGATAATGAAACTTGATGAAGATATATTAAAAGCTATACAGAAGCTAGATGCACTGGAGAAAATAAACAATAATTTACCCGGACTTGATTGCGGAGCTTGTGGTGCCCCCAGTTGTAGGGCATTAGCAGAAGATATTGTGCGTGGAATGGCAGATGAGACGGATTGCATTTTTAAACTGAGGGAAAGAGTACGACAATTGGCACTACAAATGTCAGAACTTGAATCCAAAATGCCACCTGTTCTTGACAAAGAACAAGCCAATGGAGATGGTGAATAGATTATAGGGGTGTGTCCCATATTCGAAAGGGGACATTCCCCAATGTAAAAGGAATACCCATAATTCAGAGGGGTGTGTCCCCTTACCTTACTAAAAGGAGCGGCCCACATGAAAGTAAAAGAATTTGCAGAAAAACTTGATATGGTCATACTAACCGGAGAGAAAGGATTAGACAAGGAAATCAAAAAAATATATGCATGTGATTTGCTAAGTTGGGTAATGTCGCATGCCTGCAAAAATGATGCATGGGTTACCGTTCTTAACCATGTAAATATAGTGGCAGTAGCAGTGCTATTAGAAATATCTTGTATAATATTACCTGAAGGTGTTGATATTGAAGAAACTACACTGAAAAAGGCAATAGAGAATAATATCCCCATTTTAAAAACGAATATGGACACTTATGAAATTTGTTGGAGGACCCATGAAATATTACGTTGACTTACACATTCATTCTGCTCTTTCTCCATGTGCGGATGATGATATGACACCTAATAATATAGTCAACATGGCAATGCTAAAAGGTCTGGATATAATAAGCGTTACGGACCACAATTCAGCAGAAAATCTGGAAGCAGTGATAAAATGCGGGAAGAAGACAGGGATACTGGTGATACCCGGTATGGAAATCGAGACCAGGGAAGAAGTGCATGTTGTGTGTTTTTTCCCGTCTCTGAATAGTGCCCTGAAAATGCAACATGAAGTATATAAAGCTCTGCCGAGTATAAAAAACAGGTCTGATATTTTTGGTAATCAGTTAATTTTCGATGAACAAGACAATGTAGTTAGTTCTCTCGAGAGGATGCTTATAACAGCAACTAATATTACTATCGAAGAAGTAAACAAAAAAGTAAAAGAATTAGGCGGGGTAATGGTACCTGCCCATGTAGATAGGGAATCTTACAGCATCCTGTCAAACCTTGGAATGATTCCCGAGGAGTTTAAATTTCGATATCTGGAGGTGTCAAGATTTTGTAATATCAAAACTTTTTTACAAAAATATCCCAATTTATCGCATTATAAATTCATTATATCTTCCGATGCTCATAATCTTGGAAGTATTTTAGAAAGAGAAAGTGAAATTGAATTGGAAGAGAAAAGCGTTTCCTGTTTTATAGAGCATTTATCATGCTCCTTATAATTAGTTTTATTTCATATTTAGTATTGGGTTTACTTTTTTATGAATTTTACTTATATATGCTTATATTTGAGTTTACTATTATATGTGCTTATATATGTGCTTAGCTTTTATACAAGCATAACTTTTATAGCATAACTTTTATATGAGTTTTACACTTAATATCAGCTTTATATTTTGTATACCTTTCTTTGTATACAAAAAACTAATGCATTACTTAAAACCCACGTTATAAGCCAATTTTGAAACTTGCAACATAAATTAATTCAAAAAATTAATATAAAAATTACATCTTTTTGTTTATAATAGTTATTGAATAAGTGTATATAATTTGATATAATAATCAAAGTGTTTGTTAAATACTTAACAACGATGAAATTAACAAATTAAATATTTATTAATCGGGAGGTAATTACAAATGAGCGGGGGTAAATGCTGTTGTGGTCATGGCAACGAAATGGAATTAAAGCTGCAGGAGATCATCGAAAAGTATAAAGGTACAAGAGGTGGATTAATCCCTGTATTACATGAAGTCCAGGAATTGTACGGTTATTTACCTTTAAGTGTTCAGAAAAAAATATCAGAAGGTCTGGGAGTTCCATTATCCGAAGTTTATGGTGTAGTTACATTCTATACTCAATTCTCTCTAAATCCCAAAGGAAAATATAACATCCAGGTCTGCCTTGGAACTGCTTGTTATGTTAAAGGAGCAAATCTTATACTTGAAAAACTTCAGGAAAAGTTAGGAATTCATGTAGGAGAATGTACGGAAGACGGTCTTTTCAGCCTTCAAGCTTGTAGATGCGTAGGTGCATGTGGCCTTGCTCCTGTAATGATGATAAATGATGATGTTTATGGAAGATTGAAACAGGACGATATAGAAGGGATTATTGAGAAATATAGGAAACAAGAAGCAGCTAAAGTTATCTAAGTTAATAAAGCATAAATGAATCTTAAATTATAAGTCAATTAAGTTAATTTTAGTTACAAAGCAAGCAATTTATTTTATTATATTTTATTATTTTAAGGAAATTTATTTTATTTAATATAAATTTGTTAAATGAATTTTTTTTATTAATTAGAGACTTAGTTTGCCAGTGGGGTTTAATAATGAGAGATATTTCTTTACATCTTATGGATATAATGCAAAATTCTATTAGGGCTCAGGCTACCGAAATAAACGTAATGTTAATAGCCGACCGGGAAAAGGATGAACTTACGGTTGAAATCCGTGATAATGGTATTGGAATGGACGAATCTTTGCTGAATCAAGTTAGAGATCCTTTCGTGACGACCAGAACAACCAGAAAAGTAGGTCTGGGCATCCCCATGTTGGAAGCATCGGCTGAAAGAGCCGGAGGCAAACTTGATATAAAATCACAGAAATCAAAAGGGACCACCGTTGTTGCAACTTTTAAAATATCCCATATTGATAGATTGCCTCTAGGCAACATAGCGGAAACAATCATGAATATTATTGCTGCAAATAAAGAAATCGATATTTCCTTACATTTAAGCAATAAACAAGAAGAGTTTAATTTTAGTATTTCTGAAATCAAAAAGTATTTAGACGGCGTGCCTATTGACAACATTGATGTATTGATATGGATTAAAGATTATATAAACGATGGGGTAAAGACTATTTTTGGAGGTGTGTTAAATGAAGTCCCTGGCTGAATTAGAAGCCATTAGAAAAAAAGCCCAGGAACAAATAAGCGTTCGTGAGGGCAATGAAAGAATGAGAATAGTTGTTGGCATGGCTACCTGTGGGATAGCTGCCGGTGCAAGACCGGTTATGAATGCATTTCTTGAGGAATTGAAAAAGAGGAATATAAATGATGTTAAAGTAACAATGACTGGATGCATTGGAGCATGCAGACTCGAACCGATAGTAGATGTAATCGATAGTAACGGTAAAAAGGTAACTTATGTTAAAATGACGCCGGAAAAAGCTGCACGCGTGGTTGCTGAACACATCGTAAACGGCAGGGTTTGTGTTGACTATACTATTGGGGCCGAAGAGAATAAATGATTGATGTGAGGAGGGTTACTGATGCAAATTTATAGAGCTCATGTACTAGTTTGTACGGGTACAGGTTGTACTTCTTCTAACTCTTTGAAGTTAATTGAGGAGTTTGAAGCACAACTTGTAAAAAATAAATTAGAGAATGAAGTAAAAATTGTAAAAACCGGATGTTTTGGTTTATGTGCTCAGGGACCTATTGTGGTAGTTTACCCTGAAGGTGCAATGTACACAATGGTCAAACCTGAGGATGTAAAGGAAATTGTTGAAGAACATTTGATAAAAGGAAGAATTGTTAAGAGATTATTACCAGTAGAAGCTCATGTAGAAGAAGAAAAAGAAAGAGCTATTGAAAATGTAGGATTTTTCCAAAAACAGTTAAGGATCGCATTAAGAAACTGCGGAGTTATTAATCCTGAAAATATTGAAGAGTATATTGCAAGAGACGGTTATATGGCCCTTGGTAAGGTTTTAACCGAAATGACGCCTCTGGAAGTCATTGATATAATAAAAAGATCCGGTTTAAGAGGAAGAGGAGGCGGAGGATTCCCAACAGGTCTTAAATGGGAATTTGCTTACAAGAGCCAGGATGACGTAAAATATGTTTGTTGTAACGCCGATGAAGGGGACCCGGGAGCATTTATGGACAGAAGTATCCTGGAAGGAGACCCTCATTCGGTAATCGAAGCAATGGCAATTGCAGGTTATGCAATTGGTTCAAATCAAGGATATATTTACGTAAGGGCAGAATATCCGATAGCTGTAAAAAGATTGAATATAGCCATACAACAGGCTAAAGAATATGGCCTTCTTGGCAAAAACATTTTCGGTACTGATTTTTCTTTTGATGTGGAATTAAGATTAGGTGCAGGAGCTTTTGTTTGCGGTGAAGAGACTGCTCTAATGACATCAATTGAAGGAAAAAGAGGAGAACCAAGACCAAGACCGCCTTTCCCTGCTGTTAAAGGTTTGTGGCAAAAACCAACCTTGTTAAACAATGTTGAAACATACGCAAACATTCCTGTGATTATATTAAAAGGTCCGGAATGGTTTGCAAGCATTGGAACTGAGAGAAGTAAAGGTACAAAAGTATTTGCTGTCGGCGGAAAAATAAATAATACGGGTTTGGTTGAAATTCCTATGGGAACTACTCTTCGTGAGGTTATATATGATATCGGAGGAGGTATCCCCGGAGGTAAGAAGTTCAAGGCTGCGCAAACCGGTGGACCTTCAGGTGGCTGTATACCTGCAAGTCACATAGATACACCTATTGATTATGATTCACTCATTCAAATTGGTTCAATGATGGGATCCGGCGGATTAATTATAATGGATGAAGACACATGTATGGTAGATATTGCAAAATTCTTTCTGCAGTTTACTGTTGATGAGTCCTGTGGTAAATGTCCTCCTTGCCGTATAGGCACAAAGAGAATGCTGGAAATTCTTGAAAAAATTACAGAAGGCAATGGTGAAGAGGGAGATATTGAAAAATTAGAGATGCTTGCTAAGAATATAAAGGCGTCTGCTCTTTGCGGACTTGGACAAACTGCTCCAAATCCTGTTCTTAGTACATTAAGATATTTCCGTGATGAATATGAGGCACATGTAAAAGATAAGAAGTGCCCGGCAGGCGTCTGCAAGTCCATGATACATTATGTTATACAAGCGGAACTTTGCAAGAGCTGCGGAATTTGTGCAAGAAATTGTCCTGTTGGTGCTATTAGCGGTAAGAGAGGAGAACCATATGTAATTAATTCCGAAAAATGTATTAAATGCGGAGTATGTATGACAAAATGTCCGTTTAAAGCCATATTCAAGAACGTATAGCGGAAGGGGGAACTGATTATGGAAATGGTAAATATTACGATAGATGGTAAGAAGATTCAAGTCCCTAAGGGATATTCAGTATTAGAAGCTGCAAAATCAGCAAATATTTCAATACCGACCTTGTGCTTCTTGAAAGATGTAAATGAAATCGGAGCATGTAGGATGTGTGTTGTAGAGATACAGGGTGCCAGAAGTCTTCAAGCTGCTTGTGTGTATCCTGTCTCGGAAGGGCTTGTTGTCAGAACTCAAAGTCCTGCAATTAGAGAGGCAAGAAAGGTTACCTTGGAGCTAATACTTTCAAATCACGACAGAAATTGCTTAACATGTGTAAGAAGCAGAAATTGCGAGCTTCAAAAGCTTGCTGAAGAATTAAATGTTAAAGATATAAGATTTCAAGGCGAAACGCATAAAAAGCCTTTGGACAATTTCTCTCCTTCAATAGTAAGAGATCCAAATAAATGCGTTTTATGCAGACGTTGTGTAAGCATGTGCAAAAATATACAGCAGGTTGCTGTTATAGATACAGTTGAAAGAGGCTTTGACACAATAGTATCACCGGTATTCAACATGTCCCTCAATGAGGTACCTTGCACTATGTGCGGGCAGTGTATCAATGTATGTCCAGTAGGTGCCTTAAGAGAAAAAGATGATACAGAAAAAGTGTGGGATGCTTTAGCAAATGAGGATTTACACGTTATAGCGCAAACCGCTCCGGCAGTAAGAGTAGCTCTGGGCGAAGAATTCGGCATGCCTATAGGTACAAGAGTAACCGGAAAGATGGTTACAGCGTTGAAACTTTTAGGTTTTGACAAAGTATTTGATACCGATACGGCAGCAGATTTAACAATTATGGAAGAAGGAACCGAATTAATACAAAGAATTAAAAACGGCGGAAAACTTCCGTTAATTACTTCTTGCAGCCCAGGATGGATTAAATTCTGTGAGCATTTTTATCCTGAGTTCCTTGATAATTTGTCTACTTGCAAATCCCCTCATGAAATGTTCGGTGCTGTATTAAAATCTTACTATGCGGAAAAGATGGGTATTGATCCTTCAAAGATATTTGTAGTTTCAATAATGCCATGTACAGCTAAGAAGTTTGAAGCACAAAGACCCGAGCTTTCTTCGACAGGTTATCCTGATGTAGATGTTGTATTGACAACAAGAGAACTTGCCAGGATGATAAGAGAAATAGGAATAGATTTCAAGAATCTACCTGATTCTCAATTTGATGATCCTATGGGTGAAGCTTCCGGTGCTGGTGTTATTTTCGGTGCTACCGGTGGAGTTATGGAAGCTGCTTTGAGAACAGTTGCGGATATATTGACTGGGAAAGACAATAAGGATATCGAATATACCGAAGTCAGAGGAACAGAAGGCATTAAAGAAGCTCAAATTGAACTGGGAGGCTTAACACTTAAAGCTGCTGTTGCCCATGGTCTTGGAAATGCCAGAAAGCTTCTTGACAGAATTAAAGCAGGAGAAGCCGACTATCATTTCGTAGAGATCATGGCATGCCCAGGCGGATGTGTTAACGGTGGAGGTCAACCAATACAACCCTCTGAGGTAAGAAGTTGGATTGATTTGAAAGCTGAAAGGGCAAAGGCAATATACGAAGAAGACAGGACTCTGCCTGTTAGAAAGTCTCATGAAAATGAAAGAGTAATGAAGCTTTATGAAGAATATTTTGGAGAACCAGGCAGCCACAAAGCTCATGAGCTTCTGCACACTCATTATACTCCCAGAGAAAATTACCCCGAAAAAGGTTAATTTTATTGCGTAGAATTAAAGGGTCAGGCTTGAATAATTCGTTTATGGAAATTATTCAAGCCTGACTCCTTTGTTTTTCACATTGCAAAAAATGCATAACCCTCTTACATGACCAAATTTGCATTACCAAAAATGTATAACTCTGGGTTTAAACCCCAAATTTTCAGAGGTAGCAATATATTCCTCATTCGTTATCTCCTCAACCGGCTTTTTTAGTATAGCCAGCATAATAGCCTCAATCACGTTTGTACCAAAAGAGCGACTATTAAATTCGGGTGTTGTTGTAACTAATGTTTTTACCTTTCGTACCCTTAACTCCTCTATATTTTCTTTTGTCACAGTATTTGTAACAATGATCTTTCCTTCCAGATCATCAGGCATATATCTTTTAATATAGTTAAAGTCTCCTGCTATAATATCAGCTTCCTTATAATATTTTGCAAAACTTATCGGATTTTCTACTGCCTCTTCTCTGTGCCCGGTTGGATATAGCATATCGAATGGAAGTTTTGTAATTGCAGGCGCAAGAAGCATTGCAAGGATATCAAGCCCCTTAAGAGAACGTATTAAAAACGGAATACCAAGAGTAAAAATTAAATCTGCACAGGTTATTTTACATCCAAGTTCACTAAAAGCCTGGGAAAGAGCATACCTATCAACTGCGCAGGTAACCATGACTTTTTTCCCTGTGAAATCTATTACCCCGTTTTTCTGAAGGTAGTGAATGGCATAAGGTTCGAGTGCATTCCTAAGATATGAGCCGTCTGCAATAGGTGTTTTTAACACAGCACGCATTAATGGTAAGGCGCTCCTAATTATGTATTTACGGTTTTTTACCGTTAGATAAATGCTGATACCACCCATACCGATTGCATCAACTTTTCCGTCCAAACTTTTTATGGTCTTAAGAAACCTCTCATAGCTTCCGTCCATTCCAATTCTTTCTATAATAAACCTTTCACCCATTAATTCAATGTCTACTCTGTGATCCCTGGTAGAAGAACCTAAACTGACACTTACTATATGCTTCAAGTAAATCACCTCATAAAAGATAAATTACACTTGCAATAGATAACCCTCAAATTACAAAAGAATAAACAGTATATGTATATTACCTGCATATTACCAAAAAAGTAAATTGCACCATACAAAATACGATAAATGCATATGAATGCCTTGTTTTCTATTATACTACGAACAAGCTAATTATTCACTATAAAAATACGGAAAACTAATAATAACTTTAATATTAAATTATAAAATTGTATAACTAATTATAATATTACCAATGCGAATTATTATTATATATTTAATAAGTGTGTTTTATGCATAGTTTAGTTAATCGGTGTGCTTCATAAACTATAAGCAAAAAATAAATACGTCATGCAGTAATTATTGAGCAAAAAAAAATACACCATGCAGTAATTATTTGATCATAAATAGCAGAAAGCATAAAATAATTGCAATCTAAAATAATTTATATTAAAGTATTAATATGTAGAGAATTGGTAATTGCTCATATTGTGTTGTTTATGGAATATAATGAAGCGGAGGTATTGTAATGGATTATAACAAAAGGCCCTCGAGTTTAAGGCTTGCAAGGTATTATTTAATAAATGCCCTGAAGTTTTATGAAATGAAAAATGAAAGGTTGACTCCCATAATTTTCGTAATATTACTTTTTACCGGGCTGATAGGGGGCTTTATAACAGAAGCTGCAGCAATTGCTGATAATGTTTTTGCATATATAGTTGTAAATATTATCGTTATTTTTATTTTAAACATAGCTTCCACTGTATATTTGCACTCTTACATAACTGAAATCAAGGGTGGAGTTGCTTCCCTAAGAGAAAGCTTAAGGCATATCCTAAATAATTTCATTAAGATAATTTTTGCGCATCTGACATTTGTTGCTATTATTATAATAGGACTACTCTTGCTTGTAATTCCGGCAATAATATTTAATTATATGTTTATGTTCTATATATGCTATCTTGTTGATAAAGATATGAGGATAAAGGACGCTTTAAATGCCAGTAAGAATATAACTACCGGTAAAAGATTCGAAATATTTGTAATTTACGTTCTTTTCAATTTGATAATATTTCTACCTTATCTTATAGCTGTAATGATGGCTTCATTTTCAGGAAATAACCTTATAGTAAGTTTTGTTTTAACTTTTTTCTCTTCAGTTATTGTGGTTATGCAGCAAAGGTTGACTGCTTTAATATATTATGATCTTGAATATGGTGGTGAAAAAACGGCCGACGATGATTACGATGATTTTTATTATATCTAGGGGGCAGGCTTGAACAATTTACTTAATTGTAATAGAAGGAGTTGATCGTATGAAATTTGATAAAAGAGAAATGCTTAAGTATGTAGGAGATTTGTCGCAATTATTTGGTATTAAAGATTACCGGCTAATAGGCGGCAAAGCTGATGGAGTAAGGGCAATAGATATAAAAAACGGGAGTGGTTTGGAAATTACGGTAATACCGGATAGAGGTCTCGATATTTCATATCTGTCATATAAAGGTATAAATATGAGCTACATATCAAAGACGGGAATAGTAGCTCCGCAATATTACGATGATACAGGAACTAAGTTTTTAAGAAGTTTCTTTGCAGGGTTCCTCACAACTTGCGGGCTTGTTCAAGCAGGAGCACCTTGTATTGATGAAGGTCAAGAGTATGGATTGCATGGAAGAATATCCAATATCCCTGCAGAAGAGGTATATGCAGGTACTGAATTTATTGAAGACACAGCCGTCATGAAAGTTAAGGGTAAAGTTAGGGAAGCAACTTTTTTTGGGGAGAATTTGATACTTAATAGGGAAATAACGGTCCCTTACGGTGAAAACAAATTTATCATTTATGATACTGTTGAAAATATGGGATTTAGAGATGAACCACTGATGATTCTTTACCACTGCAATTTTGGATATCCATTACTCACCAGCAAATCTTATTTCATTTCATGGTCAGAATCCGTTTATCCAAGAGATGAGGAAGCAGCTAAGGGAATTAATGAATATAGCAGATTTCAACTTCCTACACCTAACTTTAAAGAGCAAGTGTTTTATCACAAGATGAAATGCGACGATGAAGGAAAAACTTTTGCCGCGTTAATTAATCCCATACAACAGGTAGGTATCGTAATTTGGTTTAATAAAAACCAGTTATGGAATTTAACGCAGTGGAAAATGATGGGAGAAGGTGAATATGTATTAGGTATTGAGCCAGGAAACTGCCATGTAGGAGGAAGGAAAAAATCCAGGGAAGACGGAACCCTTGAATTCATTAAACCGGGTGAAATAAGGAAATTTAAACTAGAAGTAGAAATTCTTGAAGGTGAAGAAGAGATAAAAGAGCTGGAGGAATTGGCAAAGAAGTGATATTGACTTAATTAATTATAATTTGTGCCGACTATATTGAAACATCATCAAAAATAACGGTTAAACTCATTGTCTGTTGAATAAAGGATCGCTGTAAAGTAAAATGGAAGTATAATGTAAGAAGTATAATGTAAAATATTAATTAAAACAGTAAGTATAGTGTTAGTAAGAGCTATAATAAGACAATTAAATGTAGGAGGATTTTTTTATATGGATATACGTCAAGAAGCATTAAAGGCTCATTTGGAATGGAAAGGGAAAATAGAGGTTGTAAGCAGAGCTAAAGTGGAGAATAAAGAAGAACTGTCCATTGCATATACTCCGGGAGTTGCCGAGCCCTGTCTTGCAATCAAGGAGAATGTTGAACTTTCATATGAATATACAAGACGTTGGAACCTGGTAGCGGTAGTAACGGATGGTTCTGCTGTATTAGGTCTGGGAGATATAGGTCCGGAAGCAGGCATGCCTGTTATGGAAGGTAAGTGCGTTTTATTTAAGACATTTGCAGATGTAGATGCATTTCCACTTTGCATCAAATCTAAAGACGTAGAAGAAATAGTAAAAACAATCAAACTAATTTCAGGTAGTTTTGGCGGAATTAACCTGGAGGACATTTCAGCACCCAGATGTTTTGAAATAGAAAGAAGACTGAAGGAAGAATGTGATATACCGATTTTCCATGATGATCAGCATGGTACTGCGGTAGTTACCCTGGCTGCAATGCTAAATGCGCTTAAAATAGTAAATAAGGATTTGAAGGATATATCTGTGGTAGTTAACGGTTCAGGTGCTGCAGGAATTGCGATCACAAAATTATTGATGGCATTAGGTCTCAAAAATGTTATACTTTGTGATACAAAAGGTGCCATATATGAAGGCAGGGATAATCTAAATGATATAAAGAAAGAAATGGCCCGAATTTCTAATATTGATAAAAAGAAGGGTAATCTCGGTGATGTAATTAAAGGTGCTGACGTATTTATAGGAGTATCCGCTCCAGGCGTGTTAACTAAGGATATGGTTAAGACCATGGCTAAAGATCCTATTATTTTTGCTATGGCAAATCCAGTGCCTGAGATAATGCCTGATGAAGCAAAGCAAGCCGGTGCTAGAGTTGTAGGGACAGGACGTTCAGACTTTGCTAATCAAATAAATAATGTTCTGGCTTTTCCAGGCATTTTTAGGGGTGCCCTTGATGTAAGAGCACGGGATATCAACGATGAGATGAAAATTGCTGCAGCAGAAGCCATTGCAAGCTTGATTAGCGATGAAGAGCTTAATGAAGATTATATAATACCGTCTCCATTTGATAAAAGGGTTGCAAAAGCAGTGGCTGAAGCAGTTGCAAAAGCTGCAAAAAAAACAAGAGTTGCAAGAATATAAAGATTTATAAAAATTTATAAAATATTGATAAAGAAAAATAAAATTAGAATTAGAAAAGGAGAATAAAAGATGAAGTGGGAAAGTTTTTGTAGCATTTTAGAAAAGAGTAATCCGGAAAATTTGTCATACATAAGAGAGGATGCAAAAAAGCATTTTGAAGATTATGGAGTATATCCTTCCTCTGTGAATTATAATCAGGGAGCTTGGTATTTTTTAGTTAGGGAGGCTACAGAAAAAAAACTGATAATTTACGGATGTGACGAATATTTTGATAAGTTTGACGGGATGACTATTTCCATCAATGGTAAGTTAACAAAAGTATGTAGTCTTAATAACGAGAATTGTGACGTTATAAGGGAGGTCTTTCCTTTCACTAATCCTTCATCTCATAAAGGTAAAGCTATAACTATAGGACTTGGTGACAGGCTGGGTATAGCTTCGCCCGGACATATCCGTACGGTAGCTGATAAACCTGTCTTTCCTATCCTGGCACAGCAATCGATACGTGAGTTAAATCTGACCGGAAGAACTTATAGGGATGTGCTTTCAGCAGCTTGCTGGGCAGTATTCCAGGAAGGCTATACCAAGGGATTCGGAGCTGACGGGGACCATTTAAAAACTCATGAAGAAGTAAAAATGGCACTTGATAATGGTTTTACGATGATTACCCTGGATTGCTCCGAACATATTGACAACAAGGTAACTTCTTATACAAAAGAACAGGTTGAGGAGAAATATCTTGAAATAGATCAACAAGAACGCAAAAATCTGGAGAGTAAATATTTAAATAAGGAGATAAAACTGAAAGACGGAAGTGTAATTAATTTTGAGCCCGAAACTTTCAAGGAAATAGTTTTAATCTACTTAAAAGCAATTAAATTTGCATCGGAGATTTATAACAATATAATTAAAACGTGCGAAAGACAAATTGATTTCGAGATGTCTGTCGACGAAACGCTTACACCGACTACACCACAAGCACACTATTTTGTCGCATCGGAATTAATAACAAGGGGTGTGGAAATTACAAGCCTTGCGCCGAGATTTTGCGGCGAATTCCAAAAAGGTATTGACTACAGAGGTGATATTGAACAATTTACTAGAGAATTTGAGTTGCATGTTAAAATCTCTAGGCATTTTGGTTATAAACTAAGTATTCATTCCGGAAGCGATAAGTTCTCCGTATTCCCCATCATAGGTGAAAAGACAAATGGATTATTCCATATAAAGACAGCAGGAACTAACTGGCTTGAAGCAGTAAGAGTAATAGCTGCAAATAATCCTACTCTTTACAGAAGAATGCATAAATTTGCGATAGAGCATGTTGATGAAGCTAAGAAATATTATCATGTAAGTGCTGATCTTTCAAATATTCCTGATATAGATAATATTAAAGATGAGGAACTCGTTCATTTCCTTGACCAAGATGATTCCAGGCAGGTTTTGCACATAACTTATGGTCTTATTTTAACTGAAAAAGATGAAATGGGTAAAAGTGTGTTTAAGGATGAAATCTACTCAACTTTATATGCTCATGAAAAAGAATATTATTATGCACTTATAAAACATATTAATAAACATTTGCATTTATTAAAAGTTTAATTTGAAATTATTAGAAATATAGATGTAAATTTTATAAAAGTGCAAAAATATTATAAAAAAATCAATGAACAAATAGTAAAAGTATTGTATGATACAATCAAAAAAATAATGATACGATCAATAAAAGCATTATAAAGTGCAAAAGAACTATTAATGATAGTTTTGCCTGGTTTAATAAAGCTAAATAAAAAACAATAAAAGCAAAAAAATATAAAAGTATTATAAAATTAACAAAAAATAAATAAAGCGAGGCTGATATTTATGAAAACCCCTATTAGAGTCGGAATTATCGGACAAGGACGTAGCGGTTATTCTATTCATTGTAGATATCTTAGAACGGTGCCTGATCAATATCAAATTGTTGCTGTAGTTGACCCGATTGAAGAAAGAAGAAAAAGAGCGGAACGAGAATTTGGTTGTGACTCTTATTCGGATTACAAGGAATTATTAAAGAGAAACGACATTGACCTCATTGTTAACGCTACTCCGAGTCATTTGCATGTTCCTGTAACTTTGGAGATACTTAATGCCGGGTTCAATGTTGTATGTGAGAAACCTCTTGCACGCAAAGTTGAAGAAGTAGATATGCTCATAGAAGCAGCAAAAAAATCCGGAAAGGTATTTACAATATTCCAACAATCACGTTTTGCACCGTATTTTAGACAGGTGAAAAAAGTAATTGATTCAGGGGTTCTTGGCAGAATAGTGCAAATAAGCATAGCTTTTAATGGTTTTGCTAGAAGATGGGACTGGCAAACTGTTCAGAAATTTAACGGCGGAAATCTATTAAATACCGGTCCTCATCCGTTGGACCAAGCCCTTCAGCTTTTTGGTACGGATGTTATGCCTGAAGTGTTCTGTATTATGGACCGTTGCAATACTTTTGGTGATGCGGAAGATTATGTAAAAATTGTATTAAGGGGAAAAGGAAGACCCGTAATTGATCTGGAAATATCTTCATGTTGTGCATA
>DUMC01000110.1 GCA_012840075.1 Clostridiaceae bacterium | reverse complement strand
TAACAAAAACGGTTTACATAATACAGCTGTAAATCTTGGAAACCCTGTACCAACAACCTTTAGGACAATATTAGGTTTTCAATGTGCCGATATATGAAACTTTCAAATTATTTGCGTAAGTCCTGTTTATAATTTATAAAGAAAAATTGCCAAGAGGCATATAATGTTTGCATTAGAACGTACCTCTTGGCTATTTTTTGGGGACACATTTATCGAAAATTTTAATTTTTAATTAATGTTTGAATAGAGCCTATTGTAACTTTAATTCAGTTAACTGCTTTTATACAATATTCCTTAAGTAATCTTATGTATGTCATGTAATTTTCCAGGGAAACTTCCGGGGGGGTTTGATGGTCACAGGATGGTATAAAGCCACCTGATTTCATCACCGGCAGTAACCTTTCAAATTCTTTTCTCATTTCATCTTCTCCTTTGCTCATAACCATTTTATCATAAGCGCCTATCATTTTAAATTCAGGATACTTATTCCTTATTCTTACAACATCAACACCTGCTTTTCGCTCAAGGGGAAGTACACCTTCTATGCCGGCTTCAATAAACCAAGGTATCATATCCTCAATAAACCCGTCACAATCAATAAAAGGAATAATACTAAATTTTTTCAATACCGGTATAACTCTTTTATAGTAAGGAAGTAAAAATTCATCAAATAATGCTTTAGATAACATCGGTCCATGGTTATATGCCATATCTTCATTAAATGCCATAAATACAGGAACTGTAATTTCGCATAGTTCTTCTATTACACTGATAATGTAATTACATAAATCATTATTTATTTCATGCATAACCTCCGGGTAATCATAGAAGGCATAAAAGTGTTCTTCTATTCCATATAATGTTCTAGGAAACCAGAAAAAACCATCAATTGCAAGCCAAGCCGCAGTCTCCCCTGCTTTTTGTTTTTCTTCTATAATTTTCAAGCTTTCCTTTCTTTGTTTTATAATATCATCAGGATATAAGTGCTCTTTTGCTCTTTTGTAACTATCCATATCTGAAACTTTAAAACCATAATTATTAAATGTCTTTTTGACCGGGCTTAATCTTATTCTTGTCAAAGAATCCAAACCCAAGTAATTTTTTATTTCTTCCCCTTCAAACTTTTCAGGAAGACCTTCCCGTTTCCATCTCTCAACCGTTTTATCCCATAAAGGTGCCCATTCGATTACAGGCAGCCTGTCTTCCGGCTTTTTAAAGTTCAATGTGTTTATAATTCTTTTCCTGTTTGTCACTGTCAACTTCCTTTCTGTTTTTTTGATATATTTTTATATCTTTCAGCATTCCTGATTTGTCTTGTTTTATTTCCCTGATTGTAGTAACATTTATCTATTCAATGTACACTTTTTGCCATTGGTTTAGCAGGTCCGTACCCAAGTTCTGTCTGCGAATATACTATGTAATTAGAATATGCTATGGTGTTTATTAAGAAACCTTCCTCTTGGAAAGGTGCCCACATAAGAGCCGTATGACCGGTTGGATCCTTAGGATCTCTATAACCTTCTTTAAATACATAATAGTCATCGATTATATCATAAGTTACACCTTCCGGACCAAACCATAAAAAGTCATTTCCTTCTCTTGTACTAAACCAGTCTATCATTTCGGCAATTCGTTCCATCTTTTCATCAGGTGTCTTATCTGTAATAGCTATACCCCAAGAAAACCATGGTTGTTCTTTTATAAATACTGCAGGCTTGTTTTCATCAGCTTTAAGATAATATGGGGACATCTCCCAATCGGAATTCGGGTCGGTTTCTGCCTCAAGTTTTTCCCATCCGTCAGGACTGTTAGCGTATGCATAAGCATATACTATCTGGTTTTTGCCGACAGCAGTATCGAATTGAGTCTGTGTCCATGTTGGGAAATCCTGAGCCAATAAACCGGATTTATATAACTTTCTGGCGAACTTCAGTGCCTCCCTGAACTCAGGAGTTTCAACCCCGAATTCGAATTTATTCGTAATCGGATTTACCCAAGAACCGGATGTTGTTCCAAAGGCTATAAATAAAGAAAGTAAAACATTATATCTGTGTGAAAATATTAAATCCTTAACTTTTTCCTGTTTAATTTTCATCAGCGTTTCATACATTTCATCAACGGTTTTTGGTGGTTCCAGCCCTAAAGAATCAAAAACGGATTTTTTATAAACCCATACTACGCTATCATATTCAGAACCTGATCCTGATATGGTCTCCAAAAGGTCAGCACCTGCTATCCCCTGTTTCATTAAATCTTGTGCAAATTGTTCCTGCATGATTATTTGCTGCAAAATAACTTGGATAGGATTTTTACTTTGTGTTTGAATATATATAAGAGGACCAAAATAGTTATTCCAATGTCCGACAAAAGCAAACAGCCCCATTGTTGCCAGTATTGGTTTGCTTAGAGGTAGAATTATTCTAAGAAAAATTGTCATATGCCCGGCTCCGTCTATAGTAGCCGCTTCTTCAAGTTCATCAGGAAGCCCCATGAAAAATGTTCTCATCACTATAATTGTACCTGTTCCTATAGCACCTGGCAGTATTAATGCCCACATTGTGTCATATAATCCCAATGACCTTATTAATATGAAACTTGGGATCATTCCTCCGCTAATGTACATAGGTATGATGAGAATAGCCCAGTAAAGCTTTTTTAAAGGTAAATCCTTTTTTGACATTGGATATGCAATTGATGCATTCAGCATTACACTTATAACAGTTCCGGTTACTGAGTATATTGTTGAATTCAAAAAAGCCCTTGGAACGGTTTTTCCGCCGAAAATGTTTTTATATGCTTCAAAATTTAATCCAACCGGATAAAAAGTAACCTGGTTATAGAACACTGCTTTACTGCTGCTAAGCGATATTGACATTACATTTAATATGGGAAGCAATGTTATTGCTAAAATTATTAACAATGAAGTATATACAAAAATATCCAAAATTTTTGATGACAACGATGTATCTTTTACCACATTCAACCACCCTTTATATCTATATACTGTAATCACTTTTCTTTCCAATAATAAAAACTAATGGTACAGGTGTAAAAAGTTATTAATTCTCAAAACTTGATTACCATATGCTTTGCTTTACTGTTTTTCTGGAAATCCAATTAAATACAACCAGGCTTACGAAGTTAACAATATTCATAATCAGACCTACTGAAGCACCTAAACTGTATTCTCTTTCAAGTAATCCTCTTCTGTATGTATAAGTACCAATTATATCCGACACTTCCGAATTCATAGGATTATACATGAGGATTGCCTTGCTTGTATCAACATTTAAAACTCCGCCCATGCTCAGTATGAACAACATGGCTGCTGTTGGCAATAAATGAGGGATATTGATATACCAGATTCTCTGTAATCTTGTTGCTCCATCTATACAAGCGGCTTCATATAACCCTGGATCTATACTTGACAATGCTGCAAGATAATATATAGATGAAAATCCTGCATGTTGCCATATATTGCTACCTATGAACAGGGGTCTGTACCATTTCGTACTGGCCGTAAAATAAACAGGATCTATACCGAAAAACTTTCCAAGAAGCAAATTAACAACACCGTTTCTTGGTGAAAACAGCAAATAAATCATACTTACAACTGTTACTGTCGAAAGAAAATTAGGTAAACACGTAATGACTTGTACTACCTTTTTAAAATATTTACGTTGAACTTCATTAATTAACAAAGCCAGTAAAATCGCTGATGGTGTGGAAGTCAATATACCAAACAGCCCCAATAGAAAATTATTTCTTAATAATTTTGGGAATACAGGATTTGTTATAAAACCAATAATGTTTTTAAGTCCTACCCATTCACTTCCAAAAAATCCTTTTCTTAGAGAAAAATCTTGAAAAGCTATTACAATACCATATATAGGTATGTATTGGAAAATAATAAACATCATCATTGGTATTAAAACCATTAATTGTAATGAAAGAGTATTTTTAAATCTTTCGCCTAAAGATTTTTTCTTTTTACTAGATAGAGCATTCATTGAATTTTTCAAGTTGCTGCTCTTAGCTGAGTTTATTATAGGCATTAAATAAGTAAACCACCTTTCCTTTAGCTACATGAATATATCTAACAACCAGTTATATTATAGGGAAGTTATTACGGCTATTTAAAGACACAAAATTTGCTATTTGATACATTACTCTACTTTTGAATAATATATATCTTGCTATTTAATACAAATCTTAACCTTTATTTATAGAATGAAATAATTAATGGTATAGATGTGTATCATTTTTACATTTTGTTTTTATCAACTCAATTATATTTTCATTTTATATTCCGAAGGATTGGCACCGATTACCTTCTTAAATGCTCTTCTGAAAGATACGGCATTGTTATAGCCTACCATTTTTGATATTGTATCAATTGAATAATTTTGTTTTCTCAACATATAAGCAGCTTTTTTTATACGCACCTTTTCCAGGTAAACCGAAAAATTCTCACCAATATGTTTTTTGAAAAAGCGAGACATATATACATCATTCAAACCAAAATAATCAGCCATCATTTGAAGAGATAAATTAGGATTAGAGTAATTGCTGTCAATATACTCAATTATTCTTTTACTTAACTCATTATTTCTTTCTTTTCTTTCCTCGTCCGCTTTTCTGCATAACTCTACAAATCTATGTTGAATTTTATAAAATAATTCTATTTTGTTTATTGAATTTTTAATGTCTGTAATCTCTTCGAATTTTCTATCCATACTTACATCTTCAAGCAAGTTCAATGTGTGCCTGGTTTTGATATATGTGTTATTTAATTCATTCAAAAAATTGTCCAGTTCAGCTTTGTCAAGATTTCTCCTTGAGAAGTTTTCATAATAAATATATTGCAGTACTTTTTCCAGTTCCAGCACTTCTCCGGCTTTTACAAGTTTTATTATTCTTTTTTCTATTTTTTCCGGATAAAAATATGCGGATATTTTATCCGGTATTTCCTCGTACCAGCTTATTAAAGGTATTTCCTCACCGTTTATTGCATCAGAATCATTATTGCCATTTACACTTACAGCATCAAAAAGCATATTGACATCATTACCAAGATTACTGCTTTTATTATTTCTAACATAATTTTTTACTTTTATGGCATCCATAGTAATATATGCCTTGTTGTAAGAACTATATATGTCCAATATGCTGTTGCAAATATCTCCAAAAGCAAAAATGCATTTAATGTTGTAATAAGTTATCAATTTTTCATTTAGAATTTTTATTGTTTGTTCGCAATGCTCTTTTATTTTCTCATCTAAGTCATGCTCACCATATCTAAAAATCAATACTATGCTTTTTTCATTAAGATCATATGAAAGAATTTTATTTTCTATTTCTATGTTGCTTATAATTGCCCGTGCTTTATTTAACTCTTTTAAAATGCTGTCATCAATTATTTCTCCATATCCCGTTATTTGTAAAATAACAACCAAAAATTTACCGTTAGCTAACATAATATCCGCATTTAACATAAAAGCATTTAATTCATCCATATTTGAAAACTCGCCATTTATTAATCTTTTAATAAATGCAGATTTCAAGATAGGCTTTTGATTCTCAATAATTTGATATAACTGTTCATTTTTAGAAACTATTCTAGATATTGTGGATTCTATAATTTCATATTCATTTTTTCCGTTTTGAAAATTCTCACTAAAAATACTCTTTATTTTTTCAATTAAACCCTTAACGGGTTTAGTGTTCCTATATGCCAACAAGTATGCTATAATTAACCCACTAACCAAATATAAAAAGGTTAAAATAATTGTTATCCTTTTTACATGAGCAACTTTAGCCATTATTATGTTTTTAGGCACTGCCGCTATATAAATCCACCCGTTATATGATGAAGTAGTATATGTTACAAACATTTTCGAATCTATAAAATTGTGTTCAAAATAGCCCTTTCTTGCTGAAAAATAGTTATGGAGAAAGTTGAAATCGCTAAGTTCGGTAGGTATTTTCCCTGCATTAATTAAAGGTACACCTTCTGCATCCAGGACAGAAATCCATCCTCCTCCATCTAAATTAATCCTACTTAGAAGTTTATTAATCTGGCTATTATCAATGAAAACAATAATTTTTCCGTCATTGACAGGATTATTGCATGTTATTCTGTGTATATATGTAAGCATTGGCTTTTCTTCATTAACAAATTTAAGCATAAGTGAGGGCAATACTTTTTTTATTATATTTTTATCACTGATGTTTACACTCCAATCTTCGTAAGTAATCTTATCATGTTTGACTGTATTTTCAAAAAAAACATTGAGTTTATAACTTCCCCACACAGGAGAAAGAATGACATTTGAATTTCTAAAATATAAAAACATATATTTCATAAAGTCGCTTGAAACTGTGTAGGGTAAAAGATCTTTGCTTATTTCCCATAATTTATAATACTCATTCCCAGTGAAGTCATTAGATATTTTTAACAGAGAAATTATCTTGTCATTTAATGACAGTTGGGTAATGATTCTGTCAATTTCCCCAATTTTTTCATCAACAATATCCTTACATTGCTCCAATAAAGATATAAATTCGACTCCTTAACCTGGTTTTCCACTATGTGAAAGACATTACTATAAATTAAACTCCCTGCAATTAAGGAAATGCAAAGAATTATTAAATAAGAAAAAAGAAAAGTATAAAATACATTTTTTCTATACTTTCTAAACTTAACCATTTCACATATTTTATCTTTTAAATTTTTTATTCTGTTATACAAGTTGCCAGAACCAAATCTATGTAGCAGCATAATATACCTCATAAAATAAATTATGCATATAATTCTCTTAGCGATAAAACAGTAAAAAAAGTAAAGATGTAAATTAATTATACAGAATTTTGATATAAATTGCAACTTATCATTTATGCTTTTATCATGTATGTAGGCAATAGACACTCTTCGCTTGTTATGCATATTCATTTGCCATTTAGATTTTTTCAACCTTACCGGGTAAGCTTCTATGTTTCCGACATCTTTCAAAATAATCATCGAGTAATTCCAGTTCAAACTCTTTTGCAATATCCATAGCCGTGAACTCTTCTGTTTCGCTGGATATTAGTACAGACCCTAAATGACCGGGGTCATATATACTTACTTTTCTTCCGTACTTTTTCTTAACAGCTTGTAACTTCGGCATATTATAATCCAAGTGACATACTATATAGTCTAGATTTATTGTATGAGTCAAATAATTGAAATAATTGGTACTTCGTGCTACTACTTCCCCGACAGGTGAAATAATTGTATTTTCATCACCTGCTACACATCCCACGAAATAAGAACGGCATGAGTATGCCCAGTACCTCTGCATCAATCCTCCGTGATATAAGGATGAAAATATTATAACCTCAGGTTTTTGGGGTATGTATTTTTGTCTCAATTCATCGTAATTAAGATCAAAACAAATAATACAAGCCATTCTTCCAAAATCGCAATGTATAACCTTGGCATCCGCTCCGTAAAGAGTTCCGTTTTCTTCATTTTCATCTATAGTCACATGGTTTTTATTATATATGCCTGCTATATTACCTTTTCTGTCAATCAATTGTGTAGAATTCCTTTTGGTTCCGTCCGGTAAACACCTTGAAGCCGAGTATGCTATGTAGCAGTTGTTTTCCTTTGCCACTTTCGCAAAAAAATCTCTTATTTGACTTCCCTTAATCTTTTCATATTCCTCTTTTTTATCGTCATTAAGACCAAAAACTGAGTCACAACATTCAGGTAATACAATTAAATCCGGCTTATCCGACAATACTTTCTCAAGTTCGTATTGCCATATTTTTTTTACTTTTTCTACTATTTCTACTATATCATTTATGTTATCTCCGATTTCAGCAAGGGTTAACGGAGCTCTTCCTAAAGTGCTTATTTTTACATATCTGGACATAGTTATTCTCCTTTCTTAGTTTCTTAGGCGAAGTCTTCAGCCCTGATACTCTCATGGAATTCTAAAGAACGTTTGAAATAGTCATCAAGAAGTTCTATTTCGAATTCCTTTACCATATCCATTGCGCTAATTCCGTCAATTTCGCTTGTAATCAATACAGAACCGAGATGACCGGGATCATGTATAGTGACACCGGGACCGTACTTTCTTTTCATACTTTTTAGTTTTTCCCAATTATAATCAAGGTGAGCTATGGCATAATCGAGATTTATTGTTTTTGTAAAATAACTGAAGTAGTTAGTGCTTCTTGCGATTGTCTCACCTACCGGGGATACAATTGTGCTTTCACCGTACCCAAAAGCAGCAACAAAATAGCAACGGCATGAATACGCCCAGTAATTTTGCATTATTCCTCCATGGTAATTTGAACTGAAGATAATCATCTCCGGCCTTTGTTTTTCATATTTTTTCCTGAGAGGTTCAAAATTCAAATCAAAGCATATAGCACATCCTACTTTGCCAAAATCACAATTAATGATTGGTGCATTCGTTCCGCAATAAATACCTCCATTTGTATATTCTCCATGAACTACATGGTTCTTATTATAAATCCCGTCAATTTTACCTTCTCTGTTTATCATAATAGTAGAATTTCTAAAAGTCCCGTCAGGTACATTCCTGATAGCAGAATACGCGATGTTGCAGTTGTTATCCTTGGCTACTTGCCGGTAAAAATCAAGGATTCTTGTGCCTCTTTCAAGGTAATAATCCTTTCGCTGGCTTGTCGGGAGATTTACAGGTCTGTCGCAAGCCTCAGGAAGAACAATAAGGTCAGGCCTTTCAGGCAACACTAATTCAATCTCCTTTTGTAAGCATTTTAACATTTCGTCTACTGCTTTAGTGTAACCACTATTAACATCAACCGAAAAAGGTTCTTTTCTTCCTAAGACACTGACCTTCACATATCTTGCCATAATAATCCCTCTCTTTTACTCAATGTATTAATTTATATTAATTTATAATATAATTTATAATCAATGGTTTTCTGAATAATCCTAATAAATGATTCTTTACCTATATGTTACATAATTCTTACTGATGATTCCTCCATCGCATTATGAAAAATCAGTCATGTCGCCTTTAAAATCTTTGATAATATAATCCTTAAAACGCTTACGGTATTCATTTGGGGTAATTCCTTCGATTAGTTTAAATACTCTTGAAAAATAATGCACAGATTGAAAACCGACTTTTTCAGCTATTGCAGTTATAGAATCGTTAGTAGTAATTAGTAAATTTTTCGCATTTTCATGGCGCACGCTCTTTAAGTATTGAATTGGAGTGATTCCGTATTTTTCTTTGAAAATGGAACAAAAATAAACGGGACTTAGATGGACCATTTCTGCTAAATAATTCAATTTTATTTCCAAAAAATAGTTTCTTCTGATATAATCTACAACTTTATCCAATGGTTCATTGCTATTCTTAGAATTACTTTCTGTAAAGCTAATCCTATCCGGATGATTATCTGAATACGGTACTTTGTTTTTATTTGATAAGCGCACTAAATTCAAAATTATTTGAGTCAATAAAGCTTTTATTAAATGCTCTGTAAAAACGTCCTGTGTTTTTATCTCTTCAATAATATTAACAAAAGCCGTTCTGATATAATTACCTGTATCCTTGATAAAAGAAGGCAGCTGATCAATCAAATTTTCAGTTATTGCATTGTTACAATAAAACTTTAGTTCCACAGTTGATAACGGCTTATATTCGGATGCTACCATCCTATGTCTAACATTTGGCTTGAATATATATAACTGGTTAATGCTGGTATTATACTTTTCGTCACTGATAGATATGACACCTTCTCCACCTAGTACAAAAACCATTTGGTAGTAGTCATGCTGGTTTGTCTTGACCACATGTTTTGCAGGATAAATGCATCTTGATATCCATAACAGGTTAAAATCAAGAAGAGGCATATTATTCCCCCGTGAAAGATTAAATTTCTATCAAGTAACATTTTACAACAAAATATAACTTGAATCAAACTAAAAAATAAAAATGTAGATAGTGTAAACTATCTACATCTTCATACGTTATGTTTTAGATAAAGCTCCAACTCTGTTATTTTTTGACCGGCTTTCCTACTGAAGCTCTCCAGTCATTAAGCTGACGTTGAATCTCATCTATGATTTTTTGCGCCCCGTTAGCTTCGAGTTTTGCGAGGAATTCATCGATGGCCTTATCTACATCTTCAACCATACCGCTTCTTAAATAAGTATCGGAGTCATACTCAGCAATAACATTTGCACATGCAGCAATTTCATTTGCAATTGGGGCAGTATCAACAACAAAACCTAAGTTAGTATCCTGTATTGCATTATCGTTGAGTTCTTTAAGCAATTGCGGGAATTTTGTTGAAACGAATGAAGGAGTATCGCCTGCAAGGATATTACCAAATTGCCATCCATACCAGTAATAATAACCATATTCCATATAATTTGTTACTCCTCCATTGCGCGGGCTTATGGTTATATCAAGCCTTCCCTCATCGTTATAGAGATAATGCTGACCCTCCAGACCGAAACGTACCATGTTTGCAAGGGTTTTATCAGTATTCAGAAGCTCCAGGAACATCAGTGCACGTTCAGGATGCTTAGTTTGGCTGGATAATGATTGCATACCTGACTGAACATAATTTGTAGTCATTACAACCAACTTTGAAGTAGTAAGTCCTGTTTCTCTTCCTACAAACATATCCGGTCTTATTTCAATATATCCGCCTGCAAATGAACCTAAAAGTTTTCCGGCATTTACCAATGCTTTATCTGGGTCAAAGTTTTTAGCATCATATGGGAAAATTCCTTCATCTACCAGTTTCTTAATTGTCTTACAAACCTCTCTGTACTCTTTTGTAGCATAAAGATTGAAAACCGTTTCTCCGCTTCCTTGTCCTTCATATGCTTCAATTCCAGGTATGTTAGCCACAGCCAGGCTATAAAGGGTTTCATAAGGATAATACCTGTTTACTACATTTACTACACCCATGATCGGATATTTTGCCAATTCCGGTTCATCCGCATCCCTTGCAGCTTTAGCTTCATACAGAAGCGGTATCATATCCCAGAAGGTACTCCATTCGCCGGGTCCCGGAACCTTAAGGTTGTACTTATCAGTCATTGTTTTATTATATAAGAAGCTCCAACGGTCTGCTAGATCTTTATAAGGAGGTACTCCGTAAATATGCCCGTCAACAGTTACGGCTTCCCATGCACCTTTTGGCAAAATTGCCTTTGTCTTCGGCAAATATTTATCGATTAAATCTTCAAGAGGATAAAAAGCTCCTCTTTGTGCATGACTGACAAAATCATACCTTGCTCCCATAAAGAGAATGTCCATGTATTGTCCTGCATTTATAACTGTAGGTATCCTGTCCGCATAATCAGCCATTGCAAAAAAGTGGTAGTCGAGAGTTACATTGATTCGTTCTTTCAGGTATTTGTTAATTTCACTCCATACCATGTCCTGATCAGGTCTTATATGGTCAACTCCGCTATACCAAACAAGCTCTACATGTTCAAGACTTGAATCAGGAGCTTCAGTTGGACTACCAGTTTTTGTTTCTTCAGTTGTGGATTTTCCGGTAGAACCGGTTCCTTGACATCCGGAAATTACTAATGCTGAAATGATTAACAATACTAATAGTTTGCTCAAAAAACCCTTTTTCATATATACCCTCCTCTAGTTATTTATGTTTTCCCACCTTTAGGTGGTTATTGCACTATCGATAAAAACCTATCAACCTTTTATACTTCCAATAGTCAACCCCTTGATGAAGTATCTTTGAAAAAACGGATATGCAAAAAGTATCGGAACTACTGCGATTATTGTAATAGCCATTCGCGTGCTCTCAGTCGGCATTGATCTGAGCAGCTCCAATCCCATGGCAGTATCCGCAAACTCTGCATTCTGTTTTATGAATTCAATATTCCTTTGAATCTTTTGCAGCATTGTTTGGAGTGGAATAAGTTTTGGATTCTCTATGTAAAGCATCCCGGTAAACCAATCATTCCACCGGTTGACCACATTGAACAAACCGATTGTAGCAAGACCTGCCTTAAAAAGCGGAAGAACTATTTTGCAAAAAATAGTAAAGTCATTTGCACCGTCTATTATTGCAGCTTCGAACAATGTATCTGGTATAGTTGTTTGTATGAAAGTTCGCAATATAATAACATAGTATGCACTGACTAATGAAGGTAGTATGAATATCCATATGGTATCATCAAGATGAAGATATCGCACATTCAATATATACGAAGGTACAAGTCCTCCGGAAAACAGCATTGTAAAGAATGCATAAAAAGTCAAACCTTTTCTGGCAGGAAATCTTTTTTGGGCTAATACATATGCAAACATAGACATAACCGCCAAACTAAGAACTGTTCCGGTAATGGTATAAAAAATTGTGATTATATATGAATTCTTTATCTGGGTTCCGGTCTTCATTAAGTTTTTATAGGCAGCTAAAGAAAACTCTGAGGGCAAAAACGTGTAACCGTGCAAAGCTATGCTCTCTGCACTTGAAAATGATATTATTACAACCAAAAGCAGAGGAAGTACAACAAAAAGCGAAGCTATTATCAGCATAGCAGATATCACAATATTCCACCCTGTGGATATTTGATTAAAACTTCTTTTCTTTTTTGCCATTTAACTAGCCCCTTTCTATCGAATAAAATCAACGGCTAAAACATTGTATAACTGCTAAAACATAGCATATTCAGGTGAAATTTTATTCACTATTTTATTGGTAGTCAAAACCAGTATGAAACCAACGACTGATTGATAAAGACCTGCCGCAGTTGCCATACCAACGTTATTTAATACTCTCATAGATCTATATATATATGTGTCTATCACATCAGTAACAGGATACAAAACACCATTATCCTGAGGAACGGTATAGAAAAGTCCAAAATCCCCTCTGAATATACCACCGACGGAAAGAATTAATAATATAGTCATCATCGTCCTAAGATGGGGAATTGTTATATACCAAGCTTGTTGTAATTTATTTGCACCATCAATAATCGCAGCTTCGTAATACTCTTCCGATATACTTGAAATAGAGGCTAAGTACACTACTGCTGAATACCCAACATGTTTCCAGGCATTTACAAGCACTAAAAACAGCGGCCAAAATTTACGTTCCATGTACCAATTGTGCCTGGAATATCCTAACAACTCTAATATGTTATTTAGTAACCCGTTATTAACACTTAAAAAAGCAAAAACTACAATTGATACAACCGTCATGGATAAAAAATGGGGCATGATGAATATAGTCTGCAGTACTTTTGCAAGTTTTTTACTATGGAGTTCATTTAACAGCAGAGAAAGTGATACTGCCAGAAACATATTCAGCAATATAAAAACTATATTATAAAAATACCCGTTAAGTATTTGGAATTTGGAAAAATACTTTAAAATACTTTAATAATGATGATTAGTACTTAAATAATGAGAATAAACAACATTGTAAAGTTTCTATTGATTAATTTAGAATAAGAACAAGTTTTATGGTTTTACATATTTCGCTACAAATTCTTTATACGGCTCAAAGTTAAGTTTCGGTCTCGGATCAAAAAATATGTAAGGTTCAATATACATCCCATTCTGACAAAGACGTTCCTCCCTTGATTTAACAAGACCCTTTATTATTTCACCCTGAGAAACATAACAAGAAATACTTTTTTGTACGGTCTTTTCAATTTCACTGCTAACCGCAATCAAACGATTTGCTCTGAGCGCAGTATTCCTACTGTTAACAAGAGCATCCTCCGGAGAAAAATCAGCCCATACGGAGTATTCAAGAACGCTCTTAACCGTGCATGGTTCTCCCCAATCTACTACTATCGGGTCACCTGCTTGAGGACTGTCAAAAGAGCCGATAAGATTAACAGCGTAATGATCTATATGCTCTCTGTAATGGTTAGGAACAAGGATTCTTGTGATTTTAAGTTTTCTTAAAGTTGAAATGACTTTTTTAAAACTTCCTTCAGTCTCATTGTTAAGAAACCATCCTATATTTTGAATAGCACTAAAATCGGGATATTCAAATCTTACTATGTTCTCTTCCGGTATTCCTAATGCGCCGTAAGCACTTATAGTTTCACGCTTACGTATTTCAACAATTTCATCCTTTTGTTCGGGTATACTGTAACCTGCATTTCCGCTACAAAATATGAATATGTAGACATCGGCATTATTCTTTTGAGCAGCTTTAATTGCATATCCTGCTCCTATTAAGGCATCGTCATCATGAGGACTAAATACACAAACTTTTTCATTCTCCTTATCCCAGTTTGGAAAGATTAATTCTATATTATCCGAAGTTTCTTTTGTATTAATATCTATAAAACTAAAATCTTTTTGCATCAAGATCCCCTCCCTTTTTAAATAATAATTATAGTGTATTATATCTAATTGCATTTCTGCAACTAAAAAAAACTATGTTGTAGTTATTCTTTAAGAAAGCGGCTTTTGTATAATTTGTATGCTCATCAATACTTAATATTTTTAGTATACCAGCCTATATTCTCTTATTCAAGTATGCCGTGCTTTTAACTTCTTTTGCATTGCAAACCTAAAATGAACGTCATTTGAAAAGCAAATCCTACCTTCGTAAGCATGCTGTTATGCCTTGATTTTCTTTAATAAAGTTCATGAGTCATAAAAAATACCCGCTGTATCAACTACAGCGGGTATTTTCATTCACTGTTCTCTAAATCAGCTTATCCTCTCAATCCTTTTATCCTTTCAACAATCCTGTCATACATCTCTTGATATTTCACCTTTTTCATTCTTTCTTCTTCAACTACTTTTTCAGGAGCTTTTGCAACGAAATTGGGATTATTAAGCTTATTGTTTACCCTTTCAAGTTCTTTTTTCAGATTAGCTTTTTCCTTCTCAAGTCTTTCAATTTCCTTTTCAATATCTATTAGCTCCTCCAACGGGATGTATACTTCTGCTCCCGGCAAGATTGCGCTTGCAGCATTACTTGATATGCCGGTTTTATCCTCCTGTATTAAAATTTCAGAGGCCCATGCAAGTTTTTCAAGGAAATATGAACCTTCTCGGATAATTTTCTTCTTCTCTTCATCCTGGGTAACAAATACAACCTTTGACCTCTTAGAGGGCGGTACATTCATTTCTGCTCTTATATTCCTGATACCTCTTGTAGCATCCATGATAAAGGTCATATTCTCCTCGTCCTGAGGGAAATTGTATTTTTCATTATATTCGGGCCATTTAGAAATCATGATGCTGGGATCATCTATTATAAGGTGTTTGTATATTTCCTCCGTTACAAACGGCATAAAAGGATGGAGCAGCTTCATGGCATTTTTGAGTACGTAATTTAGTACATACTGTGCTTCAAGCCTTGACGGATGTTCTCTGTTATAAAGTCTGGGTTTTACCATTTCAATATACCAATCGCAGAATTCTTCCCATACAAAATCATAAATTTTCTGCAAAGCTATACCCAATTCAAATTTGTCTAGATTTTCAGTAACTTCTTTCGACAATTTGTTTATCCTGCTCAATATCCACTTATCGGACATTTCAAATTTATCTTGATCAACTTTTGAAAAATCAAGCTCTTCATCAAAGTTCATCAGGACAAATCTTGCGGCATTCCAAATTTTATTAGCAAAATTCCTTCCGGCTTCAACTTTTTCGGTTGAAAATCTTAAATCATTACCCGGGGATATTCCTGTAACAAGAGCAAATCTTAATGCATCAGTCCCGTATTGTTCTATTACTTCAAGAGGATCTATTCCATTCCCAAGGGATTTGCTCATTTTTCTTCCTAAAGCATCTCTCACAATACCGTGTATGAATACATACCTAAAAGGCTCTTTTTTCATGTGCTCAAGAGCTGAGAATATCATTCTCGCAACCCAGAAAAATATTATATCATAACCGGTTACCAGCACATCTGTAGGATAGAAATATTCCAAATCTTCAGTTTGTTTTGGCCAGCCAAGAGTTGAAAACGGCCATAGAGCAGAACTAAACCATGTATCAAGCGTATCTTCATCCTGAACAATGTTATTGCTTCCGCATTTTTCACATTTTTCAGGAGCTTCTCTTAAAACCATCATATGATTACAATCTTGGCAGTAATATGCGGGTATTCTGTGACCCCACCATAGTTGCCTTGAAATACACCAGTCTTGTATATTTTCCATCCAATTAAAATAGATCTTTGCAAATCTTTCCGGAACAAATTTAACGGTACCGTTTTTAACGACTTCTATAGCAGGTTCTGCTAGTGGTTTCATGTATACGAACCACTGTTTGGATATCAGAGGCTCTATTACCGTCCCACAGCGATAGCATTCTCCTACATTATGGGTATGATCTTCAATTTTTAATAAAAGCCCAAGATTCTCCAAGTCCTTTACTATTTGCTGCCGTGCTTCGTATCTGTCCATACCTGCATATGGCCCGGCATTTTCATTCATTGTTGCGTTGTTGTCAATAACTTTAATTTGCGGCAAATTATGTCTTAACCCGGCTTCAAAGTCATTTGGGTCGTGCGCCGGAGTAATTTTAACCGCTCCCGTACCAAATTCTTTTTCTACAAAATCATCAGCAATTATAGGAATTTCCCTGTTCATAAGAGGCAATATAGCGGCTTTTCCTATTAAATGTTTATATCTGTCGTCTTCAGGATGAACTGCAACGGCAGTATCTCCCAGCATGGTTTCCGGCCTTGTGGTGGCTACAACCACATATTCATTGCTGTCTTTTATGGGGTATTTAATGTACCAAAGATGACCTTGCTTCTCCTCATATTCAACTTCTGCGTCTGATATTGAAGTATTGCACTTCGGGCACCAGTTTATAATCCTTTCGCCCCGATAAATTAAACCTTTTTCATACAACCTAATAAAAACTTCCTTTACTGCTTCAGAAAGCCCTTCGTCCATTGTAAAACGTTCTCTTTCCCAGTCGCAAGAACTGCCAAGTTTCTTTAATTGTTCAACAATCCTGTTACCATAATGTTCTTTCCATTTCCATGCTCTCTCAAGGAATTTTTCACGCCCGATCATTTCCTTGGTAAGTCCTTCTTTTGCCAATGCTTCAACAATTTTTGCTTCAGTTGCAATACTTGCATGGTCAGTTCCCGGAAGCCATAAGGCACAATAACCTTGCATTCTCTTCCACCTGATCAGGATATCCTGCAAAGTATTGTCAAGAGCGTGTCCCATGTGAAGTTGACCTGTGATATTCGGCGGTGGTATTACAATTGTAAAAGGTTTTTTATTTTTATCAATGACGGCATGAAAATATCCATTATCCATCCATTCTTTGTACAATCTATCCTCTACCTGTTTTGGATCATATGTTTTTTCCAGTATATGACTCGTGCCTGCCATAAAAATTACCTCCTGTTGCAATTATTTTTCATGTTTTACTTTTAATCACTCTTAATTTAGGCTTTAGCCTTACTCAAATTTAAATTCTCTTAATCTCTCAACTAAATTAACTTTAAACATTAGATTTTTTTATCTTAAACACTGTAGTATTGCTATTATTGCAACGTCATCTCCGGCCAATATTTCTTCATATTAAATACACCTTAAATATACATTTATCTAAAGATATTATAATAATAAAATTATAAAAGCCTTTCATCCAAATATTGGACGAAAGGCTGTATCTTCCGCGTTACCACCAAACTTCCCTTTCCGGTTTGAGCAACAATTAACCTGCATAATATGATAAATGATGCATCAACCCTAAGGGCAACTCGAAGACATAACGGATTTTAGCCGCTACAGCCTACTGTCTATAATAATCCCCTTACTACCGCTAACCACGTTTCATACTTAATATAATTAACAACATAGTTGCCGTTAACAATTCTGAACTTTAAACTTGCAGAAATAAAAATAAAAAATTCAAATATAAAAGTTCAAGGGTTCATTATTATAAAGTTCAGCCGTAGAACTCCCAAGCTACCTTCGGCATACTGAAACTCGGAAAGACTTCCACCCGCTGATCTTTCCTCTCTGTGAGCCAGCACCCTGCCTACTCCTCTTGTTCATCGTTTTTCATCTATATGCATTTTTTTATTTATTAAAATATCAATTTTTCTTGATATTAGCAATTATTATATTCAAATATAACTTAACGATAAGGTAATGTCAAGGATTTTTATGCAGAAGATTTTGCGGAAGATGTATTTATCGTTGCAATTTAGGATTTATTATCGTAACCTAATATTCATCTTATTTACGGAAGAAAATTTTGCCAAGATACATATTTCATCTAAGTGAAGTCACTCTATATTGAATAGCCTCTGCAATATGGAATGATTTTATGTCTGCACTTTCATCAAGATCGGCAATTGTTCTTGCTACTTTCAGTATCCTGTTGTATGCCCTGGCACTTAAATTAAATTTTTCAAATGCATTTTTTAACAATGCGTTTCCTTTAGAATCCAATTTACAGAATTTTTTTATTAAAGCCCCGGAAAGCTGTGAATTAGAAAAAATCTTATATCCTTTATACCTTTCCAGTTGGATATCTCTGGCTCTTATTACTCTTTGCCTTATTTGAGAAGAATTTTCACCATTACCTATGGAATTCAATTCTTTGTATTTAACGGGCATAGCCTCCACATACAAGTCAATCCTATCAAGTAGCGGTCCACTGAGTTTGCTTAAATAATTTTGAATTTCATTGTAGGAACAAGTGCATTTTTTCGTTTCGTCAGTTCTATATCCGCATGGACATGGATTCCCTGTAAGAATCAATGTAATTTCAGCAGGATATGTAATACTTCCGTTAAGCCGTGAAATCGTAACCACACCGTCTTCAAGAGGCTGCCGCATTGCTTCCAGCGTATGTTTATCAAATTCGAAAACTTCATCAAGAAAAAGTACTCCATAATGGGCAAGGCTTATTTCACCCGGCTTTGGATACTTGCCTCCACCTATAAGACTTGTAGCTGAAATAGTATGGTGTGGACTTCTGAAAGGTCTTGTTGTTATTAACGATGTTTTTGGCGGCAAATAACCGGCTATGCTGTGTATCCTGGTGACTTGAAGTGCTTCATCAAAAGTTAAAGGGGGAAGAATTGAAGGCAACCTTCTGGCCAGCATGGTTTTTCCCGATCCCGGTATTCCCATGATCAGACAACTATGAGATCCTGCAGCTGCTATCTCTAAGACCCTTTTAACATTTTCCTGCCCGCAAACTTCAGAGAAATCATTTTCATAAAATTGCTCTTTTATATCAAATAAACATTTGACATCAACAGTATGCCTCTTGATACTTCTGTGTCCATTAACGTGAAGAATGACATCCTCAAGGTGCTCGGCAGGATAAATGTTTGCATTTTCAATTACTGCAGCTTCATCAGCATTTTCTTTAGGTAATATCACATTTCTAATACCTTCTTGGCAAGCACACAAAACCATTGAAAGAACGCCGTTTATACCTTTAATCTGACCGTCTAATGAAAGCTCGCCTATAATCATGTAATCATCAATCAGTGAGCTGTCAACTTGGCCGGTGGCGGCAAGTATTCCCATTGCAATTGGCAAGTCAAGAGCAGATCCTTCTTTTCTCAAATTAGCCGGGGCAAGATTGACTGTGATTCTCCTCGTAGGAAATTCGTATCCTGTATTTTTAATTGCTGAACGTACTCGTTCTTTAGCTTCTCTTACTGCAACATCACCAAGACCTACTAAGTCAAAAGCAGGTATACCGTTGCTTATATCAGTTTCTACATTAATAATAAACCCTTCAATACCTTTTAAACCACAGCTTTTAATTTTCGATAGCATAAAAAATACATCCTTTCGTACCAAGCTTATAGACCATAATATCGGAAGGATGTATTTGCTTGGTTATAATGTAAATACCGTTGCATATACATCCATATTTACATTATAACCTAAATGTAAAAATTTTCAATATTTTTATGTTATTTACATATATTAATTTAATATGTAATCTTAGAAAAAATTGCCTTTTGTCCCTCCTGAGAGTTAATCTTTGTTTAACAATGTTTCAAATTAAATGTATCTTTAAACTTATTCATTTAATTAATATATAATTAAACAAACCCAATGTAAATACATAATAAAATGACATTAGATTAAGTATAAATAAGTATAAACATTAAAATAATATAATATAAAACCACCAACTATATCAGTTACATTATGTCAAAAAAGTAATATATAAATAAAATAAATTTAAAGATACATTTATTTCATCCTAGCTGCCAATTTTAGTCTTGTGTGCAATAATGCTTCTCATTGCTTCAAGAGCTTTTTCTCTCACATTTTTATCACTGTCAGTTTCAGAAACCAGTTTTAAATGTTCCTGTGCACTTGGTCTTCCCAATTTACCAAGTGATTCTGCAGAGCATGCTCTTATTTCAGGATCAGGATCTTTCAGCAAAGCTACCAAAGTATTAAACACGCTATCGTCTTTCAGCTCTGCTCCGGCTTTTATTGCAGCTAATCTTATATTTTTATTTTTATGGTTCATTGCTTCAGCAATTTTTTTCGCATTGTTCTTTATTTTCCACTTCTCTATTTTCTTTTCCGTAACTCCAAACATCTTCTATCCCTCTCCCTTAAACATTATAATTCATCAGGAGGGACTTAAGACAAAAGTTACTTCACTTTTATACATAACTTTTATTTTAGCACAAAAAAATATAAATTTTGTTAACAAATTGTTAATTTAATTCATTTTTTCTCATCTAAAATTTTTCTTAATTCACGCATAAAAATATTTAAATCAGTAAATTGTCTATATACCGAAGCGAAACGGACATATGCCACCTCATCGATTTCTTTAAGCTTTGCCATTACCATCTCTCCTATTTCTCTTGAAGTAATTTCCTTTTGTGTTGAATTATACAAATAACTTTCAATTTCATCCGCTATGCTCTCTAATTGGGTTATGGAAACAGGTCTCTTCTCGCAAGCCCTCATCAAACCGTTTAAAATTTTTTCTCTTTTAAAAGGTTCCCGTCTCTTGTCTTTTTTAATAACCATTATAGGAATTGTCTCTATTTTTTCATATGTAGTAAAACGCCTTGAACATTTCAGGCATTCTCTTCTTCTTCTTATTGCAGTCCCTTCATCTGTGGGTCTTGAATCTATAACTTTATCCTCCCCGTGACCGCAATATGGGCACTTCATATTCCCATCTCCTTATTTTCTCTAACCATGTTTTTTTCTAAAGTATTTTATATATTAATTTTCAATTTCGTGCTTTGTTAATCGTTACATATCAAGTAAAATATTTTTTAATAAAGCGCTCGTCAAGGTCAACCAATATAATATCTTCACCTATTTTTCTTATTTTTTCCCAGGGAATTACAAATTCCTCTTCTTTTCCGATCAAACCGAATAAGCGACCGCTGGCAGGAATAACAATTGCATCTATTTTACCGCTGTCCAAATCAAATTCAACATCGTTTACAAAACCAATTCTTCTTCCGTCAGAAATATTAATTACTTCCTTCTGCTTTAGATCTATTGTGCGGCTCAAAGCTATCACCTCAACAAATTAACAAAATGCTCTAATATATTTTATATATATTAGAGCAATAAAATACCTAAATACTATTTTATATCATGTTTTTGTTGTTGTCCAATTGTTTATATAAATAAAGGGTGCATTTTAAATTCATGCACCCTTTATCATATATGTTTTTTTATATGAAGAAGTGCAGTTTTCTCAAGTCTTGATACCTGTGCTTGCGAAATCCCGATTTCTTCTGCAACTTCCATTTGCGTTCGCCCTTCAAAAAACCTTAAATTGAGTATCAGCTTTTCTCTGTCATTTAATTTGTGCATGGCTTCTCTTAATGAAATTTCTTCAATCCAATTTTCGTCATTGCACTTTTCATCACTTACCTGATCCATCACAAATATAGCATCCCCACCGTCATGATATATGGCTTCAAAGAGTGAAATCGGCTCCTGAATTGCATCAAGGGCCATAACTACATCTTCTTTTGGTATTTTAAGTTCTTTTGCAATTTCAGCTACGGTAGGCTCTCTGGAATTTTCATTTGTGAGTCTTTCTTTAACTTGTAATGCTTTATACGCTATATCTCTCAATGAACGGCTTACTCTGATTGAGTTATTATCCCTTAAATATCTTCTTATTTCTCCGATAATCATTGGAACTGCATAAGTGGAAAATTTTACATTATGTGATACGTCAAAATTATCTATTGCTTTAATTAATCCTATACATCCAACCTGGAATAGGTCATCAACATATTCTCCTCTATTGTTGAATCTTTGTATTACACTTAAAACCAATCTTAAGTTCCCTTTTATAAATTCTTCTCTTGCCGAGCTATCTCCTTTATGCATTCTCTCAAATAGTTCTTTCTTTTGCTCATTTGTTAGCACTGGCAGTTTTGATGTATTTACGCCACATATTTCCACCTTGTTGGTATGCATTTAAAACCCTCCCGGCAATGAATTCTGTCAATATCATTATTGCCACGGAAGGTTTTTTTATACGAAATTTAATTTTATTAGAACAAACAAAATTTTGCGAAATGGCCTTGACAAGTTAATTTGAATTATGCAAATGACTTTTTTAAACCATTCTGTTAATCTCTTTCCTTAACCTCCCTATTATCCTTTTCTCAAGTCTTGATATATATGATTGCGATATTCCCAACATATCAGCAACTTCTTTTTGGGTTTTTTCAACTCCGTTTATAAGACCAAACCTTAACTCCATTATCTTCTTTTCCCTTGAGGAAAGCTTTTTGAGTGCTGCATTTAACAATTCCTTATCAATTTCATCTTCAAGAGTTCTGTGAATTACGTCATTATCAGTTCCCAATATATCGGATAAAAGCAATTCATTTCCGTCCCAATCCGTATTCAAAGGCTCATCAATTGATATTTCCGTTTTTGTTTTATTATTTCTCCTAAGATACATTAATATTTCATTTTCAATACATCTGGAAGCATAAGTGGCTAATTTTATGTTTTTGGACGGTTTGAATGTATTAATGGCCTTTATAAGACCTATTGTTCCGATTGAAACCAAATCCTCAACTCCTACTCCGGTGTTCTCGAATTTTTTTGCTATATACACCACCAGTCTTAAATTTCTTTCAATAAGTATTTTCTTTACTCCATAATCACTTTTACCTAATCGTTCCAAAAGATAATTCTCTTCATCATCAGTCAGCGGTGGAGGTAGGGCTTCACTTCCGCCAATATAATAAATAAATTGTTTGGAATATAATCCTATTTTCGTAAGAGCACGTATGCATTTTACATATAATATGAACTTAATCTTGTTAAATTTATTTCTTTTTGGCTCTACTTTCATTTTTTTTGTCCATGCATTATTATTCTCCCTTTTCTCATTTTTAATTATCAACATTGTAATCCCTCTCCTCCTATCGTCTTGTTAACTTCACAGGATGATGGCAATTGAAAATATTAATTTCCAAATACTTTCCTACAACAGGTCCGGTCCCAGCAATGCCTTGTAGCTTTTTGTTTTGGAAAGTACTTTATTGTATATGGCAATTACCACATCTTTCACATCTTTTCTCTCAGAATCTTCCCCGATAACTACGTAATCAGGTTTAAAACCTATAAGCATGCCATTTTCTTTGCCTAGAGAATTAAAAGGTATCAATCTAAATCTGTTAAACCAATTAGAGTTATATAACATACTTGCCAGTTTGGAGAAGTCTTGTTCCTCTACTTGTTCAAAAATACTGCATATTTCCGAAGGTAATATTTCTTTTATTGCAGAGAATTCAACAATTATTACAGGCATATTTGAAATTGGATCCTGCAGAGAATTCCCTGTATCTATCAATGCTGAAACGCTTATTTCCTTATTATCAAAAATAACCTTTAAATGGGTTATGAGCTTTTCCTTAAAGAATTTTTGTTGAACAATCTCAATAAACACTTTAATAATAATTATCGAAGTTATTATAGAAAGAAGAACAGCTGTCCACTTTGAATCCCAAAAAACATACAATAATCCGTTCTTGATAAAGGTATTCCGGTTGTTCAAATAGAAAAAGGCAAAAGTCGCCCCTGCAAAAACAAAAGTTGAAAGATAAAACACAACTAAGGTTTTTATAAAACTGCCAAGTTTTTCAGGTGAAAAAGTTACCGCAACCATAACTAAAGACAAAATAAAAGTAGCCGTGGCAGTGTAATAAAGACGAAATTGCGGTTTTACAATGAGGAAAGCAGCGTATAACGCTCCTAATAAAGCTCCTATAAAAAGACGTAAATTGGATGTCTTCGTTCTCAGTATTTTGCTAGTAGTCCATAGAATAAGATAATTCATGACTATGTTTTCCAACACAAGAACATCCAAATATATCTCCACAGATATAACCTCACAATCTACATTTAAATAGACAATCCCTAATATTACATATATTCAATACTTTATGCATATATAACACATTTAGAAATTTTTTTAATTTTAGTTTTATTTTTTGAATTAAACTTGCTCAACGTATTTAACAAATATACTTATTCTTAATTATATATTTGCAGTTTTAATTTTTTTGTCAAAATCTCTAACAACATCCATATATTATAATGGGAGGTAATGTCGTTATTTGTTAGAATTATGTTATTGTATTGTTATTTGTTAGATGCGATTATGTTATTGTAGAAGATTACTATGTTAACCAAATGACTCTGTTAACTGCAGGCAGGCATCCAAAAAAGCACTCTATGTAAAAGAATCGCAATCCGATCAAAACTAATCATAAGAGTGCCTTTCTTTGAAGTCAAATAAATATTATAATTTAAAGATTCCTAATAAATATATAATTTCAATATGAGGACATATCTTACCGATATTTCTTTAATTTATAATTTATTTATTTTATAATTTATTTATATATATTTTGTTTCCCAATTCTTTTCTTATTAATAAATTTTAATGATAAGTTTTAATTAACAAAATTTCACTAATAAGCTTTTAGCTTAAGTTTATTTAAACCTGTTTCTTCTCAAGAAAGTAGGTATATCCAGTTCATCTTCCGTTACATCTATGTTTGTACGTAACTTATCATTTAAAGGAGGTTTTTTGTTTTTATCAAGCGGTGATGATGTTTTATCCTGTTTTTTAATTACCGGTGACTTTTCAAAACCTGTTGCAATAACGGTGATTACAATCTCGTCACCAAGTTTTTCATCTATTACAGCACCAATTATTATATTGGCATCAGGATCAGCAGACTTTTCAATAAGGCTGGCAGCTACGTCCACTTCAAATAATCCAAGATCGGTGCCACCGGTTATATTCAACAACACACCCTTAGCTCCTTCAATTGAAGTTTCCAACAAAGGACTTTCAATTGCTTTCTTTGTAGCTTCTTCTGCTCTACCTTCACCCGAAGCTCTTCCGATTCCCATATGAGCGAGTCCCGTATTTAGCATAATTGTTTTTACATCTGCAAAATCAAGATTAATTAATCCAGGGATTGTAATTAGATCTGATATTCCCTGAACTCCCTGTCTTAACACATCATCAGCCAGCTTAAAAGCCTCAACTATTGTAGTCTTTTTTTCTGCTATCTGCAATAATCTGTCATTTGGAATAGTCACCAATGTATCTACAGCAGCTTTCAGGTTTTCAATCCCTCTTTCAGCGAATTGTGCCCTTTTTCTACCTTCAAATGTAAAAGGCTTAGTAACTACACCTACTGTGAGTATACCCATTTCCTTTGCTATTTGGGCTACTATAGGTGCTGCTCCTGTACCTGTACCTCCACCCATTCCGGCTGTTATAAACACCATATCCGCACCTTTTAAAGCCTGGCTGATCTCTTCTTTGCTTTCATTTGCTGCCTTTTCACCTATTTCAGGATTTGCTCCTGCGCCTAGCCCTTTGGTAAGTTTTTCTCCTATCTGTATTTTCGAATTAGCTTTTGACAAAAGCAATGCTTGTTTATCGGTATTTATGGCAATAAACTCAACTCCCTTGAGACCGGCTTCTACCATTCTGTTAACGGCATTGTTTCCTCCTCCACCAATTCCTACAACCTTTATCTGAGCGAAATGTTCCATCTCAACATCAAATTCCAGCACTTAAACTTCCCCCTTACACTTTTCTTTCGTATTAAGTTAAATAAATATCATTATGTCATTCCAAGCATACAAAATTCACAAATACCGGTTTAAAAAATAAGACAAGACTTTTACATTTTTTTATGTTACTGTAAATAAATAACCTTATAAATAAATAATATATTATTATCCAAACTAGTGCAATAGTGTATTTACTAATTGCTATATTTATTTATTACGATAATTTATCATATTTGTGTGTTTTGTAAAATCTAGAAAAAAATTCTTCTTATAATTCCAATGAACTTTTCCAAAAACCCTTCCTTTTTTACTTTTACAACTGTATCTTTCTCAGGACTGCTAAATGCTATACTGTTCCTTTTGTTCTTTGAATTAACATATTTTATAATACCGGCAGCCGTTGCATATTCTGCCTTTAACAAACCTTCACTGCTTCTATATGCAGCCACTCTTACCGGTAAACCAAATACCTCATTTGCAATTTGTTTACATCCGTTAAGGTAAGAAATACCTCCACCAGTCAAAACAATACCTGAAGCTAAATCCTCCGGCTCCATATACTTTTCAACTATACTTTTACTCAGTGACAATATTTCCGTTGTTCTTGCTTCTATTATTTCAATTACTTGTGAAATTCTAACAGATTTGTATGTTTGTTCCTTAACATCATATATGGAAATTTCCTGGTCATTCTTTATTAAATCTGTCAAAGCTAGTTCATATTGCTTCTTTATCTTCTCCGCTTCCATTGTGGAAATATTCAATCCTATTGAAATATCATTTGTTATATGTTCGCCTCCCACCGGCAAAGAATCATACATCTGAATTATACCGTTCTTATAAGCTGATATATCCGTTATGCCGCCTCCTACATCAATCAGTAATACACCCTGCTCCATTTCTTCAGGTGTCAAAGCTAATTCAGACAATGCATAAGTTCCCATTATAATACCGTCTACTTCCAAGCCGGCTCTCTCTACACTTTTGATAATGTTTTGTACCGATATGTACTTTCCCGCTATAATATCCGCATCCATTTCCAAATAAGAACCTGACATTCCAATTGGATCTTTTATACTATCATATCCGTCTATAACAAATTCTCTGGGTATTATGTCAATAATTTGGCTTCCTGAGGGAACAGGTATTCTTTCAAATTTATCGTATAACCTATCAAGATCATCTGTAGAAATAGTCTTACTACCTTCATCAGAAAGCTCAATTCCCAATTTTTCATTTAGTATGGTAGTATGGAGGCCGTAGATATTTACATACGCAGATCCTACCTTAAAACCGGCTTCTTCCTCTGCCTTTTCAACCGAAAGCTTTATCGCTTCAGAAGTAGCCTCAATATCAACTATTACTCCCTTTTTTACACTGTTGCAAGGTACATATCCCTTACCATATATTTCTAATTGACCTATTTTATTAACCATGCCGATTATGGTACAAACTTTTGTAGTACCAATATCTATACTAACAATTACATCCTTCACATTTTTCCCCCTCATGAAAATTAAGCTACAGTTTTTCCCTAAAAAATTATCGCATATTCTAAAAAAATTATCGTATATTTAATGTTTTTTATAGTGTTTTACTTATAGTGTTTTGACTGTTAAAATTTGTCTTATGTTTAACAACAATGTCTTTTACTAGTTTATTTTATCTTTTTTCGTAATTTTATTCAACACATACCTCCTAATGACACCAAAATTTAAAAATAACCTGTTACCAAAAGCAAAAATAGCAGCTAGATAAATTTGTATTCCCAATTGGTCACCTATGTAAGCCAGACCTGCAGCCAAAAGGGCATTTCCGAAAAAGCCGGACAGGAAAATTTTCATATCAAAATTTCCCTGCATTGAAGCAACTACTCCGCCGAAAACACTATCTAGTGCAGCTAATATTGCCACTGCTGCGTAATTGGAATATTGCTGCGGTATATTATAAGGAACGAAAATTCCTATTATTAATCCTAAAATCAACCCTATAATCGGGATCATATGAAAAAAGCCTCCTTAAAAATAAATAAACCCACGGCTTAGTTTGGTATAAACACCGGATAAGGTCCCGTTGCAAAATCTAAAAATCCTTTCTCATCTTTTCCGATACCTTTATTAAATATTTGTTTTAAGGATTTTATTTTATAATCTATCTGTTCAATGCTCCCAAAATTTACCGCTAACCTGTAATCTATTGTTAAGTGTATGTTATTTTTGTCACTTATATCTATGCTATTAATTAATTCTGTAATTTTAAAGTTATCACTTTTATCTTCATTAGTCAATGTATCAATTAATAATATTAGGTCTTCAAAGTTTTTTTCATTCACGATTTCCAGCGGTTGCCCTATTTCATAACCTGAAAATTTCAAACCTTTTATTTTAGGGAAATTATACTCCTCAGGATTGCTGACGGTTTCAACCACATAGCCATGTCTGTCTGTCAGCAGGTATGTACCTAAGTAAGGTATTAATACTACCGGTTCTCTTTCTTCTATATTTATTATTACTTTATTAGGAATTATATACTTTACTACCACATCTTTTACATAAGGCAGTGATGATATTATATTTTTCTCAGCTTGTCCATACCTAAATAAAATGTAATGTTTATAATTGCCACCGATGTTTTTAAAGCCGTTTTCTCCTATTGAAATCCCTGAAGCATTTATTATTTCCTGCGCAGTATAATGACTGCTGCCATCTACAATTATATCTGAAATATTAAATATCGGTGACATTATAAACATAAAAAGAACGATGACAAATAACAATAACACAAATATAATTTCAATTTTTATCCTGTTTCTCTTTGTTTTATTATCCGATGTATCTAAAGCTGCACTTTTCTTCCTTTGCATATTTTTATCCCTATTTTTACCCTAATATTTATTTCCTAATATTTTTAGTCCTAATCTTTTCTTTGTATCATTGCACCTAACTGTGTCAGTTTAGCATCCATTCTTTCATATCCTCTGTCAAGATGATAAATATTCTCTACAATTGTTTCTCCTTCAGCAACCAGTCCTGCAAGTACTAATGAAGCTGCCCCTCGCAAATCTCTGGCATATATGGTTGCACCATGAAGTTTATTAACTCCTCTAATTACTGCAATTCTTCCTTCAACAGTTATATTAGCTCCCATCTTCATAAGTTCGTCTACATGCTTAAACCTGTTTTCAAATACCGTTTCAATAACAATACTGGTACCGTCAGCAATACTTAACAATGAAACAAGCGGAGCTTGCATGTCTGTTGGAAATCCCGGGTATGGTAATGTCCTGACGATGTCTATTGCTTTGTTTCTTTTAGGACCGGAAATTTTCAATTCATTTCTGCTAATACTAATGTCAGACCCTGCTTCAATAAGAATTGAAGTTATTGAACTTATATACTCAGGTATGATATTTTTTATTACTGTTTCCCCACCTGTCATTGCAGTTGCTATCATATATGTTCCAGCGACTATCCGGTCCGGCATAATGGTATATTCCACATCGTTTAGCTTTCTTCCTACTCCCTCGACATGAATCACTCCTGTACCTGCTCCCGTAACCTTTGCTCCCATTGCTCTTAAAAAGTTTTGCAAATCAATAATCTCCGGTTCTTTTGCAGCATTATGTATATATGTTTCTCCTTCTGCAAAAACCGAAGCTAGCATAGCGTTTTCCGTTGCTCCTACGCTTGGGTAGCTTAAATGTATATCCGTCCCAACTAATCTATCGGCATTAAAGTAAATAATTCCACCCTGTATATCAAGTATTTTAGCACCCATGCTTCTTAAAGCTTTAATATGCAAATCTATGGGTCTTGGTCCGATTTCACATCCACCCGGAAAACTAATCTTAACTTTCTTGCACCTTGATAACATCGGGCCGACAAAAATTATGGAAGATCTCATTTCAGTTGCCAGATCTACAGGTATATCAGTGCTATTAATAGTGGAAGAATCTATTATCACCGTATCCCCTTCAAATTTTACTTTGCATCCAAGCTTCGTTAGTATTTTTAATGTTACATCCACATCTCTTAACCTTGGACAATTTTTAATAACACTTATACCACTATTTAATAATGTTGCTGTCAAAATAGGCAAAACAGCATTTTTGGAACCTTCAACCTGTACCTCTCCTTTTAACTTTTGACCACCGTGTATTACCATTTTACTCATAATAACACCTCGCACACATTACCATATTATGCAATGCAGCGAAAAGTGTTACCACGGGGTCAAGCGTTACCATGGATACCATGGGGGCAGGTATTATTGTGAGGTCAGGCTCGAATTATTGAGTTAAGGTGTACCATGAGAGCAAGCTTAACCTCTTCTACCTTTTAAGTAGATTATTTAAATTCTGATCCTTTCTAATATCAACTCCCAGATTTTTTCTCCTGCATTTATTATTCCCATTCTTTTTGCATTTGCCTTCATTTTATTTAATTGTGCCCTATTTGTTAACAAATCTCTTATTTGCTCATATAATATTTTTCCGTTTAAATCTTTTTCAAGGATAACAACACAAGCACCTTTCTTTTCCAGTGTTCTTGCGTTATATTCTTGATGGTTGTCCGCAACATATGGAGAAGGTATTAATATGGACGGAACACCCATGACTGTTAATTCACTTAAAGTTATAGCTCCTGCTCTACAAACTGCCAAGTCAGCAGATGCCATAATTTTCGCCATATTATATATATACGGAACAACTTGTATATTTTCCGGTATTTTATTTCCCAGCCTTTTTGTTATTTCCTCATAATGAGCCGTACCGGTTGCAAATATGATATCAAACTTACATTGATTTCCGTAGTTCAAAATGAGTTCTGCTACAGATTTATTAATGTTCTCCGCTCCCCTGCTTCCGCCGAAAATTACGACAAGGGGTCTTGTTTTTTTTCCGTCCGTTGCAGCACTTTTATCTTTTATGCTGTTTAAAAACTCCTTTCTTATAGGGTTTCCCGTATGGACAATTCTTTTTGCATGTTTTAAATACTTCTCCGTTTCCTTGAAATTGACGGCAACTATGTCCACAAATCTGGATAAAATCCTATTTGTAAGTCCCGGGAATACATTTTGTTCATGAATCAAAGTCGGGATTTTCATCAATGAAGCAACTAAAAGAACAGGTCCGCAAACATACCCTCCCGTTCCTATAACAATATCAGGCTTAAATTCTTTTATTATCTTTCTCACCTGATTAAAACTCTGCATTAACTCCATTATGGCTTTAATGTTATCGAAACTAATTTTTCTCCTAAAGCCCATAACTTTTATAAGCTCCAGCTTATAACCTTCCCTGGGAACAAGATTAGTTTCAAGACCTTTCTTGGTACCGATAAATATAATTTCAGAATCAGGTTTTCTGGCTTTTATTTCATTTGCAATTGCAAGACCGGGATTTATATGTCCTGCTGTTCCCCCGCCTGCTATTATTACTTTCAAGTTGTTCGCCTCCTGTAGTTAAGGTAAGGGGACACACCTCTCTTAATTATGGGCATTTCTCTCGAGTGAGAAATGTCCCCTTTTGATTGAGGGGACACACTTCTCTGAGTTATTGCAAGGGGACACTCCTTTCTAGAGTGAGAGGTATTCCTTTCACGTTGAGGGGTGTCCCCTTGTAATGTAGGAATGTCCCCATGTAATCCATGTAATGTGGAGTATCCCCTTTATATCCTGGAATAATTCGCGTACCTGGAGATATTTAGAAGAATCCCGATAGAAGCCATCGTTAATATTAAAGATGTGCCTCCGTAGCTAAAAAGCGGGAGAGATACACCTGTAGGAGGCATAGCGGCTGTAACAACGGCTATATTGAGTAAGGTCTGCACGGTTATTAATGAGGTTATACCTACTGCTACCAAGCTTCCAAACGTATCAGGAGCACACATTGCTATTTTAATTCCCCTCCAGGTAAAAATAACAAATAGCAGCATTACAGTTAAAACACCTAAAAATCCTAACTCTTCAGCTAATACAGAAAAGATAAAGTCATTATGTGGATAAGGAAGATAGAGAAATTTCTGCATACTTTTTCCCAATCCTCTTCCAAAAAGCCCTCCTGACCCTATGGCGTAGAGAGATTGAACTACCTGGTAACCGTCTCCCTGCATATCGCTGAAAGGATCCCTGAAAGAAAGAATCCTACGTCTCATGTAAGGAACAAAAGTTATTAACGCCGCAAAAGCTATTCCTGCAGGAATAAACATGGCTAAAAAATGCTTAATTTTGGCACCTGCACAGAATAGTATAATTGTAGCCAAAGACAATAGAATAAGGGTACCGCTTAAATGAGGTTGCCTTAACATCAATGCCGCAAAAATGCCCATGATGATAAGATAGGGCAGCAAATCTTTAAAAAATGAGTTCAAAGGGGTTTTCCGCTTCGATAAACTATGCGAAAAATAAATTATAATAGCAATCTTGGCGACCTCGGAAGGTTGGAATCTGATAGGATATCTAATCCATCTGGTTGCCCCGTTTTCATTTATTCCAATGCCCGGAATAAATACAGCTATTAACAGGCAGATACTGACAATCAAAAATAATGTTGCAAATTTTGAAAATATTCTGTAATCAATATTCATGGTAATTAGCATTGCAACTATTCCTATCGCTGCATATGCTAACTGCCTTTTTAATATATAATAAATGTCCTGATATGTGCTGTGTGAAAAAGGGGCACTTGCGCTAAAAACAGTTATTATTCCGATGGATAGTAAAATAAGTACGGTCATAAACAACCAGAAATCAAAAGGTTTTCTTCTCTGCATATATATAAATCCCCCAGCTATTATAATTCCCCTATATTAAAAATTCTTCAATTAAAAGAACTTCAGTCTCAAGGTTAACAAAGCAATCATGCAACATATAACAGTAACAGTCCAAAATACAAAAACCACTTTTGTTTCTTTCCACCCGGAAAGTTCAAAATGATGATGTATTGGAGCCATTTTAAAAATTCTTTTCTTCGTACGTTTATAGTATGCCACCTGAATAATATCCGATAAAACTTCAACAACAAAAATAAAACCTGCCACTAAAATAATCCAGGGCATCTTCATTAGTATGGAAATTGCACTCACTGCCCCTCCAAGGGCTAAAGAACCCGTATCTCCCATGAAGACCTTTGCAGGGTGTATATTAAAAGCTAAAAATCCAAGGCATCCGCCTGCAACTGTAGCTGAAAAAATTTTCAAATAATCCCATTCACTTCTTGTCATTGCTACTATAGTAAAAAATACCATGATAATTAAAGTAATACCTGCCGCTAAACCATCAACACCATCCGTAAGGTTTACTGCATTTGTTGTGGCAAGAAGAACAAAAATAGTAAAAGGAACAAAAAACCACATGGGCAGAGACACAGTATAATCCATCCCTTTAAAAGGAACAATAATTTCAGTATTCAGAATTCCCGTTCTTACTGCATATATAGTAAATGTCACAGAAACAATAAGCAGTCCGAACATTTTCTGATCCCAAAGGAGTCCGTCTTTCCTTCTTAATACTACCTTGATAAAATCATCAATAAAACCAATAGTTCCAAACCCCAGTGTTGTTATTAATAACGGAATTATCTCAGAATACTGCTTAATAGAAAAATATGCACAAACTATGGCTATAGGGATTAAAAATATAATCCCTCCCATAGTAGGAGTACCGCTTTTCTTAAGGTGAGTAGCCGGTCCGTCATCTCTCACTGTTTGGCCGACTTTCAGTCTTCTCAAAACCGGTATTAATATCGGACCTGCTATTAACGCCAGTACAAAGGTAAAAATAAATGCACTTACCTGTATTGATAAATTAAATTGTCCTCTCAAGTGTTTCACCTCTTATTATCATTTGTTCGGCTATTTCTTCCATCTTCATCCCCCTGGATCCTTTTATTAATATAGCATCACCTTTCTTAACGAAAGTTTCCAGAAATTCTATAGCTGAGCGGTTATCAGGAAAATGTCTGACCCTTTTAGGAGAAATTCCTGCAAGTATTGCACCTTCTGCAATATATGCAGCATTATTGCCAACGGTTATAATGTAATCTATTTCCAAAGTAAAAGCAAGTTTTCCTATTTCAAGATGAGCTTTTTTTGCCCAATCTCCTAACTCAAGTATGTCTCCTAATACAGCAATACGTCTTTGTGCATTACCAATATCCTTTAATACCCTAAGAGCTGCTTCCATTGACTGGGGGTTAGCATTGTAAGCATCATTAATTACCTTTATACTGCCGACTTTTATTATATTTAAGCGCATTTTTTCCGGCACAAACTCATTAATTCCTTTTATAATGTTTTCCATCTCAATACCCATTTCCAAGCCCACTGCTATGGCTGCCAGAGCATTATATACATTATGTACACCAGGAAGAGGCACATGAACCTTATATTCGGAATTTTTCACATTTATATCAAAATAAATACCGCCTTCTCCTGCATTCTGTATATTATATGCTTGGTAATCCAATCCCTCATCCATTCCGTAATAAACAGTTCTGTAATTTAGAAATCCTTTAAGACCGTATAATAAATTATCATCTCCATTTAAAACAATTAAGCCGTCCCTGGATAATCCTTCAAAGATTTCCATTTTGGCTTTCAGAATATTCTGTCTGGATCCTAGTTTTTCTATGTGGGAAATGCCAATATTGGTTATAACGGCAACCTTAGGCAGAACAATGGAAGTAAGCCTGCTTATTTCCCCAAAATTACTCATTCCCATTTCTATAACACCAACCTGGTGATGATCATCCAGGTTGAAAATCGTTAAAGGAACACCGATTTCATTATTATAATTTCCTTGAGTTTTCAAGACATTATACTCCTGGGACAATACAGAAGCAATCATATCCTTGGTACTGGTTTTTCCTACACTTCCGGTTATCCCAATAAAAGGAATTGAAAATTTCTTTCTATAGTATGCAGCTATATCCCTGAGAGCTTTTAAAGTGTCATCTACTTTTATCATTATCCTGTCTTTATACTCATCTTTTCCATATTCTACTTCACACAAATCTTTATTGGTTAAGGTACCGGCAGCCCCCTTCTCCAGTGCATTTTTAATGAAATCATGCCCGTCAAATCTCTCACCTTTAATTGGAATAAACAAACTCCCGGCTTTAATTGTTCTTGAATCCGTACTTATATCAAGAATTTCCTGTTCCGGGTAACCGGATACTAGTTTTCCACCAGTAGCCTGCAAAATTTCTTTACATGTTAGCCTCTTCATGGCTTACTCCTCCGTTATCTTATCTTCCCACCATGCTCCTTTGTTCATAAGTAAAAAATAGATAATTTCGCCTTTTATTAATCTCATTTATTATTAATTTCATTTAATATCTCTCTGACAACTTCTCTATCATCGAAATGTATGGTCTTATCTTTGAATATTTGGTAAGTCTCATGTCCCTTACCTGCTATAACTATTACATCATTAGGCAGGGCATGTTCAATTGCATATTTTATTGCTTCTCTTCTATCTACTATTTTTATATATTTACCATCAGTCTTTTTTATTCCGGTTTCTATATCATTCATTATAGCTAAAGGATCTTCGGACCTTGGGTTATCTGATGTTATAATGGTAAAGTCAGCAAGTCTTCCGGATACTTCTCCCATACCAAATCTTCTTCCCCTGTCCTTATTACCTCCGCAACCAAAAACACTTATAACCCTGCCTTTTGCAAAATCTTTTATTGTGTTTAAAATATTTTCAAGACTGTCAGCAGTATGAGCATAATCTACTATAACCGTAAAATCCCTGTTTGTTTCAACAGACTCTGCTCTACCCGGAACCTTAACCTTATTCAAGCCGTTTTTAATATGTTCAAAAGGAATACCTGAAATACCACAAACTCCTATGGCAGCTAATGCATTATATACTGTAAATTTGCCCGGAATGTTTACATTAATGTGCCCACTGAACCATGGTGTTACTACATCAAATTCTACGCTGCTTGGATGCTTGATTATGTTACTTGCTTTTATATCGCAATCTTTTTCTATTCCGAAAGTATAAACCGGACATTCGGCTTCATCTATTACCCTTTGTCCATAATCGCTATCTATATTAACTAAACCGGTTTTGCACATCTTAAATAATTTGATTTTTGCATTTAAGTATTCTTCCATGTCTTTATGTTCTAATGGTGAAATATGATCTTTATAAAGATTTGTAAAAACGCCGATTTTAAAATCACAGCAACTTACTCTATGAAGCTGAAGACCTTGGGATGAAACTTCCATTACAACATCGTTCGCACCTTTCTTAATCATTTCCGAGAATAAAGTTTGAAGATCATAAGACTCCGGGGTAGTCCTCTCAGCATAAAGAATTTCATCGCCGATCATATTCTGTATTGTCCCGATCAATCCCGTTTTTCTACTTGCTTCTTCCATTATATATTTAACCATATATGTACAGGTAGTTTTCCCTTTTGTACCTGTTATACCTATCAAATTAATATTTCTTGACGGGTGGTTGTAAAAACAGTCTGAAACAAAAGCAAGTCCGTATCTTGTATTTTCAACTTTCACGATAGCAACATTATCATCATCTACCGTTACGTCTTTCTGTACAAGCAAAGCAGCCGCCCCGTTTTCTACAGCTTCAGGTATAAAAGAATGTCCGTCCACAACAGTACCTTCAATACATACAAATAAAGAGCCTTTCTTAACTTTCCTCGAATCGTACGCTATATCTGTTATCTCTTGATTTATATCTCCTTTTATTAATTGATAATTAATGCCGTCTAGTAATTCGTATAGTTTCACAAACATACCTCCTTTGGTTGGTTTAATATAGGGGGACACTCCTCGCTCGAGTTAGAGGTATTCCTTTTACGTTGAGGGGTGTCCCCTTGTAATGTAGGAAAGCGTCCCGTTTTATTCTACGTTATTCTACGTTGTCTGTATGTATAAACTCTACATCAATTACGGTTCCTTTTACTACCTCTGTTCCGGGGTCAATATATTGTTTTACTACAATTCCGTCACCAATTACATTAATGTTTAAACCTATACTATTCAAAGCCTTAGTTGCCTCATAAACCGTTTTGTTGAGAAGGTTAGGAACTTTAACGGTTTCTTCGCTTTCAGGCTTGTATGTATATAATATTACTACAGAATCTTTAGGAATTACAGCCCCAGGTTTTGGCATTTGATCAACAACAACAATATCTTTATTATTGCCATCACCTTCCACCATATATTCCAATCCTTGTTCATTTAATAATGCTTTAGCTTCACTAAGTTTTAGGTTTCTAACCTCAGGAACACTAACGGGTACTTTTATTGCTTCCTTATCTTTTTCAGTATATCTTTTTTCCACACCAAGATAATTCAATATATCTTCTATGAGACCCTGGGCTACAGGGGCGGCAATTAATCCCCCTGTATGGGAATCTCCCGTAGGATGGTCAAGGATAACTAATACGTTGATTACGGGGTTATCAGCAGGTGCAAAGGCTGAAAATGATGCAATATACCTTCCTGTCTGTTTTGTATCCGTAGTTTCAGACGTACCGGTTTTTCCGGCAACTCTATACCCTTTAACATATGCATTTCTTCCTGTTCCCTCAGAAACTACCCCCTCAAGTATCTGCCTTAAAGTGCCGGATGTTTCCCTGGAAATTACCTGCCTTATCACTTCAGGTTCAAAGGTTTTAACAATATTTCCTTGAGAATCTCTTAATTCTTTTACTAAGCGTGGTTTCATCAAATAACCACCGTTTGCGATAGCACAATAAGCTGTAATTAATTGAATAGGTGTAATTTGAAATCTCTGACCGAAGGATGCAACCGCCATGTCTATTTCTTTTGGATTATCATGTATAATCGATTTAGCTTCACCCGGAAGCTGGATTCCGGTTTTATCATAAAATCCAAAAGCTCTGACATAACTGTAAAATTTTTCAATGCCTAAACTTTGTGCTACTTTTACAAAAACAGGATTACATGAATTATATACGCTTTCTGCGAAAGTTTCATCACCATGGATATTGGGTCTCCAGCAGCTTATAGTCCAACCACTGACTTTTACGGGTCTATCGTTAACCGGAGTATCAGGTTGTATAGCTCCTTCTTCTAATCCTGCTGCTGCTGTTATCGCCTTGAAAGTCGAACCCGGTTCATATGTATCTGCCACGGCCTTGTTTCTCCATACAGTTTCCTGGAGTATCTTTACATCTTCCTCGGTATAACCTTTCCAAGTTTCCGGATCAACGCCTTCTATACCAACAGGAGGAGCAAAAGGATTATTAAGGTCATAATCCGGCTTTGAAACAAGTGCTAAAATATCACCGTTTCTAGGATCCATAACTATTGCTACTGCTCCGTTTAATACATTATTGTCTTCTATTGCCTTTTCAATTGCTTTCTCTGCTAAATATTGTATTGTTTCATCTATTGTCAACACGACATTAAGACCTTCCTTAGCCTCTATACGCCTTTCAGGAGTATATGGCATCGTTCTTCCTCCTGCGTCCAACTCACTTAGAATCCTCCCAGGCTCCCCTTTCAGATATTTTTCCATGACCGCTTCAATCCCATCCAAACCATAGTTGTCCGTGCCAACAAATCCTATAACGTGGCACGCCAGGTTGCCATGAGGGTAAAATCTCTTGGAATCTTCATCCACATAAACGCCTTTTATGTCTTCTTCCTTTATCCATTGCCTCACTTGATCTCCAACGGATTTGTCAACTTTAGCTTTAATGATTTCATACCAAGTGTTGCGATTAACTTTCTTTAGAATGGTTTCTTTATCCATTTCAAGAATTTCGCTAAGTTTTTCAGCTATTTTCTCTCCCATTCCTTCATATCTTGAAATATCCTTGGGATTCACCACTATTGTATCAACGGATGCACTTATTGCAAGTTCTTTTCCGTTTCTGTCGTAAATTGTTCCTCTTTTGGGAGTTATTACTCTTCCCCTGGTTTGTTGTTCATATGCCATATTTTTTAAAGTCTGTCCTTGAACTAATTGGATATATCCGGTGTGTCCTGCTAAATATATGAATACAAGGAAGAATAAAACCAAAACCGCCAATAATCTTTTTTTGGTCTGCAATCCAGGTCCGGCCATAGAAAAATACCCCCAAAATTAAAATCCTCGTCCTAATTTATATCCATAAAATTAAAGGCAGTGAATATTTTCACGGCCTAAAAATTTGCATATACATATTTGACTTTTTGACTTTTTAAATTTTTTTACGTTAAATTATATTAAATACTAACAACAAATATTCCAAGTATTTAAAAATATACTTCTGTTTACAGCAAATTTGCTCACAGCTTTATCCCAATGATTCGTATGAATAATACATAATTTAACCTTAATTATAATTAAAGTTAAAATTTTACTTATAATATTCAAATCTTCCTTTAACCAAATAAATTCAAAAACATTTCTATTTTATTAACCAATTTGGCCAGAAATGTCGTATCTTTTTCTACATCTTCCTTGTATTGTTCTGAGGTAACCGTAAAACTTGTCTTAGGAACTTCTATGTACACGATTTGATATTTATCCGGTTTTTGCATTCCTAACTCTTCTTGTGCAATCTGTGTTATTTTTGATAAATTTGTTGCATTTTCTATTGCGACTTTCAATCTTGAGTTTTCATTTCTTAGCTCTTCATATTGTCTTTCCTTGCTGCTAATTTTGAAGTTAATATCTGCAATTTGAGCATACCTATACATCAAGATAAGACCAAGAGTAAAAATCAGCAAAATCTCCGCTACCATTCTTGCTTTAATGAGCCTGTTGGCTCTGTATTTCTTTTTTTCCTTTAGTACCTCATTATGTTCATATACATCATATTCAATTTTTTCTGCAGTTGAACCGTACACATAACTATTTCTCTTTTGTACCAATGTATTCACCCCTATGGGAACATATCACATTTCTATGAAATTTGATTTATAAACTTAGACCTACCCTTTTTAAGTCATGGTAATAATTTTCAATATTGTATGAAGTATGTAAAAAAATTAAAGTCTAAACAATTAAAAGTTTAAAAGTTTTTATCTTTTGTACATTCTAAAATTCTTCTTTTGTATTTTATATTTTTCCGGTTTTATCTTTCGTATATCTTCACACTTATTCGTCTTTTGCATATCTTCATATCAATTTAAGGATTTTGTCTTTTGTATATTTCCATATTTTTTCTTCTGTGTAAAAATGTATAAAATTTATCTTTAAAGATTTTTGCATTGTTGTCATAGTTTTTCTAATACCCTTAACTTTGCACTCCTTGCCCTGGGGTTTGAATCTATCTCTTCTTTTCCCGGAAGTATCGGTTTTCGGTTAACCAGTCTTGCAACCGGTTTTTTACCGCATACACATATTGGAAAATCTCCAGGACAAGTACATGGATTTACTAACTTCCGATATTCGTTTTTGACTATTCTGTCTTCAAGGGAGTGAAAGCTTATAATACATAATCTTCCTCCCGATTTTAAAACCGAAAATGCTTCTTTAACCGTTTCGGCCAAAATTCCCAACTCGTTATTAACTTCAATTCTAATAGCCTGAAAAGTCCTTTTTGCCGGATGCGGTCCTTCTCTTCTTGCTGCCGCAGGTATTGCCGCTTTAATTATTTCCACCAGCTCACCGGTAGTCTTTATCCTTTGCTGTGCTCTCGCTTTTACTATAAAAGAAGCTATTCGTGAAGCCCACTTTTCTTCTCCGTACTCCCTTATAATTCTGCATAAATCCTCTTCTCGGTATTCATTTACTACTTCCTCTGCTGTCAATTTCTGGTTCCTGTCCATCCTCATATCAAGCGGACCGTCATCTTGATAACTGAACCCTCTTTCAGGTTCATCAAATTGATGGGAAGATACTCCAAGGTCTAAAAGTATTCCGTCAACTTCAGTAATATCATTTTTTTCTATAATTTGCCTAATATCCTTGAAGTTAGCGTGTACTAATATTATTTTTGCTTTTTGCTCCGTTAATATTGAGTAAAGTCTTTTTTTCGCAGTTTCAAGAGCATACGAATCTCTGTCAATTCCTATTAAAATTCCGTCTTTTCCAAGTTTCTTCAAAATTTCGGATGAATGTCCTCCACCGCCTATTGTTCCGTCAATGTAAATTCCGTCTGCTTTAATATTAAGCATTTCAATACATTCATCAAGCAATACCGGTTTATGAAAAAACTCCACTCTTTAAAACCTGCCATTCTTTCTTTTTTCCACTTATTTTTGTACTAATTTATGTACCAAGTTTATATACCAAGCATTGCCATCTTTTCTGCAATTTTATCAGGGCTCATATTGTCTCCCCTGCAGTATTCTTCCCACTTATTCTTGTCCCAAATTTCAACTCTTGTTGATACTCCGATTACATAAAGTTCTTTTTCCAATTTCGCATAATCTCTTAAATTTTGAGGTATTAATATTCTACCCTGCTTGTCCAATTCACATTCATTAGCACCAGCAAAGAAAAATCTTACAAAGGCTCTTACATCCTTATCGGTGAAAGGAAGGGTTTTGAGTTTTTGCTCCAGGTTGCTCCATTCTTCTAATGAATAAGCAAACAAGCACTCATCAAGTCCTTTTGTGAGAATAAATTTCTCACCAAGTTCCTCCCTGAATTTAGCCGGGACTATCATTCTTCCTTTGGCATCTAACGAGTGCAGGTACTCACCATAAAACAAAAACTCCACCTCATTTATAACTCATGCTGAACATACTATCTTCCACTTCTATCCACTTTATACCACTTCACTCCACCTATATGTAATTTTATTGTATATTAATAAAATAATCAAGTGCTTTTAATTTTTTTTTACCTCTTGACAAAAATTTTTGTATGTTATAAACTAAAGAAAATTTAATCTTTAAAAGTAAAAATTTAATATTGAATACCGATCAAAGGCGATGAAAAGAAGAGTAAGCAAAGAGATACGTCACAGAGAGCCCCGTTGGTGAGAAGGGGTACGGAAGGCTTTGCCGAACATGGTCTTGGAGCTGCGCATCCGACTGCATTAAGTACAAGTAAAAACCAAAAATTTTATTGAGCAATATGAGGATTGAAATTGGACATTATTAGGAATTAATCAGTATAAACTTGTATTTAGTGCACAGGTTGCGACGGGAGCACCCGTGACAGTGCAGAAGTATCGATATATTTAATAATATATCCGTACTTCGTGAGGTCTGTATCGCGAGGTACAGACGAAGCAAGGTGGTACCACGATGATCATTCTATCGTCCTTGATAAAAATTATTAGGGGCGATTTTTTTATGCCTATTATCAGTTCTGCCCCTAAAGGATGGAAGGAGAAAAATATAAAGTGGCTGAGAAAAATATGGTTACTGATAATCCAATAATTCAAATCATTAATTTAAAAAAGGTTTTCGGCAATGGTGACAGTGCTGTAACTGTTCTTGATAACATTAATATATCAATTAACAGAGGGGAGATATTTGGAATCATCGGGCTTTCCGGTGCAGGGAAAAGCACACTGGTCAGATGCATAAATCTTCTGGAAAAGCCCACGACCGGCAATATAATATTTGACGGTAGGGATATTACATTACTTTCCGGGCGTGAACTGCAGCATGTACGACGTTCAATCGGCATGATTTTCCAGAGTTTTAACCTGCTGATGCAGCGAACAGCCCTTGGCAATGTTTGTTTTCCTCTCGAACTTGCCGGTGTACCTCGCAAAGAAGCCAGGATAAGAGCAAAACAGCTGCTAGAAACAGTAGGACTGGCTGATAAAGAGAATTCTTATCCTTCACAATTATCAGGAGGTCAAAAGCAGCGTGTTGCCATCGCTCGAGCCCTTGCAACTAATCCAAAGGTTTTGCTGTGTGATGAAGCAACCAGCGCCTTGGATCCAAACACAACTCAGTCCATCCTGGAGCTTTTAAAGGAGCTTAATAATAAGCTCGGTTTAACAGTGGTAATAATTACCCACGAAATGAAGGTAATAGAGCAGATATGTAACCGGGTAGCTATAATAGCCAACAGCCGTATAGAAGAAATCGGCACGGTTGACGAAGTATTCCGTCATCCAAAAACCCAGGCTGCCAGAAAACTGATTTTTTCAGCAAGCGGATATTCTGAAGAAATCAAAGTTACAGGCAGACTATTGCGGATTGTTTTCGACGGTAAATCTGCGGATGAACCTATTATAGCAAATATGATTTTGAAATCAAAAGCACCTGTAAATATTGTATTTGCTAATACCAAAAACATTGACGGCAAGGTTTTCGGCCAGATGATACTTAAACTTCCGGAAGACCCGGAAACCGTACGAATGATGCTATCTTATCTGGATAGCGTAAATCTCACTTATGAGGAGGGGAAATTCCATGTTTAGCAGTGAAATGTTTTTACTTGTGGCCCAGGGATTCCTGGAATCCTTGTATATGACGGTAATTTCTACAACATTAGCCTATGTCTTTGGTTTACCAATTGGTATTATTCTGGTCATAACTGATAAAGAAGGAATAAAGCCTAGTCCTGTTGTCAACAGAATTATAGGTGGTATTGTCAATATCTTGCGTTCAGTCCCATTTATAATCCTTCTTGTCGCAGTAATGCCTATAACCAGGGCTATTGTTGGTACGACAATTGGATCCACTGCTACTATTGTTCCCCTAGTTATAGCATCAGCACCATTCATAGCCCGGTTGGTAGAAAGCTCCTTAAAAGAGGTGGACAAAGGCGTAATAGAAGCATCATTGTCTATGGGAGCAACCACCTTCCAAATTGTATATAAAGTTATGATTCCTGAAGCAAAACCATCTCTTATTACCGGAGCAGCTATAGCCACAACTACCATATTAAGTTATTCTGCCATGTCCGGTTTTGTAGGCGGTGGAGGATTAGGTACGATAGCCATAAATTACGGTTATTATCGTTCCAAAACAGATATAATGCTGGTGATGGTTGCAATCCTTGTTCTGATAGTACAGATTTTCCAGGAAATTGGAGACTTTATTTCAAGAAAAAGTGATAAACGTATAAAATAACAATATTCAACTCCTTCATCATATAGAAAAAAATATTCAATTAAAAAATCAAAAATACAAAATTTTAGATTTGAAAAATTAATAACTAAAAAAATAATAAAGGAAGGGAGAATTAAACAATGAGAAAGAATTTATCTTTGAGAAAAGTTTTATCTTTATTATCAATCATATTAACAATCGTATTTATAATTGTACTGTTTGCAGGTTGTTCTCAAACCGGAACTACATCCGGTAAAAATAACGATAGCTCAACTGCCGGGACGAATGAAAATAACAACACCGGGACGAATAATTCACAAACTGGCAATTCGGAATCTACTAACTCAGATGAACCTATAGTTCTTAAAGTAGGTGCCAGTGTAACGCCTCATGCTGAAATCCTTGCCGTTGTTAAGGATATTCTTGCAGAAAAGAACATTGAACTTGAAATTATTGAATTTACAGATTATATACAACCTAACATTAATGTTGAAAACGGTGAATTGGATGCTAATTACTTCCAACATAAACCTTATCTTGATCAATTTAATAAGGATAACGGTACTAATCTAGTATCTGTTGCCGCTATTCACTATGAACCATTAGGCATATATGCAGGTAAAACCTCTTCTTTGGGAGACGTCAAAGAAGGTGCAGTAATTGCAGTGCCTAATGACGGTACCAATGAAGCAAGGGCATTAATGCTTCTTGAAGCTCAAGGATTGATTAAGCTGAAGAAGGATGTGGGCTTTACTGCAACAATCCTTGATATTGAAGAAAATCCTAAAAAATTGGTTATTAAAGAACTGGAAGCAGCCCAGATTCCTCTTTCCTTGCAAGATGTTGATCTTGCCGTTATAAACGGAAACTATGCGATTCAAGCCGGTCTTAATGCTTCTAAAGATGCACTTGCCATCGAAGAAAAAGATTCAGCTGCTGCGCAAACATATGCAAATATAATATGTGTAAAAGAAGGAAATGAAAATAATCCGGCAATATTAGCTCTTATCGAAGCTTTACGAAGCGAAAAAGTCAAACAATTTATAGAAGAAACTTATAACGGTGCGGTGGTTCCGGTATTTTAATTTTAGTTTCGACAAACCATATTATGTTTAAAATCTAAATAAAACTAATGAAAAGTAAAAATAATAAACCCGCAAAGAATACGTATTTTGCCTACTTTGCGGGTTTATTTATAGGAATCATTTCTTATTACAATTTTTTTATAAATTTTTTATAAAAATCATTTTTTATCTTTTATTTAGCATTATGTTATGTATTATTTACATATCTCCAAATATCCCTTTCAATACATACATTTATTCCTGAAGCTCCTGCAGGTTCGAGTCCATACTTTTTATATAATTCCGCAAAACCTTGTTTAACATTGCGGAAAAACTCAAGGTCGGGTGCTTTCATACTACCCATAACAGGCCGTCCAAATGGTATCCATACTGATGCTGTAGGTATAATACCTTTTGAGGCTAAATACTCCGCTCCTTCCATTAAGCTTTCGTACGGCTCAAGACCTATAATAAAATTACTGAATGCTTTATTTGGTCCGTATTTTTCAGCAATAAACTCAAGAACATCCAAGTGTCTCTGCCTTGTTGTAATGTTAATCTTTCCCGGAGTTATTATTGTAGCCAGCTTTTCATCCCAAACTTCTATGCTGCAAGCTATCCTGTCTGCACCAAGCTTGAAATAATTATCAACTCCATCCGGTGTTTTGGGAGGGGTAATATACAATAATATCTCTCCCTTGATATTTTCTCTGCCAACCATCTTATTTATGGCTTGTAAATAACTTTCGATCAATTCTCTTTCTTTGTCATGATTGAATGTAGATCCACCGGTAATCTGAATGCTGTCGCAGTAACCGGTCTCAATAACGGCATAGTAAACAATTTCAGCCACATCCATCGGAGTTGGTATTTTAGGTAGAGGCTTTTTACGCTTTGCAAGGTTTTCAAATACACCTCCAAAATAACAAAACTCGCAAGATTGCCCGGCACAAGCATAATCGCATGGCCACAGGCATTGAAATGCCAGCCACTGCCTTCCCTGAATAACTGCATTTCCAAGAAAAGGCAACCCTGAAGATGTTTTCTGTTTGTAAAATTGTGTAGATTCAGGAAAGCTTACCTCAGTAACAATTTCTTTATTGTAATATAGGGTAGGCTTACCGCTATCATCTAAATCCAAACTGAAAGGAGTGTTCATCTGTGAAAAATACTTCACCTGTTTAATGGAGTCCCAGGAAAGTGCACTCTTTAGATACTTAAAATGAAATTGCAGGTCTGTCATTTGTACAATTGTTCCATCAGGTAAAATCATACAATTACATTTTAAGGGATCCGGATATACCCTGTAATTCTTGCCCATCTCCTTATAAACCTTATTGCTGACCTTAATTCCCCTGCTTATACACAGCGCTTTCAATTCTACAGAATCAATTGTCTCCCCATTAAGTTTATATTTTTGCATTTTAATCTCCATTCTTTTCTTTAGCATTTTGATTTATTCAATTTTAAAGCATTTTTAGGTCTTAATTATAGTATTATATTTTTTTTTTATTACAATTTTGATATCTTTTTCTTACCATCCATAATCATAATATTTCTTTTTTAACATGCGGTAACAATTTCCCTTTTTTAAATTTTATAGAAGAGTTTTTGCTATGCTTTTCTATAGACTTTTTCTACAACCCTTTCCTCTTTTGTCTTCCTTCATTATCAATATAATAATTATCCCTCATAATCAATTCTGACACAGGAACAAAACTATACCCTTCCTTTTTTAGTGTTGCTATAATTGCAGGTAAAAGTTTTGCAGTATGAGGTGTATCATTGTGAAATAAAATGATAGATCCTGGTTCTATTCTTTTCGTTACGCGATTTATTATCTCCTCTTGAGTAATATTTGGCCGCCAGTCTAAGCTGTCTAAATTCCATTGGATAGTATAGCATCCTTCTTTTCTCGCTATCGCCACCACAGAATTGTTGTAGTCGCCGTATGGAGCTCTGAAAAGCTCTACCTTATTCCCTGTCAGCTTTTCAAGTACCTGGTTACATTTAACAATCTCCTCTTTTATCCTTTGATTGTCTACAGCTCCCAGTCTTATGTGAGAGTACGAATGGTTTGCAATATCGTGACCTTTATTAGCTATTAATTTAACAGTTTCAGGAAATTTTTCAGCCCATAACCCTACTATGAAAAAAGTAGCTTTAACATTCTCTTTTTCTAAGGTATCTAAAATGCTTGGTATATCATCAGCTCCCCAGGCACAATCGAAAGTTATGGATGCTTTCTTTTCTTTTGTTTCAACACTATAAATCGGCAAATCCCTGCTTATTGCAGCTACTCCTATTGCTTTTATCCCCGTTATGCCAATTAGTGAAAAAATTATCGTGCATAATATAACAAGCGAAATGCATATAATTACATTCTTTAATTTGAAAACATATATTCTCATAACCTGCCTCCATTTACAAAAAAAAGTTACTGCTAAGACAAATATATTTCTACTGCTGAATTTATATGCATGGGAACATTCGTTTTATGTGAAAAAAAGTTTTAAGAGAAAAAGTGAATGTAACAGAATCACCATTTTTGCGTAAAAATATTTACGCAATATTTTTTATTTTTACTTAATGTTAAAAACATGACAAACTTTTATAAATTTTTGTTAAAATGGATAAGTACAATAGATTAAAATAAATTAAATAAGAACATTGATTCAAGATGTTAAAAACGACTAATATACCATTATTTTTAATTTTAATGAAAGGGTGTTTATATGTCCGAACAAATTAAACAAATTGCCATGAGGATAAAGGACCTTAGAGAAATATACGGTATTTCCGCTGAAACCTTGGCTAATGAATTAGGTATACCAAAAGATAAGTATGAAGAATATGAAAGCGGTGAAGTTGATATACCTGTAAGTCTTCTTTATAAAATAGCCAACAGGTTTGATGTGGAATTAACCGCCATTCTTACAGGAGAAAATCCTAAGCTGCAAACCTATTGCCTCGTCAGAAAAGGAAAAGGTGTAAGTGTCGAAAGAAGAAAGGATTACAAATACCAAAGCCTGGCTTATAACTTCATAAACAAAAAATTTGAGCCATTTCTGGTCACAGTGGAACCATGTTCGGAATTCGAATCAGCAAGTTATAACACCCATCCCGGGCAGGAGTTTAATTATGTAATAGAAGGAGAATTAAAAATTACCATTGATGATCACGAGCTTGTTCTTAAAGAAGGAGATTCCTTGTTTTTTGACTCCTCTATCAAACATAAAATGAAAGCCCTGGGAAACAAACCTGCAAAGTTTTTAGCCATCATTATGCAATAAATGCATAAAACTATTTGTGACAAAACAATTAATTGGTTTTAATTGATTTTACTTATTAATTTAGCTTAATTAATTTTATTTACTATTTACAGAAGTTGAAGTTAAGGAGAGATCATGACCTATGTTGCAAAAATTTATTGACAGATTTAATATACCTTCATCGGGTAATATTTCCAGTCACGAAGAATTTGTGAAACAATTTAAGTTAAACGTGCCTGAAAATTTTAATTTTGCTTATGATATAGTAGACGAAATAGCGCTTGAAGACCCTGACAAAATTGCAATGGTCTGGTGTGATGATAAAGGAAATGAAGCCATATTTACATTTGGACAGATAAGAGAATACAGCAACAGGACTGCAAACTTTTTTACTTCTGTTGGAATTAAAAAAGGAGATCCTGTAATGCTTATATTAAAAAGGCGCTATGAATTTTGGTTTTGTTTATTGGCATTGCACAGGATCGGAGCTGTTGCCATACCTGCTACTCACCTTCTAACCGCAAAAGACATTATATATAGGAATAATGCCGCAAATATTAAAGCAATAGTAGCAATAGCCGAAGATGAAGTAATAATGCATATAGAAGACTCACTTATACAGTCTCCTACCTTGAAATATAAAATACTTGTTAATGGAAACAGAGAAGGTTGGATAGATTTTAATGATGGTATCAATAATGCTTCACCGTATTTTGAAAGACCTACGGGTGATAAAGCTACAAAAAACAGCGATATTTCCCTTTTATACTTTACATCAGGTACTACTGGAATGCCTAAAATGGTACAACATAACTTTACCTATCCACTTGGGCATATTGTAACTGCTAAATACTGGCAAAATGTTGAGAACGGGGGCTTACACCTTACCGTTGCAGATACCGGCTGGGCTAAAGCAGTGTGGGGTAAAATATACGGTCAGTGGATTTGCGGAAGTGCCGTATTTGTTTACGATTACGACAAGTTCGTTCCGAAAAATTTACTGGATGTAATGGTAAAATACGGTGTTACAACATTTTGTGCACCGCCCACTATTTATAGGTTTCTAATCAGAGAAGATCTCAGCAAATATAACTTAAGCAAGCTTAAATATTGTGTAGTTGCCGGTGAACCATTGAATCCTGAAGTTTATCATCAGTTTTTTAAAGCAACGGGATTAAAACTGAGGGAAGGATACGGACAAACAGAATTAACCGTTACAATAGCAACTTTTCCTTGGATGGAACCAAAACCGGGTTCAATGGGAAAACCCGCACCTGGTTATGATGTTGATATTATAGACGAAGACGGAAACCCATGCGAAGTTGGGGAAGAAGGCCAAATAGTAATTAGAACCGGTAAAAGAAAGCCTTTGGGTATGTTTGACGGCTACTATCTTGATCCCGAATTAACAAGCAAAACATGGCATGATGATATCTACTACACAGGTGACCTGGCATGGAAAGATGAAGACGGTTATTTTTGGTTTGTAGGAAGGGCTGATGACGTAATAAAAAGCTCCGGATACAGAATCGGACCTTTTGAAGTTGAAAGTGCTCTCCTTGAACATCCTGCCGTTCTCGAGTGCGCCATAACGGGAGCACCTGATCCCATAAGAGGTCAAGTAGTAAAAGCTACTGTTGTACTTACAAAAGGGTATAAACCCAGTGACGATTTGAAAAAAGAATTACAAGATCACGTAAAGCGAGTAACCGCTCCGTATAAATATCCAAGAATCATTGAATTTGTTGACGAACTTCCTAAAACTATAAGCGGAAAGATCAGACGGGTTGAAATCCGTCAAAAAGATAAAGAAAGGCAATAATACATCTATAGTATTGCTGCATAAACTTACTAATATTATTTAAGTTTATGCAGCAATACTTTTTCTCTGTAGCTTAGTTAGTTTATTTTAAATAAATTTAAAATAAATATTTTGATCATAATTAACAATAATCAATCAAGATGTTATCAAAAAATAAAATAAATTTAACATAAAAACACATAAATAATAATATAAATATAGTAAACTTCCCTTCATTAGAATTATTTTAACATCTTGGTCATAAAAACCAAACCGTTTTAACTAATATTATTTATAAATATTAACTGTAATTAAGTTGTAATAAGTTTGTAATTAACATATTGACACTGTAACTAAATATTGCTAAAATAAGCATGAGTAAAATATTGAAATGTCTAATAATTCAGTACATAATTCGTTAACTTTGGATGTAAGATAAGTGAACATAGTTCACTTATAATTACATAAAACTAAATCTGAAAGGGGGGGTAATGTGGTATAACCGCATCTTCAATAAGGTGCGGATTTTAAAAAGCAGGATTTGAATAATCCTGACTAATACCTGTGGAGATAGCAGGTAATGTATCGATGAAACAGGGATGTCTTCGTGAATGGGAGACAGTTCACTGATGTGTTTTATTAACTTGGAGGTGTTTTAATGGCTATTAAAAAAGGTCTGCTAATAGGAATAATAATAGCAGCAGTAGTCCTGGTTATTATCGGGGTCGGTGTTGGAACCGTTTTAAGTATTCATAATTCTACTTATGATTGCAGCTTTGTGTATGTCCAACCCGAAGACCTGGTAAAAGAAATTGTTACTAAATATACATACTACAATGCAGCAACTAAGACGGTAGAAATAACACTTAACCAGGATTTAATAAACTCATTAATTAAAGATAATTTTGAAAACCTTGACATAGCACTTCCTAACAATTTCTCAATTAAAGAAATTTTATTCAACACAAAAGATCAAAGAATTTACATTAATGCAAAATATGGCTCTATAAATATACCGATTAGCGCCAAAGTTAACGTTCAGCTTGCAGATGACGGTATAAGTATTTCAGCCTCCGATTTACTCTTAGGAAAGAAAAAAGCACCTGGATTCATAGCCAACCAGGTACCGTTGGATCAAATGTCATTTTCATTTAATTATGCAGATTTCGACTTGCCGGATATTTTCACTGTAAAAGATGTTCAATTTGGTTCAGGTTATCTGACAGCATATGTAGAACTCAAACCTGATGCTATCAAGAGCATGGCACTGGAGTATAGAAATCAAATTTTAAGCGAAATCGATAAGTTCAAAAACACTCAACACGTACTAATAAATAACTTCATAACTGATGTTCTTGATTCAACAGCTATACTTTCCGATGCTAAGGTTAACGAGCTTGTTGACTTCGTACTGAACAATGGTGAGCTTGTAAACGGTATTATACAAATAGCATTGACTGAAGATTTTTCAGTCTATACAAAACCTTTTGAGCCAACAGTTGCAGCTATACAAAAAGAGGTTGAAGAAACCGTTTCCGAACTTACCGCTCCTTTGAGTGTTATAAGATATTATGGTTCAGTAGAAGAAACATTTAACAAGATAGTTTATGACCCTGAATTAAGAAATCTGCTTGAAATGTTCTTACCTGCTGAACAAATTGATGAGTATGTAGCTCTTGCTGAAGAATACTATGCTATGTATGAAGAATACTACGGAATGTACGAAGAAATCCTCGATATGACCGATGAATTGGGAGAAACATTTGCATCTCTCAGTTTCTCTGCAGATTCTCTTGATACAATAGAGAATACGGTTGCAACTCTTCAGAACAAGATCTTCAGAAATACCAGACTCATCAATTTATTAGCAGGCTTCATCCCAACAGATACATTTGAAGATATCGCTGATACTATAGACGAGTACCTGGCAATGTATCATGAATATCTGGACCTCTATAATGAAACATTGGATTCTATAGCTTCAACAGTTTCTGAAATTGATACTTCAATGATTGATGAATATGCTGATTTAGCTCTTGATTATATTGCCCAAACAGATGACTTTAAAGAGCTGATAATCGATTCTGTTTCACAAATAGATACGCAACTTATAAAAGATCTCGTAGCTTACTTTGAAGGTTTCGGTCAGTTCAGCAGAGACTTCATTGCAACATTACCGGAAGGTTCATATGCAGAATTTAGAAGGGTTATAGATGATCTGGATCTCTATCAAGCTGACATCATAGCTCTTACAGAAGACTTCGATCCATCATCAGTTGCTAAGAACATAGAAGTTGTGAAACAAATCAATAAAGATATCAATGAATTCAAGAATGAAATTGTTTCAATGTTAGAAAACAGAGAAATAGTTGAAGCTGTTGATACTATCATGACCAAAGAGTTTGGCGGTTATGAATTTGAAGTAGTAAACTTACTGCCAAGCTATGAAATTGAATACCAATTTGAATGGGTTGAAGAATAAGCACAACTTAATTGAGAATATTAAAAGTTTATGTCAGGTTGTTAAGTAAAAAGGTGTCAATTTAAAATTGACACCTTTTTTTATCACTTTTTATAGGCATAAAAAAACTTACAACCTGCTTGGCTGTAAGTTTTTATCTGGCGTGCCTGAAGGGATTCGAACCCCTGACCTACGGATTAGAAGTCCGTTGCTCTATCCAGCTGAGCTACAGGCACAAATTGGAGCGGGTGAAGGGAATCGAACCCTCGCAATCAGCTTGGAAGGCTGATGTTCTACCATTGAACTACACCCGCATCGTCGCCTTTTTCCTATCATCTGTCGACTTTTTTATTATACAAGGTATGAGATATTTTGTCAACAAGTAAATTAAAAAATTTTTTATATTCTAAGGTGCTTTATATTTTAAGGTGCAATGTTCCCTCATATATAACATAAACGCATTTGCACCTTGCCACCAGTTATATCTATCAGAGCGTAAGATTCGCCCAAACTACTCCTTGAGTCGCTTATGCTTCCCGGATTTACGAGGGAACAATGCTCATTTTCTACTATATCAGCAATATGAGTATGTCCAAATAACAGAATATCAGCTCCAACCTCTTTTGCTTTTATAAAAAGCCTGCTATAATCCCATTTAACTGAATATTTGTGCCCATGTGTAAGAAAAAAGCGCTTTCCTTCAATCTCCAATAACTTTTCTGCCGGAGTACCGTTTACTAAAAAATCACTGTTACCATATATATATTCTATAGGTATATATGGAAATTCTTTTTTAATATTTTCAGCATCCCTAAAATAATCCCCCAAATGAATAATCAAATCTATATCTCTATTTTGCTTTATTGCTCGTCTTGCATTGCTAATATCACCGTGTGTATCACTAATAACCAATATCTTCATTTTGACCTCTTATACCCTTCCTTTTATCCATTTTGCTTAAGCATATTAACCATTTTTTGTAATGCTCTCCCTCTATGACTTATACTATGTTTTTTCTTTGGATCCATTTGAGCTGTAGTCATACCAAACTCAGGTATATAAAATAACGGATCATATCCAAACCCGTTGCTTCCTTCCGGTTTAAAGGCAATGTAACCGTCGCAAGTACCTTTAACAACAAAGTTTGATCCATCAGGATATACAACGGCTATAGCACACACAAACCTTGCTTTTCTCTTTTCGAAAGGTATTCCTTCTAAAAGAGCAAGCAGCTTGTTATTTCTTTCTTTGTCTGTAGCATTTGGACCGGCAAACCTTGATGAATAAATGCCTGGAGCGCCGTTTAATGCTTCTACCTCCAGTCCGGAATCATCCGCCATTACTGTCTCTCCTGTTAATTCCCAGACTGCTTTTGCCTTAATTAACGCATTCTCCTCAAAGGTTGTTCCGGTCTCTTCTATGTCTTTATTGATACCCAAATCTGTCATTGATAAAACTTCATAATCAAAATCAGCCATAATTTCTTTAATTTCATTCAATTTATCCTTATTTTTGGTTGCTACTATAAATTTCTTTTTCATATAAATAATTAAACCTTTTCCCCTTTCTCCAAATAATAAATATAAATAAATAATATAAAATATTAAAATAATAAAAAAATAAATATTAATAAATTCTAATAAATTCACATATATCAATAATAAATTTCATATATCTTAAAATCATAAAATAAATAAATTTTACTTAATAATACCCTTCCTCATCGATATAATTACCTATAGTGGACGGAAATAAAACAGGATGCGAAAAATCAGCACCTTCAGGTAGACTTGTCGCACTCCCGTCTACTAAAATATTTATTTTTTTCAATTCTTTAAACTGTTTCATAGAGTACAATATTTGATTAACCATGTAATACTCATTAAAGCTTCCGCCGTAATTTCCTAAATCTATACTAAGGTCAATAGTTAACAAATCTCCTTTTATTAAAATGTTGTTTACATCAATCGATTCGTTTAAAGCTGAGAACAGCTTTTCATCATTACTACCTTTATATGTAGCTAAAAGCTTCATAATCATGTCTACCTTCTCATCAGTTTTCAAGTCTTCATTATTACTAAATTCTACTGAAATCGGAACCAAAAAAATTCTATCATAATCCAATTTTTCTCCATTCATCTCAATAAAGCCATTATTTCCAGGCGTTTTTATGCCTTTCACATTTTTTAATAAATAAATGTCCAGTTTTTTCATTCCATCCCGGGGGTAAACACCGTTTTTCCCCTCAGCGTTAATCAATATATCGTCCCTTGTTAATTCTTTAGATATATCAGTGCCAAACTTCATCTTATCAATTTCATACCCGTTAATAAGTATTTTTACTCTCTCAATACTGTCAAACTGCGTAAGTGTATAAATTACCGCTGAAACTATATTCTTTTCCGTTTTTTCGTTATTGTATTCTAATATCTTTTTATTAAAATCTATTATAGCAGTTTTATCTTTTATGTCTATTGTAAATTCAGTTCCTTTTGGTAATATTGGTATCAATCCGTAATAAGCCATAGATTCCCGATTCATTGGTGAATCTATTAACCCGTAAATTGCAGATTTTGCAACACTTAGCTGTTTAGGTATTCTTCTGGTCACCGGTATAATCAAACCTTCTATATCCTGGTAATAAATCTCAATAAATAAATCTGTTTCATCTTCTGCAATTCCTTGCTCACTTTTTATTTCCGTTTCCGTATTCTCCATTTTGAAAATTTCTTCCCCTTTTTCCTCTCTATTCACATCAGTATTTGTAATTTTACTTTCATTAGCGTTATTTCCCTCAACAATGTGGTCTTCTTCCATTTGGTTTTCTTCAATTGTAACTTCTTCAATTCTGTCTTTTTCAATTCTATTTTTTTCAATCCTGTTTTCTTCATTGGTATCTTCATCAATGTTATTTTCCTCAATACCATTTTCATTTATATCCTCATCATTCATCTTGTAATTAATATCACTACCGTTGTTGATACTACCGGCCGTCTGAGAACTTGATTCATTATTACATCCTGAAATAATAACAAATAATACTAATAAAATCAATAACAGACATGTAAATAATAAACCCTTTTTTTTCATCAACATTCACAATTCACCTTCCTGTTTATATCAACTTCTTTATGGGCTTTTTTCCGCATAAAGCCAAAAACTCAAATAATATAAGCTGCATTGTAATTATAGACAAATTAAGAGTTTGCTAATCATTTAAAATCATGCAATAATGATAATTTTAAAAAAAACCCTATTCACTTCATTTCAATGAATAGGGTTTTTTTCACTTTACGAATGTCCGGTATATTTATGAATATTTAATTTGTAAAATATTAAAAAAATATCATCTGACTTCCGAAAGAGCTTTAATAATGGAATTGCAAAGAGATTGGGCAACTTTTTGTCTAAATTCTTCGCTTTGTAATTTCGCTCTGTCATTTGCATTGGTAATAAAAGCAACTTCAACCAACGCCGCAGGCATTTCCGTCATTCTCAGGACAACAAGGTCATCTCTCTCTCTAACATTTCTATCTTTTGTATCTATATCGTTAATTAATCCTTTTTGCAAAATATTGGCAAAGTCATAACTATCAAATTGTTTGCTTTCCTTTTTATTAATAGAATACAATGTCATTGTACCGTCAAATGATGGATTATTCTCCAGTGCATTGTTATGAATGCTTATAAACAATGACGCATTAAGCTTATTTGCTATATAAGCTCTTTCATAAAGACCTACAAAACTGTCATCTTCCCTTATCATGTATGTGTTGATATTGTTTTTCTTCAAAAGCTCATTTAATTTTAAAGCTATATCGAGATTCACATTCTTTTCTATCATGTTTTTATATATTGCACCTGGTTCTGATCCTCCGTGTCCTGCATCAATAACTACAAGCTTATCATTTGATGATGCAGGCTTAAGTATTGTTATATTTGTATCTTTTGTCTGAGTCCTTCCCATAACGTGATATACGAATTTATCCTTGGCTTTGAATTTAATGCTGGTTTGCAAAGGGAGCAGGGTCTTTGTTATAGTTATTGATTCCAGGTATCTATCGTTTATTTCTATAGTTCCGGCATCAAGCTTTGCTAACGTACTGCTAAAAGTTATTGTATAAGTAAGTCCGTCATCACTGTATTTTTCTGTATATAACTTTTTGTAATTCTCTCCCCCTTCTGTAAGAAGGGAATCCTTTATAGATAAGTACACCCTGTCTCCTGTATTGTTATAAAAAAGATTTTTCGATATCGAAGTATTGATGATTCTGTTGCTAACTCCTCTGTCCGCTATTTCTCCACGACCGTCCTGATCCCTGTCAGATTGCCGTTCGGATTGCTGTTCGCTATTGTCATGGCTGCCATTGTCTTGGCTATTTTGTGCTGTGTTTTTATTTCCGCTGTTTAAACTGCCAACATACACCTTTATAATATTATTTTCCTGTTTAACTTGATATTCCTGCTTTCCGTTTGTATCGAGAACCACTCTTACGATATTTTTATCATACTGGGCGTATCTAATGGATTTCACCAAATTTCCACCGCTGATGATCTGTGGTTTTCCTTTAAGCAATGAATAATTTACATCAATCACAATTCTATCTGGTGACGTTAGCGGAAAAACATTAATATCCCTATGTGCATTAAAAGTTACGGTAACAACCTCATATTCGTCGTAAATAACATGCACTATGCTCTGAAGAAATGCATATAAAGGGCTTGCGTCAGCATATAGACTTAAGCTGCATGATGTAATAATTATCACACTCATTAAGATGGCAAATAACTTTTTTAGTCTTCTCATAAATCTCCCTCAAAAAAATAGATTTTGAACCGAGCAAATTTCTCTTTCCTAAACATAAAAATGTATCTTTTTATGCAGGCAATTTTTAATAATTAAAAATCAGAAAACTTAAAAATACCATATTTTACTTTATAAATTTTATATCAATTTATACCAAAATGCATTATTTTTCTTGTTTTTTCATCAATTTTTAATCTAATTGTAATATTACCAGCCGCAAAAAAAATATAACATCGACTTTTGTATAATATGTACAAAAAGAGTTCAGAATTCAGTCTATTATACTAATTAAAAATAATTCTTTATAAATGCTAAAATATAAATAAATGTTTAGTTTGGATAAAATTATTATCTTTTATATATTTATTTTTTGTATACCGGTGTGATCAGTTATGACAGTAATACTTGAATTTATATTGAAAACAGGAAATACATGGGGGGCAAAGTTCAATGGAAGTCAGCATCCAAGAAAGCTTAGTACCAAGATTTACTAACCAAAAATTAATAAGTATAAAGCAAAGAAGCAATAATGCAGGACTTCTCATTGATCTTGTTCCTGTCCATAGTTCTTTCTATGATGATAATAAGATTACTTCGAAAGTTGAAAAGGGTAGTTGCAACTATTCTTCCGACTGGTTGAAGCTAAGTTTGATGGCAGCTAACCTTATGAAGACAGGTAAAATAGATAACTTATCAACGTTGGATCTCCTTGACGGGCGCTTGGAACCTTACCCTTACCAATTAAAGGTTGCCTTGAACGTTTTAAGGGAAAAATCCAGCATTGCATTATTGGCTGATGAAGTCGGGCTTGGAAAAACTATCGAGGTAGGTCTAATTTTGAAAGAACATATTGTTAGGGGTAATATTCACTCTATATTGATAATTACTCCTAAAGCTCTTGTACTTCAATGGAAAGAAGAGCTAAAGGAAAAATTCGATGAGGAATTTATTACCACAGAGGATGATAATTTTGATTATAGCAGTAATAGAATCATTACTTCTTTTAATAAATTATCAAGAAATGTTGAAAAATTTACCAACAGGCAATGGGATATGGTTGTAGTGGATGAAGCCCACCTTTTGATAAACGCAAATTCTAAAAGGCGTAAAGCTGTAAGCGCTATAGACAGAAGATATATGCTTCTTTGCACTGCTACACCGTTATGTAATAAACTTACTGATATTTATAGCCTTGTAGATTTGTTATACCCCGGAATCCTTGGAACGGAAAAAAGTTTTAAGAGCAAGTACTTTTATGATCGCTACGGAAGAATATGCCGCCCGGAAATGAAAGATGAACTGAAAAAAATAATTTCAAAGGTAATGGTTCGTACGCTGAGGAAAGACAGTGGGATACCGTTTACGGAAAGATTCGTTTATTCTCACAGGATTAACTGTTCAAAAGAAGAACTTTTGCTATATGATACGGTAATTAAATACATGAGAAAAATATATGAAAACAGCGTAGATAAAAATAACGACAATAACAATAATTCTTCTCAAACAGGAAGAATGCAGTTGGTTGACAAGATCCTTAATTTTGATAAAAGCCAGCTAAATGCCAATATTGACTTAAAAATTCAAAAGTCTTTATCATTAAATAATGACAGAAAATTAAGCTTACCAAGTTCTTTGCCTAAAAGAAAGGTAAACTATTTGCTAATGAAGGAACTGATAACAATACAACAATCTCTTTCCAGCAGTCCAAGGGCTTTAATAAAGAGCTTGGAAAACAGAAAGTTGAAAAATCCTGAAGAAGCTTACCTTATTGATCCGATTATAGAACTGGCTTCGGAAATCGGTACTTATTCCAAAGTTCAAAAACTGCTTGAAACAGTAAGTAGTCTTTCACATCAACAGGGAATAATATTCACTTTGAGACTGGAAACTGCATATCTTCTCTGTGACAGTTTAAATGAAAACTATATAAAAGCCAGAGTATATGAAGGCCGTCTTTCAGGATTCGAACGGCAATCCCTTATAGATGAATTCAGACGCGGTAAAATTCAGTATATTGTAGCTACTGATGCTGCAGCTGAAGGTTTGAACTTGCAAAACGCCAGCATAGTCATTAATTATGACCTTCACTGGAATCCGATGAAAATTGAGCAAAGAATCGGCAGAGTACACAGAAGAGGTCAAAACAAGGATGTAACAATTTTCAATCTGGTTATGAAAGATACGATTGATGACTATGTATTAAAAGTTTTATTTGAAAAAATTGATTTGTTTAAAATGACCATAGGAGGAATTGAAACTATCCTTTCAGAAATAAGAGACGGTGATTTCAGTATTGAAGAAACAATAATGGAAATTATCATGCGTTCATCAAGGAGAAGGGATATTGAAAAAGAACTTGATGAATTAAGGCAAAGTATGGACTATATTAAAGAACAAAATGCTCTAAGAGAAGAATTCTCAAAAAGTATATTGGATTGAAGCAATTTATAATTAAATCAAAGCTGTTTAATCTATCAATCCAAACATGATTAATCTATAAATTTTAGGTACGACATTAAAGACGGAGGAAACATGAGTACAGTTTATGATACGCAACTTCATAAGTTCGTGGAAAGCTATTTTAATATAAAAGGCGCATCAATTATTGAAAAGCATAATACCTATTTTGTAGTTAAACATGCAAATGGAGTAAAGGAAGCTTTCACTTATATTGCCAGGGTCGCTGCTGAAAATAAGGATATAACCTTGTTGGCAAAAGGTAGTGCCGCACTTAATAATATGATAAGAGAATGTACCCAGATCGGTGGGTATTCGGAAGTCGATGCCATATATAACGATGATACTGTAAGGTTGGCTTTTTGTCCCAAGGATTGCTGTGATCTCTGTCCCTTTTTTAATATTTGCGAAAATAAAAATAAGTGCTGTGATTTTTGCACTTACTATAATTCCTGCAATACAACTATTTTAAATGCAGAATTTTTAAAGCTTGGAGATTTAAAAAAATCCCAACCTTTAGACATAATATGCTTTATTTTCTTAGTAGAATTATCTAACGATTACACTCTCAGTCAAAAAGTTGAAAAGTTCGTTTCAGTTCTCATCGATATGAAAACAAAGAAAACAATAAGAGATATATGTTTTGACGGAATTACAGGCATAGAATTAAAAGATTCGTCCGTGCAAACACCTATAGATGAAAAAGTATACCAAAGTTTCTTAAATATAGCAAGGCATGAAGCCCATAAGGCTGTCAAAAACCAGCTTGATGTTTTTAAGAAAGAAATTGAAGACACTTTAAAAGATAAAATTAAATCAATAATTGATAAATACGAAGAAGAATATATTGAAAATTATACCAAGAGTACGTTAGAGCAACTTGATGAATTGCAAGAAGAAGGACTCAGGCTGTGTGAAAGAGAATTAAGAGGTTATGCAATTAACTGCGATTACCATCTAACTAATGTGATATTGCTGCATACTGTAAAAGATTTGCGAAATCTTATTTTTAAGCAACAAAATAACAATAACGAAATAGAAATACCAGCGGAAATATTCTTAAATCGCATAGATATTAGGTGTACCGACTGCAATGAAGAAATTGACGTAGGCGCAATTTGTGATAAAGGTCATGTAATATGCAAAAGCTGCATGGATATTTGTAGTGCATGTAATAAGATTATGTGTAGTGTATGTGATGATGAAAGTTATATTTGCTCAACTTGTGGGGAACTGGTTTGCGCTGATTGTACTACGCAGTGCACATCATGTGGTGCAGTCGTTTGTCCTTCTCATAGTTATAGGTGTTCTACCTGCGGAAATGTTTTTTGTATTGATTGTTACGAAATATGTCATATATGCGATAATACAATATGCAACAACCATGCATATACTTGTAGCACTTGTAATTCATATGTATGCTCGGATCATATTCATAAATGTGTGGTATGCAATACGACTAACTGCGATGAACACGCATTTTATTGTTCAAAATGCAATGATGTGCTTTGTGAAAAACATGCACTAAAATCCCAATACAGCCAGAAAATAATATGTGAAAAGCATGCAGGTAAATGTAATGAATGTAATGGCATATTTGCCCTTGATGAACTGCAAAATTGTACATTATGTAACATTGTATTATGTCCTGATCACATAAAAACCTGCAGTAACTGTAATAAAAAGTATTGTTCGGAACATATTAATCACTGCAAGTCCTGCGGTAAAGACTATTGCACTTGTACGCCCAGTGTTAAGTGCAGGCTCTGCAGAGAAATGTACTGTCCGTCCTGTATCAACGATAACGGTATATGCGTAGCATGTGAAAGTCTCAAGCATATAGATAAAAACCATGAGATAATCCGCCATATAATTGATCATGTGCCACAGATTGGGAAATACAAGAAGTTTTACCTGGGTCAAGCAAATGAAATAAATGTACTATATGCAAGAAATATTATGGGAGGATATTTGGTAGTATTTGATAATAATAAGAAGATAATATCAGTTAGGAGAATTAACTGGTTTGAATTTTTAAAGTCAAAGCTGCTTAATTAAACAGTTTTATTAGTAATATTACCATCAGGAGGAATTAATAAAAATGAGGCCCTCTTCTTTAAGGGAAAAATTGCTAGAAATATATGTGGAACAGAATATTGATACGAATGAAAAATGTGATATGGAAGCTGTTAAAAGATGTGTGATGAATTATCTTCGCAAAAAATATGATGACAAAAAAATCCAGAGAATCATTGATGATATAAATTCAAAACATGATCTTCTCAATGAATCCAAGGAACTTAAGAAAAAAATCCAGCTTTCAAGATATATAGATTCCATTGTATTAAGCAGAATCAGAGATTCATATAAATCTTCCGAATTATTGGATATAGATTCTTTAAACCCTGTAAAATTTAAAGCCTTGGTTAAGCAGATTGTTGTTCATTTCGGATATGATATTCTTTTTGTACCTCTATACAATTTAAACAATATAGATATAATTATTCACCGTAAAGATATAAAGATTGCCGTATTGGCTATTAAAAGCGAGCCCGGAAATCTTATCGGTCTGAAAACCATCAGACAATTAAGGTATATAGCAAACTATTACCATTGTGAACAAGGCCTTATAATAACCAATAGTTATTTTGACCCTGAAGCAATTAATGAGGCACATAATATCTCAATAACGCTTATAGACAGAGATAGACTTATCCCCCTCGTTCAGGATCTGGTTGACGGCAGGCAGGAAAAAGACAGGGAATACCTTATAGATGCAAATAGTGAACAAAAAAATTCCATTTTCCTTGAAGGAGAAATTAAATTTCCTAAAACAAAAGTACAAGTTGTTTATGTAAAATACTATATAGACAGCGATACCAATTATCTAACCTTTGAGGGAAAACTATTCAATTCCGGAAAAAGACCTGCTTCAAATATAAGTGTAGATGTAAAACTTTTTAATAGAAACAATGATTGCATTTACATGAAAAATTTCCCCATACAAAAAGAGAAACTTGAAAGTAAAGAAGAGGTTCCTTTCAAGTTTCATTTTGATGAAATTCCCCAGCATGACTGGGAAAAT
>DUMC01000109.1 GCA_012840075.1 Clostridiaceae bacterium | reverse complement strand
TATATCATAATAGACAACAATATACAACTAAAAAATGAAAAAATTTTGACATAAAAAAAGCGCTCTTTTAGCGCTGTATCAATGCTTTCCTTTATTATTTTAATATGTATTAACTGTTAAACTCGCGAAAAAATTAAACTTGTGTTTTACCCATAAAAGCTTAATAAATCTAGATGAAAACATGAAAACAAATGAAAAAATTCTATTGAGAAATCTTAAATAGAGGACAAGTTTCATTGAAAAATCCGAGGATTAAAATTATAGACAAAAATTTCCTGAAAATTCAAGAAAAGGTCTTGTGAAAAATTAAGCAAAAAACATGCACAAAACAATTGACAAATGCAATTTGATATGGTACAATCTTATTCTGCATTGTATTATAGGGAAAAGTGTGCATTTTTTTAACAAAAGTTATATAGTTTATATAGCTTTTAATTTTATTTTTATTTTGTCATGATTTTTATTATTTTTGTAATTAATTATGAAAATGAGTAATTTAGCAATTTTTGATTTATGTATTTAGTACAATTATAATTATACCATGTTAGAATAAATAAGACAATAAGTGTTAATAATATTTTAATGGTACAATTAAGAAAAAATAGATGATATATAGAAAATTATATGTAATTACATAAAAAATATACCTAGTGTAGGATAAAGTAAAAAAATATTTAATATTTTCCAAAATAAAGTTTTAGATATAAAGATTGATTAATATGCGGATTGATTAAATTTTAGAACTGTAGTTTGATATGAATGAGTGCCGGAGTTCAATATTTAATGGATTTAATTGAGATAAATAGGGGCATATTACATATGAGGATATATGATAAGCATAAGAAAAAATCATGTGAGGCAAAGCATGTGAGGCGAAAATATCAAATTGCAAGACCTCCAAATATTGATATTAAATAATGATTTATATGTCAAATTAGAATTTATTATTATGATTTTTTTTTGATAAGTGTATGGAAGCTATCATGAAAGGCGTTAAAATAACAAATTTATGAGGTGATTTTTAATGGCGCATCCGCATCCCGTAACTTTGGGAAGAACAACAAGAATGAGCTTTTCAAAAATTGAAGAAATTCTGCAAATGCCTGATTTTATAGAAATCCAAAAAAACTCTTATAGAAATTTCCTTGATGAAGGCCTTATGGAGGTATTAAGGGATGTATCTCCTATTATGGACTATACGGGAAATTTAATAATGGAGTTTGTTGGATATACATTGGAAGATAAACCTAAATATACCATTGAAGAATGTAAAGAGAGAGATACAACATACGCAGCTCCTTTAAAAGTAAAAGCACGTTTGATAAATAAGGAAACCGGTGAAGTTAAAGAACAGGAAATTTTCATGGGAGATTTCCCTTTAATGACCGAAAACGGAACTTTTATCATTAATGGGGCTGAAAGAGTTATAGTTAGCCAATTGGTAAGATCCCCGGGAGTTTACTTTGATGAAAAGGTTGACCGTGTTGGGAAAAAGTTGTTTTCTGCCACTATTATTCCCAACAGGGGAGCATGGCTTGAATATGAAACTGATTCGAATGATGTTCTATATGTGAGAATTGATAGAACAAGAAAACTTCCCATTACCGTATTAGTTAGAGCAATGGGATACGGTACGGATTTGGATATATTGGAAATCCTAGGAGAAGATGAAAGAGTACTTGCTACTATACAAAAAGATAATGCTAAAAGCAAAGAAGAAGGTTTGTTGGAAATCTATAAAAGGCTCAGACCGGGAGAACCTCCTACTGTAGACAGTGCAGCTCAGCTCGTTCACAATCTGTTCTTTGATCCTAAAAGATATGATTTAGCAAAATTTGGAAGGTTTAAATTTAATAAGAAGCTTTCAATAGCAGCCAGAATAGTCGGTTTTGTTTCTGCAGATGACATTGTTGATCCGCGCACAGGCGAAATTATCGTTGGAGCAGATGAAACAATCAACAGAGAAAATGCATTAAAAATACAAAATGCAGGAATTAACTCTGTTTATCTTAATATAAACGGAAAACGTATTAGAGTTGTCGGAAACAATACCGTAGATATACATGAATACCTTGATATTGATGTTTCAGATTTAAAAATTGAAGAAAAAGTTTATCTTGTAAAACTAAATGAAATCCTGGAACAATACAACAATCCGGAAGATATTAAGAGAGCTATAAAAGCCAATATAGAGGAATTGATACCTAAACATATAACAGTAGATGATATAGTATCCAGCGTGAACTACCTGGTTAACCTTAGATATGGAGTAGGAGAGGTAGATGATATAGATCATCTTGGCAACAGGAGACTCCGTTCTGTCGGAGAACTACTTCAAAATCAGTTCAGAATAGGTCTTGCTAGGATGGAAAGAACCGTAAGGGAGAAAATGACCATCCAGGATATGGACATCGTGACTCCACAGTCCTTGATAAACATACGTCCGGTTGCCGCCGCTATAAAAGAATTTTTTGGAAGCAGCCAACTATCTCAGTTCATGGATCAAACAAATCCATTAGCGGAGTTGACTCATAAAAGAAGACTAAGTGCATTAGGACCCGGAGGATTAAGCAGGGAAAGAGCAGGATTTGAAGTGAGAGACGTGCATCACTCCCACTATGGCCGTATATGCCCTATTGAAACTCCTGAAGGTCCGAATATTGGTCTTATCGGCTCTTTGAGTACGTATGCAAGAGTTAATAATTACGGATTTATCGAAACTCCTTATAGGAAGGTTGATAAGGAAAAAGGAGTAGTAACTAACGAAATATATTATCTTTCAGCCGATGAAGAAGACCAATACGTTATAGCACAAGCCAACGAACCAATTGATGAAAACGGTAGCTTCATAAATGAAAAAGTGACCGTAAGATATAAGAATGATATATTCCAGACCGAAAGAACCAACGTTGATTTTATAGATGTATCTCCTAAGCAGATAGTATCAGTAGCTACATCTTTGATTCCTTTCCTGGAAAACGACGATGCCAGCCGTGCACTTATGGGTTCAAACATGCAACGTCAGGCTGTGCCGTTAATAAAGACTGAGGCTCCTATAGTAGGAACGGGAGTTGAATACAAAGCTGCGCTAGATTCCGGTGTAGTTGTCATAGCAAAGAACGACGGTGTTGTGGAAAAGGTATCGGCAAGGGAAATAGTAATACGTAAGGAAGACGGAATGAGAGATACCTATAAATTGCTTAAATATGCAAGATCAAACCAAGGTACATGTATAAATCAAAGACCCCTTGTTAGGAAAGGTGATGTTGTTAAAAAAGGTGATATTATAGCTGACGGACCTTCAACGGACAACGGTGAATTGGCTTTAGGCAAAAACGTCTTGGTTGGTTTCATGCCTTGGGAAGGTTATAACTACGAGGATGCTATACTTATCAGCGAAAAATTAGTAAAAGATGATACATTTACATCGATACACATAGAAGAGTATGAAGCTGAAGCAAGGGATACAAAACTAGGACCGGAAGAGATAACAAGGGATATTCCGAATGTAAGCGAAGATGCTTTAAAAGACCTTGACGAAAGAGGAATAATAAGAATCGGTGCAGAGGTCAGGGCAGGAGATATTCTTGTTGGCAAAGTTACACCTAAAGGTGAGACTGAGCTTACGGCAGAGGAACGATTGCTAAGAGCAATCTTTGGTGAAAAGGCAAGAGAAGTAAGAGATACCTCACTGCGTGTACCTCATGGAGAATCAGGAATAGTTGTAGATGTTAAAGTATTTAGCAGGGAAGCCGGAGATGAACTGCCGCCTGGAGTAAACCAGATGGTTATGGTTTATGTGGCACAAAAAAGAAAGATTTCCGTCGGAGATAAGATGGCCGGCAGGCACGGTAATAAGGGTGTTATATCACG
>DUMC01000108.1 GCA_012840075.1 Clostridiaceae bacterium | reverse complement strand
CAGCAACAGCTTTACCATTTGAAGCAATATCATGCGCAATAGCATTAGCTAAAGAAGGTTTAATCTGAGTTATAGCAGTAAGCATCTCATGATCGTTAAGATCAAAGTCATAAACATTTACTAGATATTTCTCTTTCGCTTTTGGCTTTTCTCCCTTATATAATTGAGAAATAATAATCCTCATGAGACGTATAAGCCCTCTTGTCTGCTGAAAACCAGGGTTTTCTTTAAAACGAGCATAAAGGTCTCTTATACACGGATGAAATGGATAAGAATCTTTAATACCAACAAAAATTTGTTCAGGAGATAAATTTGTATATCCCATCTGCCTGGCTTCCAAAACAGCCTGTTTATAGGCATTGGCAATCTCGTTAATTTCACTTTCTTCTGGCAAAGATTTAAATAACTTTTTCCTTAATATATGATAAACTTCATCTGATGTACTACTTACAGGTTCAATAGACAAAGCTGATCGGTTAATTTCATTTTCTAACTCCTTAAAAGAAGATTGCAAAAGCTCGCTTCCGCTTTCATATGTAGCCTTTAGATCAGAAACTACTACACATACATTGGAAAGCTCTTCTTTGCCCAGAGCGTTAAATAGGTTAGCCAGAGCAGTTGTCGTAACCATTGCTAAATTAGAATCACCTATCATTTTTGATTTTGCGTTTTCAAGATAAGGGGGAAGCTCGTCCAATAGGATAAGCAAAGGCTCACCTTTAAGGAGATTAATCCAAGCTGTCTGTCCTGGTGCTTGCAATGGAGAATAATAATCCTTAAAAACCTCTTTTTTGCCCAACTGTTCAGCAATTGCACCCCAAATACCATATGGTGCATCGCTTTCTCTGCCAGTAAAAGCTACAACTTTGATTTTCCCTAAATGGCTGTTTTTAAACCTGTCTCCCAAAATCTTTGGTCTAAATTCAGGATGCTTTGCCAAAAGCCCAAGAGCAATCATGTTGTGGGTTTTTCCGCCACCCATGGATTGTGTAAGTTTAATCAATCCTGTTGCTCCTTGCCTATGAAAACGCTTAAAAGCTGTTTCAAGCAAAACCTTCATTCCTGCAGTCAAATAGTTTTCTTCAAAAAAACGATTTGGATCAATACGATTTTCAATTAAATCTGTAATATCCAATACATCATCCCTCTGGTTTTCGTCAAACACATTCTCTCTGGGAATACATAATTCAAATAATGATTTCATTTTTCCGCCCCTCCCTTTATTTCCTAATTGTAATACACATATTTATATTGAAATAAAGTGTATAAAGAACGTTAATATATTTCTTCATTTTTTATAGTGTAAAAGTAAGTATAGACCATATTGCGTAAAAACCAGCAAATCGTTACATTATACTTCCTAGCTAAGTTTCTTACATACTCTAATTCTTGATACTAAATCTTTACATTCACTATTTTTCCCTCTTTTTATAGGAAAAGTATATTCCCTAAGAAGTTTGGTCGGATAAAAATGAAATAATATATGCATAATCATTTTACCCTTATTGAAATAATTTTCTTTTCTTCGGTACATTCTTTTAGTTTTTGGTGCAATTGCGCAGCTAAAACCGACCAATTCTCATTTGTATTTTTCAGTCTTCCGCTCCTAATTTCCAATATCTAAAACTATAATAGACCCCTTTCTATTTTTATTCAAGCTTTTTTTAATTTTATTTCTGTATTTCTACATATACTAAATTAAATTAAGTTTTCATATTAAATGCTAAACTAAAAAAACACATAATCACCGTGTATATTACATAAAAATTAGCTATTTCGTTAAAAGAAGAAAGCAAACGATAGAACATTTATCGTCATAATAAAAAAAGAGCTCTATATCGATCTCATAGAGCTATTTTTTGGTTTAAAAAATCCTTCTTTTGCAATTTTTTTAAGAAGCAAATTTTCAATTGTTCTTCAATTGTTCAGTTACTTACACTAATTAAAGTTGCTGGTAATGCTTATACATCCATCTGGTAACCTTACCCCAACGATTGATAATTGTAAAAGTAAAGATTCACAAATCAATATTTATAAAATCCTATTAAGATTTGAAAATCTGTAAGTTCAATTTAATAGATAGATTACCCTTCTCCATTAAGTATTTTCCAAATTCTTTTATACTCTGATCCATTGAGTTTCTTTTGTGGAGGGACCGCAGAATACCATTCACTTTCCGGTAACTCACTTAACCATTTATATACATGGGAAGGACTTACTTTATATATATCTTGATATTGATTTTTAAATTTACTTCCTAAGTTTACAGCTATGCCTCTTGGAACATTATTCATCCTCATAAGTATAGCTTCGTCTGTATTAACCCCATAATAAATCATTGCAGGTAAATTTTTCAATCGAAGTCTTTCTTTCTGTGGTAACTCATTGATGTCAACTCCAATAGGAGAAACTTTTTGTAATGAAGCCAAACCCCAAGTAGCAGCGTTGATTAATTTACCAAATATAGCTTTACAGCAATCTGTTAAAGCTTTTTCCGACTTACTTCCAAAATATTTTAATGCTATTGTTTCTATATCATATCCCGATACCCAATCAATGGTAATATTAGCTAGTGTATCACCTTTAGGTGCACGTTTACTTGGAATGATTTCATTCAAATTATTGCGTATTTCAGGTATTGTTAGCATTATACCCATCAAGTCCTTTAGAGAACTATTTTGAGAAAATATGTTTGAACCTGACCATATAGTACAATCAATTCCAAGTAACTTGGCATTTTCAATTATGTTATTAATAGTTTCAAAAGAAAAACCTGTTGAATCAGAAAGTTTCGCGTTTTTTTTGTTCTTATTAAGTTTTTGACCGTATCTCTTAATTGCTTCAAGAATAATTACTTGTTTTTCTCGTGAACAATGTGAATAACCATAAGTTCTGCGTAAAAATAGTTCCGCTTTACTGTTGAATTCATCTATTCCGGAACATTGATTAAACATATGAGTTATATACTGCAAGAACTGAGACCATTCAGGTTTATAAGCTAAACTTGATAAATCCAGCTCTTGCCCCAGTTGAACAGCTTTTTCTATCATATCTACAAGATTTGATACAAGCGCTTCTACATTTTGTTTTAGATACTGTCTAAGTTCTGTCAATTCTTCTTCCTTTTTCTTTTCTTTATTACCAATTATAATACCTACAATACCTAAAGAAGACTGTTCTGTTCTACCACACCTACCAATAAGATTCCAAAAATCTCTTGAAGACATTTCCTTTGAGTAGCCTTTGTTTTGTTGCCAATATGTTATCATTAATATAGCTGATACGGGGAAATTAATTCCTTGCGCAATAGTTGTTGTAGCAACAAGAAAATCTAATTTCCCTTTTTCCATTAACCATTCCATTAAATATCTTATTTCATCAGGCAGTCCTGAATGATGAATTCCTATCCGTCTATTTAATAGATCAATAAGTTTGAAATCTGTACCAAGTTCTGAAGAAATAAATTTCTTTACTAATTCAACATCTTCATCAACCGCTTCATCTTTCGTTTGATCGTACAATTTATTTGCTACATTCCAACAATCATCTAATGTCGGACAAATAATTAATATACCTTTCCTATTAGATAATTCTTTAGCTGCTGCAACAGCTAAAAGTCCTTTAGTTAATTTACTCCTTGTAATATTTAATGGAGCTTGTTCAGAAATAAAAATACGTTTTTCTAATTGAATTTGTTCTTTGCTCGTAAAGAGTGTTTCAAAAATTATCTTCCAATTTCTTCCTGAGCCATCAGGATAAATAGCACCTATAACTCTATCATTTGGTCTCCAATTTAATGAAATACTTATAGATTTTGGGCTATCTTGATCTAACCAGCGTGCAATATCATAACTATTTGGAACGAAGGGTGTAAGAAGTAAAAAATTTGCTTTTTGACAATCATTCCTAATATTTGCCATAAGCAGCTCTAATGTTAGTCCTCTTTCTTTGTCTGAAATATTATGCGCCTCATCAATAACAGCAAGAACTAGCTTTCTATTTATCTTTTCTTCAATCCCATCCCTGATTAATAAATTTAATTTCTCAGGTGTTGTTACTAGCACATCAAACCTATTATTTTTATCATTTTCAGTTATAATATTTTCTTCAAAAGAATCAATCTCTATTGCTCCGCTCATTTTTTCAACTTTTATTCCAATAGAAGAAAAATCTTTCCGAAGCCTTGCCGTAACTTGATTAACCAAAGCACGAGTAGGAACAACATATGCCACCCAGCCGCCATCTTCTGCAAATTGATTCAAAGCTTGTAATATCCTAAATTCTGCAATCAAAGTTTTTCCACTGGAAGTCGGTAAATCAACAACAACAGCCCTGGGAGCAGGGTCAAGTAAACCTTGTTCTAATACAGCAACCCTTTGAGGATATAAAAGTTCAAATATTGGTCTTGATGCTCTTGTAATTGAATTTACAAACCTTGTAACCTTGGAATTAATTCTTTCCGTAACGCACCATATGGAATTAGAAATCATCTGTAACAATGTTTCTTTCAATAATTGCATTAACAAACTCATTTCAATGTTAAAACTTCTCTCAGCTGCTTCTATTGATTTATCAAAATGAAATTTAACTTGTTCTCTTACATTACTAACACCACTATTCCCGTTAAGCATATAAGTTGTAACAACATCAATAGCCTTGGCATAATGATATAAACCTATCAGTTCATAAGCACCTCCAAGTTTATCACCTTGTTCAAGGTTATCAAGATAGAGCCTTTCAAATGATTTTTGATCATTTCTAAGTTTCGTTATAATATAACAAGCATTAGACAAATCATCCCAAGTTTCTTTTCTAATCAGGTGGATAAATGCAGAGTAAGTGTTTTTAAACATTCTTACATCCCAAGTATCTTTTTCCATAGTTTCAACAATTATTGCATTCTTATTATCAATAATATACCTTCTACCAGATTCCCACTTCTGTCCAAGATAGGAAAATGCGATTAATCTATAAATAAACTTTATTTTTATTATATCATCATCCGGTATAGGAAGAACACGAAGCAAATGGAACAAATGCTGATACATTATACATAGCTGATTTTTATCAGTATCTGTTAATTCATCTTTTTTAGCCATTAAGTCAATAGTTGCAAGTTCTATAAAATCAGCAATATTTTGTATAAATTTGTTTTCAGCCTCAAATTCCTCATTATCATTTAAATTAGTTTTATTTAAAGAGGAAATAACCAAACGTGTATCAGCAATTTCAAAAGCTTTTGTATAATCTTTATCTGAAACATTATCTAATAGCCAATGCGAAGGTTTATTCACTGTCACAGGACACACCTCCGTTCATAGCAACTACCCAAGCATTGTTCTTCATAGAAAAATGTGTATATAAAGCAAACAACCAGACTTTCATAAGGGGTAGAGCATTTTTTTCAAGAGCTTTTGCCCTATTTTTTAGGTCTAATTCATTTGGTTCAGTATCACGTACTAGCACACCCACTAATGTAACTTTTTCCCTATTTGTTCTAATATATGCACTAAGAGCTTTTGTTAAATCTTTCCTAAATTCCTCTGACAATAATTTTGTTTTACTTGTAATCCATTTAACTAAATTATCACGCTTAATTTCATTTGTTTGCAATTCAGTTAATTGTTCAATCATTCCTGTCCTACCGTACAATACTGAAGGAGGAGCTGATGGACTGTTGGAAGTTTTTACCTCTCCAAATAAGAATAAGGTCTCTCCATCTACGTCACAAAACCTACAATATCAGCACCAGTATTATTTGCATATGGGTTTTTTAAATCTCTGCAGGAATCATAATAAAACCGCGCTTTGCCACTATCTTCAAGTATACATTCTGCTACAACTTCACCAATTCTCCAACAACTGTAATTCTCCTTATTTCTAAAAATTTCTTCAAAATTTTCTGCTGAGAAGCCTGTCATTTCGACCGCCATGTTAATTAATTCTTGTGTCCAGTTTTCATCGTCTAGTTTAGGTTTTATTCTTTTAACAAGGTAATTCTTGAAGGAACCTTCAATAAAAGAATACCCACAGTAAGATACTTTATCCGAATTTGCACAACGATACTCTTCTATTAAAAAGTCCAGCACAACTACCCCCTCCACCAAACTAAAGTAACAAATTTTCTATATTATACCATAAAACATTTGTTTTCTCAATCGAAAAGTAAAAACATGGGGTATTTTTACGGTAATCTAAATTTAATACTAATTTCTATTTATCTCTTTTCTTCTCCTAAAACACGTACATTCTTTATTACTTATTTTTATGATTTGATGTAGCATTCAATAATAGCTAAACAGATCAGCGAATATATTATTAACAATCTAAAATATCTAATATCCATTCCTTTTCTGTATGTTCAATAATTTCCAATCTAAAGTTCATCCTTCTTAGTTCATCTGCATCTCACCAAAACTTTTTAGACTATGTTCCTCACCATCTATAATAAATTTTTGCGTCCTATCAAAACTATCAATATATCTATCATCACATATTCTTCAACCCATTCAACATACTTTCTTATTTAATATCCTTTCAGCTATAGAAATCAACCGGTCTTTTACCAATATCTTCTCTTTCCACCTGTCAGGAATAGCATCATATCCATAGTAAACTCCAGCCATTCCGCCGGTTATTGCAGCTATGGTGTCCGCATCTCCTCCAAGGTTGGCTGCTTCGCATACAGCATCCTCAAAGTTAGAAGTATTAATAAAACACCATAATGCACATATCAATGTATCAACCACATACCCTGTTGCTTTTAATTCTTCTTTTGTTAGATTAAATGCATGCCGGTACTCAGGATACTTTTCAACATATTCCCTGATAGGCGACATTTTAGGCTTATCATTTAGGTACTCATAAATTATGAGGTTATATAACTGACAGGCATCTGTTGCTTTTTGGTCATAATGGGTGAGCATGCTTTGGGAAGCAGTTATTTTAAGCATTCTATCAATATCATTATAATATAATGCAACCGGAAGACATCTCATGAGTGAACCATTTCCAGCACTCATGCCTCCTGTAGCCTGATGAGCATAATATGCCGTTCTGGTCCAGTCTTTGCTTCGTTTATACTCATTAAGTGCAATTCGGATGATGTTGCCAATATCTTTTGGTTTACTATCATACCACATAATAAAATGTTTTCCGATATCTTCGATAGGGTTTTGAGGGTTATCCAGGATCCCTTCTGCTACTGCAATAGTCATCATTGTATCATCAGTCACTTCTCCAGGTTCTAAATTCCAGCAACCTCCACCTATGATATCTTTTAAATATCCATATTTCTTCTGAATTTCATTTCTTGTCATGAATTCCAATGTTCCGCCAAGGGCATCACCGCAGGCAACCCCAAAAAGCCCACCGAGTATGCGTTTATATCTATTTATAGGAATACACTCCTTTTCTTCAATATTTCAAATTTTCTTTTCCCGACTTGTTGCTTCTCCAATCGCACAAATTTCTCATTTCTGACCTTTTGCTTTTTATCCATACAAAGTCCTATGATAGTGCCTTGAGAACTAATTTTATAGAGTGAATCTAACAGCCTGTTTATGACATTATCCTCGTTTCCTTCCCAATTCGCTATATTTCCGTAAGGAACATCAGTAATAATAATGTCCGGCTTTATGTCGAGATTAATGGACTTTAATGCATCGCATTGAAAAATTTTGGTTTCGATATGGGTCTTAATTAAATTTTTAAGTTTAATTGCGCTCTTTTTTGCTTCCATGTGCGATTGTTTTTGATAACTTGCTATCATCTGTTCAATTTCTTGTATCCTTCTGTCTATTCCTTCTTTACTTAACAATGATAAATTCTTTTCCGCGATTTTAAGCATCTCTGCATTTATATCACTACCGATAATCTCTACAATCGTATCTTGATTTAAAAATCCCAAAACAGTAAGCAGGTAACCTCCGCCGCAACAGCAGTCGTATAAACGGATATTACTTTTTTTCTGAGAATATTGCAAGCACCTGCCGTATATTTCTTGTGCTAATCTTACCGGAAAGTTCGTCATTCCTTTTGCATTATATATTACACGTCCGGAAGCAAAATCTTCATAATTTTCGTCTTTGCCATATTTATATTCCATACAAAAAACTCACCCGTCCATTTCAAAGCTTTCAAAAAAAGGAATAATGTTAAGGAAACAATTATTTCTGCAAATATTTATCACAATGTCTTCTATCTTCTCATTTTTTATTCCTTTTTGTTTACTTCATCATCAACACCAATAAGAATAATACCTCTTTCTGAGTTGGAAAAAGCAACAATTTTTTCAGCTAGTTCCTCTGCTTTTATTTCCTGTTCTTTGAACTCAACATATGAATTTTACCGCTCAGGATTATCTTCTTAATTTCATCTACAGTCATATTTTTTCCACCTTTTCTACATATGTACCCTTCAAATTCATATTTTGCTGCTAATGCATATTCATTGCTGCTATCGTATAATCACCATCAATCCATTTCGCATTTTCTTATTTTACAACATGTATCCTCTAAAAGTACTCGTTTTCTTATTATCTTATTTTCATCTCATTTCCATCTTATTCTTCTCAAGCCGCAGATTTCATGTATCTTTTACACTTAAGTTCTGGATTAAAATTCTGAGGTCATTAATATTTAAATATTTATTAAGACCTCAGAAGTGATAAGTTTAATGTTTAAATTTTTGTAATATAAATGTGATAATGGAAATTGATATTAGTTGAATTATGCTTTAACAAATTAAGGGATGCAAATTCAACAATCACTCCTCACTGTAAGTTTCTCGCCCTAAGTTTCTCATTCTATGTCTTCCGGGCTCCTATTGGTTGGAGAAATACTGGTTCTCTTATTTATAACAGCACCTGCAGGTTTTTCTACCTTTCCTTTGAGTAGCGGATCATTGGTTTCTACCATCCATTCGTGCAGCCGTTTGGTTAAATCCTCATAAACTTGTTGGTATTCCGGCTTTCCAACAAGGTTGTTCCTTTCAGTTGGGTCAAAGTATAGATCAAACAGAAGCTCTCTTTCTATGTGCTTATCTAATAGTCCGTGTTCCAGTAAAAATGATTTCGCTGGGCTGTCATCGATATTGGCAGGTACTACATGGTCAAAATCATCGAAGTAGCGGATATATTTATATCTCTCTGTCCTAATGCAGCGCATTGGCTGATAAGCAGCATGGAAAGTGACCTCAGAAAATATCTCGTCTCTGATTTTGTCAACTTTGCCTTCCAGCAGTGGCAGCATGGATTTCCCCTGGAGCCATTCAGGAGGAGTTAATCCTAAAATATCACAAAGAGTGGGGAATACATCTAAATGGGAGACTAAAGCATCAATTGCTTTTCCTTTGCTCAAGTTTCCCGGGTATTTTAAAATGAGTGCGATTCTAATGCCCGGATCATACAAATTGCATTTCATGTGCGGAAAAGCCGGTCCGTGATCAGTTGTAAATATAACTATAGTATTATTTTCTAATCCGGCTTCTTTTAAAGCATCTAAGACTATTCCTACGCATCTGTCAGCGATCCGTGCTGATGTCATATATGCTGCCATATCTTTTCGGTTTTGGCGGTTATCATATAGTGGAAACGGAGGCACTACATAATCCGGGTTTATATCATCATCAATTTCCGGGTATACACGGTGGGTGTTAAACATTCCAAAAGCTAAAAAGAAGGGCTTTTTCTTTTCCTCTTTGGACAAGTTCTTCTTCTCCAGCAAATACTCTGCAACTTTTTGCGCATTTAGCAAATCCTCATTCCATTGGTTCTCTGCATTTTCACTGTCATGCTTTAATATTTTTTGGTAACCAATCAAATGCACTTCCGCTTGGGGTGCTTCATGCTGAATCCCGCATAATACGGTTTCATATCCTACCCTGTTAAAATATTGAACCATATGTTTATTGTAATCATTAAGCCTGAAACCCCGATGAGCCAGTCCAATCATGCCGCAAGAATGTGGTGCCATGCCGGTTAGCAGCGCAGCCCGGCTGGGTGAGCAGGTAGGACCGGCACAATAAGCATGTCTAAACAAGGTTCCCTCTTGGGCAAGTTTCATGATATTTGGGGTAGGTATGTTATACCCGTACGGTTGAAGATATGTTCCACTGTCGTGGGTGTGTATGTACAATACATTCATCATGGTAGGCATACTCCTTTTTCTTTAGATTTTCTTTATTTCATATGAATTTTCATGTATATTTTACTATTTTTTCTTATATCTTTGAACAGTCTTAATATCTTTGAACAGTTTTGAATATGGTTTTGTGTGTGCGGATAAAACTCTTATTCGAAGACAAAAGAACCGTCCGAGACTGCTGAAAAAGTGTCACTTTAAAAATATGCCAACGGAGTTAAGAGGTGTTTTAGGGCTTATTTCTCAAATAAAATGGCTTTTTCAGCAATCTCGAACCGTCCCTCTGTTTATTCCGCCAAAGACAAAAGAACCGTCCCCCTGTCTGAGAGAACCGTCCCCCTGTCTACGACATTAATTGTTAATATATTGCCATTTTCCATATTTAGCTGAATATTATTTGAGGGGTCTGCTTTTTCCAATCTCATTGCTTTAGGTACTTTAACCTTTAATTGCAGTGGATAATTCCAGTTCCATTCAATTCCTATATTTAATCTGCTGCCGTCATATTCCCACAGGAAAATTTCTTTTCCTCCCATGGAATAATGCCCGTTAGTATATACAAGTGTAGGTTCACCGTCTTGTTCGGGAGTTATCTTCAGATGAGAGGTCTCATGAGGTTTCTTATAGCCAAGGTCAATTTTCGCTCCGTATGCAATCCCGGTCCATACTTTCCCTGTGCTGAACTCAGAAACAGTATACGACTTATATTTTCTTGCAAATTTCCCTAATGTATATTCATCCAGTGCAAAAGATAATTGTTTTTCCGTATCGCTCCAGTTTACAATTGATACTGTGTGCCATGGCTTAAGATTTTGTGCTCTGGGTATAACCTCCGTGTCCATGATAGATTGGTATCTTTTTCCTTCAAACATATCTCTCGGTATAGCTGCATTACCGACAGAGGGTATGATATGTCTTAGTAAACCAAGCCTGTCGTCATCGACTTCTTTCATAGGCTCGGTAAAACATACCTGACCTCCTCCCCAATATTGGTTGAGTGCTAAAGTTTCTGCTTCATAATCATTTAATAAGCCAAGAGACAACTTCAGATTCCTGAACATGCTTTCCCTGCGCCTAACCATTAAGGAATCAGGGTCATTATCCCATAATTTATTCATCCAGTATCTTAAAACATTTTGCTTGATTGTTCGGGGAGCAGATTCAGTTTCTCCTTCTACCTTCGGCCATATACTTGTTACATCGGAACCCGTTCTTTGTCCGTCAGCAATCCCCAAAGTTGCATCATATAAACCACCGCACACAAGAATATATGCATCTTCTCCGGCACCTCTTCGTACGGCTTCAAATCCCATCCTGTATGCTTGGGCTCTTGTTGCTTTAGGATTATAAAATACCGCATCCTGATCTAAAACAACTGCTCTTGTAAAATCTAATTTATGATATGTATATCCCCAATCAAAAGTCAATTTTCTGTATAATTCCTCTATCCATTTAAGAACCTCGGGATGAGTAGTATCTAATACATAGTTATGCATCATGTTCATATAAAATAAAACCGGTCTTCCGTCTTTCTTTCTTAGAATCCAATCCGGATGGATATATTGTAAATCACATCTTGGTTCGATTATAAAAGGTGCAGTCCATATGCCGGGAATCATTCCTTTGCTTCTTATTTTATCAGCAATAGCTTTCATCCCCATAGGGAATTTACGATTGGCTTCCCATTCGCCTAATTTTATCTCCCAACCCTCGTCAATTAGAAACACATCACACGGAATATTTCTTTCTACTAAACCGTCAATATTCTCTAATACGTCTTGCTGAGTCAAAGAGTCTCCGTAAAAATACCATGTACAGTATACTGAGGGTTTTGTAATTTTGTTGTCCAACGTGATCAATGCTGCCTTATCCTTAGTATATTCTTCAATTGCATCAAAGGAATTTTCATCTCCATCAACTTTTAACCATTCACCCACAATCCTTTCTCCCGGTTCTACAGCTATGCCATCTGTCAGACAATTAGCCTCTAACTCTTTTAGTTTTTTACGGGTGTGGTCCATTCTGACTACGCAATTGACAAGCTGATTTTTGCCGCCTATAAAACCGATAAGCAGACTTCCGGGACCTTTCCCTTTATTACCCCTGATCACCGTAAAAGGATCGCTCACAATTTCTAATGGAAGTTCTCCTGATTTCGATACATGCTCTCCGGATTCCAATAAACCATCAAAACAATCCCTGTATGCTGAGTTTATTTCACCTGCGATACAAACGGAAGGAAGATCATTTTTGTGTCTTCCCTGTCTCAAAATTGACCATTCATAAAAAGGTGACGCACCAATTTTCAAGTCATCATTTTCTATATAAAAAGGAACGAGTTTGACTAGCTTAACTGGCTCTTCACCACAGTTTTCAAATATCAAACGGACATAAAAGCATTTCATATCATCTTTTCTATAGCATACTTCTCTATACAGCTTAAAATGATGATATTCATATGTGTGAGTGATTAAGCTATTGCATCCGAAAAATGTACTTTCTTCTGTCAGTTGGCCGGCTGTACGTTGGCTGGTGGTTACACATTTCCACTCTTTTTCTCCCAAGCTATGTAGTGTATCATCTTCGTCTCTTATTATAACTTTGCTAAATATATTGGCTGACAAATTAGGACCAGTAAAGCAAATGCGAATGTCTTTATCATCAAATTTTATCTCCCAAGTATCTTTCATCTTAAATTCCCTCCTGTTTTGTGCTTTTAGGGATGTCTTGAAGCTTTTCTCTCTTAATTTACTTATCAATTTACTTTTAGTTTAATTAACATTCACTCATTTGTCCATTG
>DUMC01000107.1 GCA_012840075.1 Clostridiaceae bacterium | reverse complement strand
AGGAATGTCCCCTTTTTAATCCCTGCGTCTTCTGCTGTTTGCCAACAGTATTAAGCGAAGCAAGCTTGCCAGTGCTACTGCTGCTGAAGCCAGATATGTCATTGCTGCTGCTCGCAGAACCTTTTTGGCAGGTTCTACCTCATCCCATGCTAAAATTCCACTGGTTTCAAGAGCTTCCACAGCTCTTTTGCTTGCGTTAATTTCTACCGGTAAAGTAATAAGGTAAAAGGCAACAGCCGCTGCATATAATAATATACCTACATACACAAGTTCTAAGAAATTAAAAATCAAACCGAATATTGCAAGATACGGTCCTGCCATGGAACCAATATTTGCTACCGGTACAAGTGCACTCCTAAGAACCAGGGGTTTGTATCCTATCTTATGCTGAATGGCATGGCCCGTTTCATGAGCAGCTACTCCCAGAGCAGCAACGGATGTGCTACCGTATACAGTCTGCGAAAGCCTTACAACCCGGGTTCTTGGGTCATAATGGTCTGTTAAGCTTCCTCCCGTTGGCTGCACGGAAACATCATGCAGCCGGTTATTATCTAAAATAATTCTTGCTACTTCAGCTCCTGTGTATCCATATCTATTATGAAACCGTTGGTATTTGCTAAAAGTACTGCTAACCTTGTATTGAGCATATAATGAAAAAATCAAAGCAGGAACTACAAGTAACAAATAATATTCATCAAAACCATATAAATAACCCATCCATTTCATCTCCTTTCTATATTTAATGCAGACATCCGTCAGCCTGATATATTCTCATCATTATAAAAAACTTCTCCTATGGCAAAGTTATGCCAGCATTCGCTTGTACTTAACTTCTTGCCTCCATCGAACTGAAGTTCAAGCAACAAAATATATCCTTCTCCACATTTTACTAAAATACCGTCCTTTGTAGTGGAGCAAATAGTTCCCGGTAGTTTACTTTCCACATCATAACTATGTTCGTGAAACTGTCCGCTGATACAAGCTGACAAATTTTCAATTTTCTTTGTCTTCCATATTTTTATCCTCTTGCCTTTATAAAAAGTATAAGCTCCAGGCCACGGATTTACTCCTCTCACCAAATTATGAATCTCACTGGAAGTTTTCCCCCAATTAATAAGCCCTATTTCCTTTTTAAGCATCGGCGCATACGAAGCCTCACTATGCTGTTGGGGAATCCTCTGAAGACTGCCATCTTTTAATTTTTGCAATGTCTTTTTTAAGGTCTCCGCTCCAAGTTCTGCTAGCTTTTCTTCTAATTCACCGGCAGTTATATCATCAGTTATTTCAATTTCACTTTTTAAGAGTATATCACCTGTATCCATGCCAATATCAGTCTGCATTGTGGTGATACCCGTTTTGCTTTCACCGTTTATAATAGCCCAATTAATAGGTGCCGCTCCCCTGTATTTAGGCAAAAGGGAAGCATGAACATTGATACACCCGTATTTTGGTATGTCTAACAATTCTGCCGGTAAAATTTTACCATATGCTGCAGTTATCAGCAAATCAGGGTTTAAACTTCTTATTTGATTCATAAATTCAGGTGTTTTTACTTTTTCAGGCTGTAAAACCAATATACCTTTTTCTAGGGCGTATTCTTTCACAGGCGGAGAGCTAAGTTTTTTACCTCTGCCTTTTGGTTTATCAGGTTGTGTTACGACTGCAATTACTTCATATCCTTCCTCAACAAGCATTTTTAAACTTGGAATAGAAAACTCAGGCGTTCCCATGAATATAATTTTCAAAAGTATTCAACTCCAATCTTCCTTGTTTTTCCGTTTTTCAAGTTTAATAGCTTTGTCTATAAATAAAATACCATCCAAGTGGTCTATTTCATGGCAAAGTGCTATTGCAAGAAGTTTGGTTCCTTCAATGGTTATTTCTTCACCTTTTCTGTTCAGTGCTTTAACTATGACTTTTTCGGGTCGTTTTACTTCTCCGTACACCCCCGGTATGCTCAGGCACCCTTCTGTTTCATATTGTTCTCCTTCCGTATAAATAATTTCGGGGTTTATTAATTCAATCAACCCCTTTTCATCATTTACATCTATAACAACAACCCTCTTTAGTATTCCAATTTGCGGCGCCGCCAAGCCTACCCCATCATTGTGGTACATGGTTTCAGCCATGTCATCCAATAGCGTCAATATTTTATCATCTATTTTCTTAACTTCTTTTGATTTTTTCCTTAAAATTTCATCCCCATCTTTTCTTATTCTTCTAATGGCCATATTAATGTCCTCCAAATTTAATCTCCTATATGTTTTATTCCCTTGATAGCACTAATTATAACATATTAACGGGATTTATATCTATACTAAGTGTAGCTGTTTCTCTGTTTTTTGATCTATAATAACCATCCGATACTTCGCTTAAAACTTTAACTAAAATATCTTCATTTTCACTTTTTACAATAATCCTCCATCTGAATTTGTTATTTATTTTCTCAATCGGCGGTTTTAAGGGTCCTAATATTTCATAGTTATTTTTATCTTCTTCAACTTTTCTAAATGCTTCTTTAAGCATTTCGGTTACCATTTTTGAGCTTTCAAATACAGCTTTATCATTGCCTCCGCTTAGAATCACAGAAGCTATTTGCGTAAACGGTGGCACTTTCGTTTGTTTGCGTATTACTATTTCCTTGTTGTAAAAAGACAAAAAATCATGGTTTGATGCAGCTATTATGCTGTAGTCGTCTATATTATATGCTTGTATTATAACCCTTCCCGGAATATCTCCTCTTCCGGCTCTCCCGGCCACCTGGGTTAACAACTGAAAAGTCTTTTCCGTTGCCCTGTAGTCACCGAGATTTAATATGCTGTCAGCCGCTAACACACCTACAAGTGTAACATTTGGAAAATCATGGCCTTTTGCCACCATTTGAGTGCCAATCATTATGTCAATACGTTCTTCCTTGAACTTTCTCAATATCTCTTCGTGGGAATTTTTATAGGTAGTCGTATCCATATCCATTCTTATGACAGAAGCTTTTGGAAAATGCTTTTTAACTTCTTCCTCGAGTTTTTGTGTTCCGGCACCAAAATGCCTTATATTTTTACTTTGACATTTCGGACATTTCTGAGGCGATTTTACAGTATATCCGCAATAATGGCAAATCAACCTGTTTCCTTTTGAATGGTAAGTCATAGTAATACTGCAGTTTAAACATTTTACAACATATCCGCAGTCCCTGCATAATACGAAAGGAGAATAACCTCTCCTATTAAGTAGTAATATGGTTTGCTGACCGGATAATATGTTTTTTTCAATTTCCTCGCTCAATCTTCTGCTGAAAACCGTTCTGTTACCTTTTTTTAATTCTTCCCTCATGTCAATAATTTCTACTTTAGGCAAAACCATTTTATTTGCTCTTTCTTTTAAAGTTAGCAAACCTATCTCACCGGTTACCGCTCTATAGTAACTCTCAATTGAGGGAGTTGCCGAACCCAGTAATAATATTGCATTTTTCCTTTTGCAAATATATCTTGCTATCTCGTGAGCACTGTATTTTGGTGTAATCTCCGATTTATAACTGTTTTCATGCTCTTCATCAATAATTATCAAGCCGATATCCCTAAGTGGGGCAAAAACAGCGGATCTTGCTCCAATAACTACATTGACTCTTCCTTCCTTGATAAGCCTCCACTGATCATATCTTTCTCCCAATGAAAGCCTGCTATGCAGCACAGCAACCTGGTCTCCGAACCTTCCTTTAAATCTGGCTATCATCTGTGGAGTAAGGGATATTTCGGGTACTAAAACAATGGCTTGCTCACCTTTTTCCAAAGTATATTGAATCAACTGGAGATAAACTTCCGTTTTTCCGCTACCTGTTATTCCATGCAGAAGATACTCTGCAAACTGCTTCTTATCTTTTTGTTCTTTTAAAACTTGCAAGACGGTTTTTTGCTCCGCAGTTGGTTCTAAGGGTTCTGTTTTCTCATAAGTTCTACCTGAAAAAGGATCTCTTTTCATTTCTATTTCTTTAAAATCGATATATCCATACCTTTTTAGTGTATTAAGAACACTAGGTGATACCCCTGTAAACTTAATTATATCTTGTACAGGTACATAATCGTTCTCCATTAATATTTCCAGGACTTTAATCTGCTGGATTTTTTTTATCTTGTTACTTTCAATAAGATCAGTTATTGCTCCAGGCGGAAGTAACGAATATACTGCTTTAATATATTTTTCTTTAACACCTGTTGAGTATTCTTCCTTAATATCAATCAATCCCTTTTCAACAAGTCTTTTTACTATTTTTGAAAAAGACTTGAGATTGACACTTGTTTTTAGTTCATCTAATTGGCATTTGCCGTCACTTTTTACTAATTGGTCTAATATAAGTTTCTCATTTTCATTTGCAGCTTTTTCATATAGTTTAGCAATGTTTTCTTCATTTCCGTCTTTCATATAGACTATTTTATAAGCTTTTACTTGTGTACCTGCCGGAAGCATGCACTTAATTGCATCATAGTATGTACATATATATCTTTCCTTCATCCATGATGCAAGATCAATCATTTCTTTACTTAAAACGGGTTTTTCGTCTGCTGTCCTTTTAAGAGCTTTAAGTCCTTCAACGGTATCTGTATCAAAAACATCAAAAACAAAAGCTTCTTTTAGGGTATTTGCACGTCCAAAAGGCACTATCACCCTCATACCCGGTTCAATTTTATGTGTCAATTCCTCAGGTATCTCATAATAGTATTCCTTATCGAATTCCCTGGTACTGTTACTTAAAACAACTGAAGCAATTTTAGCCATACTTCAATCCAAATCCTTCCTAAAACAAAAACAATGCATAAAGGTTTTACTTTATGCATATTTAAAATTTTTGTCCCAATATTTTGCAAACATTCAATTTGTACCTAAATATTCAATATATATCCAAATATAATTGCACATATTATGTATAATGTCTCAACTTGTTTTTTAGTATTTTTACTTATATTATTTTTTAATATTAAATATCAATACCTCAATAATCAATAAAATAATAACTGCTCCCTGGTATTGCTAACACCCGGATAAATCCGGCTTTTCAATAATATAATTATTCAAAAATCCGGGAACATCATTCCAGCTTCCGTTTAAAGCAATATTAAACTCAACTTCATATTTCTTGGCAATTTCACTTAATTTAGAAAAGAATGATTCGAGATGATGAACGTCCTTTTTCAAGATATAGTTTAATCCGTCAATAAAAATTCCTTTTGTATCATAATTTTGCGCAATAATTCCACAAATGAAACCAATAAAACTATCTTCACTAGAAATGGGAAATTCTAAAATGTTAATAAATCTTACTTCGTGAACTAAATCATACATCGATTGTTTGCTGTCTTCTATAAAGACTACATTTCCATAATTACCTTGAGCCATTGCATTTGCTCTTTCAACAAGGGTTCTTGTTTTTCCGGTTCCTTGTTCTCCATAAATTAATTTAATCATTCATAACACACCCCTCCCTTTTAATAATACAATAATACAAATTTTAATTTATTTCAAGCATAAAAATTTTTGTTATTATCAATATGCTACGTCTACAATTATTAAAAAAACCTTATTTGAGAAGTATCATCAACTTTCTCTCAATAAGGTTTTTTTAAAATGTTGATATATTAGACCATATTAAATTAGATAGCATCAGACTAAATTGGATTAAAATAAATCATTAAATAATAAGTTTGACAGCGGCTTATGTATTTTTTACAGGTTAGATATGTACTGAGTTATCAGTCAATATTCCTTTTTATGTTACATACTTCCATTTTTGATATTGATACTTCATATGCAATTTTTTCAACAACTTCTCCTGTATCAAGTTTTTTTTGATATCCTCTGCTTTGAACTCTACCCCATATTTCAATATTATCTCCTACATTAAGGTTTTCTGAATATCTGGCGTTTCTGCCCCAAGCTATACATGGTATGTAGTCGGACTTATTATACGGCCTGTTAACTGCCAAAAGCAAGTCCGTTATTTCCCTTCCAAATGGAGTGGTTCTATATACAGGTTTTTTACATATGTAACCATTTAAGAAAATCTGATTTGGATTCTTAACTTGTTTTTCATTCTCTAAAAATTTGATCTCTCTGGCAAATACAGTAAGAATTAATTTGTTCCCTTCTTTTGTATAATTTGTATTATTATAAGATCTTAATTGACCTTCAATTTCTACCAAACTTCCTATTTCTATTTTGCGGTTGTTAATCAGTCTTTCAGATATAGTCACAGGTAGAAAGTCATTATTTTCACTAAGTCGGGGTACTTTTAAAGTAAATGTATAAAAACCCTCTCCGAAGATTTCATGACTAAATTCCAAATCGGATATTACTCTACCTGCTATTGTTACAACATTGTTTTCAATGAGGTTACCAGCCATTAGACCCCCACTCCTCTCTCTTTCTCTCATGTATATAAAATAAAATAAGTAGTAATTTTACATACTTCATAATCTAATATTATTCACAATGAAATAATTTTAGAAGCAATTTTTATTTTTATTGATAATTCAAATGCAATATTTTTTGCATTCTTATGATTAATCCTTTGATAAATCCTATTTATATATTTATTTTTTAAACCAAAGTTATATTCCTTTTTGTTCACATTTAAGTCTTTTAATACATTACATCTCAAACTATTCATCCAACTTTACTCACACGAATAACATTATATTACATAATCTTGCCAATTACAACAAAAATCATATTCTACGGGCTTATAAAATAGGTTTGAATTCAAATTAACACCACTTACAAGAACAAAACTAAAAGCACCAAGTATAGCATATATGTCCATATTTGTTTTATCTATATTTATTCTGTACTCCTGAGGACTTATATATATACCTTCAGTGGTTCTTATTCTTTTTTGTTGGTAAAAAATAAATTCCCTTCCAAATAAAGTATCCGATATGCTGGAAGTCGTGATATCTGCTTTGGAATTAAAACCATATGTGACTATAAGATATTTTATGTCCTTGTAATATGAGGGGTCTAAAATATAATCAGCATTTAGTATGGCTGTACCTTCTCTGGAAAGATAAGGTAACATTTCTTTTACAATTTCATTATAATCGTAAATATCCCCTACATGTAGGGGATCTGTTTCACAATTATGTAAAATAATATCAAATTGGACATGTTCTAATAGCTTTTTGTCATAGTTTTTAGAATCAATTTTTAGAACCAGGAAGTCGCTGTAATTTTTTTGAATTTCCTGAATATACGACTTTAAGGTTCTTACATTTTTCAAGCTTTTACAATCTAAAATGCTAACTTTTTTGTTATAAGAGTTCAAAATTGAATAAACAAGGTTGGCTGTCTGGACCAGAATATTTCCATAACCGGTTAATCCAGTTATAATCATTGTTAAAACCTCTTTCTTCCTTTTCGTATTCGTCATTATGATTCCGGTTTATACTTTATGTATTTTATATACTGCGCTTTTTTTAAATATTTTATGTATTGTAGATTTAGCCAGTAAAACACGAAAAAGGAAGAAAAAGGTACGTGATAGCTACTTTGTGCTTATAATATTATAGTATTAGCAAAGCATTTATTATTTTATGTTAAACTCGATAGTATCATTGACAATTGCACATTTTGAACCCAACTTTCCGCACAATTCCAATTCTCTTTTCAGTATTTCTATTGCTTCATCGCCTTTTAATATTACAACCTGATTTTTATTAACTGTTCTAACTGGTATTAGTTGCATGAAACACAATTTATTATCTTTAAAATTCATATTGACTATAAAAGATTCCTGATTGCGTGGATCATTCTGGTCAAAAATAAAATTTCCAAGGCTGTAAACTATAGGCTTTCCGTTGTAAATCTCAACTCCCTGGAATCTATGAGGATGATGTCCCAGAATGATATCAGCTCCGTCATCTATTAATTGATGCGCAAATTCTCTTTGTTCTTCAGTAACATTAAAACTATCTTCCACACCCCAATGTAAGGATACTATTAATATGTCCACCTCTTCTCTTATTGCTTCTATATCTTCCTTTATCAATTCATACTTTCTGGGGGCAACTCCGCTTTTATCCTCTTCTGCCGCAAAACTCAACATCGGATCGCCTTTAAAAGTAAGTTCTGCCTTGTCAGTATAAGAAAGCACCGCTATTTTTTTACCTTTCTTTTCAATTATGGCAGGTTTCCGTGCTTCTTCGATATTTTTTCCCGCTCCGGCATATGTAATTCCATGTTTTTGAAGTATTTCAATTGTATCAAGCAATCCTTTTTCATAGTAATCCATGATATGGTTATTTGCTAGATTCAGAACATTTATTCCTGCATACTTTATTCCTTCCGTAGCTTTTTCGGGGTGTTTAAGAACTATTTTTCCATTTGGATCCAAGCTTTTAGTGCTTTCAGTAATAGGACCCTCTAAGTTAGCAAAAACAATGTCTCCTTGGCGCAAAACGTCAACTACTTGCCTGAACGGATAAGTAAAATCTTCCTGGATATTCTTAATATTATATTCAACTCCCCTTCCAAGCAGAATATCCCCTATGGCAATTATTGTTAAAGGTTGTTGCTTTGGCACCTCCACACTTTCTTTGCTTTTCAGATTTTTATATAACCGTCTGCTAACGGTTGAATTTTCCATATTATTAGAGGTTTTATCCGAGCTTATTGACTGGTTGTCGGTATTGCTATTTATATCCGGTTCTTCTGTACTACTTTCTTGAATTGCACTGCTCGCGCTGTCCGATGATACACTTATATTTGCATTTTCACTATTACTGCTGCCATCCGGCTTATCTATAAACAACACTGCTATTATAGCTATGAAGAAAAAAAGCAACACCGGTACTACTAATTTCGGATTTTTCCACATTAAACTCACCCCAAAGTTGTTAATAATAAACAATAACCTGATGAAAGCTTACATGAAGTCAATGAAATACCAGGAATAACTGAAGTTACTCATATAAATTAAAATAAATAATTATAACATAATAATACCATATACGATAAATAATTGAAAGAGTGAGTTTAATGTTACTTATAGGTGAAATTTATGGTAAAGCGGTGTTATAAGTATTTATTTATGCAAATCCGTCCCATATCTGTTTTAAGCCTTATTTTAGTTGGGAAGTTACCGTTTTCAAATTCGTTTTTTTGTACATAACCTTCTATATCCAGATTTATTTTGGAATTTTCCGACAAGTGTAAGTCAATGTTGCCTGTTTTTGTAATAAATTCATAGTTTCCGCCTTCCTGATATTCGAATTTTACGTCTATATTCCCCATGTTTATTTTTATGTTTGAACCATCGTAGAGAGTACCACCCAGAATTTTAATATTGCTCATATCTCCTCTGAATTCTATTAATCCTTCCATATTTTTAATTTCCATATTGGCCATATTTAAGTCAGCAAATATATTGCATCTTAAATCATCATGAATTATAATTTTTCCCAGTTCAAGGCTTATCTTTATATTCCTTACCTTTTTGGAAATATATATTTTTAAATCCAAGCTTTGATCCAATATGTTTATTTTCTTATCCGTATATTCATTTTTAAAGTAAATTTTTCCTTCTTTTCGTTCCGTAATTATCTTGAATTTTTCATACTCAGATTTAATATCTTCTTCAGAATTATATACTCTTTTTATCCTTTTTATCATTTCAAATTTAACACTGTCCTCATCCCAGTTATATATTTCAATGTTGCCAACATCACTGATTATTTCCATATCCAAAGGTGCATCGACAGGAAAAATTTTTTCATCAAAAGACATGCTTTCTTTCTTAATTCCTATATGTCCCATATGTCCGGATGAATTATCACATCCTGTAAAAAAAATTATTAAAATAAAGATTATTATAAATATTCTGCTTTTTCTTTTTTCCATCTGCTATTACACCCTCTAATAATATAAGCCGGGATTTTTCTTTTGTTATAAGTCAGGATTTTACTTTGTGAATAATAATACAAAAATTTATATGAAAATGCAAATATTTCCCTTTTTATTGCCACAAATCGGAAGGAATCCTTAAAAAACATATTTTTTGTAACATATTACATTTTTTTATAAAATACTATATAATATAGATGAGCATGTAAAATTAAATTAAATATATTTTATTGTGTGAGTATGTTAAATGTACGTTTATAGATACAATTAAATTGTATGTTAATTATGTTAATGTAATTTAAGTGCACATAAATGCAAAAATAGTCGTATTTTTAGGTACATTCATGAGGATTTGAGTGATTCTATTGATTTTGGTGCTAATGGTTGCTAATGGAATTTTTGTTCTAATGTTTTGTGCATCAATGCTATTTTGTATTATTTCTTTACGCTTTTACTTAGGAGGGGTCTTTATGCTTTTATTTGAATTGCTAAGTTTTTTCTCCCGAATGACTTGGATTCCTGCACTTTGTATTTTAATCGGGTTTTGCCTAATAGCTTATGAACTTTTCACTCCCGGTTTTGGAGTAGCGGGAATTTCAGGCATTATTTTGTTGATACTTTCAATAATGATAACTGCAAAAAGCTTTGTTGAAGCACTTATTATGTTATTTCTAATATTGATTGTAATTGCCATAATTATTTTCCTAGCAGCACGTTCTGCTTTGAAAGGGAAATTAACAAAAATTATCCTTCAGGATTCTTTAAAAAAGGAACTGGGGTATAGCGGAAGAGATAATTTGGAGTCATATATTGGAGAAAAAGGCGTTGCATTAACAGTTTTAAGACCTTCAGGCACAGGATTATTCAACAATGTAAAACTTGATGTTGTCACAGAAGGAGAGTTCATTCCTAAGGGCAGCAATATTGAAATTATTAAAGTTGAAGGTATGCGGATTGTTGTGAGAAAAATTGACTAACGTTGTAATAAAAGTTGTAATAAGAGTTTTAATAAGAATTGTTTAATATTGTGAGTTGTAATAAGAATTGATTAATGTTGTAAGTTGTAATAAGAAATAGAAAAAAATTAATATTTAAAAGCTAATAAAATTTTAAATTTAAAACGAAAGGAGTTTTGCAAATGCCAGAAGTACTGTTTTTTGTAATAATTGTTGGGCTAATAATTTTTGTTATTGCATCGTTTTTTAGCTTCATACCTGTTGGTTTATGGATATCAGCTTATGCCGCAGGTGTTCGCATAGGAATTTTTACTTTAATAGGAATGCGTTTAAGAAGAGTCATTCCTTCTCGTATAGTAAATCCAATGATTAAAGCCCAAAAAGCCGGCTTGGAGGTATCTATTAATAAACTTGAGGCTCACTATCTTGCAGGTGGTAATGTTGATAAGGTCGTTAATGCTTTGATAGCAGCACAAAGAGCTAATATTCCTTTAGAGTTTGAAAGAGCTGCAGCTATTGACCTTGCAGGGCGTGATGTGTTTGATGCCGTTCAAATGAGTGTAAATCCAAGGGTTATTGAAACTCCTGTTATATCAGCAGTAGCTAAAGACGGTATTGAACTTAAAGTAAAAGCAAGAGTTACTGTAAGAGCAAACATAGACAGGCTTGTAGGTGGTGCAGGCGAGCAAACGATTATCGCTCGTGTAGGTGAAGGTATAGTAACTACAGTTGGTTCATCGGAAACACATAAAGATGTGCTGGAGAATCCTGACTCAATTTCAATGACTGTGTTAAACAAAGGCCTTGATGCCGGAACGGCTTTTGAAATTCTTTCCATAGATATAGCAGATGTAGATGTTGGAAGAAATATCGGCGCTCAATTACAGATTGATCAAGCTGAGGCAGATAAGCGTATTGCCCAGGCTAAAGCAGAGGAAAGAAGGGCAATGGCTGTAGCAAAAGAGCAAGAAATGAAAGCATTTGTCCAGGAAATGAGGGCTAAAGTAGTTGAAGCAGAAGCTGAAATACCTAAAGCTTTAGCTGATGCGTTAAGAAACGGAAAACTTGGGGTTTTAGATTATTACAACATGCAAAATATAATAGCCGACACCCAAATGAGAAATTCAATTTCATCAGCCGCTAAACCTGAAAATGAGAATCAAAACAAGAAATAAGGAGTTGACAACCTGAATGAAAGATATTTACGTATATGGTAACAACCCAAAAGCACGGGATGAAAATAATAATTATGTTCACTCTGACATAACATCCATTTTGGATGCGATCAGCAGTAAAAAAATTAGCAGCAAGGACATAGAAAATGAAGACGTAGAAAGTGAAAATGAAAAATACTTTGAAACAGAAACAAAAAGTTCAATAATTAATCTGCAATTTAATCCTGAAAACATGGTAAAGGGTATAATTTATTCGGAAATACTAGGTAAACCGAAGGCATTATCAATATTGAATAAACCGTGGATATTTTCTCCTTTTATTAGAAGAAAATAAGAAATTTTATTATTAGAAAATAAGAAAACTTCATTAGATGAAGATAAGATAAGACTGAATAAGGTAGGGCTAAGTTAAAGAAGTCTCATGCTTGTAAAGGCATGAGACTTCTTTATGTATCTATAATCTTATCTCCTTCATTTAAACCTTTAATTATTTCTACATTCACATTATTATCTATACCGATTTCCACAAAACGTTGTTTCTTCATTCCGTTTTCCAGTACATAAACATATTTATATCCTAAGTGATTGTTTAACAAACTTTTTGGTATTACAATTGCATCATCTTTCTGTTCAAGCACAAGTGTAACACGGATATTGGATCTTAAAGACATTAGTTTTTCCACGGTCAAACCGTCGATTTTCATTATTACTGATTCTCTGACGCTTTCAGGGAGATCTTTTGAATAATATGAAGGTGCTGAAATAACTTCACCTGGTAATTCTTCATCATCTAATGTAAAAGTTACTTTCATACCTACTTCAAATCTGCCAGAATGTATTCCGGTATATTTCAAGTGGATATCTTCGATTGATACAATTGTAAGAATTGTTCTGTAGGATGATACATATTCTCCTACCTGAATATTTTGTAATGTATAAACCATTCCGTCTTTCGGTGCATATAATTTCGTGCTTTCCAACTGTTGTTTTACTTCTTCAATTTGCTTTTCACAATTTGTAATATCAATTTCCAGATTTGCTTTTGCGATTTCATATCTTTGCTGTATTCCTTCTAAGTTGATGTTTTGTATTATAATTTGTTTTTTTAGATCCTTAATTTCCTTATCTAAATCTCTCACATCAAAATCGCTTTTTTCACTTAAAAGGCTTGCACGTAAGTTTTCCTTTTCGGACAACTTTCTTTCCGTTTCTTCTATATCCATTTTTGCCAACTCTATCTCCCGTAAGATTTTTTCCAAATTCTGTTTTCCTTTTAATTTAACCTTTTCCAATTCCAATTCTTGCTGTTGAAGTTTTATCTCCAGAGCATCACTATCAAACTCGACCAGTAAATCTCCTTTTTTTACAAAATCGTTCAGTTTTACATAGCATTCCTTCAACCAACCGCCGTATTTTGTGAAGATAGGAGTCTCTCTCGCAGGTTCGATTCTAACTGCATCTTTTATTTCTCTTCTAATTTCCTCTCTTTTGACATCAATCGTATAAAATTTTATTTCAGGTGCACCCTTCAGTTCCGGGGCTTTCAGAGTTTCCTCAGTTTTTGAAAATAAACAGGATGTCAATAAAGTACAGATTAAACACAGTATTAATATTTTACTTACCGTCAGAATATTTTTTAAGGAATTTTGTTTTTCTGTTTTGCTATTTTCCTCAAACACATTCTTTGTGTACATTGCAATTCTCTCTCCCGTTTTCACATTATTGTTTAATATCCTGTTTATCATCGCTTTACACTCTAATTATTCGTATAAATCAATTTAACTTCTCGACTTCCTGCGGCTTTGTTCTATCATCATGTCTTTTACTTTCATCAATCTTGTCAGGTTTCCTCTTTCATTTTCTTCTAACTTCATTGTAATATACTTTATTGTATCGGTCAACTGTGGAATTAAAACGTATTCCAAGGCATTTACCCTTCGCCTGGTCTTTTCGATTTCCTCCGCTAAAAGCTGCACAGATTTTTCAACTTCTGCCAATTCCAATAAATACTGCATTACTTTGGAAAGAGAAGTAATTGCACTGTCAAGTTCACCTGAAGTGTGAGCAAAACCATAGGGATATATATCCTTATCGTCACTGCTGGTTGTTTCAAACTTAAGCTCAGGAACTTCTACGCTCATGATATGTTTAATTGAAGCTTGAAGAAAGACTTTTTGTTTGGGAAACATTAAAGACTCTTCAACTATTTCCGAAGGCATCACCGATCTGGCAATTAGAAAACTTGAATGCACATCCATCATCATTGCTTCAACTTTTTGCCTTAATTCTTTATTTTTTTTGATTAAATCCATAAACTTCTTCATTAATTCATCTCTTTTATCTTTAAGCAACTTGTGCCCTCTTCTTGCTACTAATAACCTTTTTTTCAGCCTTGTCAATTCCATTCGGGTCGGATTAACATTTATTAACGCCACATAAATCTGCTCCTTTCCTCCTTTAATTTAAGGAGTCAGTTAGGGGCAGGCTTGAATAATTCACTTTAATAATTCACTTGTCAGAACTTTATTATTCGTTATCTTTATTCAAAGTAAACTTTTCAAGCCTGATCCCTGATCCCGCTCTCCTCCGTTAATGTTAAGTTAGTGTTAACTATTTATTATTTGGGATAATACTTCTCTATATACTCATCTCTGATACGTTTCAATTCCGATGCAGGTAATATGGAAAGTACTTTCCATCCAAGATTCAAGGTTTCTTCTATGGTACGTTCTACATTAAATCCTTGGTGTACGTATTCTCTTTCAAAAACATCTGCAAACTCGGCATATAGCTTATCCATATCTGTTAATGCGGCTTCTCCCAAAATTACTGCAAGCTCTTTGGCTTCTTTACCTCTTGCATAAGCTGCAAACAACTGGTTCATTGTGTCTGCGTGATCCTCTCTCGTTTTGCCTTTGCCAATTCCTTTATCCTTAAGACGTGACAATGAAGGAAGTACGTCTATCGGAGGTTGGATTCCTTTTCTGTGCAACTCTCTTCCTAAGATTATCTGGCCTTCCGTTATATATCCTGTAAGGTCAGGAATCGGATGGGTTTTATCATCTTCTGGCATTGTGAGAATTGGAATTAATGTTATACTGCCTTTTTTATCTTTTTTCCTACCTGCTCTTTCATAAATTGTAGCTAAGTCTGTATATAAGTAACCTGGATAACCCCTTCTTCCCGGTACTTCTTTTCTAGCAGCAGAGACTTCTCTTAAAGCTTCTGCATAGTTGGTTATATCCGTCAGTATTACCAATACATGCATATCCTTTTCAAAAGCGAGATATTCAGCTGCCGTAAGTGCCATCCTGGGTGTGGCAATTCTTTCAATAGCTGGATCATTTGCCAGATTTATAAACATAACGGCACGGTCTATAGCACCTGTTTTCTTGAAATCAGTTATAAAGAAATCTGCTTCCTCAAATGTAATACCCATGGCGCCGAAAACAACTGCGAATTTACTTTCAGTTCCAAGAACTTTAGCCTGTCGGGCGATCTGTGCTGCTAATTCCGCATGTGGAAGACCTGAGCCTGAAAATATCGGTAGCTTCTGGCCTCGTACAAGTGTATTCAAACCGTCGATAGCTGAAATCCCTGTCTGGATGAATTCTGACGGGTAATCTCTTGCAGCAGGGTTAATTGGTGAACCGTTTATATCAAGCCTCATTTCAGGTATAATGTTGGGACCTCCGTCTATGGGTTCTCCCATTCCGTTAAAAACTCTGCCCAGTATATCTTCAGAAACCGGAAGTTCAAGACCTCTTCCAAGGAACCTTACTTTGCTTTCCGCAACATTAATTCCTGCAGAACTTTCGAATAGCTGTACAAGGACTTTGTCTCTATCGACTTCGAGGACTTTGCAGTAACGTATTTCACCATTTGCCAGCTCTATTTCTCCCAGTTCTTCGTATTTTACATTTTCAACCTTCTGTACAAGCATTAAAGGACCTGCTACTTCAGTAATCGTTCTGTATTCTTTAAGCATTCGCTTCCACCTCCTTCTTGATCGAAGCGTTTATCTGCTCATCCAATTTCTTTTCAAGTTCAATGTATACATTATCTATTTCATCCTCAGGAACGTATTTAACTCTTCCGATTCTTTCACGCACCGGTATATTAAACAGATCTTTTATATCCGCACCTGCTTCAATTGCTTTCTTTCCTTTATAATAAAAGTCCATTATTAAACTCAGCATCTTATATTGCTTGTTTAACGATGTATAGGTATCTATTTCATGGAAAGCATTTTGATGCAAATAATCCTCACGTATTGAGCGGGCTGCTTCAAGGGTAAGCCTGTCTTGAGGAGATAATGCATCAATTCCCACGAGCCTTACTATTTCATCGAGCTCAGCTTCTTCTTGCAAAAGCTTCATAACATCTGCTCTTAACTGGCTCCAGTTTCTAGCAACGTTTTTATTCATCCATTCGCTTAATCTATCAACATAAAGAGAGTAACTTCTGAGCCAGTTTATTGCCGGGAAATGCCTTCTGTAAGCTAAGCTTGAATCCAGTCCCCAGAATACTTTCACAATTCTCAAAGTTGCCTGGGTAACCGGTTCTGACAAATCTCCACCTGGAGGTGAAACTGCACCGATGGCAGTAATTGTTCCTTCTCTGTCATCTGAACCAAGGCATATTACCCTTCCTGCACGCTCATAAAACTGAGCTAACCTTGAACCCAGATATGCAGGATAACCTTCTTCCCCGGGCATTTCTTCCAATCTTCCTGACATTTCTCTTAACGCTTCAGCCCATCTTGATGTGGAATCTGCCATTAATGCAACACTATAGCCCATATCCCTGAAATACTCAGCAATTGTTATACCGGTATAAATAGATGCTTCTCTTGCTGCTACCGGCATGTCTGATGTATTGGCAATCAAGACTGTTCGCTGCATCAAGGATTCTCCCGTTTTTGGGTCCTTCAATTTGGGGAATTCCATTAAAACGTCAGTCATCTCATTTCCACGTTCACCGCAACCGATATAAACCACTATATCTGCATCTGTCCATTTAGCCAACTGATGCTGCACAACCGTTTTTCCGCTTCCAAAAGGACCGGGGACTGCTGCTACACCGCCTTTAGCCAGTGGAAAAAGGGTGTCTATTACTCTTTGTCCTGTTATTAGAGGTCTTTCAGGAGGTAATTTTTCCCTATAAGGTCTTCCTTTTCTTACCGGCCATTTTTGCATCATTTTAATATCTACAATTTGTCCGTTATCTTTTCTTACTTTTGCTACATAATCTTCTATAGTAAATTCACCTTCGCGTATTTCTTCAATGGTACCGTCTACGCCAAGAGGAACCATTATTCTATGCTCAACTATGACGGTTTCCTGTACTACTCCTACAATATCTCCTGCTTTTACTTTATCGCCTTTTTTAAGGACAGGCTTAAAATACCACTTTTTATTTCTATCCAATGCTTCTATTTCAATACCCCTTGTAATATTGCTTCCAACCATTACCCTTATTTTTTCCAATGGTCTTTGAATACCGTCATAAATGTTTCCAATAAGCCCCGGACCAAGTTCAACGCTCAACGGAAATCCGGTAGTTTCGACCGGTTCACCCGGACCTAAACCGGCCGTTTCTTCATATACCTGTATTGAAGCTTCATCACCGTGCATTTCAATAATTTCACCAATCAAACGGTGATGACTTACTCTTACTACGTCGAAGAGATTTGCATTTCTCATGCCTTCCGCTACAACTAAAGGACCTGAAACTTTAATTATTCTGCCTTGCTCCACCATTAATCACTTCCTTTGCATGCTGTTAATTACCATCTCTCTGGTATGTTCTGGTATAATAAACTATATTTTATCAACATAGCATTATATCAACCAGACGAAAGAATCATCTCCCTGTCTTAGACGGAAGAACCGTCCCCCTGTCTATAAACCTCAACCAGACGGGAGAACCGTCCCCTTGTCTTAGACAAAAGAACCGTCCCCCTGTCTTAACCTAGTATATCTGTACCAATGGCTTTTATCATGGATTCTTTTATTTCTTCCATACCAATTCCCAGAGAACCTTCATTCCCCGGTATTGGTATGATAGCAGGAAATCTGCTGCTTTTATATGCGTTAATAGTTTCTCTGATTTGGGCTGCTATATTTTCGGTTATGTAAATCACCGCGTATTCTTCTTTTGCTATTTTATTCAAAATTTTCGCAGCTTCTTCAGGAGAAGTTACGGGAAAAACCGAGAGACCTAATATTTTAAATCCAAGTATACTATCTTTATCCCCAATTACTCCGACTTTATACATAAGTCTCTCTCAACCTTTCTCTTATAATATCGTTGGAAATATTATTTATCTTTCCCACCATCACAATACGGACATTCTTAATCTCATTTTCCTTACCTATCATATAACCAATTAAAGGCTCTATGCCCAAAGTCTTGTATTTTGATTTCTTGACAAAATCAATTACATAATCATCTAAAAGCTTTTCAAGTCTTGCAAAATTTCCTGTTTGCATATAACTGTTTATGCATTCTGATATTAAATTGTAATATCCGGTTTGCTTAGTTTTCTCTAACAGCGCTTCCAAGCCTTTTTCATAACTCTCAAGGTAAACCGAACTATCAATAATTCCTCCGGGAATCAAACTTCGTTTTAATAAATCAATTGCCATATTTAGGCTTTTTACTCTTATAAATGTTTTTATATTCGTCATGTCAATTATAATTTTTATCAGGTCCTCTACATAGCTATAACCGTATTTTTCGGAAAGATCCAATATATGCTTGAAGTAAGCTCGGTCAAGTATTAAATCTATATGTCTTGGATCATTGGTCCTATTAAAAGTATCTATGACTTCTTCAATGGAACTTTTCATGTGTTCCGAGGAATCTTTCAGAAACTGTGACAACTTGTCAAAATCCCTGTCCAATATAATCTTTTTTAGCTCGGAATCGGGAATAACCCCTGTATTCAGCAAGCTGTCATCAACTTCTATTCCTAAAAATTCGGATTTAAGGATAACCTTTATATTATGATAATCGTTCTTTAACAGGAAAATATCAAATACTTCCGACCCTGCGGATATCTCTTTTAACAGCGTATATAGTTTTCTTTCTTCTTCTTTTAACATAACTTCATAATCAACCGCATTTCCGGAAAAGGAGGATGATTCCGTATACCCTGCTTCTGAAGCTACCTTTAAAACTTCTTCAGGAGCTTTTGACTCTATCATTCTTTCAAATTTGCCTTTATCCAGCAACCTCTTTTCAATAGCCCTGATTCTGCCAACTGCATAAGCAAAGTTTGGATCTTTATACAACTTGATACCTCCTTCCCCATTTACGGCAAATCATGAAATAATACTTTTATAACTTCCGCTTCAATCTTGTTATACTCCATCCTCAATATCGAACTAAATGAACAGTTTATCTCAATATCTCCGGACTTTAATATGAAACCTCCTTCAGTTTCCCTACAAATGTCAGAATATTTCAATTCACCTTTTTTACCGTTTTCTTTAAGCTTTGCATTTACCATTTTTATAAAAGAATCACCGAGCTTTTTTCTATCTTCTTCTGATACTATTATTTCTTCATTGCCCTCCGGATTTAGACCTATTATCATATCGGAAAGAATTTTTCCGTATTCTTCCGGAGGTAATGTAATGAGCTTTTTATGAGCAAGGGAAAAGACTTCCCTTATTAAATCCTGTTTTGCTTTTAGTTTAATTTTCCTGGCTTCAAGTTCCGCCATGGAAATAAGTCTTTTTCTTTTTCCTGCTATTTCACTTTTAGTTTTTTCTATAATACCGTTATACTTCTCTGCAGCTTCTTCCTTTGCTGCTTTTATAATGGCATCGGCTTTTTCTTGGGCAGCTTTTATATTATTTTCAGCCTGTGACTGAGCATCGCTTTTAATTTTATTTATTATTTTTTCCACTCCATTCATTTGGAAAACACCTTTCTGCAATAATACGTACAATAATACTTTCCCAAGCTATTTATATATAATACTTTTCCAAGTTATCCATACAGACATTATATAACGCTACTTATCTTAATTACCCTATTACACTCTAATACCAAATACCATAAGTATTGAACCTAACAGTGCCAATATAGCATAAGTTTCAACCATTGCAGCATAGGTAATAGCTTTTGCCAATTCCTGAGGTCTCTTTGCCACAATTCCTACACCTGCTGCAGCAGTCTTTCCTTGAGCGATTGCCGATTTATAACCTACAACAGCTATCGGGAGAGCAGCTACAAGGAAAAGTATTCCCTGAACTGTATTTAATTCAGCAGGAGTTCCTCCGATAATTCCAATTCTAAAGAGGATAACGAAAGCCGTTAAAAGGCCGTATATACCTTGGGTTCCTGGTAAAGCCTGTAACAACAATGTTTGAGAGAACTTATCCGGATCTTCGGTTACAAGTCCGGCAGCGACTTCACCAACCATACCTACTGCTCTTGCTGACCCTAATCCTGCAAAAATAACTGCAAAAGCCGCACCTAATAAAGCTAAAAATTGTCCGTTTAATAATACTTCAAGTATTTTCATATTCAGCTCTTCCTTTCTCCCTTTTCTTTATTATTCTTAATAATGTTGACATATTTTGTATTTATTTTAAAGGGTGTGTACGGTTTTCCGCCACCCTCAAAAAACTTACCGAAAAACTCTACATATTGAAGACGGCTGGTATGCACAAACGCACCCAGTGCGTTTATCAAAAGATTAAAGATATGACCTACAAAAAAGGCAACTATGAATACAATTACTCCAATTATATTAAAACCAAATAAAGTTCCTATAGTATTTATTACCGAAGCAATTACACCTGTAGCAAGTCCGAGTGCCAGCAACCTGGAATACGATAATACATCGCTCATGAATCCTACCGCATTATAAAGGCTACCTACTCCTTTTGTGAATTTTTTTATGATATTCTTTTCAGCTCTTCCCTGGGTGAGAATTAAAAGAATTGCTCCTATTATAGCCATATATTTTCCTATGGTACCTGCTTTACCTCCAACCAGGAGCAGAGCCAATCCTGTTAAAAATATATACCAAAACCCGGTATCAAAGATTGCATCCCATATCCTTCCCTTTTTAATAGCATCGTAAGCTTTCATGCCCATTGCTGCATATAAATGAATTCCACCGAATATTAAGGACCATATCAGTAATTTCATAGGATCTTCCAGCGGATTAAACCATATGGGCTTTATTTCTACTTTTCCGCCTGTAATTTGCGTTACAATATCTCCAAACCAGCCTCCAAACAATGCACCCCAAATGATAGTTGATATACCGCAAAGTAACAATAATTTTAAAAGCTTCTCCAACATTCCTTTAGGTTTGAGTTTGTAAATTGCAATAGCTGAAACTAAAGACAGCAAGATTCCGTATCCGGCATCACTTACCATCATTCCAAAGAACATAAAAAAGAACGGTGCCATAATAGCGTTTGGGTCAATCTCACCGGCATGAGGTAAACTATACATTTCCGTGACAACCTCAAAAGGTTGAACAAGCTTGTTGTTTTCAAGTAAGATTGGATATTCTTCGCCTTCCTCAGGTTCTGATATATGTATATAGCAATCCCATCGCCATTTGCCGGTACTTTCCTTAAAATAGTCAATTTCTGTCTCAGGTACCCAGCCTTCAATTATAAAAGTATGTTCTGTGTTTAATAACCTTCCCAAAGTTTCCTTTCTGTCCTTTTCCACTACAAGGTAATCATACAACATCTCAATGTCTTCACGCATGTTGCATAAATCATCGATGCTTTTTATTAAAGATGTTATCCTTTCTTCTATTTTTAATATTTCATGTTTACTATTTTGAATATTTTGCTCAACAGTGCCGGTCATCTCTTTAAATACGACTTTGTTAAAACCATGGTTCTTAAGAACATTCAAAAGCTCATCAGCTCTTGATTTATGGCAAATAGCTACTATGTATATTTGATCCCTGTCTTCTGACACAATGTGAATATAACTTTCCTCAACTTCACTTTTCAGTTGTTCTTTAAGACTATTCACATCATAAGATGCAGGAATAACTCCTATAAATATGGATGTTGCTTTCGTACCCGTTAATTGAACAGGAATATCCAAAGACTTCCACGGACTTAGAGAATTTATGCTGTTTTCCAATTTGTTCTTCTCTTGCTTTAATTTGTTAAGATTTTCGTCCATACTGTTAATTAGTTCTACAGCTTCCCATATCTTATCCTTATTCTCAATTATGCTGTTAAACTTTGAAATATCTACAGTTCGTTTCTGTGCAAATAATGCCTTTTTTCCTTTATCATATTGTTTAAGATAGTCTAAGGAAGCTTTTATTTTCTCAATATCCAATGCAAGCTGAAAAATTTCTTCTTCATTTTCCTCTATATTTACAAGTTCAGTCCAATTCTCGTCTTGAAGTTTGCCGCTGACATCACTAATATGAAGAACTCCTATATTCATAAGTTCTTCAATTATATCTTCCTTATCATTCTCCAAGCCGATTATTGCAATTTTATGCATTCTAACTATTGACATGACCTTTAACTATCCTTTCCATAACAATATTTATAGCCTTGTCTATATTTTTGAGTGCATAACTTTTTAATTTCTTTCCCTCTTCTTCGGCTGCTTTGATGATTTCATCAACTTCCTTTTGAACACTATTTTCCATTTCTGACAATAACCTTGCAGATTCTTTTTCTGCATCTTCCAAAGCTTTTTTCAATATTTCGTCTTTCTTTTTCTCCGCCTCTGCTATAATTTGACTCGACCTGGATATTGAATCAGCAATTATTTTTTCCGCTTCCTCTTCGCTCTTTTTAATGGCTTTTACAATTTCTAGCGTCATGCTTTTCCTGTAATCCTCCTTCCCGCCTGCATAAAAGCAAAATGCTTTTTTAATATATTTAAAAACATATATTCTATGTGTGATTAGCTTGTGTTATAAAAGCAAATAATAACAATTAATCAAAATTAACAAAATTCTTTTATTTTTAATATTTTCTCTTTTATATGTTGTTTTATATTTTCTGTTCTATATGTTCTATTCGACTTTAAAACTCATTCATTCACACTTAATATGTTAACATTTTAATATATTATTACTAATATTTCATTCTCTAATATAAAAAATCTAATCATTACTCTTCTAAAAGAGCTTTACAAGGAGCATCATACTTGCCCATTATATATTGTTTTCCAAATCACCTATACATTTATTAATAATACATTATTTTTTAAAACAATTCAATTATAAATCTGATTTTGCTCGGGTCAAATAATTCTCTTTAAAATTCATAACACTTGTTTAATTTTTTAATTTTTTGTGATAATATTTTACATGGCTGATCTATAATTTAATTGAAAAAGGATCATTTTATTTAAAGGAGTTGATTTTTATGAGTAAAATTGGACTGCAATTATACTCATTAAAAGAACTAGCCCAAAAAGATTTTTTAGGGACAGTGGAAAAGGTAGCAAAGATAGGTTATGACGGTATCGAATTTGCAGGTTTCTTTGATGTCTCTTCTAAAGAACTAAAAAAAGTACTCGACGATAACGGAATTTCAGCATGCGGAAGTCACACAAACATAAATTTGCTAATAAATGATCTTGACAATGTCATACAATATAATCTTGAAATTGGTAACCAATATATTATATGTCCGGGGTTGCCGGAGCACATGAGAAATAGTGCCGATGCCTGGAAAAAAACCGCTGAACTTTTTAATGAAATTGGAGCTAAATGTAAGGATCACAACTTGCAGTTTGGATACCACAATCATGCTATTGAATTTAACATGTTTGACGGAAAATATGGCTATGATATTCTGGCAGAAAATACAGTACCGTACTTGGTATGCCTCGAAATTGATACTTTTTGGGTGGAATACGCAGGACTGAAATCAGTTGACTTTATGAACAAATACCCTGACAGACTGCCCCTATTGCACATAAAGGAAATGAAAAGCTTAACTGAAAAAGTAAATACCGAAATAGGAAAAGGAGTAATGAATTTCAAGGAAATCATCGCTCTGGGCAAAAAATACGGCACAAAGTGGTACATAGTTGAACAAGAATACTTTGAAATACCTCAATTGCAAAGCATAGAAGAAAGCCTCGTATACTTAAGGGGCATAATATAAAAGGGACATTCCTCACTGGATGAGGAATACCCATGATTCAGAGAGGTGTGTCCCTTTACCTTAGGAAAGGAGGAACCAATCATGAAAAACGGCAAAATAAGAATCGGTATCATAGGTACCGGCAATATCGCTCAAAATGCTCATATACCTTCTTTTTTAAAACAAGAAGATGTTGAAATCGTAGCTGTTTGCGATGCTAATGAAGCCAGAGTTAAGGAGGTTGCAGAAAAATACAGCATCAGGTATTATACAACAAAAATAGAAGATCTTGTGTCAATGGATGAAGTTGATGCGGTTAGTATATGTACAAGCAATAACATGCATATGGTTGCTGCAGTAGCAGCTGCAAATGCCGGAAAGCATATATTATGCGAAAAACCAATGGCCATGAACGTGTCACAAGCTGAAGCTATGTTGAAAGCTGCAAAAGAAAACAATATTATTTTCATGATGGGTTTTGTAAACAGATTCAGGGCTGACTCAAAAGTAATAAAAGCGTTTTATGATGCAGGAAGATTTGGAGAAGTTTATTATGCTAGAGCCGTATGGCTCAGGAGAAGAGGCACGCCTTTAGGATGGTTTACTGATTCATCAAAATCAGGCGGAGGACCTGTTATTGATATCGGAGTTCATATAATCGACCTTGCATGGTACCTTATGGGTAAACCAAAACCTATTAGTGTAAGCAGTGTAACCTATAGCAAAATCGGTAACTACAAAACTAAAGGCGTCAGTAGATGGGTCGCTTATGATACTGATAATATTGTTTTTGATACCAAGGATTCAGCAGCAGGTCTTATAAGATTTGAAAACGGTGCTTCAATAAGCTTTGACGTAAGTTGGGCTATCAATAGCAAAAACGTTGGTTCACATGTTCAGATATTTGGTTCAAAAGCCGGAGCACGTACAAATCCTCTTGAGATATACGATGAACAGGAAAATTATCTAATAGATTCTACGCCCATAATTAATGATGAAAATCCTTTTGATAATGAAATTGCACATTTCGTGGAATGCATAAGAGAAAATAAACAACCAATTTGCCCGGCTGAAGATGGATATTACATCCAAAAAATATTAAACGGAATTTATGACTCTGCAAAACTTGGAAAGGAAATAACATTGTAAATTTTCTCACAATTCTCTGGGATGTTTTTTTGTGTAAAAGCAAATAAAACATCCCTTTACTTAATCAAATAATTAACCTTGGTTACTAATTTTTTCATAAATAATAATCTTCCCTTTTGTGCATGTTAATAATGACTTGTTTTTTATTTGCAATTTTAATATCATTAAAATTAAACACAGTTAATATCATGAGATTAGAAAATAAAATAAATGAGATTAGACTATAAAATAAATGATAATATGATGATAATATGACAATAAAAGAACAATAAAATAATATTATGGTAATAAAAAGATAATTAAATAAAAGTAAGAAACATGCAGTAGATCTTTTTGAAAATGCTATAGCTGAAATGGTATAGCGGGAATTTTATATATAATAGCTGATACAAAAGGAGGGTTGTAGTTGATATACCGTCATACCCATTATTTTAAAGTTGATTCTAAAATAGTCCGGGGACATTTTCATCATGTTGTCGGTTATACGGAATATGTAATCGGTACGGAAAGCTTTCATTTTCATATTTATATAGGTATATCAACATACACTGATCATACTCACAACTACTCCGGTATTACAGGATTACCTATAAAAACCGAAAACGGTCACTATCATAAAATACAGGGTATATTGGAATGTACTGATGATCATGAACATAAATTTAAAGGTTATACTTCTGAAGAGATATCCTATTCAAAAGGAAAGGAAACCAGAGAAGCTTTTATCTGATTTCCTTTAACCCCAAAGCTACCTAACCTATATCTTTATTATTGCTCATAGTAAAATCCAATCTCACAGCAACTAGTTTTTATTATTTTACTCACAGTAATTCATCCCGACTTCCAAAGCTTTAATTTCCTCAGGTATTAAATAATGCTTTTTCTCAGGAAGTATATGCTCCAATGCAATTGCAAAATTTTCCTTTGATATAATACCTGTTTGTTTAATAAATTTTCCCAGCAATATGATATTTGCAAATGTTAGATTCCCCATTTCCGAAGCAAGCATTGTTGCAGGTATTTGATATATATCTATGTCATCCCTTGAAGGCTTTCTTTCAACTAAAGAACTGTCTATAATTACCTTACCTCCGGGAACCACTGTCTTTTCAAATTTGTCCAAAGACGGTGCGTTCATAACTATTAGCGTAGTTGCAGTATTAAGTATTGGAGAACCTATGGGTTCGTCGGATATTATTACGTGGCAATTTGCAGTACCGCCTCTCATTTCCGGCCCATATGACGGCAGCCATGATACATTTTTTCCTTCAAGCATCCCTGCATAGGCTAGAATTCTTCCCGCAGATAATATACCTTGTCCTCCGAAACCGGCAATAATAATCTCTTCGTGTCCTGTCATCCTTACACCTCCAAATCCTTGCCCTTTAAATTACCGATAGGGTAGTAAGGAATCATGTTTTCTTTTATCCATGCCAATGCTTTAACAGGATTCATTCCCCAATTGGTAGGGCAGGAAGATAATACTTCAACTATAGAAAATCCCAAATTTGCCATTTGTACTTGGAAGGCTTTTTTAATGGCTTTTTTAGCATTTAATATATTTTTTATGTCATGTGTTGATACCCTTTCGACAAATACAGCACCTTCAATGGTAGCCAGCATTTCACTAACTTTCAAAGGATAGCCGTGAAGTTCGGGTTTACGTCCAAAAGGTGAAGTAGTTGTTACCTGATTTATTAAAGTCGTTGGTGCCATTTGTCCGGAAGTCATTCCATATATGGCATTATTTATAAATATCGTTGTAATTTTTTCCCCTCTCATTGCTGCATGAACTATTTCAGCCGTTCCTATGGAAGCAAGGTCTCCATCTCCCTGGTACGTGAAAACAACATTACCGGGATTAACCCTCTTAATTCCGGTAGCAACTGCCGGGGCTCTTCCGTGAGCAGCTTGGGCCATATCGCAATTGAAATACTCATAATTATTATAACTGCATCCAACAGATGCAACACCAATCGTTTTTCCTTCAATCCCCAATTCATCAATAACCTCGGCAATGAGTCTATGCACAATACCATGGGTACATCCTGGGCAATAATGCATATGTTTATCTTTTAAGGCATGTGGCCGTTTAAAAACTGTTTTCATTGAAAATCCCCCTATTATTTCCAAAGCATTTTAACATTTAAAAGTGGTAACATCACTCATCTTTTTAAAATAATCTTAATACCATTTGCATTTTTCAAAATAATCTCTTATGTCATTAATTCATTAATTCTTTATACTAACCTTTCAAGATTTCCTTGACCTTATCCAATATTTCATTTTGCGTGGGGATCATTCCACCCATTCTTCCATGGAAGAAAACCTTGTTCTTGCCGTTTATTGCTAGTCTTACATCCTCAACCATTTGCCCTGCATTTAATTCCACACTGAGAAATGCCTTAGGCACAGTGGCATATTTTTCAAAAGCTTCATTTGGAAAAGGCCATAAAGTTATAGGTCTGATCAGACCTATTTTTATACCTTCTTTTTCAGCCATTTTGATAACATTTTTAATAATTCTTGCAACCGTACCAAAAGCAGTAATTATTACATCTGCTTCTTCACAATTAAATATCTCAACTCTATTTTCATTTTCCTCGATTAACTTATACTTCCTCTGAAGCTTCAGATTATGGCTTTCAAGTACTTCGGGATCAATATAAATGGAAGTTATAACATTCTGTTCCCTCTCCATTTTCGTCCCCGTAAGAGCCCATGATTTATCGGCAGAAATTATCTCTTCCTTATCCTTGAACTCAACGGTTTCCATCATCTGTCCAAGAATCCCGTCTCCCATAATCATGCAAGCAATTCTATATTTATCAGCTATGTTAAAAGCCTCTACGGTTAATTCATATAATTCCTGAACACTGGAAGGTGCAAGAACCACCATTTTGTAATCCCCATGGCCTCCACCTTTCACAGCCTGGAAATAATCACCCTGGGCAGGTAAAATTCCTCCAAGACCTGGACCGCATCTTACTATGTTAACTATCACCGCTGGGAGTTCTGCTCCTGCTATATAAGATATCCCTTCTTGTTTAAGACTTATACCGGGGCTTGATGATGAAGTCATGACTCTTGCACCTGCTGATGCTGCCCCGTATACCATATTTATGGCTGCGACTTCACTTTCTGCCTGAATAAAAGTACCACCGTATTCAGGCATCTTTTTTGCAAAATAGTGAGCAATCTCTGTTTGAGGCGTAATCGGATATCCGAAATAGCATTTGCATCCTGCTCTTAATGCAGCTTCGGCAATTACTTCATTCCCTTTCATTAAAAGTTTTTTTCCCATTGACCATGTCCTCCTTACTTTTCCACTTCTATTGCACAATCCGGACACATAATAGCACAAAAAGCGCAACCAATGCACTTGTCCATCTCGTTAACTCCGGCAGGATGATAACCCTTTGTATTAAGCTTGTCCTCTTTTACCACAACAATACTCTTCGGGCATACGGATACGCAAAGTTTGCATCCTTTACAACGTTCTTCATCAAAAATTACTCTAGCCATAATAAACCTCACTTACCTAAATATTTTTTGTTAACTCTTTGTTTTTGTTGATTTTTCTCATATTAATTTTTAGCTCAAGCTATAATATAAGTCATAATAAAAAATTATCATAAAAAATATCGCAAATCTTTGTATAATTATAAATCCTGGCTTATAATTATAATATTATAAAACTCTTTATATTATATTGCAAGTTTTTTAAATCGGATGTTTCCATAAACGATTCCTAAACGCAAAAATCCTTTTCCCACGGCAATTTTATCATTTTCGTTATATAAAACATTTCACCTGAAACCTTACCTGAAGCTTTTCGAATAATCTCTTTAAATCCACTGGTAAAAGCCACTTCTATATTTAATTCCTTTGAAATCTCCCGTATGATACTGTCGCCCTCCAATATATCTTCTAAAGATGTCTGTTCCATTAGGTTTGTATTATTTATAAGATGGGTAACCTTAATCCCTGCACTTTCTTCTATGCTCGCTATCATTTCTTTAATTTTTTCGGCTGTATTTGTCATTGGCCGTTTTACATTTACAACAAAAAAATGAGCATAATCTTCCTTCATGAACTCTTCTTTGAACGCTGATACAATCTTAGCTCCCAAGTCGTCCCCACCAACATCAAAAACCGCTGTATAAGATTCATCTTCAAATAAAGTATTCACTTCAGGAGACACTGCCGGAACATCTACATTTGTATTAGCGTACATTGAAGCTATAACCCGTATTCCTTTCTTTTCTAATTCTTTTTTAACATCCATCGTGCGAAAGTATGGATTAACTATATCAAAATCAACTATCGCTACCTTTTCTTTTTTTTCTTTTAATTTCATAGCGAAATTTACCGCAATTTCCGTCTTTCCGCTGCCAAAATTCCCGGTAAAAATATTAATTCTTCTGTGAAACATGAAAATCTCCCTCTATACATTATTATTTATCATAGTATCATTCTCTAACATAATACTATAGTCTTAACCAAATAACAACATTGTTAACATATTGACTAGTCAAATCCATTATGGTAAATTTATCACATGTGGGTTAATTCGTATATTATTTTTGCATAAACATAATAAGGAGGTATAAGAATGGATCTAGCCGGCACACTCACCATCGTCGGGATGGTAGTAGTATTTGCAGCTTTAATTATACTGGCATTAGCAATATCACTATTAGGCAAGGCAATAAACATTAATAAAAATGCCATTGCAGAAAAAGCAGCAAGTAATGCAATTAAAACTGATATTGTTAATACAGGTGCTGCTAATACACAATCCCAAATAAGCAACCAGGACGACAAAGAACTAATTGCTGTAATAACTGCAGCAATTATGGCAAGTATGAAGGGAAGTTCTGATTTCAAAATAAGAGTGAAATCTTTCAGAAGGATACCCGATAATTCTCCTGAATGGAATATTGCGGGCAAATTAACAACAATAAATGCTAATATAATAAGATGAAGAGCTTTAAGTATAATTTAAAAAGCTCTCATTAAGTGAGATATATTAGATAAATGTTAGATAAAAATAGGCTTTTGTTAAATATTGTAAGATAAAAGATAAAAATAATTATTTAAAAATAGATAGAAGGATGGTTGTATAAATGTTTTCACAGATAATAGAGGTCATAACAGGACTCATACAAAACTCGGGGTTTTCACAAGGTGATTGGAAGAATTATTTAATGATTTTAATTTCATGTATATTAATATACCTTGCAATTGTTAAGAAATATGAACCCCTTTTGCTTCTTCCTATATCTTTTGGGATGTTACTTGCTAACTTGCCAATGGCTAAGCTAAGTTCACATGACGAAGGGGGACTTATATACTATTTATATCAGGGGGTTAAACTGGGTATTTATCCACCTTTGATATTTATGGGTATTGGTGCCATGACTGATTTTGGCCCATTAATTGCTTACCCTCAGAGCCTTTTATTAGGTGCTGCTGCCCAGTTTGGTATATTCATCGCTTTTATAGGGGCAAATTTTTTAGGCTACACACCGGCTCAGGCAGGTGCAATTGGGATTATCGGAGGAGCTGACGGCCCAACTGCAATATTTGTTACAACCAAGCTTGCTCCTGAATTACTTGGTGCAATTGCAATTGCAGCATATTCTTATATGGCATTAGTGCCAATTATACAGCCTCCGATTATGAAATTATTGACAACTAAAAAAGAACGAAACGTTGTTATGAAACAGTTGAGGCCTGTTTCAAAAACTGAAAAAATCTTATTCCCAATTGTAGTTACCATATTAGTTTCATTATTCTTACCGGATGCGGCACCGTTGATCGGTATGCTCATGTTAGGCAATCTCATGAGAGAAAGCGGTGTAGT
>DUMC01000106.1 GCA_012840075.1 Clostridiaceae bacterium | reverse complement strand
TATATCATAATAGACAACAATATACAACTAAAAAATGAAAAAATTTTGACATAAAAAAAGCGCTCTTTTAGCGCTGTATCAATGCTTTCCTTTATTATTTTAATATGTATTAACTGTTAAACTCGCGCACTTGCTGCATCTAGATTTACTTAAATGGTTAAATATGGAAACAAATAAAATTAAAAATTTAAAAAAAAGTATTGCAAAATTTTTCTAGTAGGTGTATAATTTATACAAAAGTAGTAAAAATTAAATATAAATTATAAAATAAGTAAAAAAATTATAAAATAAGATAAATGATACAAAAAATTAAGTAAAAATTAAGTAAAAATTAAGTAAAGATTCTATTTAATTGTTCGATATAATTATAAAGTAAAGAAGTACTAAACCTAAACTTAAATGATAAACTTAATATTTAAAATTTAAAACTTAGATTTGAGATTTGGGGCATAAGATTTAAGACTTAAGGTTTAAACTAATTTTTTAAAGCTTTTAACTTTAAAGCTAAAGCTAAAGCTAAACCTAAACCTAAACCTTAAACTTAAATTTATACTTACACTAAAATTTATACTTAAATTTAAACTTTTTAAACTTTAAACTTTTAACTAAATACGGTAACAATCCTTTAAAATTTATATATAAATGTTTAAAGGATTTGTTATTTATAAAATTACATACCTGTAAATGTATTTCTTCCCTAACGGTTTAAATACCGTCAAATTAAAGCTGCTGGGTTGCGATCAATCCTAGCAGCTTTAATTTGTAATAAACAAAGTAATAAACAAAGTAATAAACAATTTGCTTCACATCTCGTTTCACATCTTACTTCACATCAAAGGGAATTTTATGTTAGTATGTTGTTTATTACTGTTAATTGATTGTTAAACTAGGGAGTTAAATGAAAAGAAACAGAAAATTTCCTTGTTGAAAAAATACCAATTTATTTGAAAAAGACAAGAAAAAAAGCTTTAATTGAATCTCTTTTTTGTTGATTCATTAGACATTAGCTAGTATAATAAGAAGAATGAATGAATAAGATTTTTTATAATCGTAATTTGCTATAGTGCCAAAAATTTCAAAAACATAAAAAACGGAAATGGGAGAATGAAGGAATATGTCTAAATTAGCGGAATTATTTTCTCCAAAAGATATGACTGAAGGTACGCCATGGAAACGGATTGTTGAATTTGCGATACCGATGTTAATAGGAAATGTTGCTCAACAATTTTATAATACTGCAGATTCAATAGTTGTTGGTAAATATATAGGTGATAATGCTCTTGCTGCAGTTGGAAGTTCAGGTCCGATTTTAAATCTTTTATTTGTATTTCTTATAGGAATTGCAACAGGGGCAGGTATAATGGTTTCTCAATATTATGGTGCAAAAGACAGAGAGAGGCTTTCCCGTACTATAGGAGTTTGTATGACGATTACTGCTATTGCATCATTAATAATTATGGTAATCGGACCTATTATTACACGACCGTTGCTTGAGCTTCTTAATACACCTGCTTCTATTATTGACTGGTGTGAGGGCTATCTCAAAATCTTATTTATTGGAAGTATTGGTTCTTTTTATTACAACATTTTATCAGGTGTGTTGCGTGGATTAGGTGATTCTTTGTCAGCACTTTTATTCCTGTTGGTTTCAACCACACTCAATGTCTTCTTAGATATATGGTTTGTTGCAAGTTTTGATATGGGAGTTCCTGGTGTGGCGCTGGCAACTGTTGTTGCTCAGTTCATATCAGCAATTCTTTGTATAATTAAGCTAGCAAGGATGAAGTATGTATTTGATCTTAGTTTTAAAATGTTGAAACCAATAAAAGAATATACGATTAGGCTACTAAAATTAGGACTGCCTTCAGGTTTGACACATGCTATATTTTCTTTTGCAATGATTGCTGTACAGTCTCTTACCAATAGTTTTGGAGAAATGGTTATAGCAGCTAATGTTATTATAATGCGTGTTGATGGATTTGCCATGATGCCTAATTTTTCATTTGGTAATGCGATGACCACATACACCGGACAGAATATAGGCGCTAAAAGAATGGACAGAGTGGAAAGAGGTACTAAAGACGGTGTGAAAATAGCCGTAGGAGTTTCAACTGTTATAACAATAATAATTTTAATCTTTGGAAAATATCTTATGAGAGTTTTTACTAATACTACAGAACTGGTAGAATTGAGCATGCGCCTGATGCGCATTCTTGCAGTTGGCTATATTGCAATGGCGGTGACTCAAAGTTTATCAGGAGTAATGCGTGGTGCAGGAGATACTATGACACCTATGTGGATTTCGCTTATAAACACAATTGTATTACGTGTACCTGTAGCTTATGGCATTGCATATTTAACGCGGAGTGAAGTTTATCCTACAGGAAGACCGGAATCAACCTTTATTTCATTATTGGTTGCTTGGACGTGTGGTGCAATTATCACTTACGTTTTCTTCAGGAAAGGTAAATGGAGACAGAAATATTTTGAAGAAGAAGAGAAGTTAAGCGAATCAAAAGCAGAATTGCAGGTGTTAAATACGGGATCTTGAAACTTTTCCGATACTTGAAACTTCTGAAATATATGAAACTTCTGAAATATTCGAAACTTCTGCAATGCTTGATGCTTCTGTGACAATTGGTACTTTTGCGGTAAGTGATACTTTTGCTGTACTTGAAACTTTTGTGATACTTGCTAGAAAAGAAGCTAAAGAGGAAAGAAGTTTTTGAAAGACAAATCATATAAATATAAAAATGAAAAAGATGCAAAAATATGCCGAAAAACATTGATTTAAGGCTATATTCATGGTAGAATGATTTTATGAATACACAAGATATTTCTATAAAAACATTACTTAAAGCAATTAAAGCAATTGAAGAAAAGGATCGTACAATTGAAGAAAAGGATCGTAGGATTGCAGAACTAGAGAAACAAGTAGATTGGTTTCTGACACAGCTTTGACTTGCAAGACAAAAGCGATATGGAGCATCCAGTGAATAGACATATCCTGAACAACTGTTCATATTCAATGAAGTTGAAGCCACTGCAGATCTAACCCAACCGGAACCGAAGGTAACTGAAGTAAAGCGCATTATCGCAAGCGTACACGTCTTACTACAGATAAACTTTCTGAGGATTTGCTTGTTGAGGTTATAGAGCATGAACTTAGCGAAGAAGAAAGAAACTGCCCTGAATGCGGGAGTGAACTGCATGTAACGGGAAAAGAAACCTGTGAAGAAATAAAAATCATTCCTGCAAAAGCAGTAATAGTAAGGCATATACGCCATATTTATGCATGTCGGAAATGTGAAGCTACATCAGATCATGTACCAATAGTAAAGGCAGATATGCCTGAACCGTTTATTAAGGGTAGTTTTGCCTGTCCGGAAACTATAGCTCATATAGCAGTACAAAAATTTATGATGGCATCACCGCTATATCGACAGGAGCAAGAATGGAAACAAAATGTGATTTTGTTATCAAGACAGACCATGGCAAACTGGCTTTTAAAGCAAGTAAAGAGTGGCTTGAGCCATTATATGAAAAGATGAGACAGAAGCTCTTGAGACACGAGGTATTGCATGTAGATGAAACCACAGTTCAGGTATTAAAAGAACCCGGAAAGGCAGCTCGGTCAAAAAGCTACATGTTGTTATACAGGACCAGCGGTGAGGCAGAAAAACAGATTGTACTATATGATTATCGACCCAATAGAAGTGTACTATATGGCTATCAACCCGATAGAAGGTATATACGACCGAAAGAGTTTTTAGAAGGGTTTAAGGGATTTTTACATACAGATGGATACGAGGCATATCACAAATTGCCCGATGAGATAATAATTGTAGGATGTTTGGCACATCTTAGACAAGAGTTTTTTGGTGGGTTGAAGATCCTGCCAGAAGATAAAAAGAAAGATTCGGAATTAATGAAAGGTGTTGAATATTGCGACAGGCTGTTTCGTTACGAGAGAGAATTTGCCAAGCTTACTCCGGAAGAACGCCTGAAAAGGAGACAGTGCATATCAAAGCCTTTATTCGAAGAATTCTACAAGTGGATGGAAGGCTTAAGTGTCTTGCCTAATAGTATGTTAGGTAGTATATTAGGTATTATATTAGGTAGTATATTAGGTAAGGTGGTACACTATGCCCTTTCGCAGAAAAAATATATAGAAGGGTATTTAACTGACGGACGGCTTGAAATCAGCAACAATCGTGCAGTACGGAGTATAAAACTATTTGTAATTGGGAGAAAAAATTGATTATTTTCAAACACACCAGCGGGAGCAAGATCGAGTGCAGTATATACAGCCTTGTTGCAACTGCAATAAAAAACGTATTAAATCCTTATGAATACTTAACGTAAGTTTTAACTCAAATGCCAAATCTGGGGAAGCCGGGGTATGTGGCATCAATTGAGGAACTATTGCCGTATAGCACAGTTTTACCTGAAAAGGTTTATGCACAGGAAACAAAAAAAGAGCAAGAGCAGTATGCCTGGGAGAAATAGGAATGAAAACTAGAAAACATACAAAGTTTATGATAGATTTCATCAAAGATTTCATAGATGGTAAGATAGATTGTTATTTTTTTTAATGGATTATTGTGCCTATGTAATAGAGCATTTTCCCTACATGGAAGAAGAAAATCCTTATCTAGCAGACCGTTTTGCCGATACCATAGACTATACATGCGAATATTGTAATAGGCTGAAATTATCAGTGATGAATTCCGATCTAAAATATCTGATGTATTTAATGAATGGTTAGGCAAAACTAAAAAGAATATTTTGTTTTAGCTTTTTGTCCTATCTTATTCTTATTTGAGGCTTACATAGTTGTTGTGGTAATAATGTTTTGACTTCATAGTTATTGTTATTGATGATAAAAAGCTTATAACTTCAAAATTGATTCTAGCAAAACACAAAAACTCCCAAAATAAGCAAAAAGAACATGATTTTCCATATTTTAACTGCACAACCAAACGCTATCCACCTAACATCCTACTATTAATTTTTGCAAGCTTATTTTTTCCAAACTTAATTTGCAAATTTTTTTGCATAATTCTTTTTGTGAAATTATTTTTGCCCAATTATGTTTCCAAAAGATATTTTTGTAGAAGTTCTATATCTTTTTTAAGCATATCAGGATCATCCTTTGAAAATATACCTACGCATACTGCATCATTATCCCGCATAGCTTTAGCTGCACGTAGAAATCCTTTATCCGGATCAATACGTCCTGCAGCTAGTATTTTATAATGAATAACAGGCTTTGTAAGATAATATATGGTCTGGAGCATTCTAGCACAATCTTCTTCTTTGAATTTCTCATCAATACCATGCCTATGACTGGGATCTTTATCACGATAGATGGGGTTATAATAACTGCACATGTAAAAATCGCAATCGAGATATTTTTCTGCCCACAAGAATACTTCAGTCCTGTGACCGGCAATACCGGCACAAAGCCCAGCAGCTTTAATTGTTTTAATGATCGGAGGAATAAGATGCATTTTTCCATTTGCAAAGTAATTATCCATAACACCGCCATGAATGTAACAAGCAACAGCTTTATTATCTATCGCATTCTGGACTGCTTTTTCCAAACTCAACTCAGATGCAGTCTGAGCAAACCATTGCAGTTTACCACCTTGTTTGCGATACTCATTTAAAACTCGTATCATATGATCATCTGTACGTGCAATTAATGTGTTCACACCAAGATTCTCAGCTTTTTTCCACTCTTGGATTATACGTTCATCGGTGTAATAATCAAGCATTTCCTTATCGCGTTCCTTACCTTGATGAGAAAAGCCGCTAAAAGGATTACCACCTATAATAAATTTACTGACTTTTAAGCCCCCTATTTGACTGTACAACAACTCAAAATCCCCCTTACTTTGATTTTTGTTTTTATTTTTATTTTTTGTTTGGTTTATTCTTTAATGTTAGTTGAGTTTTATGAGTTTTAATACCATTTATTTTAATTTTATACTATTTTATACTATTTTATACTATTCAACAATTTGCTAAAATTACCTAATTTCATGCTTTCCGTTTAATGCTTAATAAGCTACGAAGTTTAGATAAATATTAAGATTAAATTTAGAGTATTAATTTAATTAAAAGAAATCTTGAACTCGGTTAAAAACAATTCTAATTTAATTAATAACAATTTATAGTATAATTATTAAAATTTAAGTAGAATAAAAAAGAAAAGTATATATAAATTAAAACAAAATACAATTATTAAAACAAAATACAACTAAATAACTATTTAGCCCCCTATTGGGTTTGGAGAAAAACATACAATATGTTATAGTTATAATTACAGAAGAAACAGGGGGTTATAGTAAATGGCTAAAAAGCGATACAGTACAGAATTCATTGAACAGG
>DUMC01000105.1 GCA_012840075.1 Clostridiaceae bacterium | reverse complement strand
TTCAAAATCCAAAGTGTGAATTTGTTGCCGTACCTTATCCGGTGATAAATAAAGGTGATGTTCCTGAGTTCGGACAATATTCTTCCATGCTCAGGCCAAGCTACAGTGCACATATTACAAGTGCTAACAAGTACTTAAAGGAGACTACCATGCTGTTGGATTATGCTTATAGCGAAGAGGGTAACTTGTTATATAATTTTGGAATCGAAGGAGACAGCTATGTAATGGTTGACGGTTATCCTAAGTATACGGACAAAATATTAAAAAGCCCTGAAGGTATGAGCAATGCATTAGGTATATATGTATTTAGTGGACCGTTTGCCACCGATCCAAGATATTTTGAACAAACACTAACTAATCCTGCACAAAAAGAAGCTATAAAAATATGGTCAAATACAAGGGCAAAGGAACACAAACTACCTCCCCTTACCCCCGCTACAGAAGACAGCAACAGATTAGCGTCCATCATGAATGAAGTTAATACATATGTTGACGAAATGTTTCTCAGATTTATTATCGGACAGGAATCTATTGAAAATTTTGACATTTACATAGATACTTTAAAAAAAATGGGTATTGAAGAAGCGATTGCCATACAGCAAAAGGCTCTTGATGAATTTAACAGAAGATAGGGCGGTATTTAACATTCAAATAGAATTAGTGTAGGGCTGGCTGAAAAAAGGAAACTGTTTTCAAACCGGTCGCTTTTTTTATTACGTTCTTTTATTATGTTCCTTTCGAACATTTTCATTAAGTTTAACAAAAGTTTAACAAACACATTCCAATATTATTTGTAGTGTATTGATAATGACTTATAGTATGATGTATATTATTGTTATAGTAAATTAATATTAATGTATTGGTTTAGTCAACAATATATTTACGAACAATATAAAAAATATATATCTAACAGATATATGTTGAAAGGGATGACAATAAATGGAAAATATAACGATTAAGCAGTTATATAGAAATATGAAGGATTATGTGAATAAAACGATTAAAGTTTCAGGATGGGTAAGGACCATCAGGGATTCTAAGGCAGTAGGTTTTATTGAATTAAATGATGGCACCTTTTTCAAAAACGTTCAGATTGTTTTTGAAAGGGAAACGCTGAGCAATTTTGAAGAAGTTTGCAAGTTTCCGTCCGGTTCTGCCATCATAGTTGAAGGAGAAGTGGTAGAAACACCACAAGCAAAGCAGCCTTTTGAAATCAAAGCAAGTAAAATTGAAATAGAGGGGCTTTCGACTCCTGATTATCCTTTGCAGAAAAAAAGACATTCTTTTGAGTTTTTAAGGACAATTGCTCATCTTAGACCGAGAACAAATACTTTTTCTGCAGTATTTAGAGTAAGATCCTTAGTTGCTTATGCAATTCACAAATTTTTCCAGGAAAGAGATTTCGTATATGTCCATACTCCAATAATCACTACCAGTGATTGCGAAGGAGCAGGGCAGATGTTTTGGGTGTCTACCTTTGATCCCAGAGACATACCTTTTGATGAGAATAATGAAGTAGACTATACAAAGGATTTCTTTGGATGTAAGACAGGTTTGACAGTAAGCGGCCAGTTAGCAGGAGAAGCTTACTGCATGGCATTCAGAAAGATTTATACTTTTGGACCTACCTTCAGAGCGGAAAACTCTAATACGGCAAGGCATGCATCCGAATTCTGGATGGTAGAACCTGAAATTGCTTTTGCTGATCTCAATGACGATATGGAACTTGCTGAAGAAATGATAAAATATATAATTAATTATGCATTGGAAAATGCACCTGAAGAGATGAACTTTTTCAATAGCTTCATAGATAAAGAACTTTTTAAGAGATTGGATAATGTAGTTAATTCAGATTTTGCACATATAACATATACTGAAGCTATAGACATTCTTAAAAAATCAGGCGAAAATTTCCAATATCCGGTGATCTGGGGCAGTGATCTTCAGACAGAGCATGAAAGATATATTACGGAACAAGTGTTTAAGAAACCGGTATTTGTAACCGATTATCCAAAAGATATTAAAGCTTTTTATATGAGATTAAATGATGACAATAAAACAGTTGCCGCTATGGACCTTTTGGTTCCCGGGGTTGGTGAAATTATAGGAGGAAGCCAGAGAGAGGAACGATTGGATTATCTTGAAAGAAGAATAGACGAGCTTGGCATGAAAAAGGAAGATTACTGGTGGTATTTAGACTTGAGGAGATATGGAGGCACAAAACATGCAGGTTTTGGATTAGGATTTGAAAGAGCGATAATGTATATAACAGGAATGACTAACATACGAGATGTAATACCCTTCCCGAGAACCCCAAAATCGGCCGATTTTTAAGAAATTATCATTATTTTGAACGAATTTTGAAAAATATACTTGCTTTTTTTATTGTTTTGTTTTATCTTTTGATTTTATGGTATAATATAATTAACAGAATAATCATAAGAGGTTTGATAGGAGGTATTACAATGGCCGATAACATAATGGAGGGTTTACCGGTTGAAGAAATTACAAACGAAGACAAGCTGAAAATAGCAGAAGAAGTAATTGAAATAATTGCAAGTATTGAAGCGTCCAAGGTCCCATGTGTAGCTGCAATGAGCGGTGGATTTACAGACGGTTTAGCAGGAATTCTTGGTAAAAAGAATCTCGGTAAGGGAGTACGTGTGGAAACAGAGGAAAATAATGTAATAGTTCACATATCACTTATAGTTGAATATGGTTGTAAGATTCACCTGGTTGCAAGAGAAGTTCAAAACGTTGTAAGAAATGCAATCCAGGATATGACAGGTATGAATGTAACGGAAGTAAATGTGAACATAGTGGGAATTAATATTCCGAAGGAAATAAAAGATAACAAAGAAGTTAAAGAAGTAAAGGAGACGAAAGAACTTAAGGAAAAGGAACCTGAAGAAATAGAAGCATAAAAAGTTCAAGAAAGAAAACTATTGCATTTTTCCTATCTGTGTGTTAAAATTAAGTGGTCGAAAGTTCATGTTTAGCCACGATGTGCGGACATGGCGGAATTGGCAGACGCGCTGGATTTAGGTTCCAGTGGTGAACAGCCGTGCAGGTTCAACTCCTGTTGTCCGCACCAGTTGAGAACTTAACCTCGCTCAAAGTATTTTTGAGTGGGGTTTATTTTTTTATTTTTTAAAGTATTTTTATGTGTTATTTAAATAGCATCGTGGGTATATTAAAACTGATAATAAATAAAATTTAATTGAAAGAAATCAAGAGTTTAGGAGGAAATGTTATGAAGAAAAAACTAATAATTGAAGGAATGTCATGCCAAAACTGTGTAAGGCATGTTACCGAAGCTTTAGAAGAAATGCCTGGAGTTAAAAACGTGGATGTTGATCTTGACAACAAGTCAGCCGAAGTAGAATTGGAGTATGATATAGAAGATGAAGAATTTAGATTTGTTTTGGATGACATTGGTTATGAGCTTGTCGAAGTAGAAGATCTGTGAAGAAATATTTTTTTAAATATTTTAAATAAAAGTATTGACAAAAAACAAAAAAGAGTGTATTTTATTATATGTGCTTCGCAAAAAATGAGTAAGCGCAAACCTTTTGGAGGGATACCCAAGTGGCCAAAGGGGGCAGACTGTAAATCTGTTGTCGCTGACTTCGATGGTTCGAATCCATCTCCCTCCACCAGAACAAAAGCCTGATAAAAATCAGGCTTTTTGTCATTTTAGGACAAATTTTAGTCGTTACTTAATGAAAAATTGACAATTTTGAATATTGTTTATTGAAAATATATGTGCTACACTCGTGTTTGTACGCTACACTTGCTGGTTTTTAAGGAGTGTAGCTTTAATTATTTAAGTGAGATTCAGCTAAAAAGTATTGCATTTTGTCAAAAGTATCGCATTCTGCATTGAGCGAGGCTAAAATTTTAGTGTATAAATCTGTGGGAGATTTACATGAATAGATATAAAAGTATTATAAAAAATGTTCTTGTTAGAAGTGATAACGGTATAAATAATAAAGTAAACATAGATGATGCAAACTATTCTCATGAAGGTAGAGAAAAGGACGGCAGTATAGAAATTAATGTAATGGCTGAAGACAATGAAATAGATATGAGCAGTGGTTCTCTTTTACAGAAAATTATTTATTTTTCTATTCCGCTTATGCTGTCGGGAATTCTTCAGTTGGCTTATAATGCAGCAGATACAATTGTAGTAGGGCGTTATGCAGGAAGCACTGCTCTTGCTGCAGTAGGATCTACCGGAGCGTTAATTAACCTCATAGTTAATATTTTTTTAGGTTTTTCAGTAGGAACAAGTGTTTTGGTCGCTCAGTATTTTGGTGCAAAAGACAGGGAAAATGTTAGTGAAGTTGTTCATACTGCTATCGGAGCAAGTTTTATTTTTGGGATAATTACCAGTATAATTGGAATAAGTATGGCGAGAGTATTCCTTCACGCCATGGGTACACCGGATGAAGTTATAAATCATTCAACGCTGTATATGCGGATATATTTTGCCGGTATGCCGGCATCGATGGTATACAATTTCGGTAGTTCAATTTTACGGGCAATAGGTGATACAAAAAGGCCGCTAATTTTTCTATCAGTATCCGGAATTATAAATGTAATATTAAACCTTATATTTGTAATTAGTTTCAAAATGGGTGTTGCAGGTGTTGCAATAGCAACGGTAATTTCGCAAATAGTTTCGGCAATTTTAGTTATATTGTGTCTTGTAAGATCTGACGGCAGTTATCGGCTGAAGGTATGCGAAATTAAAATTCATAAAGAAAAATTAACCAAGATGATGAAAATTGGGATTCCGGCAGGGTTGCAGAGCAGTGTATTTTCTATTTCAAATGTTTTATTACAATCATCTGTTAATTCATTAGGAAAACTGGCTATGGCCGGAAATACCGCTTGTTCAAATATAGACGGATTTATTTATATAGCAACAAATGCATTCTATCATGCTTCTTTATCATTTACAGGGCAGAATTACGGAGCAAAAAAATACGACCGAATAGGACGTGTTCTTGGAATATGTATTTTGCTTGCCACAGCAATTGGAGCTTCCTTAGGTATATTATCCTATATTTCCGGTGAAGAGTTACTTAGTATCTATTCGCCCAATGATATTCAAGTTATAGAATACGGCGTTAGAAGGCTGCGTGTCACAGGTTTAACATACTTTTTATGTGGAGTAATGGAAGTAATTGTAGGATCATTAAGAGGTATGGGTGTTTCATTAATACCTATGCTTGTTACAATAGTAGGCATATGTGGAATAAGAATTGGTTGGATTTACACCGTTTTTCCCATGAACAGGACAATAGAGGTTCTATACATGAGCTATCCTGTATCATGGATTGTTACTTCTGCAATACATCTAATATGCTACATTATAATAAAGAGAAAAATAGTAAGAGAATCTTATCCTGAGAAAGAAGTAATTACAGAGAAAGAAGCAATTACAGAGAAAGAAGCAATTTCGAAGCAGGAAGTCATTTCAAAACAAGAAGTAAGTTTAAATTAGATTATAAATTCTATTAGATTAGTTTTAGAATTAATAAGTTTGAAATAGTTTGAATAAAAACAGCAATTCATCCCTTATCCTTTATAGGTGGAGGACGAATTGCTTGATATTAGGACTACATTATTTATACGGATTGAACCAACGGTAAGATTATCCTGTCTATATCGCTTTCACTGCTGACATTTTCAACATTTCCGAAAAGTGCCCATGTTTCAGAATGTTCTATAAATTCATCAGGTTCAAGTTTTTTAAGAGGACTTAAAGTTTCAATTTCCGTCATAAAATCACAGGTATAAGTTTCAAAAGAACAGCCAAAATCAGGATAAATTGCATTCGGTATATGTTGATATCTCTTTATAAAGGCATTTCCATGGTTTAAATAAGCAGCCCAGCCATCTTCATTGGGAACCCCTATTTTAAACGGAGTTGTTGCATTGACGTCCTGTTGCAATGTAATATATTTTTCACCCCAATACACTCTGGGATCGTTTAATTTAGTATAAGGCCACAATGACATCATTCTGTTTGGAAGTAAACCGGTATCTTTTGTAATTTGCGGGATTATCACCTTACCTCCGACTGCCATTACCGTTAAAGCCCATACTGAAAGCTCCACAGGCCATAATCCTTTGTTTGTTATCCTATGTAATAAAGTTACCTTGGCTTTATCAGCAGACATGGTTATTTCAATTTCCTTGAGCATTTTAGCATTAGGTTCAACAGGCTGGCGCAAGATTATGCCGTTTTCTTTTTCAAAATACTCTATTTGAAAATTATCCGGTTCATATGTACGGGGATTATGCTCCGGACTGTGCCATAACCTGTGACCGCCGTAGATTTTCCATTCATCTCCTCCCGTGGTTCCTATTTGGTCCTCAACTTCGCAGAATTCATTTTCTTTTCCTATAAATCCGAATCTTATTATTCTTGGACCTATGTCAGTGACAGCAATTAAATCAATTATACCGTTGGATATTTCTATACAATTTTTCCAACCTTTGTATTCTCTCTTGATGATTTTCACACAACCCATAAACATACCTCCAAAAAGTTTTTAGTTTTTTATTTTATTTTAATATAGTTTTTTATTAAATTTAATATTATATCGTTTTATTTAAATTCAAAATTCAAATTTAATCTAAGCTATATTAAATCTGTTCTTTATATTTTTTTATTATTTTCCATTTCTTCTTTCAACAGGGCAATTTCCTGCGCCAGCCTGGTGATTTTTTTTGATTGCTTTGAAACCACAGTAGTTATATGGAGGTTGTAGATTAATAAGTAAACCAGACCAAATAAAAACAAAAATGAAGGTGGATTTTTTATATCAAGCCACTTTGCCAGGGTGTTTATTATTTTGGGTGTAGAAGATAATACTAATAAAATAATGCTCATAAAAATCCATAACAGTGAATATTGTTCCAGCAACTTATTCTTTCTTACCAGTTCAATTACAACGATTAAAAAGGTTATACTAAATAATATGGAAATAGAATGTACGTTTAAAAACATTTATGGTGCACTTCCTCTTAAATCTTTTTTAGTATTTTATCGTTTCAATAATTAATGATAATGTAACTTTTATCATATAATATATGGATCGCAAGGGTGTTATTGAAGATTTACCGGTTTTACGGGCTTTCATCTCAACAGGTAATTCAATTACTCTGAATTTTTTCTTGTAGAGCCTTACAAGAACATCAACTTCGGGATAATCAACGGGATAATCCATAGCAAAAAGGTTTATAATCCCTTTATTAACAGCTCTAAAACCGGAGGTTGTATCCATAATCCATTTATCCGTCAGCAATTTTATGAGAAAAGTGAAAAACACCATACCTACCCTTCTGAAAACACTGGATTTATATATGGTTTTCCCTACATATCTTGAACCAATGACCATATCTGCTGAATTGTCAACTATAGGTTGAACCAGTTTATTTATGTAAAAAGGATCGTGCTGATTATCTGCATCTACCTGAACGGCTATGTCATAAGAATGATACTTTGCATATATATAGCCGGTTTGCATAGCTCCGCCGATTCCCAAATTAAAAGGTAAATTAACTACTTTTACACCTGCTTTTGCTGCTATTTCACCTGTAGCATCAACAGAACCGTCGTTAATAACCAATATATCGGCTTCGGGCGCATAAAAGCGAATCTGATTAATTACTGAAGCTATAGATTCTTCTTCATTATATGCAGGTATTATTACAAGGATTTTCAAAACCGCACCTCCAAGTCTATGGCCGTGAACTTAGCTGTCTAAACTTATCATGTCTAAAACAATTATACCATAATTTGAGATAAAAAATTCATTTTAAAAAAGTAAATACAAAAAAATAACAACTAAGCAGTTGAGTTTATTTTTGTTATATAATACAATAATTAATAATTAATGAAAATTATAATTAATAATTAACGAAAATAAACTTACAGTGGTTTTAAAATTTACTAAAAAAGCGAAATGGAAAGGGGTTTTGTTATGAGTAAGATCAAAGTTACTATATGGAATGAATACAGGCATGAGAAGAGAAGTGAACATATAGCTGCAAAAATTTATCCCGAAGGTATTCATGGTGCTATAGCATCCTATTTAAAGAAATTTGATAACTTTGAGGTAAGAACCGCTACTCTTGACGAACCGTTCCATGGCTTACCGGATGAAGTGTTAGACAATACCGATGTGTTAATATGGTGGGGGCATATAGCTCATGGAGAAGTTAGTGATGAAATTGTTGAAAAAATATATAAAAAAGTTCTTTGTGGAATGGGTCTTATTGCTCTTCATTCCGCTCATCTTTCAAAAATATTTACTAAGCTCATGGGTACAAGTTGTACGTTGAAATGGAGAGAAATAGGTGAAAAAGAAAGATTATGGGTGGTTGAACCCGGACATCCCATTGCAGAAGGTATTGATGAATATATTGAATTGGAACATGAGGAAATGTACGGTGAAAGATTCGATATTCCTCAACCTGACTCTTTAGTATTTATAGGATGGTTCCAAGGTGGAGAAGTATTCAGAAGCGGATGCTGCTTCCACAGGGGTTATGGGAAGATATTCTATTTTCAACCGGGACATGAGACTTATCCCATATATTACAATGAAAAAATATTGAAAGTAATAAAAAATGCTATAGAATGGGCAAAGCCTGTGAAAAGAATAGATACCATACAGTGCTATCATATAAGGGAGCCATTAGAGGAGGTTAAAATATCTGAATGAGTGTTATCGAGTTTACTAAAATGCACGGCTTAGGTAATGATTATGTATATATTAATTGCTTACAAGGTTGTAGCGAGAAACTAGAAAAGAACCCATCAGAAGTTGCCAGATACATAAGCGACAGACATTTCGGTGTCGGTTCTGACGGCATGGTTTTAATTCTATCGTCTGGAGTTGCGGATTTTCGAATGAGAATGTTTAATTCAGACGGTTCTGAAGCTGAAATGTGCGGCAACGCCATACGATGTGTGGGCAAATATTTATATGATAACAAGATTACTGAAAAAACTGTAATAAGCATAGAAACCTTAGCCGGCATAAAAATTCTTGATATGACGGTAAAAAACGGAAAAGTGGAACTTGTAACAGTTGATATGGGAGAACCAATACTTGTTCCTAAAGATATTCCTATTAACAGCGAAAAAGACAGGTTTATATCCGAACCGGTTGAAATAGACGGAAAAATTTACAAAGTAACGGGGGTCTCAATGGGAAATCCCCATGCTGTCACCTATGTTGACGATGTGGATAGTTTTCCGCTTGAAGTGGTAGGACCGAAAATGGAAACCCATCCCCTTTTTCCTAAAAAGATAAACGCAGAATTCGTGCAGGTGATAGACAGTAATACTCTGAAAATGAGAGTGTGGGAAAGAGGGGCAGGAGAAACCATGGCTTGCGGTACAGGAGCATCTGCTGTTTTAGTTGCATCAGTCTTGAATAATGTAAGCAAAAGAAAAGCAACTGTTAAATTATTAGGCGGAGACCTCATAATAGAATGGAATGAAAAAGACAATCATGTATACATGACGGGTCCGGCAACAAAGGTTTTTGAAGGCAGGATAGAAATTTAACTTAGACTTGTAGTGTACATTTCAAAAAAAAGGGAAATATAGAATAATATATTAATAATATACCAAAATTTATTACGAAAAATAAGGAGAAAAAGGAGTTGTTTAGGCAGTATGGTCAGAGTTAATGAGAATTATTTGAGACTTCCTGGCAGTTATCTTTTTGCAGAAATTGGAAGACGTGTTGCAAAATTTAAAGAAGACCATCCAAATGCAAATATAATCAGATTAGGTATTGGAGATGTTACAAGACCTTTAGCGCAAAGTGTAATTAAAAGCCTTCATGAAGCTGTTGATGAAATGGCGGATGAAAAAACTTTCAAAGGATACGGACCCGAACAGGGATATGATTTTCTAATAAAGAAAGTAATCGAATATGACTATAAACCTTTAGGAATTGATTTGGATGAGGATGAAGTTTTCATCAGCGATGGTTCTAAATGTGACACAGGAAATATTCAGGAGATATTTGGAATCGATAATATAATAGCTGTTACGGACCCTGTTTACCCTGTATATGTTGATTCAAATGTAATGGCAGGAAGAGCCGGTGTATTGGATGAAAACGGTAAATTTGACAGAGTGGTATACCTTCCTTGTAATGCTGAAAACAACTTTATTCCTGAATTACCAAAAGAAAGAGTTGATATGATTTACCTTTGCTATCCTAACAACCCTACAGGCATGACACTTTCCAAAGATGAGCTAAAAAAGTGGGTTGACTATGCAAGGGAAAATAAGTCAGTAATATTGTATGATGGTGCATATGAAGCTTATATACAAGAAGAAGGCGTACCTCACAGTATTTATGAAATAGAAGGTGCAAAAGAAGTAGCAATTGAATTTCGTAGTTTCTCGAAAACCGCAGGTTTCACCGGAACAAGATGTGCATATACCATTTTACCTAAAACTGTTAAAGCATACACGGAAAGCGGAGAGCCTGTTTCTTTAAATAAACTTTGGAACAGGAGACAGACAACAAAATTCAACGGAGTATCTTATATTATTCAAAAAGCTGCGGCTGCTGTCTATACAGAAGAAGGACAAAAAGAGATTAAAGAGATTATTAATTATTATATGACAAATGCGAAAATTATCAGAGAAGGTCTGATGAGCATCGGGCTTCAAGTTTTCGGCGGTGTAAACGCACCTTATATCTGGCTAAAGACACCAAATAATATGAGCTCATGGACATTCTTTGATAAATTATTAAATGAGGTTAATATTGTTGGCACACCCGGTGTAGGTTTCGGCCCGAGTGGTGAAGGATACTTCAGGCTGACTGCATTCGGAAGCAGACAAAGCACAATAGAAGCTATTGAAAGAATAAAAACGGGCTTGAAACTGTAAAATAGTTTTTGCAATATTTGAATATTTTTAAATTCAGATAATAAATTTTTACAAGATTTCAAATTACAAGATTTCAAATTATTAGGTTTCAAATATAAGGTTTGAAAACTAAAAGCTTCTAACTAGGCAGTCTATGAAATTGTCATTGTGAAACTGCCATAGTTAGGGCTTTTTTATTATTTAAGCTTTTTAAGTTTCTGTTAAAGCTTTTCTAATTCTTCTAATTTTTTAGTTTTATTAGTTTTTTTGGTTATGTTAACTTATTCCACCTGGTATCAAGTTTATTAATTCAACAAATAATAATTTTGCTTAAGTTTAGACATATAATTACTTGGCTTGAGTTTAAAGTAATATATGATATTTAACACTTTTACACTATTTTAGACAAGAAACAGGTGGAATATATGGTTGCCAGGAGAATAATTGCAACAATCTGTATATTTGCAATATTGATACTTTTTATTGATGGGCTTACTATAATTAGTTTTTTAGATCGTCAATCTTATGGAAATAATTCTCAGTTATCGCTTGAAGGTTTTCCTAACAATGGTGAATATGGGGACATTATACAAGAATTATTAGGTTTTGCAATAGATAATACGGATAGTCCTAAGCCGAAAAATAATAATGAGATTAATCGGAATGATGTAAAAATTCCGGAGCGTATGAAACCTTTTGAGCAAGATTATGACAATGCACGAAATTATCAGAAAAATTTAAATATGAAACCTGTTAACCTTCTTATACTTGGTCTTGATCAAGATAAGACCAGATCCGATGTTATAATTGTAATTAATTATCAACCGTGGAAAGATACTCTTAATATGATTTCAATTCCCAGGGATACAAAAGTCATAATTAACGGGGAAAACCACAAAATTAACGCCATGTTTGGAATCGGAGGAGAAGAACTTACAATTTCCAAAGTTGAAAAAATAACGGGATTGAAGATTGACTATTACGTAACAATAGATCTTGAAGCCTTTCGGAAAATAGTAGACGAACTGGGCGGAGTGGAGATCTATGTCCCCTTTGATATGGTTTATGATGACCCGGAGCAAAATTTACATATAAATCTGAAAAAAGGTCTTCAGGTTCTTAATGGAAGTAAAGCTGAGCAGTTTGTGAGATATCGCAAAGGAAATTCACCTCAAACGGGTTATAAGGACGGGGATATCGGAAGAATAAACGCCCAGCAAATATTTATTAAAGCTTTAATAGAACAAAAGTTGAACTTAAAATATATCCACAAGTTAGATGAAATCTATGACATTCTAAGTAAGCACACCAGGACTAACATTAAGTTTAAAGATTTGATGTATTATTTAAAAGACATAAATAATATAAAAATCAATAAAATAAATAATTATATACTACCTGGAGTAGCTGAAATTATTGACAACCTCTGGTATTTTATTTATGATGCCGAAAAAACCTGGGATTTGATAAACACTTCATTTTACAAGTAGCAGGATATTAAATAATTATATATGCAAAGTTTAAAGTGTTTTATGCAAAGATTTCGATAGGAAAATACCATATAATTATAAAATAAAAGAGTTATTTCATATTACACTTTAGCACTTTATTTATGCATTTTACTGCTTTAAAAGCTTATGTAAAATTGTGCATTATATTTTCCATTTATTAACATAATTACAAATATATAAAATCCAAATAACGGAGGTTTAGGTGATGGGCAGGTTGAAGTTTGGAATCATAGGATGTGGCCTTATATCTAACTGGCATGCGGATGCTATTTTGAGAATAGCTGATGCGGAACTGGTAGCTGCTACGGATGTAAGTGAAAAATCCAGAAAAGCTTTTTCGGAAAAATATAATGTTAAAGTGTATGATACAGTAGAAGAACTTCTTGCCGATAATGTAGATGTTGTGTCAATTTGCACACCCAGCGGCCTTCATGCACCACTGGCAATTCAAGCAATTAATGCCGGAAAGCATGTTATTATTGAAAAACCAATGGCCATTACACTCGAGCAGGCAGATGAAATAATTGAAGCAGCCGAAAAAAACGATGTAAAAGTTTCGGTAATATCCCAACTTAGGTTTTCAAATGCAGTACAAAGAGTAAAAAGAGCAATCAATGAAAACCTTCTTGGTAAGCTGGTATCAGGAGATGTATATATGAAATTTTACAGGTCCCAGGAATACTATGATCAAAGCGGTTGGAGAGGAACTTGGAAAATGGATGGTGGCGGAGCATTAATGAATCAAGGCATTCATGGTATTGACTTATTATGCTATTTGATGGGTCCTGTTAAATATGTTCATGGTTTTACCAGAACACTTGTCAGAAATATTGAAGTAGAAGACACTGCATCGGCAATACTTGAATATGAAAACGGAGCCCTAGGAGTGATCCAGGGAACAACCTCCATATATCCGGGATTGCCTAGAAGAATTGAAATAAGCGGAGATAAAGGGACTGTTATTCTCGAAGAAGATAAAATAGTAAAATGGTGTATTGAAGGACAGGAAACACCTGCTGATTTGGTTTCGGAATCTTCTACTACAAGGTCTTTTAGCGATCCTGCCGCTTTTGGTATTGAAGGACATCTTTTGCAGATTTCCGATATGGTAGATGCAATAAAAAGTAACAGAAGACCCATGGTTGACCAATATGAGGGAAGAAAACCCGTTGAATTGATTTTAGCAATATATGAATCTTCCAGAACCGGAAAGACTGTTAAATTAGGCAAATAATAAATGCATTTTCTGATATAGGTGATAGATGCATTTTTTGATATATAAAAGATGCAATACCCATCCTATATAAACACAAAGTATAAAGTAATGATAATAAAATACAAAGACAACTCCTGTTCATTGTTATATAATTTATACTGGGTTCCAAGATTAAGATAGGGGAGTTGTACTAAATGATTAAAATAAAGCGAACAAACAGTGATTTTATAAGGGAGCCGTTAATTGCTCCCTTTGGATTTAAGGGCGGATACCTTAATGAAATATGGCAGGTTATAGTTCGACTGGAAAGCGAAGTAGGAAAAAAGGCCACAGGTCTTGGAGTGCAAAGTGTATTATGGTCTGATGCAAAAGTTTTCATCAATAATTCACAATCAGCAGGCAATAGCATGATGTACCTCCTTACGGAATATGCACTTCAAAAAAGTAAAAGTTTAGCTTTTGATAATCCTATGGAACTTCTTGACCAGTTAATTCCTTTAACTTATGATTATGCTAAAAAAGTAACAAATAACGATGATTTGCGAATGACATTTGTGCTCAATTCCCTTGTACCTGTAGATAATGCGGCATGGATTTTATATTGCAGGGAAAATGGTATAAATAATTTTGATGATATGATACCGGAAGATATAAAGCCTGCTTTATCTTACAAGCATGAAAAACTGGCTTCAATTCCGTTGATTGCTTACGGCGTATCTATGGATGAAATTAAAAAAACTATCAATGAGGGCTACTTCTTCCTTAAGATCAAGATCGGCTCTGATCCGGAAAAGGACGGGGACTTAGACAAAATGCTCGAATGGGATAAACAAAGGCTTGCAGCTATACATAATGAAGTAAAGGATATTAAGATTCCATATACCGAAAGCGGAAACATTCCGTATTATCTGGATGCAAATGGGCGGTATGACAGCAAGGACAGGCTAATGAGGCTATTGGATTTTGCAGATAAAATAGGTGCCCTGGAAAGGATTATTATACTTGAAGAACCTTTCCCGGAAGAATATAAAATTGATGTAAGCGATATACCTGCAAGACTTGCAGCAGATGAAAGCGCCCATTCCGATAAGGATGCAATTGAAAGAATAGAAATGGGCTATGGTGCGATTGCCTTAAAACCCATAGCAAAAACCATGAGTATGAGCATGAAAATTGCAAAGATCGCTCATGAAAGAGGAGTGCCTTGTTTTTGTGCCGATTTGACGGTTAATCCGATTATGGTTGATTGGAATAAAAACGTGGCAGCACGGCTTGCACCGTTACCTGGCATGAAGATAGGTGTACTTGAAAGCAACGGGCATCAAAATTATGTTAACTGGCAGAAAATGAAAGAAGCTCATCCGTGCTATGGAGCCGGATGGATTGAAACTGTAAATGGATTGTTTAATTTGGATGAGGATTTTTATTCAAAGAGCGGAGGAATATTTTTTGATCCGAAAATTCCGAAAATAGAGTAAGCCGTGTATAGTCAAATTTGATGAAAATGTCACCGCAAACCGTTGTTCTCTCCCTTACAAATTTTTCATCAAAATAAATTTATAAGCATGAACAAGTTCAGATATGGTAAATAGGTATAAAAAAACCTGATGTATAGAATAAGGAGAAGAAGCACTTTATGAATGAAAAAGTGATTGAAGAGCGCAAACTTAAAGAATACAAATCGGAACTTAAAGAGTATAAATCCGAACATAGAGAATATAAATCGGAAGTATTTGACAAGGTTTTAAAAAGCTTCGGAATAAGTACTCATTCCAAAATCGATGTAATAACTAATGGAACTGCAAACAAAAATTATCTTGTTAAAGTAGAAAGTGAAACATCAAGCACCGTTTTATACGTAATCCGTGAAAGAAGTCCTAAATATTCTTCCCGGGAACAGATTCTCTTTGAGGAAGAATATTTGCACCATATTTATTCAAAGGGTATTCCTGTACCGGTTCCGTTAAAAAACATATATGGAGAATGTTGGTATTACTACGATGAAAAAGTTTATCAGATGTATCCCTTTATAGGTGGGGGAAAATTTAACTGTGACAGCGATGTAGATGTGGAAGAAAGCGGCAGATTTCTCGGCAGGTTACATTCCGCTGTTATTGATTTTGTTCCAAAAAACAATAGAGATTTACCACGATATGATGATCCGGCTGTGTTTATAAGTGAAATCAGAAGAGTTACAAAAGACGAAATAACTGCCGCCTGGATAAATGATGAGGAGAAAGATATCTTAAATTACATACTGGAACAAGCAGAAAAACTTATGACAGATTTCAAAGACGAAACATACCACAGCCTACCTAAATTATATATTCACGGTGATTATCATCCTGCAAATGTAAAATACTTGAACGGAACTATATGTGGTTTGTTTGATTTTGATTGGGTAAGCTGTCAGCCTAGGATACGTGATGTAACTGACGGCATTATTTATTTTTCTTCAAGAAGAAGCACTAATGTTGAAGGAAGTGATATATTTTCACTGGCTACGGGATATAATCCGGACCTGGAAAGAAGCCGGAAATTTCTAAAAGCATATAGTGAGAATGTAAGTATGCCTCTTACAAAGGATGAGTTAAAACATATTCCTTTTTTCATGAAAGCCAGGCTAATTTACAGCAGAGTCCAGGCATTGCCCAAAATACCCAAGGAAATGGCCGTTAAGATGCTGACTGTCGGGATGAGAGATGTATTGTCATGGATTGATGAGAATATGGCTTCCTATAAATTCTTGTAAGTTAAGTATATAAGTTGAGTATTAATATATAAGTTAGATATATAAATATAATAAGTTATATAAGTTATATAATAAGTTAAGTATTCAACAATTATGTTAAGTATTCCACAATTATGATGGATGTAATTATTTTATTTATATGAGGAAAATATCTTCAAGAAGCTTTTTTTATAATGCTTAAAGCCTCAAAGTAGTCTGTTGACAACTCCATAAATCAGTATTATAATATCGATAATACAATACTGATTTATGGAGGAATTTCGCTTATGAATAAGAATAGGGAAAAGCCAATAGCAAAAAAGGAAAGACCCTACGTTTCCATACAATCGCTTTATAGAATGCCATATTACCTACATTATCTAAAAGAAGCTAAGAAAAAAGGCATAGAAGTTATACCGGCTACTACTATTGCAGCGGATCTTAAATTAAATGAAGTTCAGGTAAGGAAGGACCTTTCAGCTATTTGTACAACGAAAGGAAAGCCTAAAACCGGATTTATAGTTGATGAACTGATTAAAAATATGGAAGATTTTTTGGGATACAATAATGCAAAGGATGCTGTACTGGTGGGTGCCGGGTCTCTTGGAAGAGCTCTTTTATCATACAGCGGATTTGAGAGTTACGGATTGAACATAGTAGTGGCTTTTGACAATGATAAAGAAAAAATCGGTACTAAAATAAATGGTAAAGAAGTACTATCTGTTGCAGAAATAGAAAATGTATGCAGACGTTTGAACATACATATTGGGATTATTACCGTACCTGCCCAACATGCACAAGAAGTCTGCAATAAACTTATTGCAAGCGGTATATTGGCAATATGGAATTTTGCTCCAGTTCATCTTTCAACTCCTGAAGGTATACTGGTCAGAAATGAGAACATGGCGGCTTCACTGGCTATATTATCTCACCATCTGCAGGAAAAATTATGTAATAGCAAGAAAGATCTAAGTAATAACAGGAAAGACCGGAAAGATCGAAAAGACACCTGAGGGGGTTGGATTTGATATGAACATGCTCTACTTTAAATATGCAATTGAGGTTGAACGCACAGGCTCAATTACACAGGCGGCTGATAATTTATTTATGGGTCAACCGAGTTTAAGTAAAGCTATAAAAGAACTTGAAGACGCCTTTGGCATTACTATTTTTAAAAGAACTTCAAAAGGAGTAGTGGTAACTCCAAAGGGCAAAGAGTTTCTTAAATATGCAAAGAAAGTCATTGCGCAAATAGATGAGATGAAAGCGATTTGCAGTGATGATAATTTCAACAAACAGATACTAAATATTTCCGTACCAAGAAGCAGTTACATAGCAAAAGCAGTTACAAATTTTATTTCCTCTCTCGATATAGAAAAAGGAATAGAAATTAATATTAAAGAAACAAACTCCATGGAAGCAATTCATAGTATAATAGAAAGTCAGTTCAATCTTGGCATTATACGATATGAAACGGTTTATGAAAACTATTTCATTGATTTTTTGAATAACAAAGATATCATGCATGATGTGATTTGGGAATTTGACAGCCTTGTAACAATGTCAAAAGAAAATCCCCTTGCAGCTTCTGAAAAAATATCGGAAGATGACTTGGAAAAATATATAGAAATTAAGTTTGGGGACATAAGTATACCATATATTAGCAAAGAAGGAGAAAGCTATGTAGATAAAAACAAAGAAAGAAAAAGAGTAATATATGTTTACGAAAGAAGCAGCCAAATTGATTTGCTGTCTAATATTCCTATCACTTACATGTGGGAGTCCCCAATTCCCAATGAATATTTGGAACGATATAACCTGGTCCAAAAAACATGCAAAACCAAGAAGGGGAATAGATGTAAAGATGTACTTATATATCCTAAAAATTATTCTTTTAATGAATTGGAAAAAAGGTTTTTAGATAAATTGCATGAGTTGAAAAATTCAATGGTTCATATTCGATAAATAAATACTGATATTCTTTTTTTCTATATCACTTTTTGAAAATGTATGTTAAAATATTAACAAATATAATGTTAATATTTTAACAATAATATAATATCGATATTCAAATACTGAAAAGTTTTGATGTTTAATATATAACCTGTAATTATAACCTACAATTGAGGTGGGGACTGATTAAAGAGATAAATTAACTAGCTGATACATGAAATCATTATAAGAAAGGAAATCACATATGATTTTCAGTTATTACCCGGGATGTACACTGAAAACTAAAGCTAAAAGCTTGGATATATATGGGAAAAAATCTGCTGAAGAACTCGGTATTTTTCTTGAGGAGTTACCGGATTGGCAATGTTGCGGTGCAGTTTATCCCATGGCAGGAGATGAAATAGCGACCAGGTTATCATCCGTTCGTGCGTTGGCAACGGCAAGAAACCTAAATCGTGGACTGGTGACTCTATGTTCTGCTTGCCACAATGTTCTAAAAAGAGTCAACGAGGATATGAAGACAAATGAATATATAAGAACAAGGGTCAACAATTACTTAGAGGATGATATCCAATACAACGGAGAAACGGAAGTCTATCATTATCTTGAAATGATTAGGAATGTTATTGGATTTGAAAATTTAAAGAGAAAAATTAAGTATCCTTTGAAAGGTAAAAAAATAGCTTCATATTATGGATGCCTTCTGCTGCGGCCCGGCAAGGTCATGCAGTTTGATAACCCTGAAAATCCTAGTATCATGGAGGATTTCATCAGAGCAATCGGAGCTGAACCTGTCATATATCCATTCCGCAATGAATGCTGTGGTGGATATATAACGTTGGAAAACAGGAGACTTGCTAAAGAAAAGTGTAATACAATTGTAGCCTCAGCTATAGAAAAAGGTGCAGAAGCAATTATAACGGCTTGTCCACTTTGCATGTACAATCTTGAAGTAAACAGTACGGAGCTGAAACTGCCTGTTTATTATTTTACGGAACTTTTAGCCGAAGCATTGGGTGTAAAGTAGGGAGGAACGGTTTATGCTAGTGGTAGAGAAAGTGCTTGCTGAAGATATTTTGAGAATAAGCGGTGTTAATACGAGAAAATGCATGAAGTGCGGAAAATGCTCAGCTTCATGCCCTGCATTTAATGAAATGGATATACATCCCCACCAATTTGTTTCCATGATTGAAAGAGGGGATATAAAGAAACTTATAAAGTCGAAATCCATTTGGAACTGCCTTTCATGTATGGCTTGTGTTGAACGTTGCCCAAAAAATGTAGAACCTGCAAAACTTATAGAGGCTGTCCGGCTTGCAGTTATAAGGCAACAAGGAGCCAACCATCTTAAGGCAGACAAAATACCTGCCCTAGTAGATGAAAGACTTCCACAACAGGCTATTGTCAGCGCTTTTAGGAAATATAGCAAGTAGTTCATATATAGTAAAATGTAAAATATAGTAAATATAGCAAAAAGTATATATAAATATAAATTTTGTGAAGTAATTACCATAGTAATCCATAAGTGGTTTTATTATTTTTCTTTTTAAATTTTTATCATTATTCCCTTACAAAGCTATTTTGCAAAATACGATTAAATATTAATTATAAAATGCGACAGAAAATTGAATTGGAAGTGATTTAATGCCAAGAATAGGTGTGTTTGTTTGCTGGTGCGGAAGCAATATTGCATCAACGGTTGATGTAAAAAAAGTTGCCGAAGCCGCTAGAGATGAACCGGGTGTAGTTTATGCAACTGATTATCAATATATGTGTTCAGAAGCCGGACAATCCATGATATCTAAATCAATAAAAGATCATAGGCTTACCGGTATAGTAGTTTGTTCATGCTCTCCGAGAATGCATGAAACTACATTTAGAAAGGCTGCAGCTTCAGCAGGATTAAACCCTTATATGGTAGAAATTGCGAATATTCGGGAGCAGTGCTCGTGGATTCATAAAGATAGAACGGAAGCAACAGAAAAAGCAATTGTTCTTGCAAGAGCAGCTGTTGCCAAGCTTAATCTGAACAATCCTCTTACAGCAGGTGAAATACCGGTAGTAAAACGTGCCCTTGTAATCGGTGGCGGCATTGCAGGTATTCAGTCTGCTCTTGATATTGCAGAGGCAGGATTTGAAGTTGATATTGTTGAAAAGTCACCTACTATCGGCGGTAAGATGGCACAACTGGATAAAACATTTCCAACTCTTGATTGCGCAGCTTGTATTCTGACGCCCAAAATGGTTGATGCTGCCCGGAATGAAAAAATAAATATTTTTACTTATAGTGAGGTTGAATCTGTTTCGGGATTTGTAGGCAATTTTAATGTGAGAATAAAAAAGAAAGCTCGTTTTGTCAGAGAAAAATTATGCAGCGGATGCGGTGTTTGTACGGAGAAATGTCCTTCCAGGAAAGCAGAGAATGAATTTAATGAAGGATTGGACAACAGAGGAGCAATTTATATACCATTTGCACAGGCAATACCCAATGTGCCTGTAATTGATACATCATCCTGTCTTAAATTCAAAACAGGTAAATGCGGGATATGTGCAAAGAATTGTCCTTCCGGTGCAATAGATTTTGAACAGCAGGATGAAATTATTGAACGCCAGTACGGTGCTATTGTTGTAGCCACGGGGTACAAATTAATATCCCTTAAAAATTTTGATGAGTATTCATACTCGCAGTGCCCGGATGTTGTTACATCCCTTGAATTTGAACGGATCATGAATGCGGCAGGTCCTACAAAAGGACAATTGTTAAGACCTTCAGACAAGACTCATCCTCATACAATTGTATTTGTACAGTGCGTTGGTTCCAGGGATACTTCGGGACGGGGAAAGCCTTATTGTTCAAAGGTATGTTGTATGTATACCGCAAAACATGCGATGCTTGTAAAAGAAAAGTATCCTGATGCCGAAGTTCATGTGTTTTATATTGATGTAAGAACTCCCGGTAAAAATTTTGAAGAGTTTTACAGACGCGCTGTTGAACAGTACGGAGTTAACTATATTAAAGGCATGGTTGGGAAAATTGCCGAAAAGAACGGCAAGCTTATAGTTCAAGGTTCGGATTTGATTGCAAATGAGCAAGTCGTAATTGAAGCTGATATGGTAGTTCTTGCAGCAGCGATCGAACCTGATCCGTCAGCAAGAAAGATTGCAACCATGCTAACTGCAAGCATTGATACGAATAATTTCTTCACCGAAGCACATCCAAAACTTCGCCCGGTAGAAAGCCCAACAGCGGGGGTCTTCCTTTCGGGTGTATGCCAGGGTCCTAAAGATATACCCGAAACTGTGGCTCAAGCATCGGCTGCTGCTGCAAAAGTAATATGCCTTCTTTCGAAGGAAAAGCTTCTTTCCAATCCTTGTGTGTCACATTCTGACGAGATGCTATGCAGTGGTTGCTCCAATTGCGAAAAAGTTTGCCCCTATGGTGCAATTTCCTTTATAAATAAGACATTTAAGTTTGCAGGAAAATTTGAGATCAGGAGAGTTGCAATAGTAAATGAGGCCATATGCCAGGGTTGTGGTGCTTGTACGGTAGCATGTCCTTCAGGTGCCATGGATTTAAAGGGCTTTACCAACAAGCAAATATTAGCGGAGGTGGATGCAATATGCAGGTAGAGAAGAGTAACGAAGTTGAAAGGAATATTCATATAGATTTGAAAAAAACAAAAGATGGACAAACAAGTAAAACAAGGCTAACTTATCAAATAGGTGTGTTAACTGAACAAGTAAGCGAAAACGGCAAATGTGGAGTAATTGGAAGTAGTGAAAGTGCGATAAGCACAAAAGGTATAATTGCTAAAGGCGACTTTAAACCACTGATCGTTGCATTCTGTTGTAATTGGTGCAGTTATGCGGGAGCGGACCTTGCAGGATCCGGCAGACTGTCTTATCCTGCAGAAGTTAAAATAATCAGGGTGCCTTGTTCTTGCCGAATAAACCCAATATTCATCCTCCGAGCATTCGGAAGAGGTGCTGACGGAGTAATTATTTGTGGCTGCCATCCGGGAGACTGCCACTATTCCACCGGTAATTACTATACAAGGAGAAGAATGACGTTGTTATTCAGTTTACTTGACTACCTGGGAATTGAAAAAGAACGTACGAGAGTTGAATGGGTTTCGGCTGCAGAAGGTATGAAATTTTCAACGGTTATGAATGATTTTACCAAAACCATTCACCGGTTGGGTGAGAATAAGAGGTTGGAGGACTTAAGATGCAAAGAGTTACCGAATTAAATGAATTAATGAGGAAGAAAGCTCAAATGCTTCTTGAAAATGGAATTGTTAACAGGATTATAGGATGGAAAAAAGGTGAATTTATTTATGACAGAACTCCGGCTGTTTTTCAAGATAGCGATGAACTTTCCAAGCTTATCTATGATGGATTTTGCGGTGCTAACTTAAGTAAATATCTAATACAAGAAAGTAAAAAAGAAGGCAAAATACTGGCATTGTTAAAACCTTGTGATACCTATAGCTTTAATCAATTGATAAAGGAACACCAGATAAACAGGGAAAATGTATATGTTTTAGGTATAGGATGCCCTGACATGATTGATATAAATAAGATTAGAAGCAAAGGATTCAAGGGGATTCTGAAAATCGAAGAAAAAGAAGATGAACTTATAATAGATACGCTTTATGGGCAGAAAAGAATAAAAAAAGAAAAAGCGCTGCTTGAAAAATGCCTATCATGTAAAGGAAAGCAACATGTGGCATATGACGAGCTTTTTCTAATTGATAACATGATTTCTGATAACGGATCAATTAATAGATCAATGCCGGATTGTGAAGAAGCTTCAGGTCTTAAAAAAGTTGGTATTGCATCAAGAGATTCCCGACCTAAAAAAGATCCCTATGAAATGGTTGAAAAAATAGAAGCTATGACGCCGGATGAAAGATTTGCTTTCTGGAGAAGTGAACTTTCAAAATGTATTAGGTGCAATGCATGCAGAAATGTCTGCCCTGCCTGCGTATGCGTGAAATGTATTTTTGATAACGACAGATCAGGAATTGCCAGCAAAGCGAATACAGATGCCTTTGAAGAGAATATGTTTCATATTATTAGAGCTTTGCATGTTGCAGGACGTTGTACGGATTGTGGAGAATGTTCAAGGGTATGTCCCCAGCAAATACCTCTTCATCTATTGAACAGGAAAATAATCAAGGATATTAATGAGTTTTACGGCCAATATCAGGCAGGAGCAGATACACAAACACCAGGACCTCTTACAAGCTTCAAACATGATGACGTTGAACCGTATATCATTATGAGAAAAGGAGGTCACAAGTAATGTTAAAGATATATAAAAATAAGTGGCCGGAACTTTTTTTCAAGATTTCCTGCAGCAGAGAATTATATATGCCAATTGAAAAGGACGGACAGATATGGTTTGGCAAGTGGAATGAGGATGCAAAGGTAAGATTTGATGAATTAAACACGGTAAAATCACCAAAGGATTTTTTCTTTCCTCAAAGTGAAAATATTGTTGCATTCAAGGCAAAAGGAAAAAACATCTCCATTTTGGAAAAACGTGATGAAAGCCAACCCTTCGTAGTTTTTGGAATTCGTGCTTGTGATGCTGAAAGTTTAAAAATACTTGACAGGATATTCCTTGCTGAACCGATAGATACTTTTTATAAAACAAGACGTGAAAATGCCACAATTATAACTCTTGCTTGCAGTGAGCCTGAAGAAACTTGCTTTTGCAGTACTTTTGAAATTGATCCTGTAAATCCCGGAGGAGATATTGCCACTTGGATTATTGATGATGTACTTTATTGGCAAAGTCTCACAAAAAAAGGTCATACCCTTACTGAAGATGTAAAAGGATTATTTGAAAAAGCAGATCAGCAAGATGAGGAAAAAATTTATAGTCATAAAAAAGGTGTTAAGGTGATATTAAGCAAATTACCTTTGCAAGATCTCAGCCTTGAAGGATTTAAGAATGGTAACATGTTGGCAATCTTTAATTCTCCTAAATGGCGTGAATTATCACAGGCATGTATAGGATGCGGTACATGTACATTCATATGTCCTACATGCCACTGTTATGACATAAGAGACTACGATACAGGACATGAAATTCAGCGCTTTAGATGTTGGGATTCCTGTATGTATTCTGATTTTACAAGAATGTCACATGGCAACCCCAGGCACAGTCAAATTGAAAGGTTCAGGCAGCGTTTTATGCATAAACTTGTTTATTATCCTGCCAATAACGAAGGTGTATTCGCATGCGTAGGATGTGGGAGATGCATTTTAAAATGCCCTGTTTCAATGAATATTGTGAAAGTAGCAAGGACCTGGGAAGCAAATAAAGCTTTGGAGGTCAAGAACGATGAATAGAACGTATTGTGATGATAACATGCAAGAAGTGCATAGAAGAAATTGGACACATGAAACACTAATTCCAAAGCTTGGAATAGTTACAGATATTAGAATAGATACACCGGACATTAAAACCTTTAGAGTCATAGGACCTGACGGAGGAGTTTGTTTCAGCTATATACCCGGTCAATGTGCAATGCTTTCAATTCCGGGAGTTGGAGAGGCAATGTTTTCAATTACATCCCCACCTACAAACAAGGACTACATGGAATTCAGCATAAAAAAATGTGGCTGTTTGACCGAATGGCTTCATCAGATAGATGTAGGACAGCAAATCACCATAAGAGGACCTTACGGCAACGGTTTCCCGGTAGAAACCGATTTAAAGGGAAAGGATTTACTTTTTATAGCCGGTGGTATCGGATTGGCACCTTTAAGATCAGTCATCAAATATGCTTTGCATTACAGAGAAAATTACGGAAACATTGACATTGTATATGGAGCAAGATCTGCTTATGATTTGGTATATTTGAGGGAGATTCAAAACGAGTGGAGAATTGCACCAAATGTCAATGTTTACCTTACAATAGACCGTGAACAGGAAGGTTGGACAGGACATGTAGGTTTTGTCCCTGATTATGTAAAAGAACTAAACTTTGAAACTGATAAGACAGCAATCGTTTGTGGCCCTCCAATTATGATCAAACTTACATTGAAAGCACTGGAGGAACTTGGATACAAGAAAAATCAAATATTCACAACATTAGAACTCAAAATGAAATGCGGTATTGGTAAATGCGGTCGTTGCAATATCGGCACAAAATATGTCTGCAAAGACGGACCGGTATTCAGATGCGACCAGCTTGAACAATTGCCGGAAGAATTTTAGACAGGGGGACGGTTCTCTTGTCTCAGTTAAAGTTAGACAAGGGGACGGTTCTGGTGTCTGCTGGTGTCTGCGCATGTCTAATGATAAGGGGACTCAACCCTAAAGAACACAGGTATTTACTTTAATCTGGGAAATGGCCTTTTTGATTGGTTAGAAGACATCTTTCGTTCGTAGGAGATATGTTCATATAACCAAAAAGGTACGTTTCCTAAAAAGGTACCTTCCTCAAAAAGGTTCTTTCCTCAAAATTGTACGTTCCTCAAAAAGGTATGTACCATTGCCTTAATAAGTATTAGATAAAAACAAATTAGGACTGACTCAATTTAACAAGCTTAAACCTGTTTAAAGAAAGAGGTGCAATGTTATGGAAGAAATGGTGAATGTATATATAATGGGAAAGAAATACACAGTACCCGCAAATCTTACCATAATGAAGGCCATGGAATATGCTGGCTACCAGCTTATCAGGGGCTGCGGGTGCCGAAGTGGATTTTGCGGAGCTTGTGCTACCATATATAGAGTAAAAGGAGACAGGGAGCTAAAAGTATGCCTTGCATGCCAAACTAAAGTAGAAAACGAAATGTATATTGCAATGCTTCCCTTTTTCCCACTTGTAAAACAGGTTTATGACATAAATAAAATAAAACCTGATGAACAGATCATGATGCAGCTTTATCCTGAAATTTACAGTTGCATAGGGTGTAACTCATGTACCAAAAGCTGTACACAAGGACTTAATGTTATGCGGTATATCGCATATGCACAAAGGGGCGAATATGAAAAATGTGCTGAAGAATCCTTTGACTGTGTAATGTGTGGTGTATGTTCTGCCCGCTGTCCTGCAGGAATATCACATCCCCAGGTTGCGCTATTGGCGAGAAGACTTGCGGGAAAATATCTTATACCACAGTTTCAGCAATTAGCTAAAAGGGTTAAAGAAATAAAAGAAGGTAAATTTGAAGAATCTATGAAAGAACTTATGAAAAAATCAACAGATGAATTAAGAGAGCTTTACAATAAAAGGGAGATTGAAATATAGGAAAGGGGATGCACACACATGTATCCGGTAGAAATGCTTGATTCAATGAAAAAAGTGGAAACCACCAGAAAGGAAAGAATAGGTTTTGAACCTAAAAGGATGACTGAAGAAGAAAAGAAAAACCTTCTTATGCAATACCATCCTGACTTTAATGATAAGGGCTTTACCGAGCTTAAAGTCGGCCCCAATAAAGGTGATAAGGTTCCTATAGAGTTAGCAGAGCTCTTACAGGCAAACAGCAGGATTAAAGACGTGGATATTGATTTAACCAAAATTGGCTATGATGTGGATGTATTGATTATTGGAGGCGGAGGGGCAGGAGCATCTGCTGCAATCGAGGCACAAGAAAACGGGGCTAATGTAATGATTGTCACAAAACTTCGTATGGGTGATGCCAACACCATGATGGCAGAAGGTGGCATACAGGCGGCAGACAAGGAAAACGACTCACCCATGATTCACTACCTGGATGCTTTGGGGGGAGGACATTTTGCAAATAAACCGGAACTTTTGTACAAACTTGTAACTGAAGGACCTGATGCAATAAAATGGTTAGAAGACCTCGGAGTCATGTTTGATAAAGCTCCTGACGGCACAATGATTACTACTCATGGAGGTGGTACATCCAGGAAAAGATTGCATGCCGCCAGGGATTACACCGGAGCCGAAATTATGCGTGTTCTAAGAGATGAAGTAATAAACAGGAATATACCGATAATTGATTTTACAGCTGCAATAGAGCTGATTCTGGATGATGGAGGGAAAGCAGCCGGAGCGGTTTTGATGAACATGGAAACCGGTGAATTTCTTGTAGCAAGAGCAAAAACCGTTATTATTGCAACCGGAGGAGCCGGAAGACTTCATTATCAAGGTTTTCCCACGTCAAACCATTACGGTGCAACAGCCGATGGATTAATTTTTGGATACCGGGCAGGTGCAAAGCTTATATACCCGGATACCTTGCAATATCATCCTACGGGGGCAGCATTTCCCGAACAGATTTATGGGGCACTGGTTACCGAAAAAGTACGTTCACTTGGAGCAATGCTGGTAAATGTCGACGGAGAAGCTTTTGTACATCCTCTGGAAACCCGTGATGTTGTTTCCGCAGCCATAATAAGGGAGTGCAAAGCCAGAGGAAAAGGGATAAAAACATCTGAAGGACACTGTGTATGGCTAGATACACCAATGATCGAAATTCTAAACGGTGAAGGCACTATTGAAAAAAGGATACCTGCCATGCTTAGGATGTTTATGAAATATGATATTGATATAAGAAAAGTTCCTATTCTGGTATATCCTACGTTGCATTACCAGAACGGAGGACTTGAGATAAATTCAGATTGTCTGACGGGAGTAGACAATCTATATGTTGCAGGGGAAGCTTCAGGAGGTGTTCACGGCAGAAACAGGCTTATGGGTAATTCTCTATTGGATGTTATTGTATTTGGAAGAATTGCCGGTAGAAATGCAGCAGAAAAAAGTAAAAATGTAAAGATAGGCAAGCTAACTTTGGAGCATGTCAAAAAATTTGCCAAGGAAATGGAACAAGCAGGAATTAGTAGTGATATGGTTTCTCCAAAGCTTTTACCTTCATATGCGCGAAAAAGTTAAATCATATTATCCTATACTAAAGCTAAATCGTTTTTTTGTGTGCTTTTGAGAAATTAAGCCATGCATCCATACTTTTGTGCTGATATTGAACAATATTGCGTTTATGGTAAACAATACCAATTGAGAATAAGCTACTATATAGATAACAATTAGCTACTATATAGATAAGAAAATAAACTCCCATACATTTTGCTCCATACAGATTATTTTTGAATTATTGCACAGATAAAGCATGAGCTACCATGCGAAAAAGCTAAAAAAGAGAAAAGTGAGGTATAGATATGTCAGAATTAGCAAGCGTCTTGGAAACATTAATGATAGTAAGCTTTGGACTCTCATGGCCTCTTTCGATCATAAGGTCATACAGATCCCGGTCGACAAAAGGCAAGAGTTTGTTTTTTATGTGCTTTATATTTTTTGGTTATGCTTGTGGAATTGCTTCAAAATTTGTTTCTCAAACATATAACCTTGCATTTTGGTTTTATTTTCCTAATCTAATTATGGTTGGGACTGATATTTGCCTTTATTT
>DUMC01000104.1 GCA_012840075.1 Clostridiaceae bacterium | reverse complement strand
TTTTATTATAGTTTGGGATTAGGTTCCGATAAAAATTCCGCAAATCAATATGTTTATTCTTGTGATACAGATCGTACTTATGAGACTGAGGAGATAACGAATGCCGAGATTCATGAACGGATTGGAAACTTCTATGCAAATGCAAAAAAAACTAAAGAAGCATTATGTGCATATATGAGATCATTGCAGTGGGACCCCTTAAATAACTATGTGCAGGAAAAAATAAGAGATATTTATAATAAAAAACCTGAACTAATTGAAATTATAATCCGTAAAAAAGACTGGAGACTGGAAGGAGACTGGTTCAGAAATATAGAAGATTTTGGAAATTATATACAGGGAATTATTCATTTCAGGAATCAACAATTCAACCAAGCGTTGGAGTATTTTCTTAAAATTCCACAGTATGAATCTATTTGTCCTTTGATTAATGCTTACATTATTTGTAATCTATGGCTTATAGGAAAGGGAGTGGAAGCAAAGAGCATGCTTAATGAGCAGGATAAAACAGGCGAGATACTTACTTTAACTTTACATTTATGTAATAATCATGTTTTAGATAAATTGGCACAAGGTCAGCAAGAATATCCATACAGTGAACTAATAAAAACAGAAAAGCAAAGGATATATGATTTTTATATGAATATTAGCTCGTTTATATAGAATTTTGCAATATTTATAATTACATACTTAGTTTTTTCTATATAAAAAAGATGTACTGATATCAGTACATCCTTTTTGCAGGGTTCTATAGACGATTATGTTTTAATCTACAAGCGAAATGAGTTTCCTTAGTCTTCACATTCTGCTTCCGGTATACCTTCTATTATTACATCCTGGTCTATGCCGAGTTTATCGATTATATCTTCAAATAAGGAGAAATCAACCTCAGATGTAGATAAGGTTACAGTCTGGCTGGTAACTATATTCGTAGCTTCTACATTTACGACATCAATTACGTCAATATCATACGAAAGATTCTTTAATAAGATATATGATTGTAATGTAGGATCTTGTAGTTCACATTTTTTCAAAGCATTATCAAATTCAGAAAAAGGTATTGTTACTGAATAAGTGAATGATGGATAGTCATTAACCCCGTTAGAATTAATGATTAATGTTTCGTACGGAACTGTTGTACTTTGACGCTGGAGAATAGGGACACCGTTAGAATCTATAACTGTGCCTTGAACAATTGCTTTAGTAATATTAGGATCATACTGGAATCTGTGTGATAAGTTATTTGGTAGTGTAATAATATCAAATGAATTATCCTCATATTCAACCAATAATATTAACTGGAACCTTAAGGTAACTTTTGACTTTGAATTACATATTATTGAGTTTTGAGGATATCCTTCTGCAATTACACGTTTACACAGTTTCAGGCATTTTACCGGTATTGGTTCATTATTGGGGTCAAGTCTATTCAAAATATAAAGCTTAAGGGGAATTTTTTCTCCTGTAGGTGTGCCACCTGTATAATTTTCCTGGAATACAATTTGGTATTTTGTTAAGGTTTTCTTAGCTAAAACACGTTTTGCAAAAATATCTAAAATTTGCTTATTAGGTAAATGTCTTACTACTTCTTCCATAAATTTACCACCTTTCTATTATCATGATCATTGTTTCCAATCTAATACAAGCTGATGCCGTAATATTTGCTATGTTAACCTGATGTGTTTGAATGTAATTTATATTACTTGATATATGATACCTGGCGTCAGCAATCTATTAGATTATGTATTACATACTATGAAAACACTTGTAATTTGGTTACATATTATTTTGTTCTGATTGATATCAAAAAGTTTATTTAAATTTTATTAAATATCGGAGTTTCGACGAAAAAGCTTCCTGATGCCTTTAGGTTTTTTATCAGGTTCTTGTGCACTGGCTTCCAGAATAAGTGTAATCAACGTATTCAGTTCAGTACTTATGTTATCAAGTTTTTGGTTAATCTCTTCTTTATAACTTTCCAGCTTCGATAGCACAGATAACACAGTTGAAATATCAGAACTTTGAACAGCAACTTTACTATCATTTTTTGAATGATCATTGTTATTCTGATTTTTATAATTTGAGGCTGTATTCAATAATGGTTTGCTGGGAATAGCGATAACAGATATTTGATCCGTACCTTCCCGTGTAACCGGCTTCCATCCGCTTCTATACTCAACATTCTCCATTTCCGTATTAACTTTCATTACCATCACCTTTATAAGAGTGTTTAATTCAGTATTAGTATATGAACTACTAAATAAAATGGTTATATAATATTGGCTTTTATGAAAAATATTTAATTTATTATGAAGTGGAAATAAAGAACAGAATATGATTTTTAACCATATTTAACATAATAAGTAAACTTAATCACCAAAGTGATGATTATTGCATATATATTATTATCCTGTATATTTACAGCGTTTCAGTTCAAATATATTAAAATTTGATGACTTAATGAAAGGAGGTGACAATATGGCTGTAGAATTGTTCAAGTTAAAGGTAATTGCTGAAACTACTACTGATACTGTTACCAATCCCGAAGTAGAGAAATTCTTTTATAAATTTGATCCTGCTCACAGAGTTGACGGCACAATAACTATTCCGGCTAATGCTTTTACAGATGATGCAGGTGATGCTGTAACTGCAGTTGCGACTACAGTTACTGATAACGGCTACTATTTGTTATTTATAAACGGAGTATTGCAGCAATCAAATCTTTTTACAGTTAGTGCAAACGGTTCACAAGTAGTAATTTCACAAGCATCTACAGTAATTGCCAGCTCTCCGATTACGTTGGTTGTTAATAATTTTGCACCAACCTCCAGTTCTACTACAACAGTTGAGACGTAAAAAATAACAAGGATTCCGGGAGCCGGTAGATTTCTTCCGGCTCCTATGGTTATATGCACAGCATGTGTAGTATTAAGACGGTGAAAACTAGTTGTGGTTTAGCAGTGTGAAATGCTTTAAAATGTTATGCATTTCAAATAAAATCAAATAAATTTAGTAAAGTTTAGAATCTTGGAACATATACATATATAAAGATAGATATATATAATACAGATGTGATATGAATTTATATACTTTTTGAATATATCATCTAAAAAACTTAAGGTTAGGTGTATATAAAGATGTTTAATAACCTTGTACATAAGCTTACGTACATACTCACTGAAAAAGTGCTTGGATTTTATAAACAAATGGATCCTTTGACTAAAATGATGTTTTTCTACAGATATTTTTCATTGATTATTACATCTGTTTTTTTTTATGGCAGGTTCCCAACAGCGTCCAAAGTGGTTGGTATTTGTTGTAATAGGCGGAGTTAGTATATCAGCAGTTATATTGAATAACTTGTACTCAGCGAGTATAAAACATACAAATTTCGTAAAACTTTTAGTTCTAATTGAAACAGTGGGAAACGCATTAATACTTATTCCCACGGGAGGACTTAACAGTCCTTATCTATGGTATTCTCTTAATACAGTACTTGCAAATCTGGCATTCCTGAACTTAAAATATTGTATTTTTAATTTAGTAATATATCTTATTATTACTATAAAAATACCGTATACATTATTTGGCAACAAAAATATTCAATCTAATATAGAAAACATTAATTTAAGGTCAGTTTTACCAGGAAACTCAAATCTTATTTTGAGCTTTATTTTAATAGTTGTAGCAAGCCATCTGTTAATTACATTATTAAAAAAGCTAAAAGAAGAGAGAAATAAGCTG
>DUMC01000103.1 GCA_012840075.1 Clostridiaceae bacterium | reverse complement strand
TGTTTCACGTGAAACATTTAGAATCTGAAAAATATATTTAGGTTTTGAGGAAGAAGAGCAGTATATCTTATTGGTGATAACATAAGCATGTAGATTTAGTTATGTGATGTTAACATCATAAAAAAATATATGAAAACTTATTCATCTAATTACTGGAAGGATTATAAGTTATTAAATTATTAAAATATTTTTATGGATATATTCAATTTAATTTTCGTAAAAGGAGTAAGGGGTACAAATATGCACAATTTTGATTCTTTAGATAATAGCATTATATTTTTTATTTTATTCATAAATTCGATCTTAACAATCTTTCTGATTTTTTTTAGTATTGCAAATTCAATAAAGATTAGAAAGCTTAAGTCTAAATATGAAAAATTTATGAGACTGGAAAAAGATGTTGATTTGGAAAAATTGTTAGAAAGCTGTATTTTAAAGACTGATGAAATTATAAATAAAAATAAAGAAATCGAAGCTCACTTAAACAGATTAGATAGGAATGTATTAAATTGTATACAAAAGGTTTCAATATCAAGATTTAACGCTTTTGATGATGTTGGAAGTGACTTAAGTTATTCACTTGCACTTTTGGATGGGAATGACAATGGGGTTGTTATAACTTCATTGTATACCAGAGATTCATCCACTACATTTGGAAAACCAATTGTTGGCGGTAAATCAAAATATCCTTTATCAGCAGAAGAAATTAAGACTATTAATGATGCAGTAAGAAAAAATAGAGAAAGTCAGTACTTATAATATTTATTGAAATTTTAGTAGGTATATCTCATCAAAAATTTTTAAGTATATGTAAATATTTTACATTAATTAAGTATTGACAAATCATTTTAAAAGTTGTAAAATAAATATCGCCATGTGTTATGACGCGGAGAGATGGTCGAGCTGGTTTAAGGCACCGGTCTTGAAAACCGGCGTAGGTGTAAGCCTACCGTGAGTTCGAATCTCACTCTCTCCGCCATTAAATTTAAATTTTATAATTTCCTTGGAGAAGTACCCAAGTAGGCTGAAGGGGACGGTTTGCTAAACCGTTAGTAGGGGCAACTCTAGCGAGGGTTCGAATCCCTCCTTCTCCGCCAGAATAGCATCTTAACAAGAAAAGGTGCTATTTTTTTATGTAAATGGTAAATTGCCATTACTGATTAGTCAAATTGACGGAGAATTAATTATAGTAAGATATATTAAAAAATTGATGACGGTATGTTAGAACTTATAATATAAGATTAGAGAATTTAAATATTAATAATAATTTAATTGCAAGATTATGCAATGAAGTTAGTGGAATGAAAAATCAAGGCTTGTTATATTAATTATTAGTTTTAAAAACGAGAAATGAGCTGAGTCTGCGTTGTGGTTGAAGTCTTTAGCATATGTACAAAAGACCCTCCAGCATATTAATTTTCCTGCAGTTTCTACACTGCTTCTCAGTAATTATACCCGCAGTTAATATCATTGTATTAATGTCCCCTTAGACAAGAATGATATCAACTGCCTGGTAATTTTACTTACGAAATCGGAATCATCCGTTTAACGTCTATATGCTGGAGAGTCTTTTGCATTAATTAATGTATCCAAAAATCTAAAATATATTCATGAATATAAAAATTTTTATTTCCCAATATTTTTTAGATCATTTCATCTTAATCCTAATTATTGAAACAAGTGCTATAACAAATGCTGATGAAATATTTGCTATAAGGTTTATAATTCTTTCAATATTAAACGGCAATACTGTTTTTATATTGATTTCTTCTTTATAAGAATCAATAATTCTGTGTATCCAATATAATATGACTATAGTTACTAGTATATTGACAATCATACTATTTGCAATAAAAGAGCAATATATATAAAATAAAATTACAATTAAATATCTTGCAATTTTGAGACATGTGTTAAACCATTTTAAGTCGAATCCCGTTGTTGTTTTTAAATTATCGATAAATTCCAAATCTTCTTCATCTAATTCAGGTGTAATTATTTTCTTTCCTGAAATAGAAAAATAAATTGACCTTATGGAGTCAATTAATAATATTAATGACATTGTAATGTAAAAAATTATATGATTCGAAAATAATAAAAATAAAGGCAAAATAACAAAAACGAAAATCATTGCTAAAAAACTATGTATTTGCATATTAACAACCTCTAATATCTTTTTAAAAGTTTACATATTTCTAATTTTATTATAAAATAATAACCTAATTTAGCAGTAATGTCAAAACAAAAACATTTATATATTTACATAAAATTTTTTCTTTTATTTGTGAAATTTTACGGTTAAAGCGTTATAAATTAAAACTGCCGCTTCACCCCTTGTCAATGGCTTGTTTTTATCTAATTTAAGATTTTTATCAAGTTTTAGTTCAGATGATTTCTTTATAACATTATCAGGCCAATTATTACTGATTTGATCCTTATATCCTAAAGCTCTTAATATTACGGTTTGTGCTTCAGCGAAGGTAACGGTATTATCGGGCCTGAACGTATTATCGGTATAGCCACTGATTAAACCATATTGCACAGCTGTCTTTATGCTGTTGTATGCCCAGTGGTTTTTATTAACGTCAGTAAACGGTATATCATCGTTAGAATTTTCGTTTGTTTCATACATCATCATTCGATTAATTAAAGCTACAAATTCACATCTTTTCAGCTTGTCATTTAACTTTAAATTACCCTTTTCATCTCCAATCATTAATCTTAATTTGACCAATGCATCTGCCGATTTATTTATAATTTCATCCATTGTTTCCTCGGAGCTTGCATTTAGCGGGAACAATAATGTAATTATAACTGCAAACAGCAAAATAAAATTTTTCCAATGATGCTTCATTCGCGTCATTTGTGTAAACTTCAACTCCTAGTAAGTTTTTATGAATTTCTGAAAAAATCTTCTAAATTTCTTTATAAAACAATTATTCAATAAAATTATACAATAAAAAGTCGTTTTTTTTATTAAGAATACTTTACAAATTTTAATCCATAATATAAACGTAGTTGAAAATATTCTAAAAAATTCATTTTAAAATAAAATTATTTCTACAACATTATATTTAATTTAAGTATTTAAAGTATTTTGTGAGTAGAAAACTAATTAAATAGGAGGATTCAAAATGGCTAAGACAGTTGCTGCTATTTTTGACAGAAGGGAATATGCGGAAAATGCTGCAAGGCAGATAAAAGAACAAGGATTAAGAACAGAAGATATATCAATTGTAGCAAGAGAAACCGAACAAGGAGAGCAAAATCGCAATGAAGTTGTAAATAGACAAAATTATAACAGATTAGAAAATGCAGACAATAGAGGTAGGCAAAATATAAATGATAATATCTCGGATGGAGTAATGACAGGAGGAGTACTTGGTGGCTTGGCGGGTTTGTTGATAGGTGCCGGAAGCATGATGATCCCGGGTTTAGGCATAATTGCTGCAGCAGGACCTATAACAGGTTTGATTTCCGGTGCAGTAACAGGTGGTATAATTGGTGGTTTGATTGACTTAGGAATACCGGAAACTCAAAGCAGGCAATATGAGACCGATATAAAAGCAGGAAAAATCCTATTCACAATGAGGATAGATGATGAAAAAGCCGATCAGGTATCTGATATTTTGAAAAATAATGGTGCAATTAGTGTAGATATTTATTAGAATTACAAACCATATTTAATAAATGTATATAAAAAGGAAAAATCCGATTTATGACACATTATCACTTGTACTAAACCATCACCTGCTGTCGTTTATAAGTCAGGTTACATGTCTATACGTTATACATGTCCGATTATACATGTTTGACGTTATACATGTTTGACGAAATTGATAAATGTGGAGTAAATGGATTTTTCCTTTTCTATTTTTTAGCTTCTCCATTGGCTTTCAAGATGTTTTTCTTCGGGTTATTCTATATTGTTATTGTTTTGAACATCTTGAGCTTGCTCTTGGTCTGATACTTGTGCACGTTCCTCAAGATAATCTTGAACATGTTCTTGTGTCGGTCTTTCAATCTGTTCTTGATTATGATCTTGAGTCTGTACTGGAATTTGCTCATTAGTTTGTAATTGATTCTGTACTTGATTTTGTTCTTGAGTCTGCTCTTGAACTTGTTCTTGTAGTTGCTCATTAATTTGTTCCTCTAATTCTTCTTGTTCTTGCTCTTGACTGTGTTCTTGTATCTTTTCTTGAATTTGCTCCTGATTTCGGATTTGATCTTGATCCTGTGTTTGATTTTGAATGGTTTCCTGGTAACTATTTACCTTACCTGTTCCTCTTACAACAATTTGATCAAGAGGAGTATAAGAGCTTGTAGTTATTTTTGTTCTGCTGATTTCAACCCCGTTTTTCTTTACAATCTTATAAGTATCAACTACAGCGCCGTTTTTTCCGTGTTGTTTTATCTGCATCGTACCTTCAGGCAAATTTGGATTGTCTTCATATACAGTTTTAAAAGGTATTGTTTTAATTAATTGAGTATACATCTCTACCGAAATGTCGGCTTCTTCTTTTGTACCTATTAATCTCATAAAGAGCTGATTATTTTCAGTCATAAAAGCTTCAATTTTTATCGGCCATCTGGTGGAGTTTTGGAACTTGAAGTCAATAACCCCGTATGCTACGGTTGCATCCAGCCCTGCCGGCACATAATCAACGGTAAACATATGATTTACTCTTTCAACAATCTTTAGGTTTGCTTTCAATACTGCATTATATAGTGTTGAGCTTACCTGGCATATTCCACCGCCTATGCCTTCAACAACTCTTCCGCCTTCAAAAACCATTCCTTTCTTAAACCCGTTAGCTTCAGTACGCTCGCCTACTACTTCATTGAAAGAAAATACGTCTCCAGGTGCAAGTATTTTTCCGTTGATTTTGTCTGCTGCAATTTTTAAATTTTGGGCCCTGTCAACATTAGCTTGACCCTCTGTAGAGAAATAAGTTGCATAAGAAGCAATTACGTCTTTGAACAGATTTTTGTTCATATATTCCTGGGTTATTTCAGGAGGTATTAATTCTACTTTTACTTGTTCTGTTATGTTCTCATTGTTATTGATTTTGTCAACAGCAATTTTTAAATCTTCTTTATCGACTTTTACACCATGTTTATGAGGAATTATCACTAATTTTCCGTTTTCAACTTTTGCCGTTGCATTGACAGGTTCTAAATTGATTTTTTCATACATAGAATCTAAGTCAACTTTTGCTTTTTCGGTAACAATTATAGGAATATCTACATTTGCATTTTTTCTGCTTTTTATAAACTTTATTATTTCATCCTTTAATAAATCTTTATCTATACTTTTACCATTGTGTCCTGCTTTTAGGTAAATTCTATCATTTTGAATTTCAAAATCAGGCTCTTCTACAGGAACATAAACTTGGTTATAAATTGAATTTACAGCCAAGTCGACTTTTTCTTCACTATAACTTACTTCTGTATTAATAACTTTATCATTAAGGCTTAAGTTTAAAATTTCTGACAACCTGTTAAATATATTACCTCGCCTGCCAAAGGAAAAAGCTTCATCAACAACATCGTCAATATTGAGTGCATAATCAAAATCTTTCAGATAGTACTCAGCTTGGTACTCCCCTGCTTTTATTTTTATTTTAATATTATTGTATTCATTTTTATACTGTGCTTCCAGCCTGTCATAAAGTTCCCTCGGCAACAGATCACTTGCATTTATATTATCTACATAAATACCCTTATAAATCCTGTCATTCCGCAATATGGAATATGCTACGTTTACAGAAACAAAAAATGTCAAGATTATAACTACTGAAAGAAATATTAATATTACTCTCGTTACAGATTTTGTACTCTTTTTTTCTAAATTTAAATCCATGCCTCACAACACCCCGTATATTAATAGAATGTCTAACTTTAAGTTAATAAAACCGTTTCTGATTTTAATGTATTAAGTTTAATTTGATTAACTATCAATCATATCTTTACTTCATTCATCATTTTATTTCCTGGAAAAATAATTAAAAACATTATTAAAATAATATAATCAATCATAACACATGAACAATACTACTTGCAAATAAAAAAATCACCAAAAGTACATATTCCATACATCAATTTTTCTTATTTATAATTATAAAATACCCGTTTATTTTCGTATGTACATTATTTTTTAGCAGTGATAATATAAAAAATATCAATGTTATAAAACTACAAACTTTTATTTTACAAAATAGAATAAATTTGGTACTTGATGTAAAAATTAGAAATGACAAAGGAGTAAAACATATGGGAAAAAATTCGTTTATTGTTAATAATGAATTTTACGAAAATGAGTATAAAAACCTATGTAAAATATTCAATGCACATCATCCCGATTGCAAAGAAATTAAACTCATCCTGGAAAACAAGGATTATTTTGAAAGGATGAAAAATCTTGTTTTAAGCGATAGAAGAGGAGAAGTTGTTTTTTGTGTTATAAGGCCGAACGGAAAAATAATTGCAATTACATGTGAAGGTTATCCGAATGATATATATAGAATACCTACCGGAGGGCTGGGTTATAATGAAAAAGTTTTGGAAGCTTTATTTAGAGAAGTTAAGGAAGAATTAGGACTTGAAGTTGAAATAGTGAAATTTAGCGGTGTGTTGAAGATAAATTTTATATTCGAAAACGAAAGTTTTATGTTTTATTCATACTTATTCATATTAAAAGAACTAAGCGGTGTGCTGCTTAAAGACGCGCTTGATGATGAAATAAGTGATGTCAAGGAAGTATCACCGAAAGAACTTCAATTTGTTATTGAAAGGCTTAAATGCATAAACGGAAGATGGAAAGACTGGGGAAGATTTCGGTATATAACTTCGAATGCTGTCGTTGAAGAATTAAAGAATATAAATATAGACGGACTAAAGAAAAACAGGTGAAAATAAAAATTGATAAAGATTGAAATTGGTGAAGATGCCGATAATACATAACTGTCGGCAGTTATTGCTCATGGAAATCTCTTCATTTTACAGAATTATGTATAACTAAATTAATATATGTCCATAATTCATTAAGAAAAATGTTAATTTTATGCATAAATCCGGGACTTACATCATAAATTGAATGAAGACTATATATTTATCGTTCACTGATAACATGGCTCATGCATAAAATGGTACTAAACAAAATATTGTAAACCCACGTAACACCCGGATTTAGCATAAAATACAGGCAAAAAATTGATTTATACAATTTACAAAAAGCATGTGAAAAGGAGAGCTTTCCATGAGGCTTAATTACACAAATAAAAACTTTTTTAAAGCAATTTTTGATTGGTTATTAAGGTTATTAAATAACTTATTCTGTTTATTCAACAAAAATAAATTGCAACAGGTTTTAAGTGGTAAAGGTTTGGATTACATTGGAAGTAAAAATGAATACAGCGAAGAGGAAATGCTTATTCAGGATCTTAAAGAAGCTAAAAACGAATGGTTAAACGCAGATTTAAATTTTCAGTATGTAGTCGAAAATGAATTTATTGAGTATTATACATACCGGCTTAAAGCAGCGCAAATAAAGTATGAATATTTTCTTAAAAAAGCAAAGGAAAAAGGTATAAGGGTAAACATTTTCGAAAATGATATTGCAGCTAAAAACGATCATATAAGTATTAACTTCAATAGCAAAGGTGCAAGTTTTCAAAAAGGTACAAGTGCCACTGTGTTAAAAAGCAATGTATCAAGAATCGCAAGTACCGGCTCAGGTATTCCGGTGAATATTGAAAAATAAAATATTAAATGCTGAAAAAAATAAGAAAGTAAAATATAAATATTAAATGATTGAGATAAATTAAATTAAAGATACAAATTAGTTATTAGCTGAAAGCCGGGGTGAACTATCTTGAAACCTTTAAAGTTTATTTTTAAGTTAGCAGGCAATGCTATTCTAGGTACTATTATTCTTACATTGTTAAATCCGCTGCTTAGTACATATTTTAGTTTTCACATAAATATTAATTTTCTTTCCATGCTTATTACGGGGTTTCTGGGTATACCGGGGATAATACTTTTAATCGCTCTCAAATCGCTGTTTGTAGTGTGAAGAAAAGCAAAAGGAACAAAATAAGATATTAGGATGTACAGAGTAAATGATAGCAGAATAGAATTTAAAATTAAACATAACTATGAAAAGACTAAGAGATAAATTTTTAAAATACATTACGGATAAATATAAAATATGGCTAATTATACTTATATCATTATCATTTACTTTGAAATTATGTATTATTTTCTATTACGGTAATAATTTAAACCTGGCAAGTGATGATTTGAATTATATAAAAAGCGCTATTGCCCTGGCAAGAAAAGGAATATTTATTTTTCATGAATATAACGAACCTACGGTTTTTGTAACCCCTTTATATCCGTTTTTTTTAGCAGCCATTTTCAAAATATTCGGATATGGCTTTATTGGTCTTCAGATAGGAAGAACCATTCAAGCTGTATTAAGTTTAATAACCATCATTCTTGTTTTCATGATTGCTGAGTGTATTTTTGATAAAAAAGTTGCATTGATATCTTCATTTTTAGTTTCATTTTATTATCCTAATATTATCACACCTGGCTACTTCTTAACGGAAAATTTATTTACTCCTCTTTTGATGTTATTGATTTATTTATCTTTAAAATTCTCGATGACTCCAAAAACATCCCAGTTCATGCTACTCGGCTTAATATGGACCTTAGCAACTTTATGCAGACCAACAATTGCACTATATCCTCTATTGCTTCTATTTCACATGCTGATAAATAAAAAATACAAGGTGAAAGGCTTTGTCATGTCATGGATAGCCATGATCTTTGCATTTACATTTATTATGATGCCGTGGTGGGTAAGAAATTATTTTGAATATAAAACTTTTATACCTCTTGCGGAATCCAGCGGAAACCCTTTGCTGCAAGGCACATATATAGGATATAACCAAACGCCTGAAAATATAGTTTATTACAAGTTGGGGAAAAACGCTTTTGAAACAAACAGAATAGAAGTAGAAGTTGCTAAAAAGCGAATTAAAGAAGATTTTGAAAATGACTTCTGGAGATATTTAAAATGGTATACAGTTGATAAGACATATTTATTATGGTTTACTATCTTTTACTGGAAAGAGTTTGGAGGTATCACGTATTCTAATATCCTGCCATGTCATTTTCTAATCTTGACAGGCTTTTTGGTTATTCCTGGGCTTTTGTTAAAGAAATTCAGCACGTATTTTTTACCAATAAGTGTTTTATTTTACTTTAATGCGATTCATTGCGTATACATGGCTTTTGACAGGTATGCCTTTCCGCTGTTACCCCTTCTGTCGGTTTTTGCAGCATTTTTTATATTTAAACTTTTCTCTAAGTTATCATTAATATGGGTTTGCCGATAGGAGTTTACTTCTCTCTTAGAATATGACTTGCTTAACATGCATATATTTATACAAATAAATGTATTTTTTAGCTGTTGAGTTTGTATAGGTATAAAAAAGTATATTAAAAAAAATTAAATTTTAATATTTTAATATTTTAATGTTTTAAAAAAGAAACTGTTGTAGAACATGTTGTTCTTATAACTTTTTTTAGAGCAACTTTATTATGTTCTAATTATTCAAAAAATTCAACTGGAGGCTGTTTATGTATAATATGTATAATTCTTGTATAAATATATTGAATTCCAAATACCGTTTGAATATAAAGAGTTTAACACTGGTCAGAAATGGATATTTATTGACTACATCCAAGGAAAAATTTTTACTTAGGGAGACTGTAGGTAATGTTAATAGGATTTGGTTTGTACATAATGTGAAAAATTATTTGACAAATAACGGGTTTTATAATCATGATTATTATCTTTGCACCGATTCAGGTGAACCATATATTAATATTGATGGAAAATATTACATAGTTGCACGATATATCGAGGGAAGAAAATGTGACTTTGAAAGCGCGGATGATGTAAGAAGGGCTTCAAATCTATTGGCAAGGATGCATCTTGCTTCTGTTGGTTATACCCAAAAAGATACAGGTTGCGAATCAGACGAGCTAGGTAAGCTGCCTTTTATTTTCAATAAAAGATTAAGAGAATTAAAACGTATGGAAAAAATTGCATCTAGAAGAAAGGGAGATTTTGATTATTTATTCCTGGAATATTGTAATTATTTCTATGAGATAGGAAAAGAAGCGCTTGAATACGTATCAAGTCCAATATACGATAAATTGGTTGAAGAAACCAGAAGATTGGGGAGCATTTGCCATAATGACCTTACAAATAATAATATAATCATGACGGACAAGGAAGAGTTTTTAATTAATTTTGATTATTGCAGTTATGATCTTAAAGTATATGACTTAGCTAATCTTATTAGAAGAAGAATGCGAAAATGTAATTGGGATGTTCATGAAGCAAAAATAATTACTGATGAATACCGGCGTGTGAATGAATTGACAGTTGAGGATTTTTATGTGATGAAAATAATACTTCAATTTCCCCAAAAGTTCTGGAGAGTTGCTAACAGGTATTATAACAGCCGTAAAGGTTGGGTCCAAAGGGTTTTGATAGATAAACTAAAAGAAGCGGTAAGCGAAATTGATTGCCACAGGAAGTTTTTAGAAGATTATGAGATAATAATATAATAAAAAACGATATAAGTAAGATCAATATTATTATAAGTAAAAATGTGGTGCAACCTTCACAATTGCACACAAACGGCATATTATGTAATAAGAATCGATGAGTAATGAGCAAGGTGAAAACAATGGGAAACTTAAAAATTGGTGATATTGTAGCTAGAAAGTCTTATGGGTATGATATATTTTTCAAGGTTGTTGATATTCAAAACAACGGAAAAGATGAAATTGCAACTCTAAAAGGTATTACCTGTCGTATACAAGCGGATGCGCCGGCGTCAGATCTTGTCGTGCAACCTGAAGAAAAAGTAAGGGAATATAAAAATAGAGTGAACATAGATTATAGTGAAGATCTAAAAAGTACTTGTAGCTTTAAAAAATCGTTGGTCTTGTCAAAAAAACAATTATTTAAAAGATATGCTAAAGGATAAAAAAAGTATACGGAGGCCATAAGGGATAATGGGCATAAGAAATAACGGACAATGAAGGATAACGTTCATAAGAGTACTGTCATAAAGGATAATGGTCATAAGAGATGACGAAAGTGATTCAAAATTAAAGTGACGAAAGAGTAAAAAATATTCGGCAAATTGCCTATAAGCGTATGAAAATGCTTATAGTTTTTTTTTTAATTTTTCACAAATTTATGCAACATAATCTAAAATTACAGCCCAAAATAACACTTGACAGCACTCTATGATAATTGCTATAATATTTAAATTTTTTTGACATTTGTCCAAATTTGTGATATAATGTTTCCAAACCAAAGATGAGGTGATCCGATGGCTGACAAAAGTGATTTACTGGAAATCAAGCGATGTATTGAAGGTTGCATAGGTGAAAGAGTCCAACTGAAGTCGAATAAAGGTAGAAAAAAAACCGTTATAAGAGAAGGCATTATTGAAAACACCTATCCAAACATATTTACTGTAAGATTTGAGAACGAATATGAAATGACCAGGAGAGTTTCTTACAGCTATATAGACGTACTTACAAATGCCATTGAACTTGTTGTATGTAGTGATAACCGGAGAATACATGTCAGCTAAAATGATATTCAGGATATCGTTTCTTGAAAAAATTTTCAAATTTCAAGGCGGGAAAAATCCTGATATCAAAAATAGTTTTTTATGTTTGATGATGCTTATGCATTAAATTAAATTTTATTATTAAACCTTAGTATTGAACCTTAATATTTGTATAGTCGTATTTAATAACGATATCAAATAAAGCAATCCAATTAGAGATTGCTTTATTTTTTTGTTTATAAAGTAATATTTTGTACATCTTGTCAATATATATTACTATAGCAAATCTTTTGTTAGTATATTTTAGATATGAGGTGGATAACTATGTCCCTTGACCTGGTTAGAGAAGTAGTAAAAGTTAACAGAGTAATAAAAGATAAAACTACGCAAATAATTGTTGAGAATGATATTATTGTTCCGGACACGAAACCGGACGTGGCTCAGATACTTTCGGCAGATGTAGATGTCTTTACGACTGATATTGAAGTGGATGCAAAAGATGAGAATACTCTAGTTAAAGGAATTATTCGATATAAAATACTTTATAAACCTGAAGATTCTGAAATAAGCATTAAAAGTATAAACACCAGTATTCCATTCTCACACAAAATGGATACACCCGGTACGACTGAAGGCGTACGTAATATAATTAAATGGGTTCCTGAACATGTAGAATGCATAATTAGCAATAGCAGAAAAATTAATGTAAAAGCAATATTACAACTTAACCGCACGGCTATAATTGAAGAAGAGCATATTTTAGTAAGTGACATAACGAACAATGACAGTGCCCAGGTTTTAAAGGAAAGCATGGATCTTACGAGATATGTAGGAAGTAACGAATCTGTTTATACTGTTAATGAAACTTTAGAAGTTCCTGAAGAATATCCTCCTATAAGAGAAATTCTAAGAAATGATGTTAAAGTGGTAAATAAGGATTTTATAGTATCGGATGATAAGGTTACAATATCAGGTGAGTTAAATGTCACGACCATATATTTGGGTGATGATAATGAACTTAGTGTAAGGTATATGGAGCATTCAATTCCTTTTTCCCATGTAGTTGAAATTCAAGGTGTCACTGAAAACTCTTCTTGCGAGGTAGATTATGAAGTAAGAGAGTGCAATTTTGAGGCTGAAGAGGATTTAGACGGGGAATACAAGATATTAAAAGGAGATATTGAAGTATGTGCCTATGTATGGGCAAATGAAAAAGCCGATATCGATTATTTGGTTGATGCTTATGGCATGAGATCACAATTTAATATTGAGAAGGAGAATATTGTTTTTAACGAAAGAGTTTTTGCAAATAGTTCCCAGATAATAACTAAAGAAGTTGTAAACATTGGAAGTGATAATCCGGAGATTAACGAAATTTTAAATATTTATAGCATTCCGGTGTTAACAGATTATAGAGTGATGGAAGACAAAATAGAGTTAGAAGGTTTTGTGACATGTAATATAAACTATTTTTATGAAAATGAGGGTCAGAAACTATCATGTTACCGGGCAACTGTTCCTGTAAGTCATACCGTTGAAATCAAAGGTGTAAAACCAAATATGCAATGTAAACCGGAGATGTCTTTAGAGTACATTGATCACAGTTTAATATCTTCAAAAGATGTAGAAATTAAATTGATTCTAAATGTTGACTGCAAAATATATAATACCGTTGAAAGAAGCATAATAGAAAAAATAACCGAAGAGCAATTGGATGAAAGTGCAAGGAGCGATAAAAGGCCGAGTATCGTCATATATTTTGTGCAACCGGAAGATACATATTGGAAAATTGCTAAAAGATACAGGACGACTATTGATGAAATACAAAGAACTAATGGCTTGAGTGATGAGGATGCAGTAGAACCCGGAATGCAGATATTGATAACCCGTAAGGCAGAGTAGGATAGCGTTGGTGGCATTATATTTACACCCGTTTAAAATATCTGAATTTTAAAATGCCTGAATTTAAAAATTCAGGCATTTTTTTAATTGAAAGAACAAACTAAATAATATATAATGTATGCAAATATAAAAAGTATGGATACAAGATACAAAAAAATAACTAAAGAAAAATGTAAAGAAGCTTTAACACCGGATGAGATGGAAGAGCAGGTGCAATGAGAAAAATATGGAGTTTAGTACACAAAGCTTAATACGTTTTGGCAACAATGACCAAGTTCCGACTGTTAGTATGAAGGCAAGGGCGAAGATTAATTTGTCCCTTGATATTACAGAAAAAAGGCCGGATGGTTATCATAACATAAAGACAATTATGCAAACCATAGATCTCCATGATAATTTGGTAATTGATGCCATTGGTGAAGGTATAGAGCTTGAATGTAATTCTTCCAAAGTGCCATGTGATGATAGAAATATAGCGTATAAAGCAGCAAAATTGTTTTTGAATAAATATAGCTGTAAATATGGAATAAAACATGGTGTAAAAATAAAAATAGAAAAGAATATTCCTGTAGCTGCCGGTTTGGCAGGAGGAAGTTCTGATGCTGCTTCGGTGCTGATTGGAATGAATAAACTTTTTGATTGCGGGATTAGTGTGGATGAATTAATGGCAGTAGGAAAGCTACTTGGAGCTGATGTGCCTTATTGCATTAAAGGAGGTACCATACTTGCTGAAGGAATAGGAGATATTTTGACAGAGTTGCCTGCAATACCTAAGGTTTATATTGTTCTGGCGATTCCAAAAATCCATGTTTCTACAAAATGGGTGTATGAAAATTTTGATTTTAATAAAGTGAATAAAAGGCCGAATATAGATTTGTTAATATCTGCTATTGCTGAAGGTGATATAAAGCTCCTGGCTGAAAATATGGTAAATGTTATGGAAACATTTACTGCGGATAGATTTAGTATCATAAATAAACTAAAGAAAAAACTTATTAGTCTTGGAGCTCTTGGAAGCTTAATGAGCGGCAGTGGTCCCGCAGTATTTGGTATATTTGCAGATAAAACTTCGGCAGATATGGCATATCAAGAGATGAAATGCGATGATTGTCATGAAGATTATCATTTATTTGTAACAGAAACAACATAAGAGGAGGATATTATGGCTGGAAGATTAGGAAAAGTTAACTTGAATAATTATAAACCTTTAAGAGAAGTAATATTTTCAACCTTAAGGGAAGCAATAATCATGGGGGAATTAAAGCCCGGTGAAAGGCTTATGGAAGTTCAACTTGCAGAAAAAATGGGAGTAAGCCGAACACCTGTGAGAGAAGCTATAAGAAAGTTAGAGTTAGAAGGACTTGTTGTGATGATTCCAAGAAGAGGAGCTCATGTAGCGAGACTGACGGAAAAAGACATTATGGATGTTCTTGAAGTAAGAGCAACTTTAGATGGCCTTGCAACTGCATTGGCAACTGAGAGGATTAATGAAGATGAGATAAAAGAATTAAAACATGTTCAATCACAACTTGAAAATTATGTAGAAAAGGGTAATCTTCAAGGTGTTATAAAAAAAGATATTGAATTTCATGATGTGATTTACAAAGCATCGAAAAACGACAAACTTATGCAGATAGCCAATAACTTGAGAGAACAAGTTTATAGGTTCAGAGTTATATATCTTAAGGATTTTGGCAACAACGAAGAAGTAATAAGAGAGCACAATGAAATATGCTCAGCTATCTTGAGCAGAGATCCGAACTTGGCCAGAGAATCCGCCCACAAACATATAAAAAGCCAGGAGTCGGCAATACTAAACGCTCTGAAAAGAAACAACCTGGTATAATCTTAAAGTACGGAGGTTAACATGGTAAATGCGATAATACTGGCAGGGGGACAAGGAATAAAAGGTCTGGAAGAATCAGGCAGCAAAGCACTTTATCGAATAAACGGAAAAATGATGATAGAATACGTAATTGATACTTTGAGAGAACTTGATGACGTAGAAAAAATTGTAATTGTAGGGCTGCCCAATATCGGTTTTGGAGAGGTTTTTAAAGAAAAAGTTGATAAAATAATATATTCTAGCGGCACAATAATGGAAAATATTTTAGCAGGGCTGGAATATCTGGGTTATAAAGAAAACCTGATAATTTGTACTTGTGATATACCTCTTATTACAAAAGAGGCGGTTTATGATTTTATTAAAAGGGCGGAACTGGCACAGGCAGACCTGTGTTATCCTATCGTAAAAAAAGAATTAAATGATGAAAAATATCCTGAAATGGAACGTACTTACGTAAAGTTAAGAGAAGGTAAGTATACAGGTGGTAATGTTTTTTATTTAAAACCTGAAATTATATTGAAGAATTATGACTTTGGACAAAAACTTATCTCGTATCGCAAGAAGCCTGTAAAAATGGCACGCCTTTTGGGAATAGGATTCATGTTAAAATTTCTTGCGGGAAGAATTACAATAGAAATGGTCGAGAAAAAGTTTTTTCAAATAACAGGCATTAACGGCAAAGCAATAATTTCTTCGTACCCTGAAATAGGGCAAGATGTTGATAAATCAGGTGATCTTTACGCGGCGGTAAGTTATCTTTCTTCTAGAAGCAAGTGAAAGAAACAAATAAGGTTAGATTTAAATTGACAAGTTGACAAATAGGATTAAAATGGCAAATAGGATCAGGATTAAAAATTTTACTTTCACTTCTCGTAAAATGAGACAAGTGCGGCAAAGCAAATGAGGTAGGTATGGCAAATAATTTGGATCTGAGTAATGCCCATTTTTGATTTAGAAATTTGTGTGAGGATGCCTTTTCATTAAGAAGAAAGGTGTATGGAGCATGGCTATTCACTGCGGAATCGATATTATAGAAGTAGACAGAATACGCAAAGCAATTGAAAAAAGGGGGAATAGTTTTAAAAACAAGGTTTTTACCGAAAATGAGATTTCTTATTGTGAAAGCAAAAATGCTTCCCGATATCAAAGTTTTGCGGCACGTTTTGCAGCAAAAGAAGCGGCTTCTAAAGCATTAGGTACCGGCTTTGGAGGAAAAATTAGCTTGAAGGATATAGAAATTGTTAATGATAGCAGCAATAAGCCGCACTTAGTGTTAAAAGGAAATGCCAAGGAGTTATATGACGGCATGAATGCAAAAAGCATATCCGTAAGCTTATCTCACTGTAAAGAGTATGCCATTGCTCAGGTGATTATTGAAACGGAGGAGAGATGAAATGCCTTGAGGAAAATAAAATTCATTCACTGTGCTGATTTGCATCTGGATGCTCCATTTTCATCTCTCTGTACTTTAAGTGAAAAAAATGACAAGTCTTCTCTAAGAAGGCTTGATTTAAAAATGGTTTTTGAAAATATAATAAGGTTCGCGCAGAAAGAACAAGTGGATTTTTTATTTATAACCGGCGATTTATACGAACATAACTATGTTACAAAATCCACTATTTATTTTCTTAATGAGTCTTTTAAAAAAATACACGATACAAAGGTAATTATAATACCGGGGAACCATGATCCGTGGGTTGAAGGTTCCTATTACAAAAGCTTCAATTGGGCTGAAAATGTACATATTTTAACCGATCCTTTCCTGTCTTTTGAAGAAAATGAAGAAAAGAATGTTTGCATTTACGGACAAGCTTTTCTTGAAGGTTATAAACTTAAAGGTTATAAAAAAGATTATAAAGATTATAAAGAGGGTTATGAAGATGGTTATAAAGATGAAGAGCATGAGCATTTAAAGAAAGATGAATCCGTTAACTATAAAAGAGAATCCGTTAACTATATCAAATCCACTGATAAGGATAAAATAAATATTCTCCTTTTACACGGTTCTGTTGGCTTCGATTTTGACAAAAACAGCTATAATCCAATATCAGTTGAAATTCTTGCTTCTATAAACATGGATTATATAGGAATTGGGCATTTCCACAATAGAATTGACAAGGTAGCAGGTCTTGAAAACGCATATAATCCTGGGAGCCCTGAACCTTTGGGATTCGATGAACCCGGACAGCATGGATTTTATTTTGGGAGCATTTCAATAGACGATATGGGAAATAAAAAGCTGGAGATTGAATTTATCCCTGGAAATAGAAAGGAATACCTGGATTTAGAAGTAAATATTACCGGGTGCATGACTGATGAAGAGATAATTGAAAAAATTAAGGAAAGTTTAAATAGTAAAATTAAGGAAATTTTAAACAACGATAACTTAGGGATAAAAATTAACAATGACGATAAAAAGCTCAACGATGACGATGACGATATAAAATTTGGCAATACAGGTATAAAATTCGGAAGCGATTGCATTAAGCCTAAAACTTATCAGAATTTACTAGTGAATATATCACTTATGGGATATATAAGCCCGGACTTTTCTCCGGATATCAAGTATATTTCTTCCTATTTTAACGATATATTCTTTTTTGCTAAAATTAAAAATAAAACAAGGCGTGATTACGATTTTGATGAAATAAAAAGAGATTTTGGACTAAAAGGTTTGTTTGTTAGAAAGATTTTGGATTTGGTAAATTCAACGCAAGACAACGAAGAAAAAGAGCTTTTATTAAAATCTCTTTATTACGGTCTTGAAGCAATGGAAAAAGGACAGGTTGATATTAGTGATTATTAAAAAAATCGTTATTAATGGTTTTGGGAAAATAGGAAATTTGGAAATTAAACCTGCAAAAGGTTTTAATATTATATACGGCAATAATGAAGCAGGAAAGTCTACGATTCAATGGTTTGTAAAGGGAATGTTTTACGGGCTGAAGGGAGGAAGAGAAAAAGACGGAGTATTACCTCCGCTAAAACGTTTCATTCCTTGGAATTTCAAAAATTACGGCGGTCTTATTGAATATTCAATTGGAAATAATATATACACCGTCATCAGGGATTTTTTTAACAGCACTGTTAAGATTCTTGATTCTTCCTTTAATGATATTACAAATACTTTCGAAATCTCCAAGGATAAATCTGTTAGGTTTGCGGAAGCGCATTTTGGTTTGAATGAAGTTTGCTTTGAAAAAAGTGTTTTCATAAAGCAGATGGATGTTAAAGTTGAAGGAAACGGTAAACAAGAAGTTTTGAGTAAACTTATCAATATTAGCGAATCAGGTTTTGATAACATATCCTTCAAGAGAGCTGAAAAAGCTCTTAAGGATGCTTTATTAACATATGTAGGTACTGAAAAATCGTCATCCCGCCCTTTAGACAAAATAAATGACAGGCTTAAAGAACTGAGAGATGAATTAAAGGAATTGGAAAATAAAAGGTCTATGATTCTTGAAATTGAAGAAAAGCTCAGGAATTCAGTAATTTTACTGGAAAATTATAAAAAGCAAAAAGAATTAATAAGCGGTATCACGGAGATAATCGATATTATTAAGATTGTAAATGAAAATGAAAAAGTTCGTAAAGAGCTCGAGGAGATAAAAGATGATTTGTTAAAAAAATTTAGGACATTTTTAAAAGATGATTGTAAAACTAATATGAGTCCGATTATGAATGCGATTATGGGTCATCAGAATGATTATGAATCTAAACTAAATGATAATGATGATGGATTTAGTCAACAAAAAGATTATAAATTTAATCCGCTAAATAATGATGAATGTAATCTATTAAGTAATAATGAATTTAACATGCGAAATGAAGATGAATTTAATCAGCATATCAATGACGAGAGCAATGATGAATTTAAACAGCAGATCGATGATAAGAATAAAGACGAATCGAACCTCATTAATGATATATTTAATCTTAATGTTTATGAGTTAAACCGTGAATACGAAAAATATGAGGAAGAAATAGCGAAACTTAACAAAGAATATGAAAAAAGGCAGAAAAACAAAAGAATTATTGATTCTTCGTTTTTAATGGCTTTAACCGCTCTAATTATATCTTTTGCCCTATTTGTTATATTAAACTTAAACACGGCGTTAAACTTTAACTTAAGCATAGACAATATAAAGGGCATTTTTAGCAATAATCTGTTTAGCAATAGAAATATTTTTGGCAGTGATAATTTGCTTAGAACTGTCCTTGGTACTTTTGATATAATGTTACTAATAATTTCCATAATCTTGTTTATTTATAAAAGAACCTTGGCAGGATCAATTAAGAGTATTTCAGATAGAAAAAACAAATTGGAAGAACAGTTTAACCTTATAAGGGATAAGTTAGAGCAAATTAAAGCTTTAAATGTTAATTTATCTCATACAATAGAGTATATAACTAAGAGGATTTCCGCTCTCACGGGCAGTAATGTTGAGTTTGAAGATTGTGAAAGAGATGTTGTGGTCAAATTGAAAAGAATAGTTGAAAGTATAGAAAAAGAAATAGATGAAATACAAACTCAAAATACTTATCTTATAAATGATGCTGAGGGATTAGTTAGGACAATTAAGAAAAAGATTATCAACGTTTTTGAAAAAAACGAAGAAAACGTGAAAGACGAAGGGGACATTGGGGTGGAACAAAGCATTAAGCCCAATGTTGAGTGGAAGGATAATTACATGATTGAACAGAATGATAATTCTAAGATTGAGTGGAACAATGATTATAAGATTGGACAGAATGATAATTCTAAGATTGAAGGGAATGACGGTTTTAATATTAGAGAAGATGACGATTCCAAGATTAAATGGAACGGCGATTCAAAGGTTGGACAGAATGATGATTATCAATGGCTTAAAAATATTATAGATATTATACATAGAATTAATTTTAATTATAGTATTAAAGATAATAAGAGAATCAATCGTGATTGCAATATTTATAATATTAAAGAAAAAATAAGCGCTGTTGAAGCTGATATCATAAAGTATAGAGCGGCTCTTGAAGAAAATATGTACAAGTTAAGTTTAAATATAAAAGAATATGAAACTATAATCGCAACATCGGGTTTTGATAATTATAAGCTGCAGAAGATAGTTGAAAGTATACTTGAACTGGAAGAAAAAAGGGATAACCTGTTAAAACTTAAGTTTTCCCTGAATAAAGCTTTGGAAGTTCTTACTATTGCAAGTGAAGAGATAAAAAAGAAATATTTACCGACTTTAAACGAGAGGATGAGCTTTTATATCAGCAAAATGACAAATGGCAAGTATTATGATTTGCGTGCTAATGATGAATTAGAGTTAATGATTCTGGATTCTGACACGTCAAAGATAGTACATGTAGGCCACCTTAGTAAGGGTACCGTGGATCAAATTTATTTAGCTTTCAGACTGGCATTATCGGATATTTTTTCACCGGATGGCGAAAATCTCCCTATCATAATGGATGAAGTATTTGCCCAATATGATGACAGCAGGATTGAAAAAACTTTGAATTTGTTCAGGGAGCTGTCGGAAGAACGCCAGATATTCCTATTCACTTGCAAAAAGAGGGAAGTTGAGATTGCAAAACAAGTATTTGGGAATAATTTAAATCTGATAATTCTGCCGTAGATATTCATTTGGCGTAAGTTTATCATCCTTCTAAGATTATCATTTCGCTAATTTATAATTTCGCTAACTTATCATCCTGATAATTCACTTATAATCCCTTCTGTTATTGGCAGATTTACTGAAATTTCTAACATTTTTAAAAATTTATTATGCCCCAGTTTTAAAATTTAAATTTTTTTTGAGTTTTTTTATTGAGACGTTCTCAATATTCATTTTGCTTTAAGATTTAGTTTGATTTAGTTTAATCTTCAATTTATTTTGGTTTAGTTTGATTTTTGTAGTTATACAGATTGGCACTACTGTGTCAGATACCCAATTGGTTATCCAAGTGTTTTATTAAAAAGTCTTATGTTTAACTAAGAATAGTTAAGAACATCTTATCTGAAGAACAATATAAATGTGAAGAACAACATAACGTAAAGAACAATATGACGTACTGCGAATAATTTCTAAATAAAATACGGAAAATATATTCGATAAAATACTAATCTAAAAATACGGTAAATATCTTGAATAAATTAAGTGAGAGAAACACTTGTTTATATTTATTTAGGTTTATTTTAACATTTTAAAAAATTTTTAACTTATTAAAATTATTAACATTATTAAAATTTATTAAACTTAACAGGAATATAAATTGGTTGAACTTAAGATAATTAAGATAATTGAAATAACTTAAAATGAAAAATACCTGATTATCTGATTAAATTATAACTTAAATTAAGCTTAAATCTGAATTTTTGTAATTATAACTTTAGCATGAATCCGAATTTTTATACCTGTTTAGCTAAAATATCTTAGATAAATATACTGGAAGGAGGTTAAGTAATTTTTGAAGAGATATTATAGTGGTTGTAAAAAAATCAGTAGCAAAGGAGAAACAAGCATCCTTTTGTTCGTATTTGTCATTGTATTGCTGATTTCTTTGGTTTATTACAATACTAATACTATAGCCCAGGAAAATCGGAATATAAGCGAAGAACAACTTCTCGCAAGGGCAATTAACGGTGAAGCAAGAGGAGAACCTTATGAAGGACAAGTAGCTGTTGGTGCGGTAATTCTAAACAGAGTAAAAGATCCTAGATTTCCTAACACAATAGCAGGGGTAATATACCAGCCCGGTGCGTTTACTGCCGTTTCTGACGGACAGATTAATATACCTATTGATCCTAATTCTTCTGTAGTAAAAGCAGCAAGAGATGCTTTAAACGGATGGGATCCCACAAACGGATGCGTATATTATTGGAACCCTGCAACAGCTACAAGTAAATGGATATGGAGCAGGCAGATTGTTAAAAAAATAGGAAAGCATTATTTTGGAAAATGAATTCTTTCTTTAATGAGAATTCAGCAAATGTAAGAATACGATGAATGTTCAATGTTTAATGAGTACAATGTTTAATGAAAATATGGAGGTGTTACCTTGGGGATCAGGGAAAAATTATTGGATTTTAAACGTAGGCTCAGCGACAGAAAAATGTACAGTATTGTTATTGTTACTCTTGCCGTAGTGGCCGGCTGGGGAATTTACCAATATCAAAATGCTGCCAGATTGAGGCAGAAGCTTGATAATCAATACAATAGGGCTTTTTATGAAATGATAGGGTATGTGAATAACGTAGAGACTTTGCTAGTTAAATCGTTGATAACATCTACACCCCAAAAAACAGCGGCTACCTTGCAGGAAGCTTGGAGACAGGCTAACTTTGCTCAAGCTTACTTGGGACAATTACCTGTTTCACAAAATATACTTGCAAATACTTCAAAATTTTTAGCTCAGGTAGGTGATTTTTCATATTCGGTAAATAATAAATGCTTGAATGGAGAACAGTTATCAGAAAAAGAGTTTAATACTCTGGAAGATCTCCATGGGTATGCTACCGCACTTGGGAAAAGCCTTGAAAAGCTACAGCAGGAATTGGCAGATGGCAGGCTGAAATGGGGAGAACTGTCCAGAAAAGGACCAAGCATATTTCAAAGAACATCAGCAAATATGACGGATCAACAATTTGAAAATGTGGAAAAAACATTTCAAGATTATCCAACACTTATATATGACGGACCTTTTTCGGATCACCTTTCAGATATCCAGCCTAAAGGACTTACCGGTGAGGAAATGGATGTTGAAGCTGTTAAACAGAAGGTTATTGAATTTTTCGGAAAAGATAAGGTAGAATCTGTGGAATCAACGGGTAGAAACGATTCCGGTCCTATTAAGACTTATAGTTTTACTGTGAGATTTAAAGGAGCTCCTGAAGAACAGACTGCTTCCGTTGATTTTACGCAAAAGGGAGGCCATCCTTATTGGATGCTTTATAACAGACCCGTCAGCCAGGATAAAGATATTGGCATAGAGGAAGCAAAAAGAATATGCAAGGAGTTCTTAGAGAAACACGGTTTTAAAAATATGCAGGATACTTACTATTTAAGTGAAGATGGAACCGCTGTTATCAATTATGCTTATAAACAGGGAGATGTTATCGTATATCCTGACCTAATAAAAGTGAAAATTGCGTTAGATACGGGAGAAATTGTAGGATTCGAAACAAAGGGCTATTTAACCTGTCATAGAGAAAGAGAAATTGAAACTCCTAAAATTACCATGGAAGAAGCAAGAGCAAAAATCAATAAAAAAATAGAAATTAGCAGTGCAGGCTTAGCTATAATACCGACTAATTATAATACTGAACTGTTAACTTATGAGTTTAAAGGCAGATTCAACAATCAAGACTTTATTGTATATATAAATGCCATGACCGGCAAGGAAGAGGACATACTTTTAATAATTAACACACCTAATGGTATTTTAACTATGTAAGACAGGGGTAAGACAGGGGGACGGTTCTCTTGTCTGTGTAAGACAGGGGGACGGTTCTCTTGTCTGTATGTAAGACAGGGGGACGGTTCTCTTGTCTGTGAGACATGGGGACGGTTCTCTTGTCTGTGTGAGACATGGGGACGGTTCTCTTGTCTGTGAGACATGGGGACGGTTCTTGTGTCTTAAATGGGATCACAAATAGGGTCAAGCTTGAATAATTTGCTTGTCCTCATTCACCGAAATAAATAATTCAAACTTGGCCTCATTATTTGCTTCAAACTTGTTATTGGCATTATTACCAATGTGAATATTAACCACTGTGAATAATTCAAAATTGACCCCATTAACTGGAGAAATAATCAAAAGCTAACTCTATAAAAGACAAGAGAACCATCCCTTTGTCTCATTAAAAGACAAGAGAACCGTCCCTTTGTCTCAAACTGAAGTGAATAATCCAAGTCTAACTCCAAAAAAGACGAAAGAACCGTCCCCCTGTCTTAGACAAGAGAACCGTCCCCCTGTCTCATTTGCCTTTTCAATAGGCGGATATCTTCTCCTGCGAATTTTAGCATGTCGAAATTGCCGATTATTCTGGAAGCTACCCTTTCCGTATAATATTCATACAATTGCCTAGGTCCGATATTTGTGGATATTATTGTTTTGCATGGTCTTGTGAGGTTATTTATCTGTCTTATGTTTAAGATAGTTAATAATTCTGCGTATCTGGCCGGAGTTGGTGGTTCAATGCCCAGGTCGTCTATTATAAGCAGTTCTACTTCAAATATGTTGCGATATCCGACATCACTGTAGTATTCATCCTTTGAAAAATTATACTTGTATTCATTAATAATGTTAAATAGCACAGGTGATGTTTGGTAAAGAACCGTTTTTCCACGGTCCAAGAGTTCCTTGGCTATGCAGCTTGCCATAAAGGTTTTCCCTACACCTGGAGGGCCGCTGAAAAATAAGTTTTTCTCCTCAGGTTTATCAAAATTTTGCAAGAATCTAAGACAACGGTTTTTTATTTTAATGATGTTTTCTCTTGGAGAAATTTTTATGCCGTATTTTTCCTCATCTACTACATCCGGATAATAGTTTTCATTAAAATTATCGAAATTTTCGGTTTTCACCAGTTCCATATTGGACTGATGGTATAAATAATTTATTAATTGTTGTTTATAACAAGAGCATTTTTCAGTATAACCGTTATTATTTATAAAACCTGTGTCTTTGCATGCCTGGCAGCTATATTCGGGCTCCAAATAATTAGCAGGATATCCGTTGGATAAAAGTAAGTTCTTTTTTTGCTCCTTCAGCTTTTCAATATCCTCAAGCAAAGATAAAACTTCCGCATCGGAACTGTTTTTTCCTGCTAGGATAAGTTTGCTGTATGCTAATCCGGTTGTATGGATTTTATTCTCAATTTCTATTATTTCAGGTAGTTTTTCGGCCAGTTCCTGTTTTTTCTTTATTAGTTTTTCTCGGGCAATTTTTTGTTTTTCTTCGTATTCTCTTCTTATTTGATTGAATATATTTTCATACATCTGTTGTTTGAATCCTCCGATTTACCAATTGGGATATTTTTTCATGTGAAATACTTCTAACAAAGCTTAAACGAGGTATTATCCGCAATACACAATACAATACAATACACAATATAAAACTAACAAATAGGATAATTGTTTTTTCGCCGGTTATTCTTTAAGTTAGTTATTTCCCTAATAAAATGCTATTTTCCGGTATTGAGGAAAAATTTATCATAGTATTCATCTTCATATTTCCTTTGCTGGAAATTGTCTTTTTGCGAGACAGTATCCTTATCTTTTTCCTGCAAATTTTTGCCTTTTTTATAATTTCTTTTCTTCATGCTCTCGTATTTTGTTATATCTTCTTTTGTTTTTAGGTTATTTTCAAACCAATCCTTTATAATTGCATTTATATAATCAAAGTTAGGGTTAGTTTTTGATGTGGTTTTTTTAAGGGCTATTTCTATGATATCAAAGTCGTATCCGTATTCTTCAACCCAAGTTTCTACATAATTTTCTTCATATTCTGTAAGCAATCTGTTAAGATTCAGCTTCTTTGCTATTTTTGCCTTAATTTCCTTAACTTTTTGATATTGTATAAAATACCTGTCTAAATCGAAACTGTTGACAATATTCTTATTGTGCCAGCTTTCCGCTACTTTTGCAATGTAGTTAGGCGAAAGTCCTTTATAGTCATAACAATGCTGAAATAATGCATACATGACATCTTCTTCGAATTTGTATTTATCAAACCACGCATCTATATCAGTATACCAGGATGGCGACATAAGCCCCTGAAAGAAATTCTTGTTTATTGCTTCGATTGTTTCCCTGCGCTTTTTGCTTTTTTCGGAACTATGCAAAGCTTCTTCCGGAGTAGAAGTTGTCTTTGGTCTGTATAATTTATTTATTTCTTTTTCCTTTATATCAAGAATTGTAATACCGTTTTCCATTCTTGATACTATGCCTAAATTTTCAAGGTGAGAAATCGCATTGCTCACTGTATCATAATCCAGCTCAAGTTTTTTCGAGAGGTCGTCAACAGTTGCCTTTTTCTGGTACTTACATAAAAACAAGCAATACAAGTATACCTTCACATACTCAGGAGGCATGGTGGGAAGGTATTCACATATAAAAATGTCAGGCACAAGAGTGTCTGAGTACAAAACCGATTTAAATTCTTGGAAATACATAACTGCCAACCTCTCTTTAATCTTTTTAGTTTATTATATCATATAAATTGATCATAAATCAAAACAGAAATGTTAAGTAAAAAAGGTCTTGATTTTCTTCAAGATTTGTAGTATCATAACTATGATAAATCACTAGTGCCGTTAGCTCAACTGGATAGAGCGTCTGGCTACGGACCAGAAGGTTATGGGTTCAAGTCCTGTACGGCACGCCATTTTGAATATTTTTAAAAAGGACTTATAAGCCTTAGCGCTTATAGGTCTTTTTTTATTTTATTTTATTTTATTTTATTTTGTTTTATTTTATCTTATTTTATTGTAATTGTTTTATCTTGATTTTGTATCGGACTTGTCTATTGTATCGGATCTGACAGATCTGGCTTTTATATCAACCCTGATTTTGATATCAGAGACTTGCCAAAACCACAATGTTCAAACATAATTATTTCCCTCAAGCCATATGTATATATAATAAGATATGCATATGGAGGTAATAATGGGTAACGGAACATCCAATCGTAGAATTTCTACCTTTAAAATTGCAGCTACATATGTAGGAACAGTCGTAGGAGCAGGATTTGCCTCAGGTCAAGAAATTTTACAATTTTTTGCCGTCTTTGGATATGATGGCTTTATTGGGCTGGTAATTGTAACAATTTTATTTATTTTTTATGGCTATATCATCATGAAATTAGGAAAATTCCTTAACTCATCTTCCCACATCGATGTTATAAAAAAGGCCGGGGGAAAATATCTCGGTCCTGTGCTGGATTTTATGATTACATTTTTCCTCTTTGGTTCTCTTACAGCCATGATAGCAGGTTCGGGAGCAATTTTCAAACAACAATTTAATGTACCTGAAATTTGGGGAAACTTATTAATGGCTGTTATTACTGCTATTACTGTGCTTACAGGTATAGATGGCGTTGTTAATTCAATCAGCTTTGTTGTACCGTTTCTATTGATTGTTGCCCTAGGGGTGAGCATATATTCAATTATCTTTATTCCTATAAACATGAACCATGAGTATTATGCATTTGGTAGCGGACTGAAAGTGAATTACCTAATAGCGAATTGGTTTTGGGCTGCAATACTTTATGCTTCATACAACATTATAATTTCAGTATCTGTACTTGCTCCTTTAGGGAATAATGCAAAAGACAGTTCTGCAATTAAAAAAGGCTCGGTCTTAGGAGGTATTTTTCTAGGTCTGGGAGCTTTGGCCATTTATATAGCTCTCAGAAGGAACTTGACTGAAATAGTATTTATGGAAATACCCATGGCTCATATTTCCGGAAAAATATCGCATGTGATACAGATCATTTATGTGATTGTACTTCTGGCTGAGATATATACTACTGCCGTAGGAAGCCTTTTTGGATTTGCTGCCCGAATATCTCATTCAAGCAACAATTTAAACAATTCTTTAAAAATCATGAATCTTTATAATAGTAAAAAATCCAGGAATTATAAGTATAATAGGGATTCCAGATATGACAAGTACTTCAAAAACAATAAATATTTTAGGAATAATTATAAAAATAATTATAAAAACATCAAAAAAATTAAAAAATTACGTATAAGAAACTCTAATATTAATAAAAAATTAAGTAGTAACAAAAGCATAAAGACAATGATTATCTTTAATAATAAAATAGTGATAATTTTTACTGCCATTCTTGCTTTTTTGGTTAGCAAATACGGTTTTTCAAATCTTGTAAGTCACCTGTATCCTTTAATGGGTTATGCAGGATGTACTCTTCTAATAAGCCTTTTGTACTCTTTTATTAAAGAAAAATTGTATAAATAGCATATAAATTCGGAAAATACAAATAATATCTAATATCCATGCTAAATAATATATAGTTTTAATTAATATTCATACCAAAAAGAGTTTTATTTGCTTGTGTTAATGTTTATGCTAATACTTGTATTAAATAAAGTTTTATTTAATATTCATACTAAATAATTTAATTTAAATATTTCAGTTTAAATGGTTTAATTTAATATCCGTGCTGAACAGTTTTAATCCTAGTATCTGAAAGGGTTGAAAAGGGTTGAAGACGATGAATAACGTGATGAATATCTTAAAAAAATATTTGGTTTATCATGAACCTAAAAGAAAGGATGAGTTTGAATTACTTGAAACCGAGTATGAGGGTACGGACAGAGACGGTTTTGAAGAAGATTTAAAGCAAAGTCAAGAACAAAACAAAGAACAAAATCACGAACAGAACCAGGGAAAAAAACAAGGACAAAACCAGAAACAAGGCGGAACACAAGGTCAGACACATCAAGACGAAGAAAACGGTGAAGAAAACGGCAAAAGTAATAAAGAAAATGACAAAGAAAAAAAACAACACAATGAAAACAGCAAAAATATGAAGACTAAGACTCCGTTGAAAATAGAAGAATGGAATGAAGCGAAAAAAGAAGCAAAAAAGGACAAAAAAGAAAAAAGCGATAAAAATGATGAAAGCGATAAAGCTGAAAAGACCGATGAAAAAAAAGATGAAAAAAACGATGATAAGAACGATGATAAACACACAGATAAAAATGCTGATAAAAACGCTGATGGAAACGCTGAATCAGGAAAGAAGAAAAATGAAAAGAACAAAAAAGACGACAAAAAAGACTGCAGTAATGAAGAAAAAGGAGATGAGAAAGATTTATCATCCGGAAAAAATTCCGGCGGAAAAAATTCCGGAAAAGGTTCATCGAAAAAAGAAGATGTTGCAAAAGATGAAGATATTGTCAATATAAAAGAAGTAAATGAAAAACTGGAAGTTAATCTGAAAAAAATTCAAGAAGAATTTGTTACACATAAAAATTCCGACATTGTTATTAGGCAGTTTATGGTTGCTAAAAAGCATAAGGCTTTTATTGTTTTCATCGACGGTATGGTGGACAGGGAAACCATAAACAATTATATACTGCGCCAGTTAATGATGCCAAACCTTTTTGAGAATGCAGATACGCAAAATGATCTAATTGAATATATTGAAGAAAATGTGCTGGCTGTACATGATACTAAGAGAGAAAATCATTTTGAAATGATAATAAGGCAGATATTAAACGGTCTTACCGTCTTATTTGTGGATGGCTGTGACAGGGCTTTAATTTTTGAAACGAGGGGTTATGAAAAGAGAAGTGTGGAAAAGCCGGTTACAGAAAATGTTATCAAGGGTTCTCAGGAAGGATTTAATGAAAATCTGAGGACAAACATCACCTTGATCAGGCGCATAGTAAAAAACAACCGTTTGGTTACGGAAATTGTACCTGTTGGAAGGGAAAATAATTCCCACTGCGGTATATTATATATTGAAGGTTTAACTAATCCAAAAGTTGTAAACGAAGTAAAAAAAAGAATAGCCAGTCTTGATATTGATTTTGTAAGTGGAGAGGGAATGCTGGAGCAGCTAATAGAAGACAGACCTTTCATGATTTTTCCCCAGGTATTGAGGACGGAACGGCCGGATAGGGCAGCATCCTTTTTAATGAGTGGAAAAGTAGTAATAGTTGCGGACGGAACTCCTTTTATAATTGCAGTTCCTATGAGTTTTTTCCATATGATTCAATCTTCTGAAGATGCGAATATGAAATGGCAGTTCGCAACGGTTTTAAGAAATATAAGGGCAATCGGACTTTTGATTTCAGTAACATTGCCAAGTTTTTATATTGCTTTGACATTATATCACCAGGAGATGATTCCGACAGATTTGTTAATAGCTATAGCTCAATCAAGGGAAAATGTTCCTTTTCCGGTTCTGATAGAAACGGTATTGATGGAGTTGTCTTTTGAGTTAATTCGTGAAGCAGGAGTAAGGGTCCCGGGAATAATCGGAACAACCTTGGGGATTATTGGAGCTCTGATACTTGGACAAGCGGCTGTAGCAGCAGGCATAGTAAGCCCTATACTAATAATTGTTGTTGCTGTAACAGGACTTGGAAATTATACAGCTCCGGATTTTGCATTAGGTTTTAGCATAAGAATTTTAAGATTTGCATTAATCGTCCTTGCAGGATTAGCCGGATTTTACGGTATTTCCTTAGGACTTTTCCTTATTATTGGTTCGCTATGTAATATTAAATCTTTCGGAGTGCCTTTATTATCACCTGTAGGACCTAAGACAAAAGGTAATATGGGTGTGTTTTTCAGAATCCCATATGGAAATGAAGAAAGAAGTGACTATTTGAATACCCTTAAACGTAATACAACATCAAACGGGGATCCAAGAAAATGGGTTAAGTAATGAATACAATTTTTGAATTTTGCTAAACTGAATACTTGTTGATTTCACGAATTCAGTATTTAAAAATATTAATCTTGTAAAAATAAATAGATGGTTAAACAATTATTAAAAAACAGATGGCTAAATAATTATTAAAAATTGTCAGAAGATAAATAATGAAAAAATTTAATAATGAAATTATAAGACAGAAAGAAGAAAAAATATTCATATAACGGGAGAGAAGTATGATTAAAGAGGGAAAATTCGGGCCGCAGGAAGCAATAAGCTTAATTACGATTACAATCGTGGCAAGAGTGTTTTTTACAAGTCCAAGTGTAATAACAAGATTTGTAGGTTCTGCAGGATGGCTTATGACTTTGATATCTGCAGCTACCGCCTTAGTTATTTTTTCTTTGGTATATCTTCTGCTTCGTAAATGGCCAGGCAAAAACCTCATAGATATCTACGAATTATCTGCAGGTAGATTTATTGGCTCTATATTTTCTCTTGCTCTTTTTGCAGGTTTCTTAATTGACGGATCAGCCCTTTTAAGAGAATTTACTGAAGTTATGAAAGTTTATGTTCTTCCCGTCAGTCCTCCAAGCTATATAATGGGGCTTTTTCTTATAGGTGTTTTAATTGTAAGTATTTACGGTCTTGAAACACAAGCCAGGCTTGCAAGAGTATTAGCACCTGTTCTTTTTATAGGTTTGGTTGCCGTATTAATTCTTGCCGGGCAAAATTACAGTATTCACAGATTGAGTCCCTTTTTCGGGTATGGGCTTGATAAAATAATAATTCGCGGAATCAGAAGAAACTCCGTATATGGATATTCAATTATTGCCGCCATAATTGCCGGTTCATTGCAGGGTTTAGAGCATATTAAAAAGGTGGGTTATGCAAGTATAATAATATCAGCGATACTTATTTCAGGCTGTGTGTTATGTTTTTCCCTAACCTTTCCTTATTATACAGCCCAAGAAATCACATCTCCTTTATATGAGATGGTATCTCTTATAGATTATGGAAGATTTTTTCAAAGACTGGATACGATATTTTTATTTACATGGAACATCGCAACTTTATTGGCAGTTACCGTTGAAGTATATATGGCTGCAAGTATATATTGCAAGGTCTTCAGAATTCAAGACATAAGACCTATAATTGCTTCCATGTGTGTCTTAACATTTACTATAGCGATTACCCCTAGTGACCTTGAAGAGGTGGCTCTTGGCTATGTAAATAGGTTAAGGGAGTATTTATGGCTTGGAGTATTAATTCCTGTGATTATTACCTTATTGCTTTCAACAATAAAAGATAGGAAAAAAAGAAAGCCGGCAAAAACAAAAAAGAGCAGATAAAATGAAATCAGCATAAAAAACCGCCTAAAGTATAAAGCACCTAAAGTACCTAAATCCCTAAAGTACACCTTTAAGTTATAAAATACTCAACAAAAACAACAAAACTGATAATAACCGGGAAATATAAAAATATAAAAAAAATTGATAATAGTATCAAAAACTAATAATAGGTAATTTAAAAATAAACGGAAATACAAAAAAAAAAAAAAGAAAAACAAGGGGCGGGGGTGAATTTGATCAATATAATAAAATTGAGCTTAAGGAAGTTGGGCTTAAGAAATATTAAAAGAAAAAATAAAATAATGATGTTAGCTCTGATTCTGATTATGTCCTTTATATTCACCAGTTGTTACGATGCAAAAGAACTTGATGAATATACTTATGTTATTGCCGTTGGAATTGATAAAGGTGTTACGGATAAATATAGACTAACAATTAAGTTCCATACGATGAAAGGCGGAGGTGGGGGTGAAACAGGAGGTACCATAGGTGCGGATTTTGAAATACTGGTTATTGATGCACCTACATTTTTTACAGGAATTAACATGATTAACTCGGCACTTGCCCGCGAATTAAATTTTATGCATGCAAAAATGCTGGTCTTTTCCAAGGAAATTGCAGAAGAAGGAGTAAGTACTTTCATAGCACCTATAATAAGGTTTAGGCAAATAAGGCATTCAATACATGTAGTCGTTTCTAAAGAAAGTGCTTATGAATTTCTTGAAAAATATGAGCCAATAGAGGGTAATGCCATATCAAAAGCATTGGAACTTATAGTAAGCGAGACATCAGAAACAGGCTATATAATTCATACAAGGCTGCATGAGTTTTATACCGGCTTAAAATCTACATTTAGACAGCCTATGGCAATTCTGGCAGGTGTTAACGATATGAAAAATTTTGTGGAAACTGGAGAAGAACTGCAAAATCAATATAGCACAGAGAAAGAATATACTGCAGGTGAGATACCGAGAAAAGGAGGGGGAAATGTAGAATTTTATGGTACTGCTGTTTTTAACGGAGACAAGATGATAGGTGAATTAACCGGTGAAGAAACAAGAATGTTAAGTATAATTTTAGGTGAATTTAAGAGAGGTAACTTCAGTATTCAAGACTTATATTATCCGGATAAATATGTGCCTATTGATATAAGAATGGAAAGGCAACCAAAGGTAGAAGCTAAGATGAAAGGTGATAAAGTTATATTTGATGTAAAAATAAATCTGGAAGGAGATATACTGGCAATACAAAGCCATTTAAATTATGAAGAAGAACCGCTAAAATCAAGCCTTGAAGAAGCTGTAGTAAAAAAGTTTAAGGAAGAAATGAATTCTTTAATTGAAAAGTGTAGAGAATGGGGAGTAGATATATTCCGTTTTGGTAGAGTGGTATGTTCAAATTTCAGAACTATCCAAGAATGGGAAAACTTTAATTGGCTAGAGAAATTTAAAGATTCCGAAGTTAATATAAACATCATTTTTAATATCAGAAGAACCGGAATACTGTTAAAGAGCTCTCCAATTATAGATGTAGAAGAATTGAAAACACAGGAGTAGGAGTTGAATAATTTGGTTTATATTACAATTTTTATTCTCGGGTTATTGTTCTTTTATTTATTAACTTTTGCAAGATATAACTGGGTTAAAAAAAATAAAATTGCCGCTGTCGGTATATTATTGATAGCACTGGCCAGCTTCGTGTATCCCTTGGTAATTTTAGTGCGTAGGTGGTGAATACTAATTTTAGCGCTAAGGTGGAATTTTAGTAATAAGTTGTTGTATACCCAAGTAATGAAGCTAAGGGGACATTCATTGTCCCCTTTCATTGCTGAACATAATCCCTTTCTTTGATAAACTTATAGATTTGATAGTGTATATATTATATATTTATATTTTTTTATACTTAATAATGCCTGGTTTATATTTAATGAGCACCGTCGTTTTTTAGTACGGATGTTACTTTATAATTCTGCTTTTCAAGGGTGTTTACTATATCATCAGTATTAGGGGTATTAACCCTGATAACAATTACGCTTTTACCGGGACTGCTCCTGTAAACTACAAGATGGGTAATGTTTGCACCGTAGTTTTTAATTACGCTAGCAACATCTGCAAGTATGCCGGGGGTGTCATCAACTTCCACTGCTATTCTGGTACCCGGTTCCCTGAAGCCCAATAAATCAATAAATGCATCGAAAATATTGGTTTCCGTTATAATACCAACAAGCTTGTTATTTTCAAGAACAGGAAGAGCACCTACCCTGTTATCTCTCATAAGTACTGCGGCTTCTTCAAGAAGAGTATCGGGAGAAATTGTTATTACATCTTTAGTCATTACTGCACTTACTTTGGTTTTTGATAAAAGATAATTCAATTCAAAAATACTTAGAGTAGTAGCTTTGGATGGGGAAACTTCCAGAATTTCTCTTTCGGTAATTATTCCGACAAGTTCTCCGTTTTTTACTACAGGCAACCTTCGTACATTATTCTTTCTCATCAGTTCCAATGCATCTGCAATTGTTGCATCCGGAGAAATTGTATAAGGATTGCTGGTCATTCTGTTTTTGACAAACATAAAATCACCCTCCCAAATAAGCTTTTTTAATTTGTTCGCTATTTGCCAGTTCTTTACCGGAACCTTCCAACACTATGGATCCCGTCTCTATAACATATGCCCTATCAGCAATAGATAGAGCAATATTTGCGTTTTGTTCAACCAAAAGAATGGTTGTTCCTTGTTCATTTATTTCTTTTATTATTGAAAATATTTCATTTACCAAAAGCGGTGCCAAACCCATAGAAGGTTCATCCATCAAAAGAAGTTCCGGCCTGGCCATAAGCGCTCTGCCTATTGCAAGCATTTGTTGTTCTCCGCCGCTTAAGGTGCCAGCATTTTGTTTACTCCTGTTCTTTAGTATGGGGAACCTGGCAAAAACAAGTTCCATATCTTTTTGTATCTCATCCTTGTCTTTCCTCAGGAAAGCTCCAAGTTCCAGATTTTCCCTCACAGTCATATCAGGGAAAATACGCCTGCCTTCAGGTACATGTGAAATACCTGCTTTTACGATCTCCGGCGCACTCGCCCCGTCAATTCTTTGACCTTTAAAAGTTATAGTTCCTTTTGAAGGTTTAATTAAACCTGAAATAGTTCTTAGGGTAGTTGTTTTGCCTGCTCCGTTAGCTCCGATTAAGGTTACAATTTCGCCTTTTTCAACTTTTAAAGATATATTTTTAAGTGCGTGTATCACTCCGTAATGTACATCGATATTATTCAACTCAAGCATGAAGTGTATCACCTCCAAGGTAAGCTTCGATAACCTTCGGATCATTCCTGATTTCTTCAGGAGTTCCTTCAGCTATTACCATGCCATAATTTAATACTATTATTCTCTGACAAATTTTCATCACAAGGGACATATCGTGTTCTATTAAAAGGATTGAAAGATCAAACTCTTTCCAAATCCAGTTTATAAGTTCGGTTAAAGCTGCAGTTTCATGCGGATTCATACCGGCTGCCGGTTCATCCAACAGCAACAATTTGGGGTTTGTAGCAAGAGCTCTTGCTATTTCCAGTTTTCTTTGTTCACCGTAAGGAAGATTTCTCGCAAGCTCATCTTTCTTCATGTCCAGTCCGAATATTTCCAATATTTCTTTTGTCTTTTTAAGGATTTCTTCTTCTTCTTTATAAAATGAGGGCAATCTGAAAAATGCTGAAGGAATCCCATAATTTACATTCTGATGAATGGCTATTCTGATATTATCCAGTACAGTTAGGTTTTTAAATAACCTTATATTTTGAAACGTCCTTGCTATACCTATTTTTGATATAGCGTGAGGTTTTAACCCAATAATGTTCCTTGGAGGACTGTCTTCATTAGGTTGGTATTCTATAGTACCTGACGTTGGCATGTATACTCCGGTTAACACATTGAAAATCGTGGTTTTTCCGGCTCCGTTAGGTCCTATAAGACCAACAAGCTCCCCTCTATCCAGTGAAAAGTCAACACTTGTTAAGGCTGCCAGACCACCAAATATCATTGTTATATCTTTAACTGTAATTATTGCCATTATATAATCACTCCTATGTTTAATTAGCTTCTACCCTTTATTTAGATGTCAGGATGCTCTTTTCTACCTAGGCACTAGGATGCGCTGTTTTCATGCGGGGCTTGTTTTTTATTAAATATTTTTGAAAGACTGAACTCTTTCGTACCCATTAACCCCTGTGGTCTGAATATCATGATCAACAAAAGAAGTATTGCGTAAATGATCATTCTAAGCTCTGCAAAAGATTGCAGATATGTGGAGATTATGGCAAGCAATATGGATGCCAAAATTGAGCCTGTCAGGCTCCCCATACCTCCAAGCACTACGATAACTAAGATATCAATAGATTTCATAAAATCAAAAAGGCCCGGTTTTATATAATAAAAGTACGAAGAGTAAAGAGCGCCTGCAATACCTGCGAAAAAAGCGCCTATTACAAACGCTAATACTTTATATCTGGTCAAGTTTATTCCAACGGATTCCGATGCAATTTCATCTTCTCTTATTGATATACAAGCTCTTCCGTGGGATGAATTTATAAAGTTTTTTATAACGATTATGGTACTTATTGTAAAAATATAAAGCCAAGTCCAGTTAGTATACTGGGGTATGCTACCGAGACCCCTTGCTCCTCCTGTAAAACTATCAAAGTTTAAAATCAGGATTCTGATTATTTCCGCAAGACCTAATGTAGCAATAGCCAAATAATCTCCTTTTAATCTTAACGTAGGTATTCCGACGAGAACACCTACTATTGCAGCCAATATTGCTGCAGCAAATATTCCTATTATGAAAGCTAAGGGAGAATCATACCTTTTTGTTATGATAGCGCATGTATAAGCACCTATAGCCATGAATCCTGCATGGCCCAAGGAAAACTGACCGGTGAAACCTGTCACCAGGTTAAGGCTTACTGCCAAAATAATATTTATGCATATCATAGCTAAAGTAACCTGATAATAATCACCCAATATACCCAAGAAAATTAATAATTGCACAATCCCGTAAACTGCTATAATTACCAGGAAGTTTATCAATTTTTTGTTAGATTTCGTGGAAATTAACGCATTTTTTGATAATTTCATAAATTTTCACCTACACTTTCTCACGTGTGTTTTTACCAAGTAGTCCCGAAGGTTTTATCAACAATACAAGAATTAGTATAGCAAAGGCAACGGCGTCTTTATATAGAGAGCTTCCATAACCGCTGACCATTGTTTCTATTACACCGATGGTTATACCGCCGATTAAGGCTCCCGGAATTATTCCTATTCCTCCGAAAACTGCCGCAACAAAGGCTTTAAGACCGGGAAGCATACCCATTAAAGGATTGATTGTGTTATAGTAAATTCCGACAAGTATGCCTGCAGCACCTGCAAGAGCGGAACCGATTGCAAAAGTATAGGATATAACTTTATCAGTGTTAATACCCATAAGTTGTGCTGCATCCTTATCTGAAGAAACTGCCCTCATAGCTTTTCCGACTTTTGTCTTATGTACTATGAATTGCAGTACAGTCATTAGTACGATAGTTACGGCAAATATGAATATTTGCTGGATATTTACAATAACACCCTCCATGGGCTTAAATGTTATATTTCCTAAAATTTGCGGATAGGTCCTTACTGTAGCGCCTGCAATAAACATAGTCGTATATTCAAGGAAAAGAGAAACTGCTATGGCAGTTATCAGTGCTGCTATCCTTGTTGCGTTTCTAAGTGGCTTGTAGGCTATTTTCTCAATTATAATGCCAAGTAGTGAGCATGTTATCATTGAGATTATGAGTGCAGGAAAGAATCCTAAATTAAGGTATTTTATACATATATATCCTACATATGCGCCTATCATGTAAATATCTCCGTGGGCAAAATTAATCAGTTTTATAATTCCATAAACCATAGTATATCCTAACGCAATTAGGGCATATATACTACCAAGAGAAAGACCGTTAATTAACTGTTGAATAAACTCTGCCAATGTTTAACCCTCCTAAATAACAGGTTTATTATATAAAGGGACTGCTATCAACCAACCGGTATTTGGCGAGTACCCACTTATATAATAAATATAAAATAAAATTTTCTTATTTTTATTAAACCAAAAGAACAAAAAAATTTGAATATCTCACATGTTTGTTTTTAAAAATATTATATATTTTTTTGATTAAATTTAAAAGGTGATTTTTATGTTTTCAGAAATAAATGATAAATGGCAACAAAAAAATAACTTATATATTAAAAAAGTTCAGTTAATTAATATAAAAATAAGTTATATTGGAAGTATATCAAAAAGTTGATAGTTGCAAATTGATACAAATTGATAATTGCAAATTAATAAAATAAATGAGAGGTTAGCCCTCTCATTTATTTCTAGTCCCTCAGGATCATTTTATTAAATTTTTAACAATATTCAATATTATTAGCTCTCAGGTTCTTTATGCTTATTGAATTATGATTAAAATTTAATTGCTACCTAAGCACTAATCCATGTAATGGGGAACATATTCAAATTACGGATCATATTTTATAGCGCTTGCTTGTTCTCCGTCTTTTAATTCGATAATTATAGCTGATTTTACAGCATTATGATTTTCATCAATTGATATGGTTCCTGTAACACCTTCGAAGTTTTGGGTTGCTTCTAATGCATCCTTAATTTTAACAGTATCCGTGGTACCTGCTCTTTGTATAGCATCAGCTATAAAATATCCAAGGTCATAACCCAAAGCTGCGAATGCATCAGGTTCTTTATTATACTTAGCTTTGAAGCTCTCAATGAAATCGGTAACTTTTGGATTTTCATAGAGTGAAGAATAATGGTTGGAGAAATATACTTGGTTTAATGCTTCTTTTCCTGCAAGTTCAGCAAGTTGAGGAGAGTCAAAGCCGTCTCCGCCAAGAACCGGTACATTAATTTCAAGAGCTCTTGCTTGCTTGATTATAAGACCTACTTCTTCATAATAACCTGGAATATATATTATGTCAAAATCCATACTTTTGATCTTGGTGAGGATTGCATTAAAGTCAGTATCTCCTGCTACATAAGCCTCTTCAGTTACGATCTTTCCGCCACCGTTGGTGAATGTTTCTTTAAAGCTCTTGGAAAGACCTATACTATAATCACTTGAGTTATCAAAAATAATAACTGCGGATTTTGCATTTAGTTTTTCCAATGCAAACTTAGCCATTACAGTTCCTTGGAAATTGTCATTGAAACAAATCTTGAAAGCAAATTCTTTTACTCCGTTTTCATCTACTGTAACATCATCAGCGGTAGTAGATGCTGAAAGTACCGGTATTTTATTCTTGGTTGCAACGGGGATGGTGGCTTTAAATGCACCCGATGTTGCAGGACCGAGAATTGCAACTACCTTCTCTTGTGTTGCAAGCCTTGTAGCAACACTGGTTGCTTCGGCTGAATCTGATTTATTGTCCATCTTTATGGGATTGATTTTCTTGCCGAGAACTCCGCCTGCCTCATTGATTTTTTCAAAAGCCAGCAATATACCGTCGACTGAACTGTTACCGTAAGAAGCAACTTTACCGGAAAGCTCGTAGTTTAAACCTATTTTGATTTCATTTGACGAAGATTGACTGACGGTACAGCCTGCAAAAAATACAGCAACCATGCTTACCATGAGAAAGAAAGCGAATATTTTCTTTGCTTTATTTATCATGTTGTTTGATCCTCCTCATAAATTATTTTTAATACTTAATACTTAATACTTAAGTATTTAATAATACATAATAATACTTAATAATACTTAGTATTTAATAATGCTTAATACTTACAATAATAATATAACACATAACTCAATACTTATTGCTGCATGCAATTGTCAAACAATGTTCAACAATGTTCCGTAACCATTGCACACAGCAACTTAAAGTATTGCAATTTAATAGGTTAACACTTTAATAGGTTAACATTTAAATTATATAATAAATTTAACACCAGGCAATTATTATTTTGAAAAAAAAGCTATTTTCCGTAAAAAATTTAAATTATGAAGTTATTTCCATTAACATAATGAATTGATGGAAAATTAAACCATTTGATGGGCTGAGAAAGAGGTAATATGGTGAGAAAAAAGTGATAGAAATTAATACTGAAATTAAGAAAAAGAGGGCTGGGTGTATTTGTATAATACACCCGGAGGTTTACAGTTTGCAGAAGCCTTACTGTTCAGATTAATTAGATAATAAATCATCTGTAAATTGTAACAAATTTTATTGAGTAAAGATCAGCTACTATTAAATCATCAGAATCTACAGGCTCCAAAACTATATAACTTGCACCTACATCTACAAGAGTACCGATTCTGTCAACCAAAGCTCCTGAAGTTCCTATTAAAAACTCTACTCTCATTCTTTGACCAATATGGCTTCTCAAAAATCCCGCTAGATAAAAGGGGCTTTGGACTGTTTGGGGTGCCTGTGCCCCGCTTACGGTTCCGGAAACCGGCGGTAGGGTAGTTAACCCGTTAGGGACGGCAGTTATACCGTTATATGCAGGTCCGACCGGTACGCCCGTAGGTAAAGCAGATATTGGTACCGGAGTGCTTCCGGGAGAGGTTCCCATTGGTTTATAACCTTGGGTAGTTAAATTAGGTGTGTATTGAGTTACCGGTATTTGTGACATATTGCTACCAAAACAATTTCTTGAATTATTCATATATAACATCCTTTCTCAATTTTTTAATTTTTCATAAAAATTATGTCTGAGCATACAATGATGTTGGTGTGTAAAAGCAATGCTGATTAATCCTGTTAAATAAGGTGCCTGTACCTGTGCGAGGAAAAGTACGGGGACAAATTTCACTAAAAGGATTCATATACCATAAGCAATCACCGGCACCCGGATGTTTGTTCCCCGCTAAAGCCCAATCAGCTATTTCATAATGAATTTGTTCAGCCGGAATATTATAAACATTTTGTAGGTTGTCTTGTCCATATACCCTGGTAAGCATACAAGTAAATTGATAAGGTTGTTCTATAACTCTTCGAAGATTTCCTTGTCCCGTTCTCAAGTATTCACCATATGGAACATGAACCCTGTTCATAACAACAGTTGCAACAGCTTGCATTCCGTCAATACCTTCTCCTTCTGCTTCACATCTGATTAATCTTGCAAATAATTCTCTATCGGACATTGGCATATATTGTCACTCCCTTATGTTAATTTAAGTTTGTATTTTTATGTTAGTGCCATTAGAGTTATTGGGCTCAGTTAAAGAATATATATTACACAAATAAAAAATAAGATAATATTAAACAATATCCGTATACATAATTCTTATCTGGTAGTATTATATTAATAAGGTATTTGAATTGTGCTTTTATTGTAAATTTAAAATTATTTATATTATGTCAATAATAATTTTACGATGAATCGGCTATAGTTCCGTTAAGAAATAATTGAACCTTGGAAATATTGTATGATTCGGAGGAAAGCAAAAGATGATTTATGTTGGAACTTCAGGATTCTCATATATTGATTGGATAGGTCCTTTTTATCCTCAAGGCATTAAAAAAAGTGACATGCTGGAATACTATTCTAGATTTTTTGATTTTACGGAATTAAATTCTACTTATTATCACATGCCTTCCGTAAAACTTTTTGGGAGCTTGAATAATAAAACTCCTGATAACTTTAAGTTTGCAGTAAAGTTATATGGGGGTTTTACTCATAAAAGGGATTTATCCAAGGCAGATGCGGAAAAATTCGTGAATTCAGTCAAACCCATTATCGAAAGCAGAAAGCTTTTATGCCTGTTGGCACAGCTTCCGTATTCATTTAATTACAAGCAAGAAAATATAGATTATATCAAAACTCTAAGGTCCTGGTTTGAAGGAATTGAGCTATGCATTGAATTCAGGAATATAAACTGGATTAGAAAAGATGTGATTGAATTATTAAAGAAAGAAAATGTTGGTTTCGTATGTGTAGATGAACCTAGAATAAGAGGTCTCATTGGACCTGTGCTGGCTGTAACGTCTAGTATATCATACATAAGAATGCATGGAAGAAACAAGGAAAAATGGTACTCTAACGAGGAATCGGAAAGATACAACTACTTGTACAGCAAGGAAGAATTGTCGGAATGGCTGCCAAGAATACACCAGGTAAGCAATTACTCAGATATAACTATCATCGCTTTTAACAATCATCCTGTTGGTAAGGCGATCCGTAATGCTATGGAAATGAAGGAACTATTGAATGCAACGGTGATATAAAACGGAAATAACTAGAACGAAAACAAAGTAAAGAAAGATAAGAGAAAAAAGAAAAACAGCTAAGAAAATAAAAGAATATGGCGTTTGTACCATATTCTTTCAAATAATCCTTTTGGGGTTATGGTTCTTTGAGCGGAGACAAGCTCAATGAGCAAAATAAAACAATTACTTTATTCTACTCGTATCGCTTCAGTAGGACATTGAGCTGCGGCATCTTTGGCACATTCCAGTCTGTCACCTGTCAATTCTTCGTCTACGGCAACAGCTTTGCCATCGGCATCTTCTTGCAATGAAAATATGTCAGGACATAAAGATTCACATAAACCGCAACTAATGCAAGCTTCTTTATCAACATATGCCTTCATTATATTCCACTACCTCTCTTTAATATTTATCTTTAAAATTGTTAGTTTCATCTTTCTTAGTTTGTCTATTTATTAGTGTTTCTATTTATTTATAATGTCCCACAGTTTAGAGAAAATTAATCAATTATTTGAAATTTATTAAATCACTTAATTTAAATTTATTAAATATGTGAAAAATAAATTTATTTTTGCGCATAAAATATGCCAATATGTCAGATTCTATTAGCATCCGGCATCCAAACTTTTGACTTTTGTTTAAAGTTCGTTTAAAGAATGAACGCTAAACCTAAAAGTAAACGAAAAAGTAAGCGAAGATGAAAACAAACGAGGATGATGCAATGAGTACAAATGGCAGCAAGGATGACAAAAAAAATCCAAATGACAAAGGTGTTAAAGAGATCATAAAAGAAGAAATAATAGGAGAAGGCCACAAGAAAGAGATATTAAAAGAGATATTGAAAGAAATTGAAACTTTAAGAAAAGAACTAGATGACATACTATTCAGTAAAAATTTTGAAATTGATGAAGAAATTATATTTATGAGTAAAAAAATAGATGAACTCCATAATATGTATTTAGAACTTAATAAAGAAGATATATAAAAATTAATTAAAAAAGTATATAATGTGAATAAAGGAGAGCTTTGCTTCTCGTAAAGGGGAGTTAATTATTTCCGGAGGTGAATGTGCTTGTTAATCGATATTCATGCACATATTTGGGGTGGAACGATTGAGGAAAATAAGAGTGAAATTATTAAAGCATGTGAACTTTACAATATTTCCAAGGTATACATTTCCGGTATAAGGAGTCACTACCCGGACAAAGATGAGATCGATTATCTCAATTATGAAGTTTATAAATTTATAAAAGAGCAGCCTGAACGGATAGGCGGCTTTTGTTATGTTAATCCCGTACATGATAACTGCATGGATGTACTTAGAAAAGGCATTGAAGACTATCATATGGAAGGCATGAAATTATGGGTAGCCACTTTTTGCAATGATCCCAGGGTATTTCCTCTTGTTGAAAAATGCATAGATTATAATATACCGGTTTTAGTACATGCTTTTAAGAAAACCGTAGGTCAGCTTGAATATGAAACAGTAGGAACTCATGTTGCGGACCTGGCATCAAGATATCCTGAAGCAAGGCTTATAATGGCTCATCTGGGTGGAAATGCTTATCATGGGGTAAAATGCATAAAGAAATACAAGAATGTATGGGTGGATTTTTCAGGGTCAATATTCAGGCGGGACGACTTGGATTACACCGTTGAGCAAATCGGGGTTGAGAGAATAGTATTCGGAACGGATATGGTAGGTTCATTTCTTGTAAATTACGGGCAGGTGGAAGAGGCTAATCTAACTCCTGAAGAAAAGGAAATGATTTATTATAAAAATGCTCTTAAAGTTCTTCACGGATAAATAAGCTGGTGTGTTGTTAGAATCAAGGAAAAATTGCCGAAGCACTGATATATTGCCAAAATTTAGGATACATTAGCTTGAAAAGGGAGATGATGTTGTGAAAAAAATAGATGTTAATTGCCTAGTGGGAAATTGGCCTTTTAGAAAAATTCGCAAAATCACTTTTAATGATTTAAAAAGTATACATGAAGTAAATAACATGGAATATGGATATGTATCTTCCTTAAACAGTATATTTTATAACGACCCTTTTGAAGGAGACCAGGATTTGCATGAAATAATCAAAGGTACACCGTATAAACATGTACTTACTGTAAACCCTGAATTGCCGTGGTTTATAGATGATATTGAAGAAGGTATAAAACTATTTGATATAAAGGGAGTCAGGATTTACCCGGGATATCACGGATACACCCTTGACAACCAACCTGTAGAGAGACTTTGCAGGATACTGGCAGAGAAAAAATTACCTTTATTTATCACCATAAGGATGGAAGATGAAAGATTAAACTATCTTTTTCAACCAAGAGGTATTGATAAGGCTGAACTGTCACATTTTTTAGAGTCACATCCCGAAAATACTGTGATTCTTTTGAGCATAAGATATGGTGAAATAATGAATATAAAAGATATTATAAATTCAAGAAGAAATGTTTTTGTTGATACTTCAGGGTTTAAAGATTTGCTGTTTATCATCGAGAAATTGACAAAAGTGGTTGATCATCGTAAAATATTGTATGGCTCAAATCATCCTTTGTACTGCATGAAAAGCACGATTTTACTTGTAGAGAAAGCAGAAGTTGACAGTTCCGTGAAGGAAGATATATTCTACAACAATGTAAGAAACATTCTTGGTTAAGCGGAAATTAAATTACATCATTAGGAAATTAAGTTATAGCATTGAAAGATTATTGAAAATACAGGATTGAGGTGGTCGTGTTGGACAAAGTTCGTTTTGGTATAATATCTACCGGGATGATAGCTCATTTCCATGCAAAATCAATGCTGGCTGACGGCAGAGCAGAACTAGTAGCAGTAAGCGGTCACAGCAGCTTGGATAAAACCAAAGCCTTTGCAGAAAAATACGGTGCGAAAAAAGTTTACATGGACTTTAGGGAATTGGCTCGTGACAACGAGGTAGATGCGGTTTGTATATGTTCTCCCAGCGGATTGCATGGAGTACATACTATTGAATGCCTGCAAAACGGGAAACATGTGCTGTGCGAGAAACCACTGGAAATAAAGAGTGAATTAATGACGGAAATGATTAATATTGCCCGTGAAAAACAGCTTAAGCTGGGATGCGTATTTCCTAACAGGACAAGAAGCGGGTTAAGAAGGGCAAAGAAAATCATTGACAGCGGTATCCTTGGCAGAATGACCATAGTAGAATGCCAATACAGAGGTTACAGATCACCTGAGTACTTCACAAGTTCCAATTGGAAGGGTACAAAAAAATATGATGGCGGCGGATGCCTTATGAATCAAGGAATTCACGCCATAGACACAATGTGCTGGCTTGCAGGGGATGTAAAAAGCGTTTATGGAATAGCCAAAGCCATGTTAAGAAATATTGAGGTTGAGGACACGGCAATGGCTATATTGGAATTTGCTAACGGTGCAAAAGGTGTACTGATGGGAACCACACTTTCAAATATCCCTGAAAATGCTCCTGAGGGTGACAGACTCAGAATTGAATTTGAAAAAGGAACAATTGTATACGCAGAAGGGAAGACCACGTTATATATTAGAAAATCAGTATCTCAGTCTTCTGTAGAAAGCAAGCTGCCGGAAATTGTCTTGCTGGCTGGTTATGACTTTAGCACAACTGATGTAGATGAGGATGTCATAAAAATAGCTTTGGATGACAAACAAGGACCTATCGTGTCATCAACGTCGGATCCTTCAAATGTTGATATGGAAAGCCATTCTTACATAGTATCCAACTTCATAACAGCAGTGCTGGAGGACAAAGAACCTTTCATACCGGGAGAATCAGCAAGAAAATCCGTCGATGTTGTAATTGCAGTGTATAGATCTTCAGAAACCGGGCAAAAAGTTGAAATTTGAAGTGTAAGTAGCGGGGTCAATTCTGACCCCGTTTATCAGTTTATCCGCTTCAAGTCTGGCTTAATTAATTCAAGTCTCACTCGGCTTTCATCTCCAAGATATGACTTCGTAGATGCCCAGGTGAAAAATTAATTTGAGTTTCCATTAAACGCGTCCTTTTTCTTTTAAGTATCCTTCAAGCCAGTCTATGAATTGTTTTGCGGTTCTTGGTGAGCGGCCGTTGTAAGTTAATTCCCATTTTAATGCTTCTTTATGCAAAAATTCTTTACTAACTTTGAGACCTCGTTTTTCAGCCATACCTTCAACAATTTTCAAAAATTCCACCTTGTCCGGAGCGTAAAATGTCACCTTTATTCCGAATCTATCTGCCAGAGACAATTTCTCCTGAATTGTATCAGAAGCATGTATTTCTTCATCGGGATTGCCCGAGGTAAGTCCGGCGCGGTCACTGAACTTTTCTTTAATTAAATGGCGTCTGTTCGAAGTAGCATAAATAACTACATTGGATGGTTTACTTTTGACTCCTCCTTCAAGTATTGCTTTTAGTGCGGTGTAATTTTCTTCATTGTCTTCGAAAGCCAGATCGTCAATAAAAATTATAAACTTATGCTTGCGGCCTTCAAGGATTCTTATTATATCGGGAAAGTCCATCAAATATTTCTTTGGAACTTCCACTAATCTCAAGCCATGCTCATAATACTCGTTTACCAATGCTTTTATCGTGGAGGATTTTCCCGTTCCCCTATCTCCATATAATAACATGTTATTTGCAGGGTATCCTTTTAAGAAGCGAAGGGTATTGTCGAGCACCTCTTGCCTTTGAGTCTCATAACCTATCAGGTCGGATAACCTAATAGGGTCAGGATTGGCTATACCCTTCAAATAACCGCTACTTCCGTTACTGAAACTTCCATTGCTGATGCCTTTATCGGAGCCGTTATTAATACTATTACTATGATACCATACAAAAGCCCTGTAGCGAGCAAAATCGCCATAACCCCATTTATAATGGAACCTGGCTAGAGGTTCAATCAAACTTTTCCAGTCGTCCTCAGAAAAAAATTTTTTCAGCATACTGCTTAAGTGGTTATTATGCTGACATTCCATTTTATTGTTATGACATTCCTTTTTATTATTATCATCATAATTTTGATTACTACCCTGGTCTTTGTTCTCTTGGTTAATATTCTGGGCTTTCATTTCATCAATAGAATTAATTAAAAAGTTGTTATTAAACAAATTATTTCTATTTCCCGGGAAATCATTTTTACCATCCTCATTGTTTCCGTCAGGATAAGAGCCTTTTTCTAAATAGAAATTTTCTTTATGAAAGTTTTCCTTACATAAATTTCCTTCTTGATAAAAGTTTTTATCCGGACAAATGTCGGTTTGATAATCACCGCTATGACAATCATATGTTATATTCCAGTCCGGTAAATTACTAATTATAGTTTTTTCAAAAGACAGATAGCTATCAGACAGTTTGTTTTCGGATAGCCGGCTATTAGGTAGTCGGTTTTCATATGTAGATGTCCGGCTATCAGTTAGCTGCTTATTACTGGATATATCAGGTAGATGCCTATCGCTGGATATCAAATTTAATACATATTGTTTAAGTTCAGCACAAGAAAGCCGACATAGAATATGCAAATAGTCAAGATCATTAGAAGCTGCAGACTTTAATAAATGGTTTATTTTCTCATAAGGGCATTTTTCTGCTTGTTTTGTAAATACATTTTCATCAAATAGCACGTATTCTGCAATAAACTGCTTTAATGAAGAATTGCAGCAAAAAACGTTGTTTGAAGAATTAAAAGGATCGGTGCTTTTGCAGTTGACAAGTTCAAAATATAATTTATTATATAAATCTGTAAATGTTCCGATATTAAAAGACTCTTTTTTTGTATTTGCTTCAAGATAATTGAGCAAATTCTGTAAGTTAATCATTACGCTACTTTCTAGTATTCTTCTATATATGGATAAAGATCTAAGAGCTAAACTTGCTTTTTTTATTTCATTATAAAAAGAAAGCATATCGTTTTTGTAATTTCCGTTTTTCAAATCTATCACCATACCCCAAATTTTATCATAAATGTCTTAAAATATAGAACATAACATCAAAACTAGTATGTCAATACTATGCTGTCACAAACCACTAATATGCTGTCACAAAACTACTAACCTCAAAGTGATATAAACTGCATATTTATATAAGCTGAAAATTAAAAGTGTTAAATGTATTATATGATAATACGCTTGCATTAGTAAAGACTGCAAGAAATTAAAATATGTTCTTGCCGGCTGATAAAATTCGGTTATCATATATGGCTATTATGATGTATTAATATATATTTTCAGGTAAGATAGAATTAATGTGTAATTTAAGATAGAATTAGAATTAATATATAACTTTAGTTAAAGAATTAATTTATTATTAATTTGTTATTTTATTTATGAAAATAATTGATAAAATTAATATAGATTAATTAAAAAATAAAACTAATAAAAATAATTGATAAAAAAATTGCCAAAATTATTTGAAGTTATTTGGGGGTAAATATTTTGAATATTCAACTGCTTTCATTTGTAGCTTATTTTGGATATTTCTTAATAGGAATTGTATCTTTCATTATTTCACCCACTCTTCCGTTAATAATTGAAGATTTCCGTATTACTGTGGGGGTTGCAGGTGTTATATTTACCGCATATGCAGCGGGTACATTTGTAGGTGGGCTGTTCGGAGGATATATATCCGATATTGCCGGTAAAAAAACAGTAATAAATCTTGGATGTATACTGCATATAATTGGATTTTTATTAACGGCAGCAACAGGAAGTTGGATTTTGGTTTTATTCTTTGTTTGTATTACAGGGCTTGGAAGAGGTGTTCTAAATACCTGCTTAAACGCTTTGATAGCTGATATACATCAGGGTAGAAGAGGATCTGCTTTAAATACCCTGCATGGGATATACGGAGCAGGAAGCCTCATTGGTCCCATACTTGCCGGTTTGGTGCTTTCTCTGAATTACCATTGGAGAGTAGTATATTATGGTGCTGCCGTAGTGTGGATTATATTTTTATTAATAATTATGCCTATTAAATATCCTTCCGTAAGTGATAGATTTACATCTGCAAGTGATAATCTAACTACAGGGGAAAGTAATAATGCTGTAAAAAGCTATAAAGGTGTATCTAATAACAATCATAACAACAATTATAATAACAATTATAATAATAATCATAAGAACAATCATAATAACAATTATGTTAAAAGTCGCAAAAATACGAAAATCGGTTTGGCATCCGTTAAATTAATCATATTAAATCCTATATTCATTATGCTATTTTTTGTAAGCTTTATTTATAACGGAGCAGCTACAGGCTTGATTGGGTGGATTAATACATATCTTGACGGCATAAATTTTTCTGTAATACTCGGCTCGGGTATGGTTTCTGTTTTTTATCTTGGACTGACTTTAGGAAGGTTTGCCTGCAGATTTTTATCTGAAAAAATCGGGTATTCAAAAACAATATTAAGCTGTGCATTAGGGTGTTTTGTATTCTATCCATTTACAATATTTGCATCAAATCCTCTTATGATTACTGCAGGTGTTTTTTTCAGCGGATTATTCTTTTCAGGTCTTCATCCAACGGGATTGGCGTATGCAAATTCGATGTTCCCGTCCATATCAGGGACAGTAACAGGAATATTGTATATGGCAATGTCATTAGGATCAATGACTATTCCGTGGCTAATTGGGCTAGTTGCTGAAAAAGAAAGCTTTAAAGCAGGTTTCAGTATAAGTTATACTTTGATTGTAATACTTGTCGGGATAGCTATTTCCCTTCTGTTACGTGAAAGAAAAAAGATGTCTGTTACATAAAAGAAAAAAGACGTTTCGAGGGGAAAATAACGCATAACGCATAAAATGGGAAAAGTTAAAAAAATTAGAAAAAAGAAAGAAGGGCAAAATGCACTGGCTTTTATGTGTTGACCCTTCTTTGCTTAATTATTACCAGAGAGACAGATAACAATGCAATTGCAAATCCCATAACAATGAGCATACAGTTAATAACCGGAATAAGGTTTTCAGAATTGAAGTTTGTCATACCGACAATCAGGTTGTTGGCTTTAACATACCAAAAAGTCGGGGTAAAAGCGGCTATATCCAACACCTGTTTACCCAGAAATTCTTGGGGAACAAAAACTCCGCTGATAAAACAGCTACCAAGGGCGAAAACATTTGCAGCACCGGACATGGCATTCCTGCTTTTTACAATGTTTGCAAGCAGGAAGCTTAAACTTAATGACGCAATAGTGAAAATAAATGAGTTTAGCAAAAGCAGTAATCCATTTGACGTAATCATATATTCCCCATGGATGAATAAACTTGCACTAATTAATATTAACCAGCATAAAACGGCAAAACTTAGATTCCCAAGAATCATTTGAAAGTTCATATATTTTGGTTTTAAGGGAGAACAGAGGTTTCTCCTTTTTATATCGATGTTATTGTAAACCAACATTACGGCGCATACTCCCAGAATTAAACTGGCTTGTATGGAATAGGCCAAGTAATTAAAGTAATATACTACATTACCGTTTGAAGTCCGGTTACCAAAATTATTCACGTAAACCTGGGTCTCATTTGTTAAATCTTCTTCAATATAAGATATCAATTGATCTTCTGTGATATTTCTTAAGTTTTTAATGTAAAGAACGGCAGTATTGAGATATTTATTGACAAGGGAGTCGATATATACGCTTCCTGTTGAGTCAGGTACTGCAGTTCTTTGAAGTTTTATTATTTTTTCCTTCAGTATACTTTCTGAAAAACCTTCCGGTACTTTTAAAATATATTCTATTTGTCTGAAAAATAAAGCATCCTGCAAATTTTTACCATCACCCTCAGTATAAATAATATTTGCGTTTTTTTCCAAATAACTCTTTAATCCGTTTACAAGCATTGAGTCTTTATCCTGGTTTATAAAGGCAATGTTAATTTTTGTTTCCGTAAAGTCCGTACTTTGAGTGCTACTATATGTGGAACTTAAAAAAATTGCAAGGAATAAAAAGACTAAAACATATATTAAAATTTCCGGCAAGTTCTTATAGATTATCTTGAAAAAAGCTTTATATACTAGCATATTTTTGCCTCCTTAGAGCTAAATAAGTGATTAAGCTGAAAACAACCGTTAAACAGCATAGTAAGGCTATATTTATAAAAAAACGTGTATAAGTGTCATAAAAATATAATGAGTAGAAGGCATCAGATAGTAGATTTGCAGGATTAATATATCCCAGCAGTGGCACCTTGGTATTTACAATTATTTTCATGTTTGCGTGCATCATTCCTGCAAGAAAGGACATTGTCATGGAAGCACCTATCAGTACACCTATTTTTACACCTTCACCTTTTTTTACAATTGATGCAATAAAAGTTCCGAAGGTTACACCTGTAAATGTACCTACTATGCAAGTTAAAATTATATACCCTATCTGATTGCCGAAATCAACTTTCAAGATAAAAACCAAGAACAGAAGTAAAATAAATATTATAGAAAGCTGTATTGTAACTGCGGCAAGAACTGAAATAAAGAAAACCTTCAATTTATGGGTTGGAGCCAAATTTACTCTTGCAGCTTGGGAAGATAGGTTTGCTTGAATCGCCGTTACTTCTTTTAATCCCCAGAAACCTCCATAAAGGCAGGCCATAGCTATTAATGTATAAAAGTAATGCACTGTAGTATTGGGAAAAGCCTTGCCGACAGGAACATCTTCAATAAAGTTTATTCTGTTGTAAACGATATTAAAAAGTCCTTTTTGAACGGCAGACGGCTCCTTAATTATAATCCTGTAAATTGTAGATGTTGTCTGCAGGTAGTCATCCAGGAATTTTTTTATTATAGTCTGCTGTAAACCACCGGATTTTTTAACAACAAGTTTCATATCCTTATCAAAATAGATATAGCCTGCGATCTTGCCGTTTTTAAGCAAGTTTTCAGCTTCTTCTTGAGATGTATAGGTAACATCAAAAAGTTTTACTTCGTCCGATCTGTAAGCAAAGCTGTCAAAATCAGAATCAGCATCAGTATCAGAATCGGAATCAAAATCAAAATTAGAACTGTCGGAAACCGAGGATAATGCAGCTTGGAAGCTGCGATTTTTCCTATATTCTTCATTATCCACGACAGCAATTTTAATTTCAGAAAATAATTCGCTGCTCAATAAATTTGAAAATGCCATGATGAACATCAACCCCAATAATATGGGGAATAACAGCGTCCAGAATAGTAACTGTTTATCTCTTAATATGCATTTTAGCCTATATATATAAATATGCTTAAACATGTTTTTAACTTTACCTCCAATCCCATAATTTCGAGATTCAAGCTCTGCTCTAAGCCCTAGTCTCTCAAGTCTTTACCGGTTATTTCAAGGAAAACGTCATTTAGCGTAGGCGGTTCTGAATAAATCTTTCCAAAAGCAATATTCTTTGACTTAAGATAATCGAGTATTACAGCAAGATTGTTTTTACCTCTTGTGGATTTTACAAGGAGTATATTATCTTTAAATTCGGCAGAAACAATATGAGGCATGCTTTTAATATCTGCCAGAATATCATTATTAACATCAAATAATTCAATGGT